>NZ_JBQUYV010000004.1:0-380802 GCF_056314185.1 Sphingomonas sp. DMC8 | reverse complement strand
CGCTGCGCCTGATTTTCGGTGACCGCCGCGCCGTCCAGTGAAGTGCACCGCGTCGGTGGAGCGGCTTCTATGCGGGGCTTTTGATTCGGTCAACACCGATTTGAAACTTTCTGTCTTTTTTTTGAAACCGCCCCCGAAACCCGCAGAAAACCGCGCTTTACGGCTTCTCAACGGGTCTCGGGCATACCCGCAATGTGACCGAAACCACTGCCCCGAGCCCGAATCAGCCCGTCGAATCGCTGCGCGAACAGGTGCGCAGCGCCGTCATCTGGCGTTCGGGCACCCAGATTCTGGGCCAGATGCTCACCTGGGCATCGACCTTCCTCGTGATCCGGATCCTCAACCCCGCCGATTATGGCTTGTTCGCAATGACGCAGGTGATTCTCGTCCTGCTCAACATGCTGAACGGCTATGGGCTGGCGAGTGCACTGATCCAGCGCGGCGATGCGGACACCCACGCCCAGCGCCAGCTGTTCGGCATGTTGCTGCTGCTCAACGGCGGCCTGGCTGCGATACAGGTGATCGCCGCGCCGCTTGCGGCCGCCTATTATCGCCAGCCGATCGTCGCCGAACTGCTGCGCGTGCAGGCGCTGCTCTATCTGGCAACGCCGTTCATCGCGCTTCCCTATGCGCTGCTCGCGCGGACGATGGACTTCCGCAAACAGGCGCAGGTCAATTTCGTGTCCGCGCTGGTCGGCGCCTGCACCGCGCTGACCGGTGCTTTATCGGGCTGGGAGATGTGGACGCTGGTCGCCGCGCCGATCGCGCTGTTCGCGACGCGCGCGATCGGTATGACGATCGCGGCACGTTCGCTGATGTGGCCGAGCTTCGATTTCCGCGGCGCCGGCGACATTGCCCGCTATGGCGGGGTGATGGCAGCGGGGCAGATTTTCTGGTTCCTGCAGAGTCAGGCCGATGTGTTCATCGCCGGCCGCATGTTCGATCCGCACACGCTGGGCATCTATACGACCAGCCTGTTCCTCACCCAGATCTTCGTATCCAAGTTCGTGCCGCCGCTGAACGAAGTGGCTTTCTCGGCCTATGCGCGGATCAAGACCGACCGCGCCGCCGTGGCATCCGCCTTTGTGAAGGGTGCGCGGCTGATCATGCTCGTGGCGATGCCCTTCTATCTGGGGCTTGCAGCGACGGCCGAACCACTGGTCGCCGTCGTGCTCGGGCCGAAATGGATGCAGGCGGTGCCGATCGTCCATTGGCTGGCGCTGGCGATGCCGATGATGACGCTGCAGATTCTGTTCGCCCCGGCGAGCGACGCCTGCGGGCGCCCCGGGATCAGCGCGCGCAACGGCGCCACCGGGGCCTTGCTGCTGCCGATCGCCTTTCTCGTCGGGGTGCATTGGGGATTGATGGGGCTGGTGGCGGCATGGTTCGCCGCTTACCCCTTCTACCTCGCGATTTCGGCGCACCGGACCCTGCCGGTGATCGGCGTGCGGCTGGCAATGCTGGTCGAGGCGCTCGCCCCGCCCGTGCTGGCCGCAGCGGCGATGGCGCTGCTTGTCACCATGGTCGATCACGTGCTGCCGCCGCTCCACCCGCTGCCGCGGCTGGCGCTGCTCGTGACGACGGGCGGCGTCAGCTATGGCGGGCTGCTGCTCGTCTTCGCCCGGCCGGCACTGACCGAAGCGGTTGCGCTGGTGCGCCGGCGCGGGCGCTGAGACGATTCAGGCCGCCTGGATATAGGCGCGCATCGCATCGGCTTCCGACTCGATCCGCTCGATCCGGTACTTCACCAGATCGCCGATCGACACGAAGCCGATGCACGCCTCGCTCTCCACCACCGGCAGATGGCGGATGCGTCGCCGCGTCATCAGCGCCAATGCGCCGAGCACGGTTTCCTCGGGACCGACGGTGATCGCCGGGGCAGTCATCACTGCGGATACCGGCTTGTCGAGCGCGCCGGCGCCCTCCCGCTCAAGGCAGTAGATCACGTCGCGTTCGGAAAAGATCCCGGCCACCTCGCCGCGATCGATTACCGGCACGGCACCGATCCGCCGTGTCGCGAGCAGCGCTATCGCTTCTCTTACGCTGTTGTTGGCGGCGATCGACACCACGTCGCGCCCTTTGCCTGCCAGGATTGCCGCGATGGTCATCGCATTCTCTCCTCAAACGGCTGTGCTATTTTTTGGGCGTTGTTTGTCCCACGATTCGTCCCCAATTGCAAAGCATGGAGCAGCGCACCGGCCTCGACGATCCCGATTATGCCGCCTTTGCCTGGGGGCGGTTCCGCCGCATCCTCGGCTGGATGGCAGTGGTGGCGGTGCTGGCCGCGCTGGCGGCCGAATATTGGCTCTACTGGTCGATGAGCGAGCTGTACCTTTTCACTGCCATCGCGACCTTTTTCGGCGTGTTCCTGACGGTGATGATGGCGGCGGCACTGATGGGGCTGATGTTCCTCAGCTCGGGCAGCGGCCATGACGCGCAGGTCGAAGACCCGCTGAAGGGCGAAGTCGACCTCGACTGAGGCTCAGCGGTCGACCTTCAGCGACAGGGTCAGCGTGGCAGTGGCGTTGGCGGGAATCGTGACGGCCCAGGTCTTCACGCCCTTGCGCTCGACCAGCTTCGCGCTGGCGGTGGCTCCGCGATAGGGGATCGGCAGTTCGAACGTGACGGGCCGGTCATAGGCATTGCTGACCGTGATCCGGCAGCTCGGGCGGTTGTGCGAGGTTGGCAGCGCGGTAACGGTGTAACGCACATCGCTCGCCGTGCCGGGGAGAAACTCGACGTCTTCGCCGATGGCCCGATCCGTCAGGTTGCTTTCGCCGATCAGCAGCGACTGGTCGCCATGCGGCGCGAACAGCGCAACCTTGCCGGCGGGCAGCGGCAGGCCAAGTCCCTCGGCGGTCTTGTTCTCGGCGCGCAGCACCAGCGTGGCGGCGCGCGCCGTGGGGTGCTGGTCGGCGGCATAGGGAAAGGACCAGAATTCGCCGCGATAGATATGCGCGACTTTCACCCGTTCGCGGTGGAGCATCGCGACCTGCTTGGTCGAAAGGGCGGCGACCGTCACCGGTTCGGGGACGCGATAGAGCTTGAGGTCGCCCAGATCCTCCTGCTCGGCCATCATCACGGGCGCGGCAAGCCCCTTCGCACGCATACCGGTTACGACGATCTCCATTGACGCCGCGGGTGCGGGGGGAGGCGACGGGGCCATCCCCATCTCCGCTGGTGCGGGGATGCCGCTGGACATGTCGCTTGTGGTCCCCATCGGCCAGCATTGCAGATGCAGTTCAGGTTCCGGCCCGGACGGCAGTTGCGCCGAGCGCCCCTTGTTCGGCTTGCCCGCCACGGCGGCGGTGTGGGCGTCGGCAAAGCCCTGTGAACCGCCATTCTTCACCGTCAGCCAGGCGAACAGGTCGAGCGTGTCGCCATCGGGCGCGAGTTCGGCGACATAATTGGCCGACCAGTCGAAGCCCTGCGCCAGATAGGAAAGCTGCACCGTCACCGTCTGCGGGGTGGCGCTGTCGGTCGTCACCGACAGGGTGGGCTTGGCGGCAAGATCGGTGGGCGGGCCCGGATAGCGGATCGCCTCGGGCACGCCGGAACAGCCCAGCGCCTCCACGCCCTCTGCCGTAGTCAGCACGACTGCGTCTGCGGGTCCGGACTGGATCACGCCTTCGCGCTCGGTCACCTTGCCGGTAGCGGGATCGGTACGGCGCACCGTCACCCGCCGTTTGAGATAGGCATCCACCAGCGCGTCCGGCGACAACAGCTGCGCGTCCCGGTTCTTCTCCCCCACGCCGCGCGGCAGGCCGGTGACGATCGCGGTTTCCGGCATCATCCCTTCGGACACGCCGACGAAGCGGATCACCGAACTGCCGGCGGGAAGCGTGATCGTCCGTGTCTCGGTAACCAGCGCATAGCCGCCAGGCCAATAGCGCGACATCGGCCGGTCGCCGCGATCGGGGTCGCGATAGAGCGTCACCGCCACGCTGTCGGGCTTTTCCGACATGACCAGCGCCTGCGCGGCCGCCGGCGCGGCGGCGAGCAGCGCGGTCAGGGCAAGAGCGATGCGCGCCAGCATTGGATCAGTAGCGCGTATCGAACACCACGGTCACCGATGCCTTGCCATTGGCGGGCACCGGCACCTTCCACTCCATCCGCTCCGCCGAGACTCGCTCGCCGGTCAGGCTCTGGCTGGTGATGCGGACATCGCCCCACAGACCGTTCTGCGCGAGATCGACCGTCACCGGCTCGGATCGGGCATTGGTGAAGTCATAGCGCATCGTGGTCGTCCAGCGGCGGCTCGACTCGCGCTTGCGCTCGACCACCGTCGCCTTGCCCTTCACGTCGAACGCATCACCGGTACGGATCGCCATGGCCGATCCCATCGGCGCGGCATCCACCCGGCTCTCACCGATGAACTGCGGCTCGCCGCGCTTGTCACGCATATAGACGCGGATCGTGCCCGAGGGCAGCTGATCGCCCAGCCCGCCGTTCCGGGATGTCGAGAATTTAAGCACGCTCGCGGCGCTGCGAAACGCATCCTCGCTCGCCAGCCAGCCATTGACCCATTCATAGGCCTTGCGCGCTGGCGCGCCCTTCACGTCGAGGAAGCTGACCTGCTTCTGCTGGGCATTGGCGATCGTAGTGCGGTGACCGAGCGGATAGAGATAATAGTCGCCCAGTCGTTCGCGGGTGCCGGTCTCGGTCCCCGCCTCGTCGATCGTATCGTCCCCGCCCTGGCCGAACTGCGGCATTTCCCGCCGCCCGCCGCCGTTGTTGGGCCTGCCTGCCACCAGCAGCACATCGGCGTTGCGATAAGTGGTGCCGGTGTTGTTGGTCAGCGTGATCCAGCCCTGCATGTCGATCGCGCCCCTGGCTTCGTCGAACAGCATCACATAGTCGCTGGTCCAGCCGAGCCCCGGCGTCAGATAGCTGAGCGAGGCCGGCACGCGACCGCCCTTCGCCACCTGCAGCGTCACCGACAGGGTCGGGCGGGCGCGGAGATTTTCAGGCACCTTGTCGAAGATCACGCGGACCGGCAGGCCGTCGTCGCGCAGCACTTCGATCCGGTTGCCGATCTGTAGCACGACGCCGTCATTGGCCGCCAGAACCCGCGCCTGTTCGCGCGTCTCCGCACCCGTCGCGGGATTGGTACGGACGATGGTGATGACCGATCCGACCGCCTTTTCCATCAGCTTCTCGGGCGAGAGCAGATCGTAATCGAAATTCTGTTCGACAATGCCGATGCCGGGGCCGGACAGCGTCACCGTCTCGGGGCGGATCTGCGCCGAGACATCGGGAAATTCCTGGCGGGTGCGGCCGGCGGCCAGGTCGAGCTGGCGCACATCCTGCACCAGCGACTGGCCGTTCTGGTAGATGGTGATTGCCAGGTCGCCCTGTGCGCTCTGGTCGGGGGCAGGGATTTCCTGCGCCTGCGCTGCCAGCGGGCATGCCGCAACAAGCCACATCAGATGCCGCATCACCATCCTCCCCCTTGGTTGGTCGAATCCCATGTAGCAGGTTGAAGGCCCTGCAACAGCGCTATTTTCCCGTGCCGTTTGCGACGGGCGCCGGCCTAGGCATCCGCCCAGCGGCGCAACAGATTGTGATAGACGGCGGTCAGCTCCACCACCTGCGCATGCCCCTGCCCCAGTTGCCCGGCGAGCGACTGGATCGACCGGTCGAGGTCGAGCAGGATGCGCCGCTCGCCATCATCGCGCACCATCGACTGCAGCCAGAAAAAGCTCGCCACCCGCGCCCCGCGCGTGACCGGCGTCACCTGATGCAGGCTGGACGAGGGATAGAGCACCGCATGACCGGCGGGCAGCTTGACCAACTGGCCGCCGAACAGCCCGTCGATCACCAGCTCGCCGCCGTCATACGCTTCGGGCGGTTCAAGAAAGACCGTCATCGACAGGTCGGAGCGGATGCGAAAATCGCTGCCACGCTGGATGCGGATGGCGTTGTCGACATGCGTGCCGAAAGTCTGGCCACCGGTGTAGCGGTTGAACAGCGGCGGAAACACCTTGAGCGGCAGCGCGGCGGCGACGAACAGCGGCGAGCGCGCCAGCGCATCGAGGATGATCGCGCCCGCCTGGCGATGCGCCTCGCTCCCTTCGGGCAGTTGTTCGTTGCGCTTGGCGAGTGCCGATTGCGCGCCGGAGGTGACGTTACCGTCTACCCACTCGGCCGCATCGATAATGGCGCGGACCTGCACGACTTCCTGCGCGCTCAGCAGGTCGGGAATGGCGATCAGCAAAGATGTGTCTCCAGTTCGGGCCAGGGCGAGGCCCGCAGCCATGTCCGCCCTTTTTCAAGAAATACCGGCGTGGCCGTTTCGCGACAGCGCGCCAGCCAGTGCCCGGCGGCGTCTATTTCGCCCGCCTGCGCCAGCATCCGCGCATGGTTGAAGGCGCCACGAAAATCGCCCCCCTCTGCCGCGCGCGCATAACATTCGGCCGCCTTCGCCATTTCCTGCGGCACCACCCAGCCATCTTCGTGGAAGCTGCCGACATAGTTGATGGCCTTGGCATTGCCCATTGCGGCGGCCTTTTCAAACCAGGCAAGCGCGGCGGCCTTGTCCTCGGTCAAGCCCTCGCCCAGCGCCAGCGCGGTGGCGTAATTATACATGCCCCAGTCGAGCCCGCGTTCGGCAGCGACGCGGAAGCATTCGGCAGCGCGAACCTTGTCCACCGCCACGCCCCAGCCGAGGTCGTAACAACGCCCCAGCATGTTGAGCGCCATCAGATGGCCGCCACGGGCGGCGCGCTCGAACCAGCCGAACGCCTCGTGTGCGCGCCCCTCGTCCAGCAGCATCTGGCCCCATACGGCCTGCGCCTCGCTGACGCCGGCCTCTGCGCCTTCGCGAATGAGCGCCGCCCGCGCCTCCGGCGAACCAGAGAGGCGGGCGGCGATTTCCTCGGCCGTCAGAGTGTCGAGCGCAGGGGCCAAGGGATCAGAACTTCACATTGATGGTCGCCAGCGCCGAACGGCCCGGCGCGATGGTTGCGTAGTGCGACGTATAGGCCTGAGTGTAATAGGTCTTGTCGGTCAGGTTCTGGACGTTGACGCTCAGCTGGATACGCGGCGTGATGTCGTAGCCCATACGCGCGTCGAAGCGCCAATAGGACGGCACCGAGCGAAGCAGCACGATCGTCGCCGGGCTCACCGTGACGACGCCGTTCGCATCCTGCGTTGCGGCGCGGTTATCCTGATACCCGCCATAGACGCGGCTGGTGTAGAAGGCGCCGCCGCCCAGCGTGAGCCGGTGTACCGGCTTCAGATCGGCCCACAGGGTGAAGCTGTCTTTTGCGGTCTGCGTCGCCTGACGACCGGTGTTGACCGAAGGCACCAGCACCGTCTTGGCCTTCTGGTTCCCCACTGCGGGCGCAGTCAGCGCCGTGAAGCCGCCATCGACGATCACCGGATCGAGATGGGTATAGCCGCCAAACACGCTCAGCCACTTGGTAATGTTGCCGTTGAAGGTCAGCTCGACACCGCGAATGCGCCGCTTGCCGACGAACTGGACGGTGTTGTCCGCGCCGGTGACACGGGCATTGTCGGTATCCGTCTGGAACAGCGCGGCGCCCAGCGCCAACTGGTCCTGGAACAGGCTGGCCTTGGCCCCGACCTCGTACGACTTGGTCTTCTCGACCTTCAGACTGTCGAGCAGCGCGGCGGCGCTGGGGGTGGTGCCCAGCGTATTGGCATCCTGCCCCTCGCCCAGCAGGCTGTTCGGCGGCGTCGCGGCAGTGGCGTAGCTGGCGTACAGGCTGGTGTTCGCGGTCGGCTTGAACACCAGACCGGCCTGGCCGTTGACCAGATCGTCCGTGCGGCTGAGCGAGAAGGTGCTGGTGGCGTTCGCCGCCTGACCGGGCGTCACCTTCGACGTGAAATGGTCGTAGCGCAGGCCCAGATTCAGGATCAGCTGCGGGAGCAGCGTGATCGAATCGAAGCCATAGACCGACACGGTATGTGCCTCGTTCTGCGTCTCCTCGATCGGCAGCGAGCGGACGATCGGCGACGGCGTGGTGGACGTATCGCTGGCATAGTTGACCCAGGGATCGTTCGGGTTCGCGCTGAACACGCTGGCGCAATAATAGCGCGCGATCGTCGCCGCGTTGCAGCGGGGGCTGGTCTGGCTGCCGGTGGAGAGGATTTCGGTGCCGGCGCTGTTGAGATAGCCGCGCGTGACAAAGGTGCCGCGCCGCGCCTTCTCCCAGCTGATCTCGGTACCGACCGAGAAGCTGTGCTTCACCGATCCCGTTTCGACAGTGCCGTACAGGTCCGTCTGGTTGGTCAGGTTCTGGGTATAGCCATAGCGGGTATTCGCGCGGCGCCAGACATAACCGCCGGTCAGGACATCGCCGCGCGCGCCCGCCGGACCGCTCGTCGGATTGGCGGTGGCGGTGCCATAGACATTGCCGGTGCTGTCGTCCGGCAGCGTGTAGATATAGGCCTGGTCGGTATAGGTGTAGCGCGCGGTGTTGCGCAGCGTGACGCCGCCAAAGTCATGCTCATAGCGCATCGTCGCCTGATGCGTTTTGGCGTCGCGGAAGTCGCGGCTGGTAACGCCGTAGAAGCGGTTTCGCGAGACATTGCCCGATACGCCCCCGATGGTCGTGAAATTGCCAACCACCGGCTCGTTGAGGATGGTGCCGGTGCCCGGCGCATTGGCCAGCGTGTAGCGGAACGGGATGCCGCTGTCGGGCATCTCGTGGCTTTCGAGATAATAATAGGCGACGGTCAGCCGGTTTTCGGTGCCCATGCCCAGCGTGACCGATGGCGCGATGCCCCAGCGCCGCTGCCAGATCGAATCGCGCCCCGCGACATCCTGATCGTGCCACAGCGCGGCGACGCGAACGCCGATCCGGTCGGTGACGTTCTGGTTCACGTCGAGCGTGAAACGGCGATAGTCGGCAGTGCCATAGCTGGCGGAGGCGGCCATGAAGTTGCCGGCGAGCGGCAGCTTGGAAATGATGTTGATCGAACCGCCTGCGCTACCACGGCCGCCGAGCGTCGAATCCGAACCGCGCACGATCTGCACCTGTTCGGTCGCGAAGACTTCGCGCGTCTGCGACGAGGTATCGCGCACGCCGTCGACGAACATCGATCCCTGGCTGTCGAAGCCGCGGATGAACGGCCTGTCGCCGATCGGATTGCCGCCTTCCGCAGCACCGAAGGTGATGCCGGGCACGGTGCGCAGCGCATCGGCAAGCGACGCGGAGGCGGTTTGCTGGATCACGTCTTCCGAAAGGACCACCACCGATCGCGGCGTGTTGACGACGCGCGCAGTCGCTTTCGGTCCGACCAGTTCTTTCGCCCGGGTTCCAGTGACGACCACCTGCTGGCGGTCCTGATCGTCCGCGCCCGAGTCTTTCTTGCCGTCAGCGTCCGCATGGGCGGGCGCGGAGGCGACGAAACCCACACAGGCGAGTGCGAGGAATGCGGGAACACGAGGCGAGAATGGCTCGGAACGCAGCTGTACCAAGGAGAGACCCCCAAAGATTGTTGTTGGACGCCTCGCTATTGCGACTTGTTCGCAGAGTCAACGCTAATGCGAGCGGTTTGCAAAAATCGTCAGCGGAAGGAGCTTTTTTGCGTTTTTGGTTCGTGATATTGTACGATCACGCCTATTTGGCGTGAAACGCCGTGGCCGCAGCTGCCAGGCTGACGACCAGCAGAACCGCCGCGATGGTTTCGCGCTTCGAATGGCGGTTCCATTGCCAGAAGCGATACCCCGCAAAGATTGGCATGTTGCGCCGCCTGCCTCCGCCGGACTGTTCGATCCACTGATATTCGCGCTGGGTGATTTCCCGCGTCACGCACACGGCCGCGGCGCAAAACGCGCCCAGCCAGCTACCCGCCACGACATCGACGCCGAGTGCTCGGGCAAGCAGAAGGGTGGCGGCCTGGATCAGCAAGGCGAGTGGCAGATGCGCGAGCATGGGCATCCAACGTGTCGGCGCGAATTGCGTTCAAGGGCAGCGCGGCGGTGCTGCGAAGCACTCAGGCGGTCAAAATCGACGTCGCCCGATTGATCCACCCTTGCAGGAAGCGAAGCTGGCTGTTGTCCTTGGTGACGATGGCGGCATAGCGCTGGATACGAAGCGCGAGAACCTTGTCGGCGGCGCCGCTGCCTGCGGGGCCCTTCAGCGCCTTGAGCGTCTGTGCGCCCATCACCCCATCGACCGCAACCCCCAGCGCCTGTTGCAGGAATTTGATGGCAGTATCGGTACCATGCAGCACGCCGGTATCGACCAGCACCCATTTTAGTTTGCCATTGACGATCGGGTCGAACCCCGGGGAGACGATATAGCGCTGGATATAGATGCGTTTCGCTTCGGCGCGGGTGAGGTTCTTCACTTCCTCCACAGTCGCCGGCCGACCCAGGCTGCGCCATTGCCCCAGTACCGCAGCCGTGATGCCGAAGTTGGTCGCACCGCCATGGTCGGCCGGATCGTTCACGAAGCCGCCTTCGTACTGGAACACGGCATTGATGATGTCGTCGTTCGTCACGTTCCCCCGCGCCTCCCGATTCCCGTGCGCCGATGGCCGCGCAGCGAGGTCTATTCTACCAGCAGGCGCCCCCGATGGCACGCGCCGAAAGTACCAATTTGGCTCGTTATGAATTTTGTAAGAATGTATCCGGCACGCGTACGGGATCTGATGCTGCAGTTCAGCGTGAACCCTGCGCCATCAGCCAGGTGCGAATCGCGCTGGCAAGGTTCGGCGGTTCATCGCCACCGATGCGGGCATGGTCGATCGCCGCTACCAAGGCGCTGAGCGGCAGGGCTGCATCCGCCGCGGCTCGTTCGAGTGCGACCCAGAAAATTGGTTCGAGGCTGATCGACGTCTGATGGCCGGCGATGGTGATCGACCGTTTCACCGGCCCGTGAAAGCCCCCCGGCGGCGGCAGTATCTCTGGCCCCGCCACCGTGTCACTCGGTGTCGAACAGCGCCGCCAGCTGCTCGACCATCGTGCCGGCGAGCTGCTCGGCATCCATGATCGTCACGGCGCGCTGATAATAGCGCGTCACATCATGGCCGATCCCGATCGCGGCCAGCTCCACCGGCGAGCGCGTCTCGATCCAGCCGATCACCTGCCGCAGATGGCGTTCCAGATAGGAGCCCGAATTGACGGACAGCGTCGAGTCGTCGACCGGCGCACCGTCGGAAATCACCATCAGGATCTTGCGGTCCTCGGGCCGGGCGAGCAGCCGGGCATGCGCCCAGAGCAGTGCCTCACCGTCGATATTTTCCTTGAGCAGCCCCTCGCGCATCATTAGGCCCAGCGACTTCTTCGCGCGGCGCCACGGCTCATCGGCCTGTTTGTAGATGATGTGGCGCAGGTCATTGAGACGCCCCGGCTGCGGCGTGCGCCCTTCGGCGAGCCATTTCTCGCGGGCCTGCCCGCCCTTCCACGCGCGCGTGGTGAAGCCGAGAATCTCGGTCTTAACACCCACGCGTTCGAGCGTGCGCGCCAATATGTCGGCGCTGATCGCCGCAATCGAAATCGGCCGGCCGCGCATCGACCCCGAATTGTCGATCAGCAGCGTTACCACCGTGTCCTTGAATTCGGTATCGCGCTCGACCTTGTAGCTGAGCGACTGCATCGGGTTGACCACCACGCGCGCCAGCCGCGCGGCGTCGAGCAGGCCTTCGTCCTGGTCGAAATCCCAGCTGCGGCTCTGCTGCGCCATCAGCCGACGCTGCAGCCGGTTGGCCAGCTTGGTGACAGCGCCCTGCAAATGGACGAGCTGCTGGTCGAGATAGGCACGCAGCCGCTCCAGCTCGTCGGTGTCGCACAGGTCGGTCGCGGCGACGACTTCGTCGAACTGGGTGGTGAAGGGGCGATATTCGAACTGCGGCGGCAGGTCGCTCCACGGGCGATTGGGGCGCACCGGCATCATGCCGTCCTCGCCGTCATCACCGGGCTCGCCATCGCCATCGTCCATCGCGTCGGAGGCGTCCTGCTCGCCCTCCTCGCCCTGCTCCGATTCGCGCTGCTCGCCGCGTGCCTCGGTCTGGCCCTCGCCCTGCTGCGACTGGGCCTCGCCTTCGTCGTCGCCCTGTTCCTGCTGGTCCTGCTCGCCCTCTTCCTCGCCGCCATTTTCATCGGCTTCGTCCGGAACCATGTCGCCTTCGGTCAGCTCGAGATCCTCGAGCAGCCGGGTCGCGAGATCGGCAAAAGCGCGCTGATCGTCGATGGCCGTCGCGAGCGCATCGAGATCGGGTCCAGCGCGGTCTTCGATCCAGTCGCGCACCAGCGCCAGCCCAAGTGCCGCGGCGGCGGGCGATTCGCGGCCGGTCAGCCGCTCGCGCACCATCAGGCCTACGGCGGTGGACAGCGGCACTTCGTCGCGCGTCCGCGCCCGGCCGATCGGGTCGGAGCGCAGCCGCATGGCGAGCGCATGTTCCAGATTATCGGCGATGCCTGCATAACCGCGCGCGCCCAGCGCCTCGACTCGCGCGGTCTCGACCGCGTCATAGACCGCACGCGCCGCCGCCTCACGGGGGGCACCCCGGTTATGCAGCGTCGCGTCATGGTGCCGCATGCGCAGCGCGAAACTGTCGGCATAGCCGCGCGCCTCGGCCACCTGATCGGGCGGCAGGGTGCGCGACGGCGTCGGCACCTTGATCGTCTTGCCGCTCTGGAACGGAGCCTCAGCGGTGAAGCCGAACTCCAGCTCGGCATTGCCCGAAAGGGCGCGGGCGGTTCCCGCCAGCACGTCCCGAAACCGATCGAGGGGGGAATCCTGCGCCATGGCTCCCACATGCCCCCGCCCCCGCAGAAGTCAAGGAAGCGCCAGCATCGCTGCCGGCGCCCCAAGGGTCACTTGATGTCCAGAAAAGGCAGCGGCCCCGACCCGGTATAGGTCGGCAACTGGCCGTTCCATTTCTCCACCGCACGCAGCCGGACGATTTCGGGATTGGTGCGGATCGCCTCCGCCTCGACCTGAATCGCCTTGGCATCGCCCTCGGCCTTGGCGATGCGCGCCTCCGCATTGGCCTTGGCCGTATCGACATTGGCCTTCGCCGCCAGCGCCGCCTGTTCATTGGCAATCTTGGCGTTGATCTGGTTGAGCACCGCCTCCGGCACGACGATGTTGCCGGCCCAATAGATTTGCTCGACCTGCAGCCCCACCGGCGCGAAGAATGCCTGCACGCGGCGGGTGGCGGTCGTGATCAGCTCAGCCTTGTGTGTGCCGTATATCTCCTCGACGCCAAGCTGCGCCGCCCGCTCGACGATCGCGTTCCGGATCGCATTGCGCAGCGGCCCGGCGATGATCTGGTCCATATCCGTGCGATACCGCTGGAACAGGATCGACGCCCTGGACGGATCCACGTGATAGGAAACACCGACATCCGCCCGCAGCGACAGGCCGTTCTTGTCCTGGAAGGTGAATGCCTCGTCCACATCGTTCTGCTCGGTCTTCGATGCGGTCCAGGTATAGGTGCGCGTGAACACCGGGTATTGATAGATATGCGTGCCCGGCATCGCGATGTACCAGCCGACCGGCAGCGATTCCGGCCGCACGCCACCGGCGATGTTGTTGACGCGGATACCCACCTGGCCCGGTTCGACGCGCGCAAAGCTGCTCATGCCGAAGATCACGACCGCAATTGCAATCCCGATCCACAGCCATGTCCGCCCAAACAGGCGGCCCAGCCCGATGCGCGGCAATCCGCCGCCGAAAGTCCCCGGTTCGTAAGCCATTTTCGATTTTCCATGCGATTTGGGGGAAGAGCGTCCCCCGGCGCCGCTTTCGGGCGCGCGCGGCCCCATGCCGCCCGCGCAAAGCCTTGCGCGCGGCCGAGCGTATCGGACACGTGGTTCGATGGTCAGGTGGAGGTCGGGCGGGATGCGCGGCTGAACAGCTTCAGTCACGCAGGCAGGACGACACAGCAACAGCCAAATCGCGGTACGCTTCCGTTCGAGTAACGGAACGCCACAATCCTACAGCTCAAGCCAAAACGTCGCTAATGCCTGCTCCTTGTCCAGCACCGAATGCAACGCGGAATCTACGCTTTCTGTTGGCGCTTGCAAGCGAAACCGGATGGCCCCGCGTACCCGACGCCGGCGCGCGGCGCACCCCTCCGGGTCAGCCGCGTAGTTAGCTAATTTTCAAGGCTTATCGCTTAATTCGTCCCCTTCGCTGGGGGTGAAGAGTTTTGCGATGAGCGCTTTCGGACGACGCAGTGGAATGAGTGGCGGCATGGCTGGCCGTCCTGCCTTTGGTGTCGCGCGGCCCATGCAGGGCCCCGCACCCGGCCGGCCCGAGCCGCTGCCGGCGGGGGGCGAGCAGTTCCCGCCAATCAACAGCGTGCCGCTGCCCGGTCAGTCCACGGTCGACCCCATGGCGGAGCGCGATCCCAGCGGCCCCAGCATGACGAGTGCGGATGCCATGCAGCGTCTTGCCGATCGCCAGGCGCTGTCGGGCGATGCGGGCAATTCGCGGACCGAAGGGTTCGAGGCATCGATTCACCGGATCAAGGAACAGGTGCTGCCGCGCCTGCTCGAGCGCGTCGACCCCGAAGCCGCCGCCACGCTGAGCAAGGACGAGCTGGCCGAGGAATTTCGACCGATCATCGGCGAAGTACTTGCCGAACTGAAGCTGACGCTCAACCGGCGCGAACAGTTCGCGCTGGAAAAGGTGCTGGTCGACGAACTGCTCGGCCTGGGACCCCTCGAGGAGCTGCTCGCCGATCCGGCGGTCAGCGACATCATGGTCAACGGCCCCGAGCAGACCTATGTCGAACGCAAGGGCAAGCTCGAGCTCGCCAACATCCAGTTTCGCGACGAGGAGCATCTGTTCCAGATCGCGCAGCGCATCTGCAACTCGGTCGGCCGCCGCGTCGACCAGACCACGCCGCTGGCCGACGCCCGCTTGAAGGATGGCAGCCGCGTCAACGTGATCGTGCCGCCGCTCTCCCTGCGCGGCACCGCCATCTCGATTCGTAAATTCTCCGCCAAGCCGATCACGCTCGACATGATGGCCAAGGGCGGTTCGATGTCCGAACGCATGGCGACGGCGCTCAAGATCGCCGGCGCCAGTCGTTTCAACATCGTCATCTCGGGCGGTACGGGTTCGGGCAAGACGACGATGCTCAACGCGCTGTCGAAGATGATCGACCCGGGCGAGCGGGTGCTGACGATCGAGGACGCGGCCGAACTTCGCCTGCAGCAGCCGCACTGGCTGCCGCTCGAAACCCGCCCGCCAAACCTGGAGGGCCAGGGCGAGATCACCATCCGCGATCTCGTCAAGAACGCGCTGCGTATGCGCCCGGACCGGATCATCCTGGGCGAAATTCGCGGCGCCGAGTGTTTCGACATGCTCGCCGCCATGAACACCGGCCATGACGGTTCGATGTGCACGCTCCACTCCAACAGCCCGCGCGAGGCGCTGGCGCGTATGGAGAACATGGTGATGATGTCGGACATCAAGGTGCCGAAGGAAGCGATCAGCCGTCAGATCGCCGACTCGGTCGACCTCATCATCCAGGTAAAGCGCCTGCGCGACGGTTCGCGCCGCGTGACCAACGTCACCGAAGTGATCGGCATGGAAGGCCCGGTGATCGTCACCCAGGAACTGTTCAAGTTCGAGTATCTGGACGAAACCGCCGACGGCAAGATCATCGGCGAATATCGCTCGATGGGCCTGCGCCCCTATACGCTCGACAAGGCCAAGCAGTTCGGCTTCGATCAAGCCTTGCTGGAAGCCTGCCTCTAGGCAGCAGCGCGTGGGGTTCCTGCGAGGGATGTGCTAGGCAGGGTCCGTCCTGTCCGTCGGGAGCACCGCATGATCGCCGTCCGCCAGCCGCATACCCCGCGTATCGCATTGCGCCTGTTGCCGCTGCTGGTGCTGCTCGGCGCGGGGACGGCGATACGAACCCCGCTGGCGACGACGCATCCGCTTACCGCAGGGCTGCTGTTCCTGTGGATAGCCAGCGACACGCGGATGCTGACGCTGATGGCGCAGGCGCCGCGCCACCGTCCCCGTCCGCGCGAGATGGTCGCGACGCTGGCGCTGGCCGTGTTCGCCTTTCTGGTTGCAGCACCCCCACCTGTTTGCGCTGCGGTGCTGGCATTGCCGGTCCTGCCGCTCGCGCTGCTGGCCGTGCTCGCACTGCATCTGGGCTGGAGCCTGGTCGCAGCGCAGGCGGAGTTTCGCCGCGCCGAGGGCGAGCGCTGGGTCGCGGCCGCTTCGGAACTGCTGCCCGCGCCGCTGGTCCGGCTGGCTGCGGCCGAGCTGCGGCTGCTCCACCTTGCCCTGTTCCGCTGGGGCGCTCCACCCGATGTGCCGGCGGGGTGCCGCGGCTTTGCCTATCATCGCCACCTGACCCCGATGGCGGTCACCCTGCTGAGCCTGCAGGCAATCGAAGTGGCGGTCCACCACCTGCTGCTCGCGCACTGGAGCCGCTGGGCCGCCTATATCCTGTTCGTCGTCAGTGATGTCGGGCTGATCTACATGATAGGGCTGATCAAGTCCTTCCGGCTGCGTCCGGTGCTGCTAACGCCGGAGGGAGTGCGGGTCCGCACCGGCATCGCGATCGACCGCTTCGTCGCCTATCGCGATATTGCCGCAGTCGAAACGGCGTTCGCTTCGACACTGGTCAAGGACAAGGGCACGCTCAATGCCGGCCTGCTCGCCTGGCCGAACATCGTGCTGCGACTGAACAGACCTGTCAGCCGCCGCAAGCTGCTGCGCGCCCGCCCGCCAGTAACCGCCATCGCCTTCCGCCTCGACGATCCCGATCCGTTCGTCCGCGCACTGCGCTGGCAGCTCGGGAATGGCGCCGTTTAGGCGCGGCCGACCACGCTCTCGGGCAGGTCCTTGCCGAACACGCGCTGATAATATTCGGCGACCTGTGCCCGCTCCGCCTCGTCGCACTTGTTGAGGAACGACAGGCGGAAGGCGAAGCCGATGTCGCCGAAGATCAGTGCATTCTGCGCCCAGGTGATCACGGTACGCGGGCTCATCACCGTCGAAATGTCGCCGTTGATGAAGCCGCGGCGGGTGAGCTCGGCCACGCGGACCATGTTCTCCACGGTTTCCTTGCCGCCCGGCTTGTCATATTCCCCGGACTTGGCGAGCACGATCTTCGCCTCGGTCGCGGCCGGCAGATAGTTGAGCGTGACGACGATGTTCCAGCGGTCCATCTGTCCCTGGTTGATCTGCTGCGTGCCGTGATACAGGCCGCTGGTGTCGCCAAGGCCGACCGTGTTGGCAGTCGCGAACAGGCGGAACCACGGGCTCGGGCGGATCACCCGGTTCTGGTCGAGCAGGGTCAGCTTGCCTTCGGTTTCCAGCACGCGCTGGATGACGAACATCACGTCCGGGCGGCCCGCGTCATATTCGTCGAACACCAGCGCGGTCGGCGTCTGCAGCGCCCAGGGCAGCAGGCCTTCGCGGAATTCGGTGACCTGTACGCCATCCTTCAGCACGATCGCGTCGCGGCCGATCAGGTCGATACGGCTGATATGCGCGTCGAGGTTGATGCGGATGCACGGCCAGTTGAGCCGCGCCGCCACCTGCTCGATGTGCGACGACTTGCCGGTGCCGTGATAGCCCTGGATCATCACGCGACGGTTGTGGGCAAAGCCCGCCAGCACCGCCAGGGTAGTATCGGGATCGAAGACATAGGCGGGGTCGAGATCCGGC
Organism: Sphingomonas sp. DMC8; assembly: GCF_056314185.1. Taxonomy (NCBI): domain Bacteria; kingdom Pseudomonadati; phylum Pseudomonadota; class Alphaproteobacteria; order Sphingomonadales; family Sphingomonadaceae; genus Sphingomonas; species Sphingomonas sp. DMC8. The sequence continues at coordinate 363,178 of NZ_JBQUYV010000004.1, read as the reverse complement.
ACCCGCTCGTCCGCCTCGCTGAAGGCGGGCACTTCCATGTCGATGTCGATGCCGAACAGCTCGCGCACCTTCACCATCTTGTCAGGCGCGTCGAGAATCGTCGAATCCCGGCTGTCGGGCAGAGTGTTGGGAATATCGGCCATGGGTCTTCAAATCCTTGAGTCTGCCCGGACCTAAAGGCTTGTTTGCCGCACTGCAACCGCATGGTCCTCGGCTGGCATCAGGGGGCGACTTTTGGCGGCAACAGGAACAACGTCGCGAAATCGGCGGCGCGGGCAATGTCCCCCTCCACCGCAAACCGTTCTTCGGCAAGCGCCATCGCTAGCGGCATGGTGCCGAACAACACGGGGAGAAACTGGTTCGGCTCGCCGATGAACACCGCTTCGGCACCGTCGAGCGTGCCGCGCGTGATCGCAAGCGCGCCGTCCGCCACGGTGGCGAGATACTGTTCGTCCCCCAGCCGAAACCCCATGCCGCCCGCCCAGCCCGCGGCCTTGTCGGGCCGCATCAGCATCCGCAATGCCAGCATCAGCGACACGCGCGAAAAGGGCAATGTCGGGTCGTGCCGCGCCGAGCCGAGCGCCCAACGCCCCATTTCCAGAAGCATCGGTTCGGCGGCCTTGCCCCAGGGCGTGAGCGCATAGACCTGCACACTCGCGGGCGGCGGCAGCTTCTCGCGAACTACCAGTCCATCCGCCTCCATTTCGGTGAGCCGCTGGGTCAGGACGTTGGCGCTGAGTCCCGGCAGGCCGGCGCGGATCTCGCCAAAGCGCCGCGGCCCGAGCAGCAATTCGCGTATGATGAGCAGCGCCCAGCGCTCGCCGACAAATTCCAGCGCCAGCGCGGCGCCGCACGCATCGCTATAGCGGCGTTTCTGATACAAGTTAGTTAGTTTTTCTAACGACACAGTTGTTTTTTAGGATCGATGCAGGCACGAATCAAGCGCGCCGCGACTCGGAGCGTGGCCGAAATGGGAGAGATGAAATGGTGCAGCCGGTATTCGTGAACCTGCCCGTGACGGATGTGCCGCGTGCGACCGCCTTTTACGAAGCGATCGGCTGCACGATGAATCGACAGTTCAGCGGCCCCACCGCCAGTTCGATGGTTTTTTCGGAAGCGCTGACCTTCATGCTGCTCCAACGCGACTATTTTCAGACCTTTACCCCGCGCGCCGTCGCCGATGCACATGTCGTGACCGAGGTGCTGATCGCCTTGCCGTGCGAGGACCGCGCAGCGGTCGATGCAATCGTGGAAAAGGCCGTCGCCGATGGTGGCAGCGGCGACATCCGACCGGTGCAGGAGCTTGGCTTCATGTACGGCCGCACCTTTGCCGATCCGGACGGGCATGTGTTCGAGCCGTTCCACATGGACCTTGCGGCGATGCAGGCCGCCATGGCCGCAGCCGAACCCGCCTGAGCCCGGGAGCGCGCGCATGTCCTTCCAGGCCTATCTCGACAATATCCAGGCGAAGACCGGCTGCAGCCCCGACGACTTCCGCACCTATGCGGCGGAGAAAGGCTGGACCGATGCATCCGGGCTGCGCGCAGGGGTGAAGGCGGGTGCGATCGTCGCTGATCTCAAGGAACAATATGGGCTGGGCCATGGTCACGCCATGGCAATTGTCGCGCTGCTGAAGGGGGCCAAGCGCGAGGGCGACGCCTGACAGCAGCCTGCCTGTGCCCTGTCTGGACGGCAAGAATGGAGACGCACATGCCCCAGAAAATCACGCCCTGCCTCTGGTTCGACGGCGAAGCCGAACAGGCCGCGCAATTCTACGTCTCGCTGCTGCCAGACAGCCGGATCGACCGCATCGTGCGCAGTCCCATGGACTATCCCGCAGGAGGAGAGGGCGCGGTCCTGCTGGTCGAGTTCACCCTGGCGGGCCTTAGCTATGTCGGCCTGAATGCGGGACCGAATGCCAGCTTCACCGATGCCGTCTCGTTCCAGATCCATACCGAAGATCAGGCGGAAACCGACCGGCTGTGGGAGGCGATCACCGGCAATGGTGGCGCCGAGATCGCCTGCAGCTGGTGCAAGGATCGCTGGGGCCTGCGCTGGCAGATCGTACCGAAGCGGCTGACCGAATTGATGGCCGACCCAGATCGCGCCCGCGCCGGCCGGGCAATGCAGGCGATGATGGGGATGACAAAAATAGACATCGCCGCGCTGGAGCGCGCCGTCGAACCCGCCTGACCGGAGAAGCCCTACCATGCCCGTTGACCCGAACAGCCCGATCGAAATCGTCACGCTCGACTGGGTGCCCGATTTCGCCCGCGGCTTTGTCCGCGACTATCGCGTCCGCTGGGCGCTGGAGGAGGCGGGCATTCCCTATCGTATTGAAACCATCAGCACGATCCGCCGGCCGAAAAGCCACTTCGCCGAACAGCCCTTTGGCCAGGTGCCCGCCTATCGCGAGGGCGATATCCGGATGTTCGAATCGGGCGCGATCGTGCTCCATATCGCCGAGCGTTCGGAGGCCCTGCTCCCCACCGATCCGGTAACGCGCGCCCGGGCGCAGTGCTGGATGTTCGCCGCGCTCAACAGCGTCGAGCCGATGCTGCTCGAGCTTACCAATGTCGACACCTTCTCGCGCGACCAGGAATGGGCGCCGCTGCGCCGCCCCAGCCTGGTCGCCGCGATCGACAAGCGGCTGGGCCAGCTTGCCCGGGCGCTAGGTGAGCGCGACTATCTGGAAGGCAACTTCACCGCCGGCGATCTGCTGATGGCGTCAGCACTCCGCGCGCTGGAGCATACCGACATGCTGGCCGCGCACCCGAACCTCGCCGCGTATCAGCAACGCTGTCTGGGCAGGCCGGGCTTCGTTGCCGCCCACACGGCGCAACTCGCGGAACTCAAGACCGAAATGCCGCAACTCTCCTGAGGGGAAGGACCATGGCGTATCTCGACGGCTATGTGATTCCGGTGCCCGAAGCGAACCGTGACGCCTACACCGCACTTGCCGAAACCACGGCGCGCCTGTTCCTCGAATTCGGCACCACCCGCGTAATGGAGACATGGAGCGAGGATGTGCCCCACGGCACCGCCACCGACTTCTACCGTGCTGCCCAGGCCGAAGAGGGTGAGGCGATCGTGCTCGCCTGGGTATTGTGGCCCGACAAGGCAACGCGGGACGCCGGCTGGCAGAAGCTGATGGAACATCCCGACATGCAGAACCGCACCATGCCGTTCGACGGCAAGCGCATGTTCTGGGGCGGGTTCGAACCGATCGTCGACCAGGGCGAAGGCTGAGCGCGGCGCCCGTCAAGCTGGGGAGGAAGCGATGACCGAGCAGCACAACAGTTTCATCTGGTACGAACTGATGACGCGCGACGCAGGCGCGGCGACGGCCTTTTACGCGGCGGTAACTGGCTGGACCATCGCCGAGCCCAATCCCGGCGGCCTCGATTATCGCATGATTTCGGCAGCCGACGGGGCCGTCGGCGGAATGCTCCAGCTCGACGACGCCATGACCGCAGCCGGCGCCACCCCGTGCTGGCTCGGCTATCTGGGTGTCGCCGACGTCGATGCCGCCGTCGCGGCGATCACCACGGAAGGCGGCAAGACGCTGGTACCGCCCTGGTCGGTGCCAGGCATCGGCCGCATCGCGATGGTCACCGATCCGCAGGGCGTCCCCTTCTACGTTATGCGCGGTGCGACCGAAGGCGCGGTCAGCACCGCCTATCAGCGCCGCGGCATGGGCCATGTGAGCTGGAACGAACTGCTTACGCCCGACGCGGAAGGCGCGCTCGGCTTCTACCACCGCCAGTTCGGCCTGACTCGGCTGGGCGGGATGCCGATGGGCGAGATGGGCGAATATAGCTTTATCGGCACGAACGCGCCGATCGGCGCAATCATGCGCTGCCCGCCGGGCGGCAGGCCGGGCTGGAACTTTTACTTCCGTGTCGACGATGTCGATGCCGCGAAGGACCGGGTGACGGCAGCGGGCGGCACCGTCGTCAACAGCCCGATGGACGTACCCGGCGGCGAGCGCGTGCTGCAGGCGGTCGCCCCCGACGGCGCGACGTTCGGGCTGGTCAGCGGCGAACCGGAGGAACGGTACGGATAGCGCCGCAGCTGGCTAACCGTGCTGGAAGCCGAGCCGTTCGGGCAGCGGCAGGGGGATCGCGCCCTCATACAGGGCGAGCCCCGCCCCTGCCTCGAACCGGCCGATACAGGTCGCGGCCATGTTCAGCCGCTGCTCGGGGGGCAGCGCGAACAGCAGTTCGTAATCGTCGCCGGCGGTGGCAGCCGCAAGCCGGGCAGCGCGATCTTCGCCGACGGCATCGGCATAGGCGAAGGAAAGTGGCACTGCGCCCAGATCGATACGCACCTTAAGGCCGCTCGCCGCCGCCATCCGCTCCGCATCGATCAGCAGCCCGTCGGACACGTCCATCATCGCATGGACGCGCGGTGCCAGCATCTGCCCCTCGGCCAGACGCGGCACCGGCCTGCGATAGCGCGCAAGCAGTGCCGGATCTCCCTGCCCCGTCTGCGCGACGCGCAGCCCGGCACCGCCATCGCCGATCGTACCGGTAACGCAGAGCAGGTCACCGGCTTGCGCGCCACTGCGGCACGGCGCAACCGTCGAGCGGCCGAGCGCGGTAAGCGACAGGGTACGCGGCGCGCCGGCCGTGGCCTTCACCGTATCGCCGCCGATCAGCGGACAGTCGAACCGTGCCAGCGCTTCGCCCAGCCCGGCGAGGAAGCCGGCGTCCCATGCGCCATCGCCGGCCAGGGGATAGCCGAGCAGCACCCCTTCGGGCACCGCGCCCTTGGCGGCAAGGTCGGAGAGGTTCACCGCCAGCAGCTTCCAGGCCACGTCGCCGGGCGGATCGGCGGGGAGGTAGTGCACGCCCTCAACCAACACGTCATGCGTGACGACAAGGTCGCCCAGTACGGCCGTATCATCCTGTAACCCCCGGGCGCTCGGATGGAGCGGCAAGGCCCGCAAGGCGGCGAGGAAGGCAGCTTCGTTCATGCGCAGGCCCGTGCACGTTCCAACCGGCAGCCCCATGCGCTCCCCTCCCGCTTGCGGGAGGGGTCGGGGGAGGGAACGACCGCGAAGCAGTGCTGAACCGTCTCAGCCCCTCCCCTAGCCCCTCCCGCAAGCGGGAGGGGAACGATCCGGGCAAGACGGGCGGGCATAAACCGGCCGTCCAAAAAACCACCCACCCCGATCCGGGCAGGCGCCGGCATCATCCCCGCACCGCCTTGGCGATCGCGTCGAGGATGCCGTTGACGAACCCCTTTTCGCGGCGGTCGTAAAAGGCATCGGTCACGTCGAGATATTCGCTGATCGCGGCGCCCGTCGGCACGTCCTTGCGCGCCATCAACTCATAAGTGCCGGCGCGCAGGATCTGGCGCATCGGCTTGTCGAGCCGGTCGAGCGACCAGTCGGCGGAAAGCTTGCTGGCGATCATCGCATCGATCTCGTCGCGGCGCGCATCGGCGCCGGTCACGAGGTCGTCGAAAAAGGCGATGTCGGCCTCGGCATATTCGACATCCTCGATCACCGCGCCCAGCCGGTGCTGGTGGAACTCGTGGAGCAGCGCGGGCACTGAAGTGCCCTCCATCTCGCGCTGGTACAGCGCCTGCACGGCGGCGAGGCGCGCGGCGGCGCGGGCCTTGGAACGGGACTTTGCTTGGGGACTTGCCATGATTCTCTATTCTATCACGATAAACGGATCGCCACCGACTTTGCGTGCGCGGGCAGCCCTTCGGCCATAGCCAGCGCGACCGCAGCGGGGCCGATCGCGGCGAGCCCCGAGACGTCGAGGCTCAGGAAAGACGTGCGCTTCATGAAGTCGAGCACCGACAGGCCCGATGCGAAGCGCGCGCGCCGCCCGGTGGGCAGCACATGGTTGGGGCCGGCGACATAATCGCCCACCGCTTCCGGCGTATAGCGGCCGAGGAACACCGATCCGGCATGGCGGACCATGTCGAACAGCGCCTCGGCATCGTCGCAGGCGAGTTCGAGATGCTCGGGCGCCAGCCGGTCGACCAGCGGCATTGCCTCGACCAGTGCAGGCACGACGATGATCGCACCGTTCGCGTCCCAGCTCGCCCGCGCGGTGGCGGCGGTAGAAAGCTGCGCGATCTGCGCGTCGACGGCGGCGGCGACCCGGTCGGCAAAGCCCGCATCGTCGGTGAACAGGATCGACTGGCTGGTCGGGTCATGCTCGGCCTGGCTGAGCAGGTCGGCGGCGATCCAGTCGGGGTCGTTCCTGCCGTCCGCCACCACGACGATCTCGGACGGCCCCGCCACCATGTCGATGCCGACCACGCCGTACAGCTGCCGCTTGGCCTCGGCGACCCAGGCATTGCCGGGGCCGGTAACGACATCGACCGGCGCGATCCGCCCGGTGCCATAGGCGAGCGCAGCAATCGCCTGCGCGCCGCCGACACGGTACAGCTCGTCGACCCCGGCGACATGCGCGGCGGCGAGCACCAGCGGGTTCACCTCGCCATTGGGCGTCGGCGTCACCATCACCAGCCGGCGCACGCCCGCCGCCTTGGCGGGGATCGCGTTCATCAGCACCGAGCTGGGATAGGCCGCGCGGCCGCCGGGCACATAGACGCCCGCCGCATCGACCGGGCTCCAGCGCGCGCCGAGGCGGATGCCCTGCGCATCAACCTCGTCGCGGTCCTCGGGACGCTGCTTGGCATGATAGGCGGCGATCCGCTCGGCCGCGAGTTCCAGCGCGTCGCGAAGCTCGGGCGCCAGCCCCTCATAGGCAGCGAGACAGTCGGCGCGGTCGATCGTCCACCCCGAACGATCGAGATCATGCTTGTCGAACAGCCGCGTCAGGTCGCGCAGTGCGACATCACCTTCCTCGCGCACACGCTTGATGATGTGGGTGACGTTCCGTGCAACGTCGTCGTCCGCTTCGCGCCGGGCGTTGACCAGCGCGGTGAAGGCATCGGCGAAATCCGCCGTTGTCGAATCCAGCCGGATCACATTCCCCTCCCGCTTGCGGGAGGGGTTAGGGGAGGGGCTGACGTGGGCGGCTGGGCAATAGCAGTATCCCGTTCTGCTCGACCATCCCCTCCCCCGACCACTCCCGCAAGCGGGAGGGGAGCGTAGACGGCGAAGTCTGGATTCGTCTTCACGCCACGGCCCTCCGGAACCCGTCCACCAGCGGCACGACTTCACTCGCCCGCGTCTTGAACGCGGCGCGGTTGACGATCAGCCGGCTGGTCACCTGCGCGATCACTTCCACTTCAACCAGCCCGTTTTCCTTGAGCGTCCGCCCCGACGACACCAGATCGACGATGCGCGGCGCCAGCCCCAGCACCGGCGCCAGCTCCATCGCGCCGTTGAGCTTCACGCATTCCGCCTGCACGCCACGCGCCTCGAAATGGGCGCGGGTGATGTGCGGATATTTGGTCGCGACGCGGACATGGCTCCAGCCGCGCGGATCGTCCAGCTCGGCCAGCGCCACCGGCTCGGCAACCGAAATCCGGCAATGGCCGATACCGAGATCGACCGGCGCGTACAGCTCCGAATAATCGAATTCGGCAAGCACGTCGGACCCGACAATACCCAGATGCGCCGCACCATGCGCCACGAAGGTTGCAACATCGAAGGCGCGCACCCGGATCAGGTCGATCGCCGGGTTGTTGGTCGCGAAACGCAGCGCGCGCGAATTCTTGTCGGAAAAGGCAGCCTCGGGCACGATGCCGACAGCCGCCAGCAAGGGCAGCGCCTCTTCGAGAATCCGGCCTTTCGGCACGGCAAGGATCAAAGGCTCGGTCATGGGTGCGGGGGCTTTACTTGGGGGCCGGCATGGGCGCAACACGCGCCGAAGGGAGAAGCCCATGGCAACCGAAGCCGAGAATCGCAAGAGTTTCGCCATCCAGGCCGGCTATTGCGAGGCGATGGCCGCGCCGATCACGGCGCGCATCTGTACCGCGCTGGGCCAGGGCATCACCCGGAACAGCGAAACCGGGCGCCGCGTGCTCGAGTGGCCGGGCGAGCCGGTGGCCGATGCGCTGGTACTGCGGCTGGTCGGCGGGCTGCACGCGCTCCACCGCCGCGGGGTGCCCGAACTACGCCGCATCTTCACCGGTGGTGAAACGGATATAGGGCGGATCGGTGTCGCGCTCGACGGCGTGCTTTCGGCCTATGACTTCACGCTGCTTCCCTGGCTCTACGGACCGCCCCAGACGAACGAGGCGAGACGTTCGGCCGGGCTGATGACCGGCATCCTCCACCTCGCCACCCGCTATGGACCGCGCTTCGAGGTGCTCGAGATCGGGTCAAGTGGCGGGCTGAACCTTATGCTCGGCCGCTATCGCTTCGATCTGTGCGGAGTTGGCGCCGGCCCGTCCGCCTCGCCGGTGACGATCCGCCCCGAATGGCGCGGCCCGCCCCCGCCCGCCGCGCCGGTGGAGATCGTGTCGGCACGCGGCGTCGACATCGCCCCGCTCGACCTGAGCGGCGACCAGGATGCCGAACGGCTCCAGGCCTATTGCTGGGTCGATGCCGCTGAACGCCAGGCGCGGCTGGATGCCACGATCGCGATGCTGCGCGCCGAACCCGTCGCGCTGGACAAGGGCGATGCAGGCGATTGGCTGGCGGCCCGCCTTGCCGAACCGCAACCCGAAGGCGTGACCCGCGTGCTGATGCACTCGGTCGTCTGGCAATATCTGCCCGATGCCACCCAGCACCGGATTTTTGACACGATGCAGGCGGCCGGCGCCGCCGCCAGCGCCGAACGCCCGCTCGGCTGGGTGATGATGGAGCCGAACCGCGACCTCCACCGGCACGAAGTCCGTGTACGCGGCTGGCCGGGCGACACGCCGATGGAACTCGTGGCGCTGACCCACGCGCACGGCGCCTGGGTGGAAGCACTGAAGCCACCCTATGAAACCCGCCCCTATGAGATGCGCCCGAGTCGTCCAGGCTGACAGCAGCCTAATTTCGCTATTTTGACTTCAATATTTCAATATGTTGCAGAAGCGTATTGACGCCCACTCAATTTGTCCGACTAATACGTCTAATCTGGTAACAGCCAGGTGCATTGAGCGTACCGCGCCCGCCACGCCCAACGAGGCAGGCTGCATGCATCAAACGGGGGAGGATATCTTGCGATTCAAATCGAGTCTGTTTCTGACGACGGCTGCGCTCGCGCTGGGCTGTTCGACGACATCATTCGCACAGACCGCAGAGTCGGCCAAAAATAAGGCAGCGGACGAAGCCGGAAGCGTTCAGGACGCCGACAATGTCGTCGTCACGGGCATTCGGTCCAGCCTAGCCTCCGCAGCCACGCTGAAGCGAGAATCCGCTTCGATCCTCGACGCGATCGTCGCAGAGGACATCGGCAAATTGCCGGACAATAATGCGTCCGAGAGCCTGGCGCGGCTTCCGGGGGTACAGGTCAACCGCTATGCCGACGAAGCCTCGGGTCTGCTGGTACGCGGCCTGCCCGACGTCGGTACGTCGTTCAACGGCCGCGAAATCTTCACGGCAGAAAACCGCACAGTACAGGTCCACGACTTTCCCGCCGGAGCGCTTGCAGCGCTTGAAGTATATAAATCGGCGACCGCCGACCTGATCGAGCCGGGCCTTGCCGGCCTCGTCAATGTCCGTTCGCGGCGCCCGTTCGACTTCAAGGGCCTGGAAATCGCCGGGACCATCCGCGCGTCGTATAACGACCAGTCCAAAAAGACGAACCCGAACGGAAACCTGCTCCTCAGCGACCGCTGGAACACGCCGATCGGCGAAATGGGATTGCTGGTCAACGTCGCCTACAACCGCTTCTATTTCAACAATTCGATCCGCTATGTGAACGGCGGGGTTGACGACGTTGCGACGAGCAAGGCCCCGCTGCCGGCGGGCGAAAAAGCCGACTTCCGCATCCCCTACAGCGTCGGTTTCTATTACCCGCGCGGCTTGCGCGAGCGCCCGTCGGTCAACGGATCGTTTCAATGGCGGCCGGCCCATAATCTTGAAATCTATGCCGACGGCCTTTGACAGGCCTTCCGCAACCAGGGCTCGACGGAAGATTTCGACGTATCGCTACTGCGCGCGAGCAATAGCGGCGTCGGCCCGGCCCTATCGAATATCGTGCGCGTCGATGGCCAGCCGAACAAGCTGGTAAGCGTCAGCAAGACCGGCGGTTATCCGGCGGAAATGTTCCGTTCGACCAGCCGCGACTATACGAACACCTATCAGGCCGCCGGGGGGCTGATCTGGACGACGGGTCGCGCGGTCATCTCCAGCGACCTCGCCTATACATTCTCTGAATATGGCGCGAACGAAGCCAGTCTCGATTCCCAAACGGCAGCGGCACCGCCGGTCAATGTCATTTTCAACAAGGGCGGGTCCTCGTGGTTCGACCTTGGTGGATATGACATGAAGAATCCCGCCAACTATGTGTGGCGCGGTTTCTACCAGCGCGAATATTATGTCAGCGGCGCCGGCATCCAATGGCGGGGCGATATTGCTCTGGATACCGACATCGGCTGGTTGCCCAAGCTGAAATTTGGCATGCGCGCGACCAGCCGTGATGCCAAGAAGCGCCAGGGCAATCGCTACGCCTATACGCCGACACTGAACATCCCGCTCGCCAGCCTGCCGACCGGTACACTGGAACTGGTCCAGGATGGTTTCCGCGGCGACGGTCCACCGTTCCGCAACTGGATGATGCCTTCCTACGACGCGATTCAGGCAAATGCCGAGGCACTGCGCCAGCTTTCGTACGAGTCGCTCCAAAAGATTGTCGCGGCCAATCCGAACGATCAGGGCTACAAGGACGCGCTGGCGCGATTTGCGACCAAGGCGATCCCGATGGACCCGTACGGCGGCTTCTACGCCAAGGAAGCGAGCTATGCCGCCTATGCCTCGGCCGCCTATGCGTTTGACATCGGCATTCCGGTGGACGGCTCCTTCGGCGTACGCATCGTAAACACCGATGGTCGCTATGTCGGCACCTCGCGCGTCGTAGGTACGGACGGCACGGCACGATCGGTGACCGATACCAACCGCCAAAACTATGTCGACGTGCTGCCCAGCTTCGGCCTGCGGGCAAAGCTGATGCCCGGCCTGCAAGCGCGACTGGGCTTCACGATGACCCGCACGCGCCCCAGCTTCGGGCAACTCAACCCAGCCTTTAACATCGATCGCAACAAGGATTTCGGTTCCGCGTCGGGCAGCAACTCCCGTTATGCGGCGTTCGGTTCTGGCGGCAATCCGGATCTGAAGCCGCTCACCTCGAAGAACTACGACGCTACGCTCGAATATTATTTCGGGCACAATGGCGCCGTCAGCGCAGCAGTTTTCTACCGCGACCTGAATGGCTTCATCAACAACTACACACGCGACGTACTCGACCCAACTTATGGCCTGATCCAGATCAGCCGTCCCGAAAACGCCGGCACCGGCAAGATCAAGGGCTTCGAGGTTTCGGCACAGTCCTTCTTCGATTTCCTGCCGGGTTGGCTGAGCGGCTTCGGCGCCCAGGCGAATCTTACCTATGTCGACGCAAAGAACCAGCTGCCCAAGGCGCTGGGAAGCGCGCAGCCGATGGTGTCGCTGACTGGCGTTTCGAAATGGGCTTACAATCTCAGCGGCTTCTATGAGCGCGGCAAGGTATCACTGCGTCTCTCGTACAATTACCGCAGCTCTTATGTCGACTTCTACAGTCGCAATTCGAACGATGTTCAATATACCGGGCAGAGCGTGCGTCCGATCTCGCGCCTGGACTTCTCCGGTTCGTACACACCGATCGAAAACATCACGCTCACGGCGGAGGTCAGCAACATTCTGGCGCAACCGTTCCAGAACTATCGCTACTTCAACGAAAGCCAATTTTATCCGATAGATAGCCGGTACGAGGGCCGGTATTTCAGCCTCGGCGCTCGTTTCCGCTTCTAAGTCCAGTTTCCCACCGAACCTTCCCACTGCGCCCGGCTTCGACCGGGCGTTTTTTTCAGGGCCACCGCTTGCCGAGCCAGTCCGTGAGTGCGTCGTTCACAGCCTCTGGTGCCTCCCACGGAATGAAGTGGCCGCCCTCGCGCACCGTCACCAGCGTATAATCGGGAATCAGCTGGTCGAGCCCGTCGAGCAGGCAGGGCAGCAGGCCGCGATCCTTCATGCCCCAGATCACCAGCGTCGGCTGCGGCTGGAGCGGGAAGGGTCCGTCGATCCAGCCCGGCCGTTCCGGCGTCTCGTCCATCGCCGGCACGATCAGCTGGGTTGCCCGATACCAGTTGAGCATCGCCGTCAGCGTGCCGGGCTGGCTCCACTGCTCCAGATAGATCGCCTTCTCTTCCGGCGGCACGCTCACCCCCAGATGCTCGCCGAACAGCGAGAGCAGGAACTGTTCGAGCGCGCTGCGGTCGGGCGCGCGGTCCAGATCGGTTTCACGGAAGAAACGGATATACTGGCTCGCCTTACGCTGCGCCGCATCGTCGAACAGCTTGCGCTGAAACACTTGCGGGTGCGGCGCATTCAGAACCGCCAGCCGGGCGATCCGCTTCGGATTCTGCAGCGCCGCCATCCAGGCGATCGCCCCGCCCCAATCATGACCGACCAGCGCAAAGCGGTCGATGTCGAGCGCATCGGCCAGCGCCAGCAGGTCAGCGGCGATCTTGTCGGGCGTATAGTTGCTGATGCCGTCCGGTTTCGAAGAACCGGCATAGCCACGCTGATCGGGCACGATCACGCGATAGCGCTGCGCCAGCACGGGGATCTGGTGCCGCCAGGTCCGGTGCGATTCGGGAAAGCCGTGCAGCAGGATGACGGGGGGATTGGCCGGATCTCCGTCCAGCGTCACGTCCAGCGCCAAGCCGGCAGACAAGGCAATCCGTTTGCATTCCCGATCTGCCATGCATCTTCCCCGCGATTTGCGAGCGGTTCGTACCGCTTCTGAAAGGAAAGATGCGCCGATGCGAAGGTTCCTGCAAGTGATCGAAATCTAAGGGTAGCTAACGGTCTTCGGAACCTCGGGAATCGGAATGAATTCCTTGTCGTCACCGGGTACTTTCGGAAAGGCGCCCGCCTTCCAGTCTTCCTTCGCCTGGTTGATCCGGTCGCGACTCGACGACACAAAGTTCCACCACACGTGGCGCGGCGTCTGGAACGCCTCGCCGCCGCAGAACATCACCCGCGCTCCGCGTTCGGAACGGAGCGTTGCGCGAATGCCGGGTCGCAGGATGTAGAGCGTGGTCGGCACCAGCGGCATGCCGTCCAGGCTGGCCTCGCCGGTGGCCACATAGAGCGCGCGCTCGTCCGCTGCCGGGTCGATCGGCAAGCTCGCGCCAGCTTCCAGTGCGATGTCGGCATAGATGGTCTGGGCATAGGTGGTGGTCGGCGCCGTGGCACCCCACAGCTCGCCCATGATCACCCGCGCCCGCGCACCATGCGCCTCGACGATCGGCAAATCGCCTGCCGCGACATGCTCGAACGCCGGATCACATTCCTCCACCGCTTCGGGCAGCGCCAGCCAGGTCTGGATGCCGGAGAGCTGGGGGCCCTTCTCCCGCTCGGCAGAAGGCGAGCGTTCGGAGTGGGTGATGCCGTGGCCGGCAGTCATCAGGTTGACCGCCCCCGGCTCGATCGTGGCAAAGGTGCCGAGCGAATCGCGATGGTCGATCGCTCCGGCGAACAGATAGGTGACGGTCGCCAGATTGATGTGCGGGTGCGGCCGCACGTCGATGCCGGTGCCGACATCGAGGATCGCCGGCCCCATCTGGTCGAAGAAGATGAACGGCCCCACCATGGTGCGCGGCCGCGACGGCAGCGTGCGGTGGACCTTGAAGCCGCCCAGATCGTGTGTCGTTGGCTCGATCGTCTGGGTAATCAGGTCGTCGCGCATGCTCGCTCTCCCGTTGCTTGCACGGGGATAGCGGCTCGCGCCGCCATAGCCCAGCCAATCAAGGGCATAGGTTCGGCAACGCTCCGTTTCGCGGGCGCCTGTTCACTCGCCCGGCGCGGTCGCCCGGATCGCCAGCGCGTGGATGCGCGTGGCAAGCAGGTCGGCCAGCGCCTGATTTACCAATCGCTGCCGCGCCACCCGCGTCAGGCCGGCAAAAGCGGGGCTCTCGATGGTCACGCTGAAATGGCTTTCGCCGGTTCCGTCATCGCCCAGATGGCCGCGATGCTGGGCACTGTCATTGCTGACGGTGAGCTGCGACGGGTGGAGCGCTTGGGTGAGGCGGTCGGCGATCAGATCGGCCAAAGGGCCGGTGGCGAGGTCAGTCATCGCGCCTATATAGGCGGTTTGTTCGAGGGAGTCGCGTGGCCAGCCAGCAGCCGAAAAGGGATCGTCCGAACGCCCGTTTCCATGGTCGTATGGAGGCGGAAGGCAGGCTGTGCGCCGAGCCCGGCTGCACCGCCCCCGGCGAGTTTCGCGCGCCGCCGCTGGAAGGGGCGCATCGCAGTTTCGACGGGCCGCCGCCGTTCCGCTGGCTGTGCCTCGATCATGTCCGCGCGTTCAACTCGGGCTATAATTTCTTCGCGGGCATGAGCCCCGACGAGATTCACGAGGCGCAGCGCCCGATCGCCGGCTGGGAGCGCGAGACGCGCGTGTTCAGCGCCACCGCCGGTGCCGACCATCCGCCGCGCTGGGCCGATTTCGCCGATCCGCTCGATGCGATCGGCGCCCGCTTCCGCGACCGGATGAAGGACCGCAGCGAGCGCAAGGACGGCAAGCCGCTGTCGGGCCGCGATCGCGAGGCGCTGAAGGTGCTCGATCTGGAAGTCGATTCCGACCGGACGGCGCTGCGCAAGCGCTATTCGGAACTGGTCCGCAAATATCACCCCGACCGCAATGGCGGCGACCGCAGCCACGAGACCCGGCTGCAGCGGGTGATCGAAGCCTATCAGCAGCTCAAGAGCGCCCCGGCCTTCGCGTAAGGCGGCGGCGCGTGATGTTTCAAGAGTCTTTCGGATGATGTGCTCCCCTCCCGCTTGCGGGAGGGGTTGGGGGAGGGCCTACCTATAACACCGGGCAGAAGACAGCCGCGCCATCCCCTCCCCTAGCCCCTCCCGCAAGCGGAAGGGGAACTTGCGCTCCCCGCCGCGAACGCTTGCCTTGCCTCCGCTTTACTATACGCTCCTTCCCACGCGACCGAGACCACGGTACACGCGGCGCGTGTCGCGACCCGCAACAGGGGAGGACAATACGCAATGACGATCGTTTATTTCGCCATCGTCTGCGGCCTGATCGCCGTCGCCTATGGCTTTCTGACCAGCCAGCAGGTGCTCCGCGCACCGGCCGGCAATGCCAAGATGCAGGACATCGCCGCCGCCATCCAGGAAGGCGCCAAGGCCTATCTGGGCCGGCAATATCGCACCATCGCCATTGTCGGCGTGATCGTCGCGGCCGTTCTGGCCGTAACGCTGGGGCTTGTGCCCACCATCGGCTTCCTGATCGGCGCGATCCTGTCGGGCGTCGCCGGCTTTGTCGGCATGAACATTTCGGTGCGCGCCAATGTCCGCACCGCAGAGGCGGCGCGCGGCAGCCTGCAGGGCGGGCTGACCCTCGCCTTCCGTTCCGGCGCCATCACCGGCATGCTGGTGGCGGGGCTGGGCCTGCTGTCGATCGCGGTGCTGTTCTGGTATCTGGTCGACATCGCCCATCACGCACCGGGCGACCGGCTGGTCGTGCTGACCCTCTCCACGCTCGCCTTCGGCGCCTCGCTGATCTCGATCTTCGCACGTCTGGGCGGCGGCATCTTCACCAAGGCGGCCGATGTCGGCGCCGATCTGGTCGGCAAGGTCGAGGCCGGTATTCCCGAGGACGACCCCCGCAACCCGGCCGTCATCGCCGATAATGTCGGCGACAATGTCGGCGACTGCGCGGGCATGGCCGCTGACCTGTTCGAAACCTATGTCGTGACGCTGGGCCTCACCATGGTGACGATCGCGCTGCTGATGCGCGGGCTCGATCCGGTGCTGCTCACCAAGCTGATGGCGCTGCCGCTGCTGGTCGGCGGTGTGTGCATCCTCACCTCGATCATCGGCACCTATATGGTCCGCCTGGGCAGCAGCCAGTCGATCATGGGTGCACTCTACAAGGGCTTCTGGACCACCGTCATCCTTGCAGTCCCGGCGATCTATGGCGTCACTTATTACGCGCTGGGCGGCGACCTGCACACGGCGATCGGTTCGCTTGGCGAACCCACGTCGATGCTGAGCGACGGCGCGCTTTCTGCCGATGCGGTCGCGGCGAGCGCTGCGATGCCGAACGTGAGCGGCATGGGGCTGTTCTGGTGCATGATGATCGGGCTGGCTGTCACCGGCCTGCTGGTGTGGATCACCGAATATTACACCGGCACCAATTTCCGGCCGGTGAAGTCGATCGCCAAGGCGTCGGTGACCGGCCATGGCACCAACGTCATCCAGGGCCTCGCGATCAGCCTTGAATCGACCGCGCTGCCGACGCTGGTGATCGTGGTCGCGGTGATCGCCACCTATCAGATCGCGGGCATCCTCGGCGTGGCGTTCGCTGCCACCGCGCTGCTGGCACTGGCCGGCATGGTGGTCGCGCTCGACGCCTATGGTCCGGTGACCGACAATGCCGGCGGCATCGCTGAAATGGCGGGGCTGGAGGACGAGGTCCGCCACAAGACCGACGCGCTCGACGCGGTGGGCAACACCACCAAGGCGGTGACCAAGGGCTATGCGATCGGCTCGGCGGCACTGGCGGCGCTGGTGCTGTTCGGCGCGTACACGACCGACCTCGATCATTATCACGACGCGCTCGGGCTGACCGGACCGGTCAACTTCTCGCTGTCCAACCCCTATATCATCGTCGGCCTGCTGCTCGGGGCGCTGCTCCCCTATCTGTTCGGCGCGTTCGGCATGACTGCGGTGGGCCGTGCGGCGGGATCGGTGGTGGAAGATGTCCGCAGCCAGTTCCGCGACAATCCCGGCATCATGGCGGGCACCAGCCGGCCCAACTATGCCCGCACCGTCGACATCGTCACCAAGGCAGCGATCCGCGAGATGATCGTCCCCTCGCTGCTGCCGGTGCTGAGCCCGATCCTCGTCTATTTCCTGATCGCCGCGGTGGCGGGCAAGGAACAGGGCTTTGCCACGGTCGGGGCGATGCTGCTGGGCGTGATCGTCTCCGGCCTGTTCGTCGCCATTTCGATGACCAGCGGCGGTGGCGCCTGGGATAATGCCAAGAAATATATCGAGGACGGCAATTATGGCGGCAAGGGCAGCGATGCCCACAAGGCCGCCGTTACCGGCGACACGGTCGGCGATCCGTACAAGGACACCGCCGGGCCGGCGGTGAACCCGATGATCAAGATCACCAATATCGTGGCGCTGCTGCTCCTCGCGGCACTCGCGGGCGGCGGCACACACTAGAACCAAACCTATCGATCTGCGTTCCCCTCCCGCTTGCGGGAGGGGCGTTTTTGCCGCAATCGCCCCCGCTCTTGCCTTCCCGCCCTCAAATCGCCATCTCATGCGCGTAGAGACGCGCGCTTACCGCGCCGCCTTCCCTTTTTCCCTTCAGCGCTGTAAGGGCGACGCACTTTTACGCGCGCTTATCCTCGAGAGGCATTTTTTGGCCAAAGAAGAACTGCTTGAAATGCGTGGGCAGGTTGTGGAGCTTCTCCCCAACGCCATGTTCCGCGTCCGGCTTGAGAACGACCATGAGATTCTCGGCCACACCGCCGGCAAGATGCGCAAGAACCGCATCCGCGTTCTGGTGGGCGACGAAGTGCTCGTCGAGCTGACGCCCTACGACCTGACCAAGGGCCGCATCACCTATCGCTTCAAGTAAGCAGGCGCGGCCCATGCGGCTCGTGCTCGCTTCCACTTCGCCGCGACGACGCGATCTGCTCACGCGGATCGGCGCCGCGCCAGACCGCATCGCCGCTCCGGATGTGGACGAAGATGTCCGCCCCGGCGAATTGCCGCGACCTTATGTGCTGCGCGTCGCCACTGCCAAGGCGCATGCGGTCGAACGTGCCGCGGACGAGATCGTCCTGGCCGGCGACACCACCATCGCAGTCGGCCGCCGCATTCTCGGCAAGCCCGAAGATGAAGCCGATCTGCGCCGGATGCTGGCGCTGCTGTCGGGCCGTCGCCACCATTGCCTGTCCGCCGTCTGCCTCATCGGCCCCGACGGTAAGGCCCGCACCCGCCTCTCCGACACGATCGTCGCGTTCAAGCGGCTGAGCGAAGCCGACATCGACTGGTACGTCGCCAGCGGTGAAGGCATGGGCAAGGCGGGCGGCTACGCCATTCAGGGCAAGGCGGAGGCGTTCGTGCGCTTCCTGTCCGGTAGCCATTCGGGCGTCGTCGGCCTGCCGGTGTTCGAGACCCGCGCACTCCTCGCCAGCGCCGGCTATTCCCTTGGCTGAGTGGCTGTACGAGGCAGGGATCGGCGAGAACCGCGCCGCCCTTGTCTCGCGCGGAACCATCTGGAAGGCGCGGATCGAGCTCGCCGGCCCAACCGTGCGCGTCGGCGCCGTCTGCACCGCTCGTCTGACCGACAAGACGACCGGCAAGGTCACGCTTGATCAGGGCGGCGAGGCACTGTGCGATCCGCTGCCCAAGGGCATCACACAGGGTGCCGCGCTGAAGGTCCGGATCGTGCGGGAGGCGATTCCCGAGCCCGGGCGCGCCAAGCTGCCCAAGGCCGTCCCCGCCCCTGCCGATGCCGAACCTTGCGACGGCCCGGACCTGCTCGCCCGGATCAGCGCCAGCGGCCACCCGGTCCGTACGCTCCGCTCCCATGAACCCGATCTGCTGGAGGAAGCCGGCTGGTCGGAAGTGCTGGAGGAAGCGTGGAGCGGCGAAATCGCCTTTGCCGGCGGTGCGCTGCGCATGTCGCCGACCCCGGCGATGACGCTGTTCGATGTCGACGGGGCCGCGCCGCTGGAGCCGCTGTCGATTGCCGCCGCCCATGCCGTCGCTCGCGCGATCGAGCGGCTGGGGATCGGCGGATCGATCGGCATCGACTTCCCGACGCTGAGCAGCAAGGCCGCGCGGGGTGCCGTAGCAGAAGCGGTCGACGCCGCCCTGCCCCAGCCGTTCGAGCGGACCGCCGTCAACGGCTTCGGCTTTCTCCAGATCGTCCGCCGCCGCAGCCGGCCGTCGCTGCCCGAGCTGCTCCACGCCGATCCGGTCGGCGCCGCCGCTCGCGCGGAGCTGCGCCGGCTGGAACGCCTTCCCCCGCCGCCGCCGGCCACCCATATGGTCGACAACCGAATCGCCCGCCGCCTGGCGCGCGAGCCCGGATGGACGGAAGCGCTGGCCCGCCGCATGGGCGGCGCGGTTCAATTCGTGAGCCCCAAGGAGTAACCCGATGCCCCGCGACGCCTGCCCGATCTGCGGCAAGCCTGCCGCCCCGGAATTCAAGCCGTTTTGTGGTCGCGGTTGCAAGGATCGAGACCTGTTGCAATGGTTGGGCGAAGGCTATCGGGTTCCGGGGGAGCAGGTCGATCCAAATGCACATTCAGGGCTGGACAGCCACGATTCGCGCGACTAAGACGCGCGCTCCCCGGCGACCGCCGGTGTGCCCAGGTAGCTCAGTTGGTAGAGCATGCGACTGAAAATCGCAGTGTCGGCGGTTCGATTCCGTCCCTGGGCACCACTTCTCCTTTTTTCCGCAACCACCCTGTCGTCGGCTGCACTGGCGCAATCACAGGCCGTGCTGTTCGACGGCCATGCGCTGCCGAGGATCGTCCATGACGATGCCACCTCGGCAAGGCTGGTCAGCGAACTGCTCGCCCGCGACCTCACCGCGCTGACCGGCCGTGGCCCCGCGGTTTCGGGCGACCTCGCACAATGCGACCGGCTTTGCGTGGTGATCGGCGCCCAGGATTCCGCACTGATCCGCGCCGCCGCCGGTGATGCCGGTGTCGATCTGTCGGCGCTGGACGGCCAGTGGGAGCGCTATGTCCGCGTGCTGGCGCGGTCGAAGCAGCATCCCGGCCGCCGCTATCTGCTGATCGCGGGCTCCGATCCGCGCGGGGCGATCTGGGGGGCGATCGACCTGACCCGCGAACTGGGCGTTTCCGCCTGGGAATGGTGGGCCGATGTCACGCCGCGCCACGCCGACCGGCTGGTGGTCGACGGGCGGCGTATCCTGTCCGACGCGCCGTCGGTCCAGTATCGCGGCATCTTCCTCAACGACGAGGATTGGGGGCTGCAGCCCTGGGCTGCGAAAACCTATGAACCGGAAACCGGCGATATAGGCCCGAAAACCTATGCCCGCATCTTCGAGCTGATGTGGCGCCTGAAGGCCAATCTGATCTGGCCGGCGATGCACGAAAGCACCAGGCCGTTCTACCAGATCCCCGGCAATGCCGAAGTCGCGCGCGATTATGCCATCGTCGTCGGCACCTCCCATGCCGAACCGATGATGCGCAACAATGTGCGCGAGTGGGACGAGGCGAAGGACGGGCCGTTCAACTTCTTCACCAATCGAGACCGCATGGTCGCGTATTGGCGGCGTCGCGTCGATCAGGTGAAGGCATTCGAGAATGTCTATACGATCGGCCTGCGCGGCAAGCATGACTCGGCGCTGGAAGGCGCCCGCACGCCCGAGCAGGCGCGCGACGCCACGGTCGATGCCATCGCTGTCCAGCGCGACCTTCTCGCCGCGGCGCAGGGCAAACCGGCCACGCAGGTGCCGCAGGCGCTGACGCTCTACAAGGAAGTCCTAGACGTCTATCGCACCGGGCTGAAGGTGCCCGACGATGTGACGCTCGTATGGCCCGAGGACAATTACGGCTATATCAACCAGTTGCCGACCGCCGCCGAACGAGCGCGGTCGGGCGGGTCGGGCGTATATTACCACATCTCCTATTGGGGCCGCCCGCACGACTATCTGTGGCTGGCGACGACGCATCCCGGGCTGATCCGCGAGCAGATGGAACGTGCCTGGACGCTGGGCGCGCGCAAGCTGTGGGTCGTCAATGTCGGCGACATCAAGCCGGGCGAATATCTGGCGAACTACTTCCTGGATCTCGCCTTCGACGCGCGGCTGCTCGGCAAGCCCGCGCGGGCACATCTCGCCGACTGGGCTGGGCGCCAGTTCGGCGCGGCCGCGGCGCAGCCCGTCGCCGATATATTGATGGACTATTACGACCTCGCCTTTGCGCGGAAGCCGGAATTCATGGGCTTCAGCCAGGTCGAGCCCGAAACGCCAATCCGGATCGGCGATTTCGTGCGCTCGGGCGGTGACGAGGCGCGGGCGCGGATCGCCCGGTATCAGGCGCTGATGGCGAAGGCCGAGGCATTGGCGGCGACGCTGCCCGCCAACCGGCGCGACGCCTATTTCCAGACCGTGCTCTATCCGGTGCGGGGCGCCGCCAATCTCAACCTGCGCAATCTGAAGCTCGACCTTGCCGCGCTCTATGCCCGTCAAGGCCGCGCCAGCGCCAATGCCTATGTCGATCAGGCGCAGGCCGCAGATCAGGCGATCGTTGCCGACACTGCCGCCTATAATGCGCAGGTCGGCGGCAAGTGGCGCGGCATCATGGACATGGCGCCGCGCCGGCTGGCGGTGTTCGCCGAGCCCGCCTATCCGAAGATCGCGCTGCCGCCAGTCGGCCAATGCGGCGCCGATGCCGCGACCCTGCGCTTCACGCCAGGCATTGCCGAAACGCGGTGGCTGACCATCTATGGCAAGGGCGCGGTGAGCGACTGGACGCTGGAGGGGTTGTCCGGCGTCGAAGTCGCGACGCGGCAGGGGCGGCTCGATGCCGGGAACGGCTATGAGATGCGGATCGCGCTGCGATATGACGGCAAGGGCAATGTCGCGCCCGGCAAAATCCATTGCCAGGGCACGATGGTCTATCTCGAGCCGGTGATGCAGCCCTTCCCCGGCGGCGATGCGACGCCCGAGGTGAACCGGATTATCTCGATAACGCCTGCCGACCGCGCGGTGACGCCGGGCGGCGCCTGGGAACGCATCGAAGGCCCTGGTTCACGCGGTGCGGTGCTGCGCAGCCGGCTCGACCTCGCTTCGAGTGCGCGCGCCGACGCGGTGGCGCCGGTCGTGCTGCCCTTCCGGCTTGCGAGCAAAAGCGACGCGCAGTTGCGCATTGTCGCACTGCCGGTGCATCCGCTCACAGCTGCCAACGGCCTGCGGCTGGGCGTGCGCATCGATGCCGGACCGGTCACCGTGCTCGACTATGAAACCCATGGCCGCAGCGACGAATGGAAGGCGAATGTGCTGTCGAACAGCGCGGTGCGCACGCTGCCGCTGGGCCAGCTAGCCGCCGGCGCACATCGGGTGGAGCTGTACGCGATGGACCCCGGCTTCCTGCTCGATCGGGTCGATGTGCGCCTCGACGGCGCGCCCGATTATTATGGCGCGCCGCCGACGCGCTGAGCCGCCAGTTCGGCAGCGGCAACCTCGCGCAACCGCCGGGCCGCATCGGGACTGATGCCGAGGTCTTCGGCGGCATGTTCCTTGCCGGCGAGCGAGCGCGGATCGGCGCCGGTGATCGCGCCGAATTCGACCAGCGCCTCCAGATAATAGCCCTCCGCGCTGGCGTGATACTGGTCCCAGGTCCACAGGCTGATCTGGCCAAAGGCGATACCGTCATAGGGATTGGGATCGGCCAGCCGGTCGCGGATTGCCCGGTTGAAAGCGGTACCCACCGGCAGCACCGCGTGGATGCCAGACCCATTCCCCAGCGCCAGGCGATTGGCGGCGAGCAAATCCTCGGCCATGCGGAAGATCGACTGGCCGTGCCAGTGACCGCCCGCTCGATAGGTAATGTCGGGCCGCGACCATGTCGCCACCAGATCGACTTGCGCGGCGGGGTTGCGGCGATGGAACAGATCGGCCAGCGCTCGCGCGGCGGCAAGATGGCGCGTGGGATCGCCCGGCCGCTCGGCATCCAGCGTGCTATACCCCTGCAGCACCACCACATCCCAGGGACGGTCGATCAGCGCACGCTTGTTGGCCAGGTGCCAGGCAAGATCCTTGCCGGGCGAGGTTTCCAGGCTGACCTGCCAGTCGAGATGCAGCGCATCGGCAAAGCTCTTGAACAGTGCAGGCACACCGCCGATCCGTTCCTGATTCAGGTCGGCGACGTGGCTGGCGTGATAGCGCAGCACCGGCGAGTTGGCCCCGAAGGTGAAGCTGTTGCCGACGAACAGGATGGTACGCGCCTCGGCAACGCCGCTGAGCCCGGCAAGGACGAACAGCGACGCGACCAGCCATCGACTGCGGCGCAGAACGCCGCCCAAGAGAATAGCAGACATGAGGCCATTTTGCCGCCTGCCGCCTGCCCGCACAACCGGCGATGACAGTCGAACGGCACGCCTCATATTTCCGGGGTCAACTGGTTCATGCGCAACTATATCCCCGACGCGAAAACTGCATTTCACCGAACACTGCCATTCTGAACGTTAATTATGGCATTTTTCACCGTTCATCATAATAAAAACGGCCGGTGACATCTTGTCATTGCTGCCGAAGTGGGCTGAATTTACCAACCGCGCAATCATCGCGCGGGCCGGGGAGCAAAATATATATGTCGGCAGCGCGTTCGGGGGTTTCGGTCGTGGTACTGGCCGCGTTGCTGGCGAGTTGCGGCGGGGGCGGAAGCGGGGGATCGGTATCCCAGCCCGGCACCAGCACGGCCCCGACACCCACGCCATCCCCGACGCCTACGCCCACTTCGGCCGCCTGCACCCTGCGCGCGCGCGAGGATTGGCTGCTCGCCGCAATGCGTGAATGGTATCTGTTCCCGGAAACGCTGCCGGCGACGCTGGATCCGACGCCTTATAGCAATGCGAGCGACTATCTCGACGCACTGACCGCCACTGCCCGCTCGCAGGGGCGCGATCGGCATTTCACCTATCTGACGTCAATCGCGCAGGAAAATGCCTATTATTCGTCCGGTTCGAGCGCCGGCTACGGCTTTCGCCTTGCCACCGACGGCGGCACCGGAATCTGGGTGATCGAAAGCTATGAAGGCACCAGCGCGCTGCAGGCGGGCATCGATCGCGGCACCCAGATTCTGGCGATCGGTACCAGCAGCAGCAATCTCCAGAACGTCAGCGACATCATCAACAGCCAGGGGCTGGACGGCGTAACCGCTGCGCTGGGGCCCGACACCGCCGGCACGACCCGCGCGCTGCGCGTTCAGGATCTGAACGGCGCCACGCGCACGGTTTCCGTGACCAAGACCGACTTTACCCTCGCACCGGTTTCATCGCGATATGGCGCACAAATACTGACCGATCCGGTCAGCGGCGGGCGCGTTGGCTATGTCAATCTGCGCACCTTCATCAGCACCGCCGAACCGGCCTTGCGCAGCGCCTTTTCGAACTTCAAGGCACAAGGGATCACCAATGTGATCGTCGACCTGCGCTATAATGGCGGCGGACTCCTATCGATCGCGCAGCTGTTCGGCGACCTGCTGGGCGGTGCGCGAACGACCAGCGATGTGCTCAACTATACGGCGTTCCGGCCGGAAAAGTCCGCCAATGACGAGGTCCGTTACTTTGCGCCCCAGCCCGAATCGATCGCGCCGACGCGCATCGCCTTTATCGGCACGCGGGGCACAGCGTCGGCGAGCGAGCTGGTGATCAATACCCAGATTCCCTATCTCCACGCCAATGCCGCGCTGGTCGGCACCAACACCTATGGCAAGCCGGTCGGCCAGATTGCGCTGGACAAGCCGGAATGCGACGACCGGCTGCGCGTGATCGCCTTCGCGACCCAGAATGCCAACCATCAGGGCAATTATTTCAGCGGCCTCGCCAATACGGTGGAGGCAAGCTGCAGCGCGATCGACGACATTTCCTATCCGCTGGGCGACCCGCGCGAGTCATCGATACGGGCCGCACTCGATTTCGTCGCCGGGCGCAGTTGCAGCCGGATCAGCAGCACTGCCAGCCTGAGTGTCGAAAGCGTCGGCACCAAACGCGAACGCCTGCTGCTGTCGCCGGCGCGGCCCAGCCCCGTACAACGCGACGTGCCCGGCTCCTTCTAGACGCTAAAGATCAGGCGGCGATGTCCTGACTGCGATGCATGGCACGCATCGCGGCAACCTCCTTGCGGACCATGTCGAGCGCCAGTATCGCAATCTGGCTACCGGAATCATCCCCTGCGATCAGGCGCCGCTGGGTGATTCCTAGCGACATCGCCATCAGGAGATCGGCAAGAGCCCTGCGTCGCTCCGCCAGTTCTTCGCCGGGCGCGAGTGCAGCCATTGCCGCGTACATCGCGCTCTCCACGTCGCGACGAACCTCCTCGAAGACGGCGGCCACCCGGCCGTTGCGGGCACATTCCGCAATGATCTCCCCCAGCAGCGGATCGGAATCGTCCCGTCCCGAATCGAGAAAATCGGCGATCCACCGCCAGATCAGGTCCGCGTCACCGTGCACGATTCCGCGCTGCAGCGAATCATGGTCGAGAAACTCCAAGCAGTCGGCTTGGACGATGGCCGCCACAATCTCTTCCTTGGATGCAAAATCCCGGTAAATCTGCCCTACCGCGACCCCTGATTCCTTCGCGATCTGCGCGACGCCGGTTGCATGAAAACCGTTTGCAACAAACAACATGCGCGCTGCAGCAATGATTCGCTGCCGACGCGCCTCCGCCCGATTGCCGCTCGCCCCATGCTCCTCACCCACGACTGACACCTTCATTTGCGCCTATAATTCCTTCTTGACCCGGTCACTTGCTTCGCAGTAGCGGCGAATGTGAGCGAACGTTCACTCACATATATCATTCGGCAGGCATACGCATGACATTTTTTCGTCACTCCACGCCGGCTCTGGCACTTCTGCTTGCCGCTTGTGGCAGCCAGTCTCCACAACAGGGTGCTCCTGGTGGCCCCGGCGGGGCAGGTGCTGGTGGTCCGCCGCCGGTTTCCTTTGTGACCGTCCAGCAACAGGCTGTCACGCTGACGTCCGAGTTGCCCGGGCGGACTTCGCCCTTTGAGACGTCTGACGTACGGCCGCAGGTGAACGGCATCATCGAAGCGCGGCTGTTCACCGAAGGCGACATGGTGCGCCAGGGCCAGCCGCTCTACCGGATTGATGCTGCGCCATATCGCGCGCAGGTCGCCAGCGCGCGCGCCACGCTCGCTCGCGCCCAGGCATCGATCGCGACGAGCGAAGCATTGGCGCGTCGCTATGGCGAACTCGTCAAGATCAACGCCATCGCCAAGCAGGACTATGAAAATGCCGTCGCAGCCGCCGCACAGGCGCGCGCCGATGTCGCGGCCCAGCAGGCTGCGTTGCGCAATGCCGAGATCGATCTGGGCCGCACACTGATCCGCGCCCCGATCGGCGGCCGGATCGGCCGCTCGCTCTACACGACGGGCGCGCTGGTCTCCGCGGCCCAGGCGGGTGCGCTGACGACGATCCAGCGCCTCGACCCGATCTATGTCGACATCCAGCAGTCGAGCACGGACATCCTCAAGCTCCGCCAGCAGATCATGACCGGCAAGGTATCGCGCGACGGCAATGCCAAGGTGCAGTTGATCCTGGAAGACGGCAACACCTATGGCCTGGAAGGCGAAATCCGCTTCGCGGACGTGACGGTCGATCCGTCCACCGGCAGCCAGATCATCCGTGCGATCTTCCCCAATCCCAATGGCTTGTTGCTGCCGGGCATGTTCGTGCGCGCGCGCCTTGCCCAGGGAACCCAGCAGAGCGCGATACTCGTCCCCCAGCGGGCGGTGAGCCGTGACGAACGCGGCAACCCGCTCGTGATGGTGGTGGGTGCCGGCAACAAGGTGGAAGCCCGACCGATCCAGACCAGCCGCACTTCGGGCGACAATTGGGTCGTCAGCAGCGGCCTGAAGCCTGGTGACAAGGTGATTGTCGAAGGCGGGATGATGCTGCGTCCCGGCGCGCCGGTAACGCCGCAGCCCTGGAACCCGAACGCCAAGCCGGCGGCGGGCCAGTCGGGCGCCCCGAACTCTGGACAGGCGAAGTAAGCCCCATGTCGCGCTATTTCATCGATCGACCCATTTTCGCATGGGTCATCGCGATCATCCTGATGCTCGCGGGTCTGCTGGCGATCCGCAGCCTGCCGATCGCCCAGTTTCCGGCCATCGCCCCGCCCGCCGTGTCGATCACGGCGACCTATCCGGGCGCCGACGCGCAGACGCTGGAAAACACGACGACGCAGATCATCGAGCAGCAGATGAAGGGTATCGACAACCTTCGCTACTTCTCGTCGTCTTCGTCGTCGTCGGGCACGGTGACGATCACCCTCACCTTCGAACAGGGTACCAACCCCGACATCGCCCAGGTGCAGGTGCAGAACAAGCTGCAGGCAGCCACCCCGCTGTTGCCGCAGGAAGTCCAGCAGCAGGGGCTGCGCGTTGCCAAGGCCACCCAGAATTTCCTTCTGGTCGTCGGCCTCTATTCGGAAAACGGCGCGCATAACGGCGTCGACCTGGCCGACTATTCCGTGTCGAAGCTGCAGGATCCCCTTTCGCGGGTGTCCGGCGTGGGCGACACCGAAGTGTTCGGCTCGCAATATGCGATGCGCATCTGGTTGGACCCGGTAAAGCTGACCAATTATGCGTTGACCGTCGACGACGTTACCCAGGCGATCCGCGCACAGAATGCGCAGGTATCCGCCGGGCAGCTCGGCGCACTGCCTGCGCCGAAGGAACAGATGCTCAACGCAACCGTCTCCGTACAGTCGCGCCTGACCACGCCAGCCCAGTTCGGCGCGATCCGCCTGAAGAGCGGCAGCGACGGTTCAGTCGTCCGGCTACGCGATGTCGCGCGGGTGGAAATCGGCGCCGAAGTTTACGGCTTCGATGTGCAATTCAACGGCAAACCGTCAACCGGCATTGCTATCAAGCTGGCCCCGGGGGCGAATGCACTGACCACCGTCGATGCAGTGAAGGCACGCGTGGCGGAGATCGCCAAAACCTTCCCCAGCGACATCAAGGTCATCTATCCCTATGACTCGACGCCGTTCGTGCGGCTTTCGGTCGAACAGGTCGTCCACACGCTGATCGAGGCGGTCGTCCTCGTCTTCCTGGTGATGTTCCTGTTCCTGCAAAACTTCCGCGCCACGCTGATCCCGACGATCGCCGTTCCGGTGGTGCTGCTCGGCACCTTCGCGGTGATGGCGATCGCCGGCTTCTCGATCAACACGCTGACACTGTTCGGCATGGTGCTGGCGATCGGCCTGCTCGTCGACGATGCCATCGTCGTCGTCGAAAATGTCGAGCGCCTGATCGTTACCGAACATCTCAGTCCCGTCGATGCCGCGCGCAAGTCGATGGACGAAATCTCGAGCGCGCTGGTCGGCATCGCGATGGTGCTGTCTGCCGTATTTGTTCCGATGGCGTTCTTCGGCGGATCGACCGGCGTGATCTATCGCCAGTTCTCGATCACCATAGTCTCGGCAATGGTGCTCTCGGTGTTCGTCGCATTGATCCTCACTCCGGCGCTTTGCGCGACGATCCTAAAGCCGCACGATCCGAGCAAGCTTGAAGGCCATGGTCCGCTCGCGCGCTTCTTCCGCTGGTTCAACGAGAAGTTCGACCAGGGCCAGGCGCGCTACGAAAAGGGCGTCCGGGGGGTCACGCGGGGCTGGAAGCGGTCGGCACTGGTCTATCTGCTGATCATCGGCGGCATGAGCTTCCTGTTCCTGCGCCTGCCATCGGGCTTCCTGCCGGACGAAGACCAGGGCATCGTTCTTGCGCTGGTTCAGGGCCCCTCGGGCGCGACGTCGGCGCGCACCGAGAAGGGGCTCGCGATGATCCGCAACCACTTCCTCCAGAAGGAAGCGGGCAATGTGCAGGGCGTGTTCACGATAAACGGTTTCAGCTTTGCGGGCGCGGGCCAGAATAGCGGCCTCGCTTTCATTCCGCTGAAGGACTGGAAGGAACGCCGTGGCAGCGCAAATTCGGCGCAGGCGATTGCCGCTCGCTCCATGGCGACATTCAGCCAGTATCATGACGGGCTGATCTTCGCGACGACGCCGCCGGCGGTACAGGAACTGGGCAATGCCACGGGCTTCGACCTGCAGCTCGTCGATGTCGGAGGATTGGGCCACGAAGGACTGCTCCAGGCGCGGAACATGATGCTGGGTATGGCGATGCAGAACCCCAAGCTGGTCGGCGTCCGCCCGAACTCACTGGAAGACGCGCCGCAGCTCAAGGTCGATATCGATCAGGACAAGGCAAAGGCGCTGGGCCTCGACCTCGGATCGATCAACAGCACGATCGCGACCGCCTGGGGCGGCAGCTATGTCAACGATTTCATCGACCGTGGCCGCGTCAAGCGCGTCTATGTCCAGGCCGATGAGCCCTATCGCCTGCGTCCGGAGGACATCGCCAGCCTGTACGTCCGCAGTCCTGCCGGCACGATGGCGCCGTTCACCGCCTTCTCGACGCTGTCGTGGCAAACGGCGCCGGTGCAGCTCACGCGCTATAACGGCCAGCCGGCGATCGAGATTCTGGGGGCCCCCGCCCCCGGCGTTTCGACCGGTGATGCGATGGCAATCATGGAATCGATCCATGCCAAGCTGCCGCCGGGCACGGCGCTTGAATGGACCGGCCTATCCTATGAGGAAAAGGCCTCGGGCGGCCAGGCACCTGCGCTCTATGCCCTCTCGCTGCTGATCGTGTTCCTGTGCCTTGCTGCGCTGTATGAAAGCTGGTCGGTGCCGCTGTCGGTCATCATGGTGGTGCCGCTCGGCGTTATCGGCGCGCTGCTTGCGGCCTGGCTGACGGGGCTCGGCAACGACATCTATCTGCAGGTCGGCCTGATCACGACGATCGGCGTGTCGGCAAAGAACGCGATCCTGATCGTCGAATTCGCCGAGGAACGGATGCGCGAAGGCATGTCGGCATTCGACGCCGCGATCACCGCCGCCAAACTCCGTCTGCGGCCGATTCTGATGACCAGTCTGGCGTTCGTGTTCGGCGTGCTGCCGCTCGCGATCTCGACGGGCGCGGGTGCCGGCGGTCAGCACGCGATCGGCCGCGCGGTGGTGGGCGGTATGCTTTCCGCCACCGTATTGGCGATCTTCCTGGTGCCGATGTTCTTTGTGGTGGTGCGGGGCGCGTTCGGCGGCCGCAAGACCAAGCGAACGGAGACACCGAAAGAACCGCACGACAATGGCGGCGCCAGCACGCCGCAGGGAGCCTGAAGGCCGTGAATATGCGTATCCCCACCCTTGTCGCGCTGACCGCCGGCACCTTGCTCGGCGGCTGCAATCTGGCGCCGCATTATGCCCGACCAGAAGCGGCGGTACCGGCGGCGCTGCCGCAGGGCAGCGGCATCTATCCCGCCGCCGCGACGGACGCGCCCGACATCAGCAAGATCGGCTGGCGTGACTTCTTCGTCGACGAACGCCTGCGCCAGGTGATCGCGCTTGGCCTCGCGAACAACCAGGATCTGCGAATTGCCGCAGCCAATGTGCTGCAGGCCCGCGCACAATATCGCGTCCAGCGCGCCGACCTGTTCCCGTCCATATCGGCCAGCGGCAGCGGCACTTACACCAACACGGCGTCCTTCGCCGCCAGCACGGGCGGCGCGACGGGCAGCGCTGGCGTCAAGGATGTCCAGAGCTTCACTGCCAATGCCGGTGTCTCGTCGTTCGAACTCGACCTGTTCGGCCGTATCCGCAACCTCAGCCAGGCGGCGCTGGAGCAATATTTCGCGACCGAAGAAGCGCAGCGCGCCACGCGCGTCGCCCTGATCGGCGAAATCGCCGGCGCATGGCTGACGTTGGCGTCGGACCGGGACCAGCTCGCCATCGCGCAGCGCACGCTGAAGACGTTCGAGCAGACGCTGGAACTGACGCGCGCCCAGTTCCGCACCGGCGTGGCGTCGGAGCTCGCCTCACGCCAGGCCGAAACCAGCTATCAGTCCGCGCGGAACGATGTGGCCGTACTGCAGACGCAGATCGCCCGAGACCTGAACGCGCTGCAACTGCTCACCGGCGCGCCTGTGCCGGAGGCACTGCAGCCGGAGGCACTGGGCGACAAGCCGGCGACGATCGACACGCTGCCGGGCGCGCTGCCTTCGGACATCCTGCTGCGTCGCCCGGATGTGCTGCAGGCCGAACATCAGCTGATCGCGCAGAACGCCAATATCGGCGTCGCGCGGGCGGCGTTCTTCCCGCGCCTGTCGCTCACCGCAACAATCGGCACGATCAGCCCGTCGCTGCGCCAGCTGTTCGGCACCGGCACAGGCACCTATTCGGTCGCGCCGTCGGCAACGTTGCCGCTGTTCGACTTCGGGCGGAACCAGGCCAATCTGGAAGCCGCCCGTGCAGCGCGTGAGGGAGCGGTCGCCAACTACCAGAAGACGATTCAGACCGCCTTTCGCGAAGTATCCGATGCACTGGCGCAGCGCGGCACGATCGACGAGCAGCTGTCCGCCCAGACGGCGCGGGCGGAGGCAGCAACGGTGGCAGCGAAGCTGTCCGACGCGCGCTACCGCGCCGGGGTCGATTCGTTCCTGACCGCGCTCGACGCGCAGCGCAGCGCCTATGCCGCCGAGCAACAGCTGGTGAGCACCCGGCTCAGCCGCGCAAACAACCTGGTCACGCTCTACCGCACGCTGGGAGGAGGGCTCGAGTAACTGCTTGTCAGGGGATCAAATCTGCATATCGTGACAAATACAAAAATAGGAGAGTGATGCAGTGTCCCCCGACGAGTCGCCGACCAATGCAGGTGAAGAAAGCCTGATCATCCTGGAAAGCCTGTTATGCCTGATGCGCGAGAAGAATCTGCTCTCGCGCCGCGACATCGAACTTCTCTGCGCGAAGGTCGAGCGGCGAGCGGAAGGCATCAGCAAGAATCCGCTGCCCTGCCGGTCGGAAAGCGCCCATGTCGCCCATAGTTATCTCCGCAAGCTGAACGACTATCTCGGCCAGCGTTATGGCGGCAAGCACGCGAAGCATCTGAGCTGAGAGCCGATCGGGCGACAGGCCGCCCGGGTGGGCTGAACAATCGGCACTAGCCGGCTGCAATCACACCCATTTTGGACCGGCTTCTCGGCCCCGACCGTGCAGAACATGGCATAGGTCGGGGGCTGGCGATTCCCCGCAAGCATCCTCCTCCGGCCCGCGACCCCGGAGGAGGATTACGGGGATCCATCACCCGCCGATCTGCTCCACGGCAACGATTTCGATCGCTTCTGTCCGTCCGTTGAAGTCCACGCGCTCGCCAACCTCGGCGCCGAGCAGGGCGTGCGCCAGGGGGGCCTGAAACGCCAGGCGGTCGATCGCCGGATCGGCCTCGTCATGACCGACGATTTCGATCTCGCGCTCGCGGCCGCCCATCCGGATCCTAACCCGAGCACCGATGCCCGCCACACCCGCTTCGAGCGGCGGCGCCAGCTGTGCCGTGGCGCGCCGGGTATTCCAGTAGCGCAATTCGCGCTTCAGCCCTTCCCGCGCCTCTTCGTCGGGCTCGGCAGCGATGGCGCCTTCCAGCCCGTCGATCTTCGCCGCGATCAGCTCAAGCCCACGCGCCGTGACGAGATTGGGCCCGGGCGGCAGCGGCAGCTCGAACTTCGGTTCCTTATGTTCCTCGTCGCTCTCGCGGCGGAAGGCGACACTCATCGCTGGGGCAATTCCTCTAGGGTGGACGAAACCTTCCAAAGATCGATCGCGCCTTCGGTCGCATGAGCATCGATTTCCGCCAGTTCCTCGGGCGAAAAATCGAGATTGTTCACGGCATCGAGCGAATCGTCGAGCTGCTCCACCGTGCGCGCGCCGATCAACGCCGAGGTGACGCGGGGATCGCGCAGCACCCAGGCAATCGCCATCTGGGCCAGCGTCTGGCCGCGCCGCTCGGCAATGGCGTTCAGGGCACGGATGCGGGCGATATTCTCGTCGGACAGCAGCCGCTGGTTCAGCGATCCACCCTTTGCTGCGCGGGCATCCTCGGGCACGCCATTCAGATATTTGCGAGTCAGCATGCCTTGCGCCAGCGGCGAGAAGGCGATGCAGCCGGTGCCGAGATCAGCCAGCGTGTCGAGCAGTTCGTCTTCGATCCAGCGGTTGAGCATCGAGTAGCTGGGCTGGTGGATCAGCAGCGGCACTTTGTGTTCGGCGAGGATCGCAGCAGCCTTGCGCGTCAGCTCGGGCGAATAGCTGGAAATACCGATATAGAGCGCCTTGCCCTGGGCGTGGATCTGCGCCAGCGCCCCCATCGTCTCTTCCAGCGGCGTCCTGGGGTCGACGCGGTGCGAATAGAAGATATCGACATAGTCGAGGCCCATCCGCTTCAGGCTCTGGTCGCACGATGCGATCAGATATTTCTTGCTGCCCCCCACATCGCCGTACGGCCCCGGCCACATGTCCCACCCCGCCTTGGTCGAGATGATCAATTCATCGCGGTGGCTAGCAAAGTCGGTCGCGAGCACGCGCCCGAAATTTTCCTCGGCCGAGCCATAGGGCGGGCCGTAATTGTTCGCGAGATCGAAGTGCGTCACGCCACGATCAAACGCGCGGCGCAGCATCGCGCGGCCGTTTTCGAATACATCGGCGCCACCGAAATTCTGCCACAGCCCAAGGCTGATCGCTGGCAGATCGAGCCCGCTGACGCCGCAACGGCGATAGGGCATCCGCCCGTCATACCGGGCCGGATCGGCATGCCAGGGCTGGGGATAGGCCATCGTGCAACTCCATGTGAGGCTGGGGAAACGCGGCACCGGGCGGGAAGTGCCGGGACAGGAACGGGCGGCGGCTGCCGCTATCCGTCGAACAGACCGTCCTGCGTTCCTGCCGGCGGATTGAGCCCGAGATGCTTCCAGCCCGCCGGGTTGAGACACCGACCGCGCGCCGTGCGCGCGACGAGGCCGAGCTGGATCAAATAGGGTTCGATCACTTCCTCGATCGTGTCGCGCGGCTCGCTGAGCCCGGCGGCGAGCGTTTCCACCCCCACCGGACCGCCGCGGTAAATATCGGCGATCATGGTGAGATAGCGCCTATCCATCGCGTCGAGGCCCAGCGCATCGACTTCCAGCCGAGTCAGCGCCGCGTCGGCGACCTTGGCATGGACCACATCCTCGCCGAGCACATTGGCGAAGTCACGCACCCGGCGCAGCAGCCGGCCGGCGATACGCGGGGTGCCGCGCGAGCGGCGGGCGACTTCGCGGGCACCATCGGGCGCGATGCCGAGCCCGAGCAGCCCGGCGGCGCGCGTCACCACTCGCTCCAGCTCGTCGACCGTGTAGAATTGCAGCCGCACCGGAATGCCGAAGCGATCGCGCAGCGGGGTCGTCAGCAATCCCTGCCGCGTCGTCGCGCCGACCAGCGTGAAGCGCGGCAATTCGATCCGCACGCTACGTGCCGACGGGCCTTCGCCGATCATCAGATCGAGTGCGCGGTCTTCCATCGCCGGATACAGCACTTCTTCCACCGCCGGGTTCAGCCGGTGAATCTCGTCGATGAACAGCACATCACCGTCCTCGAGATTGGTGAGCAGTGCGGCGAGATCGCCCGACTTGACGATCACCGGGCCCGAGGTCGAGCGGAACCCCACCCCCATTTCGCGGGCGATGATCTGGGCGAGCGTGGTCTTGCCCAGCCCCGGCGGGCCGAAGAACAGGACATGGTCGAGCGCGTCGCCGCGCGCCTTGGCAGCATCGATGAACACGCGCAGATTTTCACGCGCCGCCTTCTGCCCGACAAACTCGTCCAGGCTTTTCGGCCGCAGTGCGGCGTCAATATCTTCGGCGCGGCGGCCGGCGGTGAGAAGGCGGTCGGAATCGGTCATGCGATCAGGTCCGTGTAGCGGCCGCAGGCGCGCCGGTCGATGGCGCCCGGCAGAACTCGCCAAGCCGAGCGGAGAGGCGCATCACCTCGACCATGGCCGATCTGTACCTCGCCACCCGCGTTTCGGACACACTGCGCCGCGCGCTCGCCGCGCGCTTCACGCTGCACGAGGGCAATCCGCCGCCCGAAACGCGCGCGATCGTCGGCGGCGGACCGATGCGGCTCGACGCTGCGCCCCGCTCCCGCAAGCGGGAGCGGAACGGAAGCGGGCGGGCGCTCCCCTTCTCCTTTCTGGAGAGAACCAAAGGCCAATCCTCGGTTCACCCCAGCACCGTGCTCAGCACATCGGGGTGGAAGCTCCAGCCGAAAAAGCCGCACAGCCCCATCAGCAGGCCGAACGCGCCGAACACCCAGGCGACCCCCAGCAGCCAGCCGGTTTCCGACAACGCCGCTACCGCCGAGATCGAAATCGCCGTGGCGATCGCTGCCTCGCTGGCATCAAACTGGTCGTCATGCACGTTGAGCGCATCGTACAGCGCCGTCTTCGCCTTGGCCTGTTCGGCGAGCTTCGGCGCCTCGGCCTTGTACTTGGCGATATCGCCGTCGAGCCCGCGCAGCACCGGCGCCGCCCTGGCCGGATCGGCAGCGAGCAGCGCAATTTCCGCGCGGCTGGTTTCCGCAAGATGCTGCTTGGTCTTGGTCGCCTGATATTCGTTCCACAGATCGACCGAGGCGGATTCGGCCTGCTCCATGGCCTGGACGATATTGCCGTCCTTGATGCCGCACACGCCGGTGAACACCGACAGCGTCACGACAGTGATCGCCACCTTGCGGTTGAGGCGCTTGTCCTTGGCTTCGGCGGAGACTTCGATTTCCATGACATTTTCTCAAAAGGTTGATGTGGCTTCTTCCCGGTGCGGGGAAGCACCCGGAACCAGTCTCACTTCGCGGCCTTGCGCAGCGCCAGGCGGACCAGCGCATCGAGCGAGGCCGCCGGGCCAAGCTCGTCACTGGCGGCGTTCACCGCCGCACTCGCCTCGGCCGGCTTGAAGCCCAGGTTGAGCAACGCCGACACGGCATCGGCCGCGGCGCCGCCGCTGGGCGCCGCCGTCGCCCCCGCGCCGCCCAAGGCGAGGCCGCCGGCCTTGTCCTTCAGTTCGTTGACAATGCGCTGGGCGAGCTTTGGCCCGACGCCATTCGCCCGGGCGATCGTCGCCGCATCGGCGCGGGCAACGGCGGTGCGCAGTTCCTCGGGCGCGAGGATAGAGAGGATCGCCAGCGCGACCTTTGCCCCCACCCCCTGCACGCTGGTGAGCAGCTTGAACCAGTCGCGCTCGTCGGCCGTGGCAAAGCCCATCAGCCGGATCGAATCCTCGCTGACCAGCATTTCGGTATGAATCGTCACCAGCTCGCCGGTGGCGCCGAGCTTGTCGAGCGTCTTGGCCGAGGCACCGACCAGATAACCGACGCCGTTCACGTCGATCACGGCGTAGTCCGCACCGCTGACCGCCAGCGTACCGCGCAAATGGGCGATCATCGCGTGCGCTCCGGAGGCAAAGTTGAGGAAGTTGAGGGTACCGCGCGTATGCGCGCGAGGGCTGCAGAGCGCAGCGGGACGAGGCCAGGGACAAGGCGGATGGTTCGGGTCACACCCGGTACATAAGCGGAACAAGGCCCGGTAGGAAAGCCGAAATCGGCGGGCAGGGCTGGCGCAAGAAGACTGGCGAGCCGGCGGCGCTGACGCTCCCCTCCCGCTTGCGGGAAGGGTCGGGGGAGGGACCAAAGGGGAATCCCCGCCGGGAAAAGCGCAGTCGCAGCTCAACCCCTCCCCTAGCCCCTCCCGCAAGCGGGAGGGGAACGCCGGCCGGGGCCATAGGCATTGGGTGGATACGCTACCGCAAGCCCATGCGCGCGCTCGCCAGATGATGGGCGTGGCAGATCGCCACCGCCAGCGCATCCGCCGCGTCAGCGCCGGCGATCTTCACGCCCGGCAACAGGCGAGAGACCATCGCATGGACCTGTTCCTTGTCGGCATTGCCGACACCGACCACCGACTTCTTGACGGTGCTGGGCTTGTATTCGCCGACGTCAACCCCGCCGCGCGCAGCCGCGCACAGCACCACGCCGCGCGCCTGGCCGAGCTTGAGCGTCGACTGGGCGTTGGAATTGACGAACACTTCCTCGACCGCCGCCGCCTCGGGCGCATAATCGGTGATGAGCGCCGCCAGCATCGCATCGAGATGCGCCAGCCGGCGCGGCAGCGGCGCCTTGGTATCGGTGACGAGCCGGC
Source organism: Sphingomonas sp. DMC8 (assembly GCF_056314185.1). NCBI lineage: Bacteria > Pseudomonadati > Pseudomonadota > Alphaproteobacteria > Sphingomonadales > Sphingomonadaceae > Sphingomonas > Sphingomonas sp. DMC8. The sequence continues at coordinate 326,233 of NZ_JBQUYV010000004.1, read as the reverse complement.
CGTTGGCGACATGGCTCAGCCGGTTGCCCTCGGCGCGGATCAGCCCCCATCCCGTGGTGCCGAGGCCAGGGTCGAGGCCGAGGATGATCAACGCCCCTCCCCTTTCCGTTCAGATCAGCCCAGCTTCTCCATCACGTCGTCGGGCACTTCGTAATTGCCCCAGACGGTCTGGACGTCGTCGTCGTCGTCGAGCGCGTCGATCAGCTTGAACAGCGTCGCAGCGTCCTCGGCGCCAACCGTCACCACGGTCTGCGGACGCCAGGCGAGCTTCGCGCCTTCGGATTCGCCGAGCACCGGCACCAGCGCTTTGGCGACTTCGTGCAGATCGCCCTGGGCGGTCCAGATCTCGTGGCCGTCCTCGCTGCTCGATACGTCCTCCGCGCCCGCCTCCAGCGCCGCCTCGAACACCTTCTCCGCATCGCCTGCGGCGGCGGGATAGGTGATCAGGCCCATGCGGTCGAAGCCGTGGCTGACCGAGCCGGCCGTGCCGAGATTGCCGCCGTTCTTCGATACCGCCGTGCGCACATTGGTAGCCGTGCGGTTGCGGTTGTCGGTCAGCGCCTCGATGATCAGCGAAACGCCGCCGGGGCCGAAGCCTTCGTAGCGGATTTCTTCGTAATTCTCGCCTTCACCCTTGCTCGCCTTGTCGAGCGCGCGCTGGATATTGTCCTTGGGCATCGACTGCGCCTTGGCGGCGTTGATCGCGGCGCGCAGGCGCGGGTTCATGTCCGGATCGGGCAGACCAGACTTGGCCGCCACGGTGATTTCGCGGCTGAGCTTGGAGAACATCGCCGAGCGCTTCTTATCCTGCGCGCCCTTGCGGTGCATGATGTTCTTGAATTTGGAATGGCCTGCCATGGTGAACCCGAAATGCCTGCAATAGGGTGTGGAAAGCGCTCGCCTTAGCGCGGATAGCAGGCGAGCGCCATGTGCGCGGGATTAGATGCCCAGCGCCTGCTTGTAGGTTTCCAGCAGCATCTCGGCCTCTTCGCGGTGATGCTTCTCCATCTTGCGCAGGCGGACGATGCTGCGCATCGTCTTTACGTCGAAGCCGGTCGACTTGGCTTCGGCATAGACGTCCTTGATGTCGTCGGCGATGCCCTTCTTTTCCTCTTCGAGCCGCTCGATGCGCTCGATCAGGAGGCGGAGCTGCTCGGCGGAAATATTATCGGACATGGGTGTTCGGCTCCTGAAAATGGCGCCGGACGGCCGCTGCCCCGAATCGCGTGGCGCGGGGCCGGCCTTCCGGAAAGGAAAGGATGAACCCGGGCGCTTACTGAAGCCGCGCCGCGTGCTCAACCCTTATCCGCGGGCAGTGCTTATCCGCGCCCCGGCTCGGTCATCGCCGGCGGGTCGCTGGCCGGGAAGCTTTCGTCGAGCGCTTCGTCCAGCTCGGCATTCTTCTTCAGGCTCGCTTCCATGCGCGCCAGTTGTTCGGGCGTGGCTTCGCTCTGGTACTTCGCCTTCCACTCCGCCTGGTCCATGCCATAGACGATGCGCCGGGCCGCGGCCTTGTCGATGGCGGGGTCGGCTTCGTGGATCCAGTCCCCCAGGCAGTTGCGACAAAAACCGGAAAGCCCCATCAGATCAATGTTCTGAGCATCTTTGCGATGGCGCAGGTGGCGCACAAGCCGACGGAAAGCAGCGGCGGCCGTGGCGTCGTCGAGCCGATCAAGTTCATCCATTGCGCGTCTCCGCTGTTGATCCCGTCGCATTAGAGGTTAGAGGCGGGCTCGCACAAGCCGAGGATGACAACGATGACACAGGCGATCCCTCCCCGTTCGCGCAAGGTTCGCGTGCTCGCAACGCTGGGCCCGGCCAGCAACAGCCCCGAGATGATCGAGCGGCTGTTCCGCGCAGGCGCCGACGCATTCCGCATCAACATGAGCCATGGCGACCAGGATTCGAAGCGGCCGGTGTTCGAGGCGATCCGCGCGATGGAGAAGGTGACGGGCCGCCCGACCACCATTCTCGCCGACCTGCAGGGGCCGAAGCTGCGCGTCGGCAAGTTCGCCGATGGCAAGGTGATGCTGGTCACCGGCCATGAATTCACCCTCGACCGCGATCCCACGCCGGGCGACGCCACGCGCGTCGAACTGCCGCACCGCGAGATCTTCGAGGCGGCGCACGAAAATGCACGGCTGCTGCTCGACGACGGCAAGCTGGTGCTGCGCGTGACCCATGCCGCGCCCGACCGGCTGACCACTATCGTCGAAGTCGGCGGCCCGCTGTCGAACAACAAGGGCCTCAACGTGCCCGACATGGTGTTGCCGCTCGCCGCGCTGACCGAGAAGGACCGCAGCGACCTGAGCTTCGCCGTCGAAATGGGCGCCGACTGGATCGCCCTCAGCTTCGTCCAGCGGCCCGAGGATCTGATGGAGGCACGCCGGCTGATCGGCGGCAAGGCAGCCTTGCTCGCCAAGATCGAGAAGCCTTCGGCCATCGCCCGGCTCGACGAGATCATGGAGCAGTGCGACGGCGTGATGGTCGCGCGCGGCGACCTGGGCGTCGAACTGCCGCCGCAGTCGGTGCCGCCGCTGCAGAAGCGGATCGTCGAGACCGCGCGCCGGCTGGGCCGCCCGGTGATCGTCGCGACGCAGATGCTCGAATCGATGATCGAGAGCCCCTCGCCCACCCGCGCCGAAGTGTCGGACGTGGCGACTGCGGTCTATGACGGCGCCGACGCGATCATGCTGTCGGCCGAAAGCGCGGCGGGCAAATGGCCGGTCGAATCGGTGTCGATGATGAACTCGATCGCCGATGCTGTGGAACGCGACCCCGCGCATGGCGAGCGCGTCCACTTCACCGTTACCAAGCCCGACCCCACCACCGCAGACGCGCTGGCCGAGGCGGCGAAGAACATCGCCAGCACGGTGTCGGCTGCGGCGATCATCTGCTTCACCAGCTCGGGTTCAACCGCGCGCCGTATCGCTCGCGAGCGGCCGAGCGTGCCGATCCTGGTGCTGACGCCGGAACGCGACACGGCGCGGCGGCTGGGCCTTCTATGGGGCACGCATGCCGTCCACACCCGCGACGTCGATTCGTTCGAGGAAATGGTCGCCAAGGCCAAGCGGATGGTGCTGCGCCATGGCCTGGCCGATGCCGGCGATCGGGTGATCGTGTGCGCAGGCGTGCCGTTCAAGACGCCGGGTTCCACCAACGTGCTGCACGTGGTGACGATCCTGGGTGACGAGCTGAAAAACTATCAGGGCGCCGAGGGGCAATAAGCCGTTCGAGCCTCCCCGGGCGCCGCCTGGGGAGGCGCCCGGTAACGGACCGAATCAGGCCGCCAGCACGCCCAGCCGGACCAGATCGCTGCGGAAGGCCGCCGCGCTGCCGGTGAACAGCACACCGTTGATGCCGGCCCGATTCGCGGCCTCGACATTGGCGGGCATGTCATCGACGAACACAGAATCGGGGCCCTTCAGGCCGAAACGGTCGAGCGCGAGCGCGTAGATGGCAGGATCGGGCTTCACGAGCTTCTCGTCACCCGAGACGACGATGTCGCGGAAACGGCCGAAGATCGCACCCTGCTGCGGCGCCCATTCGCGCCAGAACTCACCAGAGAAATTGGTGATGGCGTAGAGCGGCACGCCCGCCGAATCGAGCTCCGCCACCAGCTCGGCCATGCCGGCGATCGGCGGCCCCAGTTGCTCGCCGAACTTCGGCCCCCAGAGCGCGATCATCTCGGCATGCTCCGGGTACAGCGCACTCAGCTCCGCCGAGGTTTCGGCGAAGGGGCGACCAGCGTCATGCTGGAAGTGCCATGCCTTGGTAACGACCTGCGACAAAAATGCGTCGAGCGCCTGTTCGTCGTCGAACAGGCGCTCGTACAGCTTGCGCGGTTCCCAGGGAAAAAGGACGTTGCCGACGTCGAAAATGACGGCGTGCGGCGTCCCCACCCGAAGGCTCAGCCCTGGCGGGCCTTGAAGCGCTTCTGAGTCTTGTTGATCACGTAGATCCGGCCACGGCGGCGGATCACGCGGTTGTCGCGGTGCCGCCCCTTGAGCGACTTCAATGAATTCACGATCTTCATGACCGATTCGCTTCTCAAAATTATCTGGAATGCCGGAAAAGAGGCGCCCGCCTATAGTCGCCGGCCGAGGAAGTCAAGGCAAAGCGCCGCCTTTCGGCCTGCGCCGGATGGCATTCCCTCACCGCACCTCGCGCAGCGCCGCGCGCAGCGCATCGTTCATCCGCGATTGCCAGCCCGCACCGGTCGCCCGCCAGCCCTCGATCACATCCGGATCGAGCCGCAGGGTGAGCGAGCGCTTGGCATCGGGCTTGGTCGACCCCACCGGCCGACCGCGCTTGCCCGGACCGAAGGCGGCCAGCACCTCCGGCGGAAGCACCTCAGCCGCCGGGCGCGCACGTGCGAAATCCGCCTCGGTCCATTCGGGGTTATCCTCGTCGAAAACCACCGCGGGCTTTTTCCTAGACGCCATGGCGACGCATCTCCTTTTCATGAGCCCGGCGATAGCTGATCACGCGGATCACATTCTCCCGCAGGGTAAAAACAAGGCCGCGCGGTTCTCCCTCCACTCGGCCAAAGGCGCGATAGCGAATTTCGGCATAGTCCGCGCGATCGTCGATCAGCACGACCGCAGCAGCTAGGTCGAACGCCGCAGCGTCGGCGAGCGATATGCCATGCTTGGCGATGTTCGCCGCGTCCTCGCGGGATCGAACTCGATGTCCACCATTTTTATGTAGTGGCATTTTATTCCGACAGCAAGCCCGGGCAGCGGCAACATGCCTGCACGGGCATGCAATCCTATCGCAGCATGGCGAATCCAACAGGAACCGACTCGACCGGAGCCGGGTTGGGACGATAGACCCGTTCCGCCCGCGAAACAGGAGTGCATAGCCGTGAAGAAGTATCTGCGTATCCCCGTGCTTCTGGCCGCCCCGGCGCTGGCCGCCGGTTGCACGGCGACCAGCCACCATGCGCCGATCGACGTGACGCGCTATCATCTGAACCAGCCGCTCGAGCGCACCACCGTACAGGTCGAGCCGATGAGCGGCGCGATGGATGTCTCGCCGGAGTTCCAGATCTATGCCGATGCGGTGCAGGCGGAACTGGCGCGGCAGGGCTATGTTCCCGCCACCAGCGAACGCCCCGCAGGCTACACTGCCAGCGTGTCGTTCACCCGCATTTCGCGCGGCGTCGTCAAAGATCCGCCGCCAGTCCAGATCGGTCTGGGCGGGGGCACGTTCAATGGCGGACGTGGCGGCGGCGTGGGCGTCGGCGGAGATTTCTCGTTCGGCATCGGCAAGCGCAAGGAGCACCCGATCCTGACCTCGGAACTGTGGGTGCAGTTGCGCCGCCGCTCCGACATGAGCGTCGTGTGGGAAGGCAAGGCCGACACCACCGGCGTCGGCCTGGACGACAACCAGCCCGCTGCGAGCGCCCAGCGGCTGGCCGCCGCGCTGTTCAAGGACTTCCCCGGCGAGTCCGGCATCACTATCACGGTGAAATGAGCATCCAGATCAACGCCGCGTTCGACAGCGGCAACATCCGCGTCGTCGCCATCGAAGGCGATCGGGTCGACCTCGAGATCGTCAAGGATCATGAGTCCGACTTCTATCAGTGGTTCCACTTCCGCGTCGCCGGCGCGGCCGGACGGACGCTGACGTTCCGCATCCTGAACGCCGCGGGATCGGCCTATCCGTTCGGCTGGCCGGGCTACAAGGCGCGCTGGTCGGCGGATCACGAATCGTGGCGGATGGTGGAGACGGACTATGCCGACGGCGTCCTGACCTTCCGCCACCACTGCCAGACCGACCTCACCTGGTTTGCCTATTTCGCGCCCTATTCGATGGAGCGCCACCACGACCTGATCAGCCGCATCGCGCTGATGGAAGGCGTCACGCACCGCCAGCTTGGCACGACGCTGGACGGCCAGCCGCTCGACTGCCTGACGCTGGGCACCGGCCCCAAAACGGTGTGGCTCTATGCCCGCCAGCATCCGGGCGAGAGCATGGCCGAATGGTGGGCCGAAGGCGCGCTCGAGTTCCTGACCGACGAGAACAACGAAGTCGCCCGCACGCTCCGCGAAAAGGCAACCTTCCATGTCGTGCCGAACATGAACCCGGACGGGTCGCGGCGCGGGCACCTGCGCACCAACGCGGCGGGCGTAAATCTCAACCGCGAATGGCACAGCCCCACCCCCGAGCGCAGCCCCGAAGTGCTCGCGGTCCGCAACGCAATGGACGGGACCGGCGTCACCTTCGCAATGGACGTGCATGGCGACGAGGCGATCCCGGCCAATTTCCTGGCCGGGTTCGAAGGCATCCCGAGCTGGACCGACGCGCTGGGCGAGAAGTTTTACGAATTCGGTCGCCGGCTCGCCGCGCATACGCCCGACTTCCAGACCGAGCTTGGCTATGACAAGTCGGCGCCGGGCAAGGCCAATCTGTCGATGTCGACAAACCAGCTCGCCGAGCGGTTCGGCGCAGTGTCGATGACGCTGGAAATGCCGTTCAAGGACCATGATGCGAACGCCGATCCCGAGTTCGGCTGGTCGCCGATCCGCAGCAAGCTGCTGGCGCATGCGTGCCTGGAGACGCTGGCGGGCATGATCGACGAACTGTGATCGCGATCCGCGACGGCGGGCTGGACGATGGGCAGGTGCAGAATCTGCTGCGCCTGCACGCAAGCGGCATGCGCGCCAGCTCGCCCGCGGAGAGTTGCCATTTTCTCGATCCGTCGGCGCTCCGTGCCGCCGATGTCCGTTTCTGGAGTGCGTGGGACGGCAGCACGCTGCTTGGTATCGGCGCGTTGAAGCAGCTGGACGCAACGCATGGCGAAGTAAAGTCGATGCGCACCGCGCCCGAACATCTGGGGAAAGGCGTAGGTGCGGCATTGCTCGACCACATCATCGCCGTCGCCCGCGCCCTCGGGCTTACCCGGCTGAGTCTGGAAACCGGTTCGGCGCCGGCATTCGAACCGGCCCTGCGCCTCTATGCCCGGCGCGGCTTCGTGGCCTGCGGCGCTTTTGCCGACTACCCCGCCAACGATCCGTTCAGCCGCTTCCTTACCCTGACCCTGTAACCCGGAATCGCTGCGTTCGCGTCGGAAAAGCGCGTGACAAGTCCTACCGGCGGTAACAGAATGTTATCGCACTGCCGCAATGGTGGTGTCGGGGGATGGGGGATCCCCCTTGGGGCAGCGGCGCACAACGGGGGGCAGTGATGATCGACCAGCAACCATTCGGGCATAGAGCCGCGCGTTGATCGAAATCCGCGACGGGGGCCTCGACACGCCCGAGGTACAGGCGCTGCTCCGCATGCATCTGGAAGAGGTGGCGGCCCACCCGACTCCGGGCAGCGCGCATGTGCTGGACCTGATAGGCCTGCGCAAGCCGGACATCAGCTTCTGGAGTGCCTGGCGCGAGGGAGCATTACTCGGCTGCGCCGCGCTCCGCGCGCTCGAGCCCGGGCATGGTGAGATCAAGAGCATGCGCACTGCCCCGAACCAGCTGCGTCGCGGCGCGGGCGCATCGCTGATGTCGCACATATTGGGTGTCGCGCGCGAGCGCGGCTACCGCCGGGTCAGCCTCGAAACCGGCACCACGCCTGCGTTCGAGGCCGCGCAGGCGCTGTACCGCCAGTTCGGCTTCACCGACTGCCCGCCCTTTGGCGACTATCGCGCCGATCCGGCCAGCCGGTTCATGTCGCGCATTCTGTAAGGGAATCCGGCGCCCGCCCGCGCGGGAAGGCGCCGGCTGGTCAGCCGAAAATCTCGGCCAGGAAATCCACCGTCGCGCGCCAGCTGCGTGCGTCGGCGCGCGGCTCATAGGCGATCGCCGGGTTCGGTCCACCCTTGCGATCGGCATCGGTAAAGGCATGGCCGGCATGGCCATAGGCGTGGAGCTGCCAGTCGGCGCCGCCCTCGGTCAGTTCCTGCGCCAGCGCCACCACAGCCTCAGGGGGCGCGATCGGATCGTCCCAGCCATGGCAGACCAGCAGCTTGGCGGTGATCGGCGCGACATTGGCATAATCGGGGCGGTCATAGACGCCGTGGAACGAGACGCCGCCCAGGATCGGCAGCCCGGCGCGCGCCATATCGAGCACGCATTTGCCGCCGAAACAGAAACCGACCGCCGCCCGCTTCGCCGGGTCGGCCACCGCCAGCCCCGTCAGCGCATCGAGCGAAGCCTGGAGGCGGTCGCGCAGCAGGACGCGGTCGGCGTTCAGTTCGGCCATGTAGCGGCCCATCTCGGGGTCGCCGAGCCGCGTGCGCTTGCCCTGGCCGAACACATCCGCCGCCAGCGCGACATAGCCGAGCGCCGCCAGCGCCTCCGCCTTGCGATTGTCCGCTTCCTTCTGGCCGAGGATGTTGGGGAGCACGAGCACCGCCGGACGCTTGCCCGTAACTGCATCGTCCCACGCAGCCACGCCTTCGAACGGGCCGCCCGGGCCATCATACACCAGCGTCTGTCGCACCACTGCCATGTCGAATCCCTCGCATGCTTGCCCCCGCCGCGCTTGTCGCTAAGGACAGCGGCAAATCGATGCAAGGAGCCGCGCACATGCCCACCCTCGTCCTGATCCGGCACGGACAGTCCGCCTGGAACCTGGAGAATCGCTTCACCGGCTGGTGGGATGTCGACCTGACCGAACAGGGCGTTGCCGAGGCGACCGCCGCCGGCAAGCTGATGCAGGAAAAGGGCCTCGACTTCGACCTGTGCTTCACCAGCTTCCAGACCCGCGCGATCAAGACGCTGCATCTGGCGCTGGAAGCAATGGGCCGGCTGTGGCTGCCCGAGGAAAAGGACTGGCGGCTGAACGAGCGCCATTATGGCGGCCTGACGGGCCTGAACAAGGCCGAGACCGCCGCCAAGCATGGCGAGGAACAGGTCAAGGTCTGGCGCCGCAGCTTCGATGTGCCGCCGCCGCTCCCCGAAGCCGGTTCGCCCTGGGATCTGGGCAAGGATCCGCGCTATGCCGGTATCCCGATTCCGCAGACCGAGAGCCTGAAGGACACGATCGCGCGCGTGCTGCCCTATTGGGAAGAACGGATCGCGCCCGAGCTGAAGGCCGGCAAGCGCGTGCTGATCGCCGCCCATGGCAATTCGCTGCGCGCGCTGGTCAAGCACCTGTCGGGCATTGCTGATGCCGACATCGTCAATCTGGAAATCCCGACCGGCCAGCCGATCGTCTATCAGCTCGACGACGAGCTGAAGGAAATCGAGCGCTATTACCTCAGCGAGCGGTGAAACCATTGCCCTTGGCGCCCGGCCCCACTAACAAGCCGGGCTTCCATTAAGGGGCAGGCATGTCGGAAGCACCTCTCGTCGGGATCATCATGGGCAGCACGTCCGACTGGGACACGATGCGGCACGCCGCGTCGATCCTGGAGGAACTGGGCGTGCCGCACGAGACCAAGGTTGTCTCCGCGCATCGCACCCCGCAGCGCCTTTATGACTATGCCACCGGCGCAGCGGATCGCGGGCTGAAGGTGATCATCGCCGGTGCCGGCGGCGCGGCGCATCTGCCGGGCATGGCGGCAGCGATGACGCATCTGCCGGTGCTGGGCGTGCCGGTCGAATCCAAGACGATGAAGGGCCTGGATAGCCTCTATTCGATCGTCCAGATGCCCGGCGGCATACCCGTCGGCACGCTGGCGATCGGCAAGGCGGGATCGAAGAATGCAGGCCTGCTCGCCGCCGCGATCCTCGCCACGTCCGACGCGGCACTGGCAGAACGGCTGATCGCGTGGCGCACGGCGCAAACCGAGAATGTGGCGGTGGACCCGGAATGAGCGTGCTCCCGCCCGGATCGACGATCGGCATTCTCGGCGGCGGCCAGCTGGGCCGGATGATCGCGGTGGCAGCGGCGCAGCTCGGCTATCGCACCCATGTGCTGGCGCCGGACGAGGAAAGCATCGCCGCGCAGACTGCCTCCAGCTACACCCGTGCCGATTATCACAGCCATATCGTGCTCGACGAACTGGCTGCCCATGCCGATGTCGTCACCTATGAGTTCGAGAATGTCGCGCTGGCGCCGGTCGCGCATCTCGCGGCCAAGGTGCCGGTGCGGCCGAGCGCCAAGAGCCTCGAGATCGCGCAGGACCGCGCGAACGAAAAGTCGTTCGTCGCCGAACTTGGCGGCCGCACCGCGCCCTGGGCGCTGGTCACCACCCGCGACGAGCTGCACGACGCGATTGCGCGGATCGGGGCGCCGTCGATCCTGAAGACGCTGCGGCTGGGCTATGACGGCAAGGGCCAGGTGCGGATCCACGACGCGAACGAAGCGGAAGCGGCCTGGGCTGCCATTGGCGAGCGTCCGGCGATCCTCGAAGGATTCGTCACCTTCAGCCACGAATTTTCGATCATCACTGTGCGCGGGCTGGACGGCACGCTGGCCAGCTATCCGCCGCCCTGGAACGAGCATAAGGACGGCATCCTCGCCCGCTCCACCCTGCCCGCCCCGGCCGAAATCGCTCGCCACTGGACCGAGGCTGCCACACTGGCCGGCCGCGTCGCCGAGGCGCTGGACCATGTCGGCGTGCTGACCTGCGAGTTCTTCGCGACCGATGCGGGTCCGGTGTTCAACGAGATGGCGCCGCGCGTTCACAACAGCGGCCACTGGACCATCGAGGGCGCCGAGACCTCGCAGTTCGAAAACCATGTTCGCGCGATCTGCGGCCTGCCGCTGGGCTCGACTGCGCTGACCGGGGCCCATGTCGAGATGGAAAACCTGATCGGCGACGAGGCCGATCGCTGGCCCGAACTGCTCGCCGAGCCGGGCACGCACCTGCACCTCTATGGCAAGGGCCAGTCGCGCCCCGGCCGCAAGATGGGCCATGTCACCCGCGTGAAGCGGGGCTGAGTAAGCAGCACCTGATGCTTTCCCCTCCCCGGAAGGGAGGGGAAAGAACGATGTATTCCGCTTACGCCCGCGTGCCGGTGATCGGGAAGCTGCCGAACGCGCCAGCCGTCACGGTGCCGTTCAGGCTGTCGCCGTCGACCGTTGCTTCGCAGGTCAGCGTCATCGGCATCGGCACCGAAATGTCGAGCGACCAGCTGAGCGTGTCGCCGCTCAGCTTGCCGTCCTTGATCTCGGTCTGGCCCATCGCGCCGTTGAAGCTGCCGGTGAAGCTGTCACCATTGCTCGCGACCGTCAGCACCGCCTGCTGATCGCCCAGCGGCGACTTGGTCACGGTGTTCCAGCTGCCATCCACATTCGCCATTGGTCTCTCCTGCTCACTTGGCCGCCGGCGGTGTCTGTCCCGCCAGCGTCGCCGGGTTCACCACCTCGACAGGCAGACCCAGGCTGTCAAGCTGCGGGCGGACCTTTGCGGCGTCGCCCACCACCACCCAGACGAAACGATTGGCGTCGAGAGCCTTGCGTGCCGCAGCGTCCAGCTCGGCTACGGTCATCGCGCGATATTTTTGTGCGATGCTGTCGTAATAATCGTCCGGACGGTGGCGGATGTCGTTGGTCTGCATCGCCTCCAGCACCGCGCGGGCGGTTTCGAATCGGCCGGCGAGTTCGCGGGTCGAGCCGTTGACCTCGCGCGTCAGTTCCTCCGGCGTCACGCCCTTGGTGGTCAGGAACGCGCGCACCTGCGTTTGCAGCGCCTGGATCGAATCGCCGGTGCGATCGGCCTGGACCGACGCAGTGGTCGCATAGGGCACGGCATGTTCCAGCCAGTTGAACCCGCCGCTGGCGCCATAGGCCCAGTGGCGGTTCTCGCGCAGTTCCATGTTGATGCGCGAGAGGAAGCCGCTGCCGAGCACCTGGTTGGCGGTGACGGTGACGAGCAGGTCGCTGGCCGGATTGAGCGGCGTCATCTGCGCCCCGACGATCAGCGATTGCGGCGAATTGGGCCGGTCGACCAGCACGATGCGCGGGCTTGCCTGGTTCGGCGCGGCGGCGAACGACTTGGTACCGGCAGGCCCCTCACCGCGCCAGTCGCCGAACCGTGCCTCCAGCGCCGCCTTCACCGTCTCCAGCGGAAGATCGCTGACGACGAAGAGCTTCGCCTTTTCCGGGCGAATCCACGCACGGTAGAAGGCGAGCAGGTCGTCGCGGGTAAGCGCTGCCACTGCGGCGGGGTCTCCGCTGCCCGAACCCAACTTGGCATAGGGATTGGCCGCCCCATAGAGCAGGCCCGGCACCACCCGGCCCGACAGGCCGTTCGGGCTTGCCAGTTCGAGCTTGATGCCGGTCAGCGCGGTCGCGCGCAGCCGCTCGATTTCCGCCGGTGCGAAGGCAGGATGGCGAACGATATCGGCGAACAGCTCGGTAATGCCTGCCAGATTGGCGCTGGGACCGCTGAAGCTGAGATAGGTCCGGTCCGCCGAGCTGCCCGCACCGATGCCGGCGCCCAGCCGTTCCTTGGCCTCGGCAATGGCGATCGAATCGCGACTGGTCGTGCCTTCGTCGAGCATGTCGAGTGTGAGCTTCTGGGTGCCCGCCTTGCCGTCCGGATCGGCAACGACGCCCGCATCGAAGCTCATGACCGCCTGCGTCACCGGCACGGCCGTCTGGCGGGCATAAATGAGTTCGACGCCGTTCGAGAGGTGCGTGCGCTCGACCTTCGGGAAATGAATGTCGCGCACCGGCCCCACTTGCGGGAGCGGGCCGCGGTCGCCCTTGGCGATCGGCTCGTCGGCTGCCTTTACCGGGGTGACCGGCTTCGCTTCCTGATAGGCATCGCGCTGGCCGGGATCGACGCGGATGGTGAGGGCCGGGCGGGTCAGCCATTTCGCTGCGGCCGCGCGAACCTTTTCCGGCGTCATCGCTGCCAGCTCGGCAAGCTGCTTGCGGTAGAAGCCGGGATCGTTCGAATAGAGCGCGCCTTCGGCCAGCGTCGCAGCCTGCGACCGGGCGGATTCGAGACCGGAAATGGCCGAGGACACGCTGGTAGTGGCAACGCGCTGGATTTCATCGGCGGTCGGGCCCTTGGCGATCAGATCGGCCATGATGGCGTCGATCCGCTTGCCGACCAGTTCGGGGTCTACGCCCGGTTTGACCATGGCCTGCACCTGGAAAATGCCGACCTGGGCCATCGTCTCGGCATTGGCCGAAACGTTCACCGCCAGCTTCTCCCCCCGAACCAGCGCGTTGTCGAGCCGCGAACTGCCGAGACCGCCCAGCACCTGACCGAACACTTCCAGCCGCTCTGCATCGGTATCGTTGAGGCCGGGAATCGCCCAGTTGCGGATGATGATCGTGGCGGGCACGCTGTCCTTCAGCGCCACCGTCTTCGGTGCGGCCAGCGTGGGGATATCCACCTTCGGCAATTCGCTCTTGGGACCCTTGGGAATCCGGCCGAAATATTTCTCGACCAGCGGCCGCGCCTCGGCCGCGTCGATGTCTCCCGCCAGCACCAGCACGGCGTTGTTCGGGCCATAATGGTCGTGGAACCAGCCCTTCACATCCGCCAGGCTCGCCTTGTCGAGATCGGACATCGAGCCGATCGGCGTGTGGCCATAGGGATTGCCGGCGAACAGCGTCTCGAACAGTGCATATTGGACCAGGCCGAACGGCCGGTTGTCGCCCTGGCGCTTTTCGTTCTGGACAACGCCGCGCTGCTCATCGAGCACGCCCTGCGTGATTGCCGGGGTCAGCCACCCCATCCGGTCGCTTTCAAGGAACAGCGCGCGTTCCAGCGCGGGCTTCGGCACCGTTTCGAAATAATTGGTGCGGTCGAAGCTGGTGGTGCCGTTCATGTCGGTGGCGCCGACCTGCTTGAGCGGCTCGAAGAAATCGCCCGGCGCGTTCTGCGATCCGTTGAACATCAGGTGCTCGAACAGATGTGCAAAGCCGGTCTTGCCAACGGGCTCGTGCTTCGAGCCGACATCGTACCACACCGACAGCGCCACCACCGGCGCCTTGCGATCGGTATGCACGATCACCCGCAGGCCGTTTGCGAGGGTGAACTGCTCATAGGGCAGGTTGATCTGCTTCACGAGTTCGGCGACCGGCGCAGGCTTGGGCAGCGACTGGGCGGCGGCGGGGGCCTGTTGCGCAAGTGCAGGCTGGGCGGGAACGGCAAGCGCACAGACAGCGGCGCTGCAAAGCAAGCGGAACAACTTCATGATAATGGGCACCCCCGGGGTATGATATGATCCAACGAACATACCCGCCCGCAGGCACCCCGCAAGCGCGATTGCAGCCACCGGGTCGCACAAAAGAAAAGGGGCGGCACGCCGCAGCGCCCGCCCCTTTCCGCTAGCCTGTCAGCCCGCGATCAGAGGCCGACCTTCAGCGTGATGAACGCCTGACGCGGCGCGCCGACCATCAGCGTCTGGTTGTCGCCCGAATTGCCGAAGCCGTTCGTGCCGATCGTCGAGACATATTTCTTGTCAAACAGGTTGGTGACGTTGCCCTGCAGTTCGAGCTGGCGACCGCCGAGCGTGAACTTGTAGCCCAGCGTCGCATCCACCACCACGCGACCATCGACATACTGGTCGTTGGTGTAGGTGAAGTAGCGCTTGCTCATATAATCGGCGCCGATGCGGGCGGTGAAGCCTTCACTATCGTGCCAGGTCACTTCGCCCTTCAGCATGTGCTTCGGCGAATCGACCACCGTCTTGCCGGCCGTCGGGACGGTGCCCGAAGCGGTCACGACGTTGTCGCGGTAGGTCGAGTCGTTGTAGCTGTACGACGCGAACAAACCGAAGCCCATCGGCAGGCGAACATCGCCCGTCGCTTCGAAACCGATCGAGCGGACATTGCCGACATTCTGCAGGATCGCCGGGTTGCCGACGATGCCCGCCCCGGTCGTCACGCCGAGCAGACGGTTGCGGAAATCGACATAATAGCCGGCGAGCGAGCCGGTGAAGATGCCGTTGCGGTAACGGCCACCGACTTCATAGGTGTCCGACTGTTCGGGCTTGAGCTGGGTCGAGCCGCTGAGCAGCGCGTTGAATCCCGCCTGGGTGGTGGCGAACGGGCCGGTGGTGGCCGAAGCAACGAAGGCGCGGGTCGCCTGGGTGAAGCCGGCGAACAGCTCCGCATTGTCGTTCAGGCGATAGTTCAGGCCCGCATGCGGCTGAAACCAGTCGGTCACCTTGATACGACCGCCCGCCAGGCCACCGGCAACGATCGGATCGGCATGATTGGTGACGGCAAAGCCCTTCCAGCCCAGATCGACGGTCAACGCACCGAAGGTCAGCTTGTCCTGCACATAGTATTGGACGGTATCGGTCTGATACTTCCAATCCCACTGCGTGAAGAACGGGTTCGACTGGAACGACAGGCTGTCACGGCCCGGATCAGTACGGCTGGTCAGCCCGTAGAAGCGGCGGGCCTGGCGGAAGTCGTTCCGCTCGTACCAGCCGCCAACCGTGATGTCGTTGAAGCCCAGCTTGGTACCGATATTGCCGAA
Source organism: Sphingomonas sp. DMC8 (assembly GCF_056314185.1). NCBI lineage: Bacteria > Pseudomonadati > Pseudomonadota > Alphaproteobacteria > Sphingomonadales > Sphingomonadaceae > Sphingomonas > Sphingomonas sp. DMC8. The sequence continues at coordinate 310,890 of NZ_JBQUYV010000004.1, read as the reverse complement.
CACGCCCTTGCGGTGGATGTCATATTCGGTCGTACGCAGCGACATCGGCACGCCATTGGGCGAGTCGACATACGGCGTGTACCAAAGGCCCTGCCCGTGATTGGAGTGATAATAAGCCTTCAGCGTGCCGTGCACCGGCGCATCGCCGGTGGTTTCGATACCCGCAGAGCCCAGATAGTCACGGCGCAGACCGGCTGCGTTGTAATAGGCGTCGTCGGGATTGGCGAAGGGCGCCGGATAGGTGGTGCCGGCCGCCGGGTTGGTCGGCGTCGCGCCGGTATAGCCGGTATTGGCGCCCACATCGGACACCAGGATCGCCTTTGCATAGTCGTTCGAGATATTGTCCCAGTTATAGCCGAGACGCTTGATCATGCCGAGCGACATGTCCTGATAGTCATTCTCGCGACGATCAGAATAGTCGAACGTGCCCACAGCGCGCAGATAGGGGCTGACCGGCTGAACGACCTTGGCGTTGACCTGATCGACCTTTTGCGAGCCCCAGCCCTTCCACTTGTCGGTATCCGAGTGGAGATAGGAGACATAGGCGCTGGGGCCGCCCGGCGTAATTTCGCCGGTGTCGAGCCGGCCGAACACGCGCCAGAAATTGTCGCTGCCGCCGGTGACGTTCAGATCAGCGCCGAGGCGCGACTTGGGATCGCTGGAGACGAACTCTACCGTGCCGCCGAGATTGTTGGTCGCCTGGGCACCGATCGAGGAACCCTGTGCCACACGGGTCACGGCGATGTTCTCGCTGGTGATGGCGCGGCTGATGTGCAGACCGTTGACGTTGCCATAGCTGGCGTCGCCGAGCGGAATGCCGTCGAGCGTGAAGCCGAGCTGGTTCTGGTTGAAGCCGCGGATCGAAATGCGCTCCGCCCATTCATAGGCACCGAACGGATCGGCACCCTGGAAGTTGACGCCCGGCAGCTTCTCGATCGCCTTCAGCGGGCTGGTGCCCGGCACCAGCACGGCCAGATCGGCCTGCGAAAGCTGCTGGGTCTGGCGGGTTTCGCCCCGGCCGATCACGACGACCTCATCGGTCGACTGGGCGCTGCTGCCCTGCGCGTCATTGTCGGTCACCGCGACCTGGCCGCCGGCGGCCTGCGCCAGCGCGGGCGCCGAGATGAACAGCGTCGTGCCGGCAAGCAGGCCGGCAACAAGCATACGATTCCGCATGCGAAAATCCCCTGGGATGAGGCACGGGCACTGCGCTCGTGCTGCGCCGCCGCTAGGCCTGCCGCATTGCAGCAATTGTCCGTTTCGATGGCGAAATGCCTACACCGGCGCGTCACCTTTGTGACAAACCCCGCAGAAACCGCGGAAATTCCCCGATTTACACGGCTCGAGCCGGGCGCGAGCAAAGTCGGTACTTGTTGAACACCCCTCTTGTGTTGCCCAATTGCAACACTATCTGCTGGTCAAACGCGAACAGGGATCAGGCATGAACCTCGAAAAATTCACCGACCGCGCCAAAGGCTTCCTGCAATCGGCGCAGACCGTGGCAATCCGCATGAACCATCAGCGGATCAGCCCCGAACACCTTCTCAAGGCGCTGCTCGAGGATGAGCAGGGCATGGCCAGCGGGTTGATCCAGGCTGCCGGCGGCGACGCGAAGCGTGCGCTGAGCGAGACCGACCTCGCGCTGTCGAAAATTCCTGCTGTCAGCGGATCGGGCGCGCAGTCGACGCCCGGGCTCGACAATGATCTGGTGCGCGTACTCGATCAGGCCGAGCAGATCGCGCAGAAGTCCGGCGACAGCTACGTCACCGTCGAGCGGCTGCTGGTCGCGCTGGCGCTGAGCCTCAACACTGCCGCAGGCAAGGCGCTGCAGGCTGCGAATGCCCGCGCCGAAGCGCTCAACACGGCGATCAATGCGATGCGCGGCGGCCGCACTGCCGACACGGCCTCGGCCGAGGACCGCTATGACGCGCTCAAGAAGTTCGCGCGCGACCTGACCGAGGCGGCGCGCGCCGGCAAGCTCGACCCGGTGATCGGCCGCGACGAGGAAATCCGCCGCACCATCCAGATCCTCGCCCGCCGCACCAAGAACAACCCGGTGCTGATCGGCGAACCAGGCGTCGGCAAGACCGCGATTGCCGAGGGCCTCGCGCTGCGCATCGCCAATGGCGACGTGCCCGATACGCTGAAGGACCGCACGTTGATGGCGCTCGACATGGGCAGCCTGATCGCGGGCGCGAAATATCGCGGCGAGTTCGAGGAACGGCTGAAGGGTGTGCTTGACGAAGTGAAGGGCGCCGAGGGCCAGATCATCCTCTTCATCGACGAGATGCACACGCTGATCGGTGCGGGCAAATCCGAAGGCGCGATGGATGCGGGCAATCTGCTCAAGCCCGCGCTCGCCCGCGGCGAGCTGCACTGCATCGGTGCCACCACGCTCGACGAATATCAGAAATATGTCGAGAAAGACCCCGCGCTGCAGCGGCGGTTCCAGCCGGTGTTCGTCGGCGAGCCGACGGTCGAGGACACGATCTCGATCCTGCGCGGCCTCAAGGAGAAGTACGAGCTGCACCACGGCGTGCGGATCACCGACGCGGCGATCGTCGCGGCGGCGACGCTCTCCAACCGCTACATCGCCGACCGCTTCCTGCCCGACAAGGCGATCGACCTGATGGACGAGGCCGCCAGCCGCATCCGCATGGAAGTGGAGTCCAAGCCCGAGGAGATCGAGACGCTCGACCGCCGCATCATCCAGCTCAAGATCGAGCGCGAGGCGCTGAAGCGCGAGACGGACGAGGCATCGCGCGACCGGCTGGCGACGCTGGAGGAAGAGCTGGCCAATCTCGAGCAGCAATCGGCCGAGCTGACCACGCGCTGGATGGCGGAGAAGGACAAGATCAACGCCGAAGCGGTGCTCAAGGCACAGCTTGATCAGGCACGGCTGGAACTGGAACAGGCGCAGCGTGCGGGCGACCTCGCGCGTGCCGGCGAGCTTTCCTATGGCGTGATCCCCCAGCTCACCCGCCAGCTCGACGAAGCGCAGAGCGCCGCCAAGGGCGCGATGCTGCGCGAGGAAGTGACTGCCGACGACATCGCCGGCGTGGTCGCGCGCTGGACCGGCATTCCGATGGAGCGGATGCTGGAAGGCGAGCGCGAGAAGCTGCTCCACATGGAGGAGCAACTCGGCAAGCGGGTGATCGGCCAGGCGGACGCGGTGAAGGCAGTCGCCACCGCCGTGCGCCGCAGCCGCGCTGGGCTGCAGGACCCGAACCGGCCGCTGGGCAGTTTCCTGTTCCTCGGCCCGACGGGCGTCGGCAAGACCGAGCTGACCAAGGCGCTCGCCGAATTCCTGTTCGACGATCCCAATGCGATGGTGCGCATCGACATGAGCGAGTTCATGGAGAAGCACGCGGTCGCGCGGCTGATCGGCGCCCCTCCGGGCTATGTCGGGTATGAGGAAGGCGGCGTCCTAACCGAAGCGGTTCGCCGGCGGCCCTATCAGGTGGTGCTGTTCGACGAGGTCGAGAAGGCGCACAACGACGTGTTCAATGTGCTCCTGCAGGTGCTCGACGACGGACGCCTGACCGACGGACAGGGGCGCACGGTCGATTTCTCGAACACGATCGTGATCCTGACCTCGAACCTGGGCAGCCAGTTCCTCACCAATCTGGCCGACGGGCATGGGGTGGAAGAAGTCGAGCCGCAGGTGATGGAAGTGGTGCGGGCACATTTCCGCCCCGAATTCCTCAACCGGCTGGACGAGATCATCCTGTTCCACCGGCTGGGCGCGGAGCATATGGCGCCGATCGTCGACATTCAGGTCGGCCGGGTGGCGAAGCTGCTCAAGGACCGCAAGGTGGGCATCGACCTGACACCGGCCGCCCGCGACTGGCTGGGCCGGGTGGGATACGACCCGGTCTATGGCGCACGGCCGCTGAAGCGCGCGGTGCAGCGCTATCTGCAAGACCCGCTGGCCGAGCTGATCCTGAAGGGTGAAGTGAAGGACGGGTCGACGGTGCATGTCGACGAGGGCGACGGGGCGCTGGTGCTGCGGGTGGGGTGAGGTGCGATAGCGCCCGGCAACGGCAGGCTCTTGCATCAAAGAAAAGAGGCGGGCTTTAGGGCCCGCCTCTCTTTTACTTCGAGCTCGATACTCTTGATTAAAGAGCGATATCGAGACCCAGACGGACGTAACGCGGCGACTGGTAACCGGTCACGACGCCATAGTTCGGATCGGGGATGTAGGACGTCGGCAGACCCGTGGTGGGGCTCGTCGTCACATCCAGATCGCCGAACTGATAACGGCGCAGCACGCCCTGCGAATTGAACAGGTTGAACACATCGGCACGGAACGTGACCTGATGGCCACCCAAGTTCAGATTATAGCGTGCCGACACGTTGGTCTGCTGAATCCAATCGCCCTGCTGCGCGGTGCCCCGCGGGCTCGGCTTGCCATTGCAATAGTGCGAAGCCGCACCATAGCCGTTCGCAAAAAGATCGGTCGGGTTGTAGCCGAAGCAGCTAAGCGGCGACGGCGACGCGACCTGCAGATTCAGGCCCAGCGTGAAATTGCTGCTCAGCGCAACACTGCCGAAGAGCTTGAAGTTGTGCGTGCGATCGTTCGGCAGACGGCCATACGAATACGGCACAAACCCCGGCTGGTCGAAGTCTTGTGTAATGCCCGCGTCGGTTTGACCGAAGTCGGATTGCACATACCCTTCCGAATTACCCTTGTTCTTCGTCCAGGTGTAGCTGCCGCCGACCGTGAAGCGTCCGTCGAACGCGCGGTCAAATTTGAAGGTCACGGCGTCGTAATAACGCAACGCCTTGCCATAACCGAGTTGGTTGGCGGTCAGCGTGATCTTCTGGTTGTTGATGTCATAGCCATTGGCCAACAGGTTGACGATAATATCGCTACCCGGATTGTTGATCACATACTGGTGGAAGCCGGTCCAGATGGCGTTGCAGGTGGTTGCCGCACCAGTCTTAACGTTGTGCGGGACAATTCCGTTGGCGGCGCAATAAGAATTCACCGCAGCATCGATTGCCGAGTCTTCGGCAGTACGATCAAGCTTGCGATGGGTCCATTCAAGGCCAACAGTCCACAGCCCCAGCTTCTGTTCGTAGCCGACGATGAGCTCGCTTTCGCGAGTCGACTTCAGATTGGCAGCAATGCCCTGGGAGAGGGAGATATCCGCGCCGTCGCCGGTCACGTTGCAGTTCGTCGTCGGACCATTATTAACCAGTGCGAACGGACATGCCGACTGATACGATCCCTGATTGGTAACAAGGCTGGTCAGGATCGGCAGGCCATTCGAGTCAACACCGCTGAAGTGCCAGCGCTGACGGAAGTAGTAAGACGGCGCAGCCTGACGATAAGCCGTATTGCTGGCGACCGGCAGATAGTACCAGCCATAGGCTGCGTACAAACGGCCCGACTTGTCGCCGAAGATTTGATATTCAGCGCCGATACGCGGCGCATAATTTTTCGGAAGGTCGACAGCCGCAAGGCCGCTCGGCTTGTTGACGAGGAAATCGTCGCGACGCGCGCCGAGATTCAGCGTGAGACGATCAAACGGCTTCCATTCATCTTGGATATAGAAGGCCTGGTTCTTCGCCTTGAAAGAACCGCCGGTGTTATAATAGTTGAGTTCAACGATCGGACCACCCGCGTCGGATGCCCGCGCCAGCATACGCACGCCCGAACCACCCAGCAGTGCATTGTACGCAGCATCCGAGGTGAAGCCGTTCGTGTGCTCGAGTGCACCACCCGTCGTGATCGAAACGTGGTTGAGCGTGTTTCTTTCCTGGTCGTAGCCGAACCGCAAATGATGGCTGCCCAGCAGGCTGAACAGAATGTCCGCGTCGGCGCGGAAGAACTTGCGCTCCGTATCGTACGGCTGATCGACCAGCTGAGTCCGCTGACCGGTGTAAAAGCCACCGTTCGGCTGACCGTAAAGCGTGGCCCCCGAAGCGTTGGTGAAGTATGGAGCATTCGTGGCCCCTGCGACGGCAACATTCAGGAACTGGTCCTTCACGCGGCCATAGGCGGCCGAAACAGTCAGCCAGTTGGTGAACGTGCCGGTATATTTACCGACATAGTCCACGCCGCCCTTCGGGTAATCGGTGACCGTGTTCGCGCCGCCATAGGTGTTGACACCATTTGCGTAGCTGTACGGAAGCACCATTTCCTGCGTGGTATTCCGGGTGTCGAAGATCGTGAATTCGAGGTGCTGGCTGTCGATCGGATAGGCATCGAGCTTCACCCCCCAGAACGGATCGCTGTTCGTGTCCTTATACGCCGTACCAGCGTTCGGGTTATTCGTCAGGCTGCTCGAACGCTGGAACTGCAACAGACCATAAATGAACAGCTTGTCCTTGATGATCGGGCCGCTCGCCTCGATCGCACCGGTCAGCGTGTCGGTGGTATCCGCAGCGCGGTTGGTGCTGCGAACGAAACCGGTGCCATTATACGTGGTCAGATTATTACCAATGGAGCGCAGGGAATTCGGCGCCCAATCGATGTGCACTGCGGCCTTGAAATCATTACTTCCCGACTTCGTCACCGTGTTGACGATACCGCCAGTGGCGCGGCCATATTCAGCCTGATAACCGCCGGTCTTCGTTTCCACGCTCTGCAGGAACCAAAACGGAACCGTCGCGCTTCCGAGATAATTGTCGAAGTTGGTGATGTTGAGGCCGTTGACGTAATATGCGTTTTCGGCAACCGAAGCGCCCCCGAGCGACGGCAGTCCATTGAAGGATCCATTGCTCGAGTTGCCTGCGACCGTTCCCGGCGCGAGCAGGACGATCGAAGTCAGGTCGCGGCCGAGGGGCTTGTCCTTGATGAAGCTCGAAACGTCGATAGTGCGACCACTGGTGGTGCCGGTGAACGCCTTGACGGCGCGAGCGCCCGTAACGACGACTTCCTCACCGCCCAACTGAACGGGAATGCTCGCGGCCTGCGATGCGAGCAAGCGGATACCGGTTGCGGTATAGGAAGGCAGCCCTTCGGCAGTAACGCTCAGATCATAGTTGCCGGGCAACAGCGACGCGAAGCGGTATACGCCGTTCGACTGGGTCGTGAAGGTCCGCTTCACACCCGTGTCGCTCGACGTGATCGTCACGGTTGCGTCGGCAATCGGATCGCCACTGGCGTTCGTGACAGTGCCGGTGATGGCACCGCTCGTATAGTCCTGCGCAGAGGCGGTAGCGGTGAGCGCGGCGCTGGCGACAACGGTCGCCCCCAGCAACGCCAAAACCTGCAGCGCGGAACTACCGCGCAACATCATATGGGCTTTCTTCATAAATTTCCCTCGTTTGGCCTGGCTGCTTTCTTCCCTACAGCCAGGGTGTCTCCCCGCTCCCCCTGTGGTCCGCAGGCGGACCGGGGAGAGCTTGAGCATGAGGAAACAGGGAGAAGGGAGGGCTGTAAAGCGTAGGTTCAGCTTTCCAGCAGGCTTTCACAGGGATGTCGCAAAAATGCCACACACCCAGTCATAAAGTTGCAAGTATACGATAAACTTTGTTACTTTATATTGCGGAATATGTCAGCCCGCCCATTTATTCAGCACCCATCGCCTTGTCCACGACCAGCAAGGGATCGATGCGGGCGGTGCGCCAGGTCAGACCCCAGTGAACGTGCGGGCCGGTGGCGCGGCCGGTGGCGCCGACCAGGGCGATCGGCTGGCCGCTAACCACCGATTCTCCTTCGCGAACATCGATGCGGGACAGATGCATGAAGGCGCTCGCCAGCCCCATGCCATGGTCGAGCATCAGCAAATTGCCTTCCAGCGTGAACGGCGCCTCTGTCGCCAGCGTCACCACCCCGGCGGCGGGCGCGCGGACGGGGGCTCCGATGGGGCGGGCGATGTCGATGCCCGAATGATAGGCACCGGGCTCGCCGGCATAGATTCGCTGCGATCCGAATCGCGTCGAGATTCGCCCCGTGAGCGGCCAGTGGAACGGCCCGCGCCACCCGTCACTCGCCACATTCCGCGCGCGGGCGGCGGCGATCCGGGCCAGTTCGGCGGGGCGCCGCGCGGTAAATTCAGCGCTCGGCACCGAATATTTGGGCAGATGATCGAGCCGGGAAATGTCCCATGCGCGCGGCGCGATGGTGAGGGGCGCGCGTATCGACCGGCCATCGCGGAGCGTCGCGACCAGGTCGGCGGCAGGGCCGGCATCCCGGTCGAACGCGATCAGGAAACGGCCATCGGCAGCGAAGGGAATCGGCTTGCCGTCGAACGCCAGCGCCACGGTTCCCGCCGGCACGTTGCCGCGCGCCAGCCCACCCTGGCTCAACACGCCGTCCAGGGCGAATGGATTGGCCGGCAGCGCCCCCTTCGCACCGGCCTGCCGCGCACCCGCCATCGCCGCCAGCAGCGTCCAGGCGAACCCGGCCGCAGCCGCACGACGCGAGGAATTCATGCGCCGGTGAGCGCCTTGGTGGCCGCCTGGGCACTGGCATAGGCTTCCTGCCGCTCCGCGCTCCAGTAGCGGAGTTCGTCGACGGGGATGCGTTCGCCGGTGACGGCGCACAGCACATGATCGCCCGGCGCCAGCACGCGGAAACTGCTAGCCATATAATGTAGCTTGGCCAGGCGCCCGGCATTGGACATCAGCATGTGCGGTATCGCTCCTTCGGGATATAGGTGCCGTTACAACAGGCTGGGCTGTTCGGGCTTTTCGGCAACATAGGTTTTGGCGGCGGCGCGCTCAACCCGGGCATCGACCGGACCATCGGCGAAATGCAGCGTCACGGCTTGCGCAGCCCGCGCCGCCTCGGCCGAGGCGACCACCTTGCCGGTGCCGCGCGCCGCCACCCAGGCATAGCCTTTCTTGAGCGGCAATTCGGGATCGAGCAGTTCGAGGTGCCGGCCCATTGCCGCCAGCCGTTCGGCTGCAGTCGCAAAGCGACGGTCGAGCAGCGCCGGGCGCAAGGCCTCGGCGGTTCGGGTGAAATGCTGGCGCAGCGCCGCCAGCTCGCGATCTGCCGCGCGGTCGAGCGCAAGCGCCGCCAGCCGCTGCCGCGCGGACGCCAGGCGCTGCTCGAGCGCCGCCAGACGGAGCGCCCCGCCCGAACGCTGCAGCGCATCGCGACCGCGCGCCACACGGCGTTCGAGCGCCAGATCGAGCCGCGTGGCAAGATCGTCGAGCTTCTGCCGCTGCGGGCCGAGCAGCGCATCGCGACGCGGCATCACCCGCGCCAGCGCCGCCAGCTGCTCGCCGGCGCGCTCGTGATAGCGGCGCACGCAACGCTCGCTGCGATGCGCCAGCGTGGCGATCCCGTGGCGCACTTCGGAGAGCACGGGCACCGCAATTTCCGCCGCAGCGGTGGGCGTGGGCGCGCGCAGATCGGCGGCATGGTCGCACAAGGTAGTATCGGTCTCGTGCCCGACCGCGGAGATGACCGGAATCGAACACTCCGCCACCGCGCGGACGACGACTTCCTCGTTGAACGACCAGAGATCCTCGATCGAGCCGCCGCCGCGCGCGACGATCAGCAGGTCGGGGCGCGGCACCGGGCCGCCGGGGCGGATCGCATCGAAGCCGCGCACCGCCCGCGCCACTTCCTGCGCCGATCCGTCGCCCTGCACCTTCACCGGCCACACCAGCACATGGCTGGGAAAGCGATCCTCCAGCCGGTGGAGAATGTCGCGGATCACCGCACCGGTGGGCGACGTCACCACGCCGATCACGCGCGGCATATAGGGCAGCGGCTTCTTGCGGTCGCGGTCGAACAGCCCCTCGCCCGCCAGCTTCGCCTTCAGCTTTTCGAGCAGCGCCATCAGCGCGCCCTCGCCGGCCAGCTCCATCCGCTCGATGACGATCTGATATTTGGAACGGCCGGGATAGGTGGTCAGCTTGCCGGTCGCGACCACCTCCAGCCCGTCCTGCGGCTGGAACGGCAGCGCCGATGCAGCACCGCGCCAGATGACGCCGTCGATCACCGCATCCACATCCTTCAGCGCCAGATAGGCATGGCCCGAGGCCGCGCGCTTCCAGCCCGAAATCTCGCCGCGGATGCGGACATGGCCAAATTCGCCCTCCACCATCCGCTTCAGCCGGAGCGAGAGTTCGCTGACACTCATCGGTGCCGCGTTGTCGCCGGGCACCACCTCGGCTACGAGCCGCGCCGATGAAGGATCAGAAAAGGGATCGGCCATGAACGTCCTGCTGCTGGGATCAGGGGGTCGCGAACATGCGCTCGCCTGGAAGCTCGCGCAATCGCCGCTGCTGACGCAGCTTTATGCCGCGCCGGGCAACCCCGGCATAGCCGCCCATGCGACCTGCGTCGACCTGGTGCCGACCGATCCGGCCGCCGTGCTGGCGTTTGCGCAGGCCCGGTCGATCACGCTGGTCGTGGTCGGGCCGGAAGCGCCGCTGGTGGCGGGCGTGGCCGACGCGCTGCGCGGCGCCGGCATCGCGGTGTTCGGCCCCGATCAGGCGGCAGCGCAACTCGAAGGATCGAAGGGCTTCACCAAGGATCTGTGCGCGCGGGCGAACATCCCGACCGCGGGCTATGTCCGCGTGACCAGCCTGGAGGCTGCGCTCGCCGCGCTCGATCCGTTCGGGCTGCCGGTGGTGGTGAAGGCCGATGGTCTGGCCGCCGGCAAGGGCGTGACGGTCGCTATGAGCCGCGACGAAGCTGAAGCCGCGCTGACCGCGATCTTCGCCGATGCCGGTGCCAGCGCGGTGATCGAGGAGTTTCTGGACGGCGAGGAAGCCAGCCTGTTCGTGCTGACCGACGGCACCACGGCCCTGTCCTTTGGATCGGCGCAGGACCACAAGCGCGTCGGCGACGGCGATGTCGGGCCGAACACCGGCGGCATGGGCGCGTACAGCCCCGCGCCGGTGCTGACGCCCGCGCTGGAGCGCGCGGCGATCGAGCGCATCATCCAGCCGACCATCGCGACGCTGGCGGCCGAGGGCATGCCCTATTCGGGCGTGCTCTATGCCGGGCTGATGCTGACCCGTACGGGTCCGAAGCTGATCGAATATAACGCCCGCTTCGGCGATCCCGAATGCCAGGTGCTGATGCTGCGCCTGGAGGACGATCTGCTCGAGCTGCTGCTGGCGGTGGCGCGCGGCGAACTGGCCGGCCGGCCGGCGCCGCGCTTTTCGCCCGACACTGCGCTGACCGTGGTGATGGCGGCCAAGGGCTATCCCGGCACGCCCGAGACAGGCGGCGCGATCAAGGGAATCGATACGGCGGAGGCGACCGGGGTGCGTGTATTCCAGGCAGGCACGAAACGCCTTGGCGATACGCTGGTGGCGAGCGGCGGGCGCGTGCTCAATGTGACCGCGCTGGGGCCGGACGTGGCGACGGCGCAGGCGGCGGCCTATCGCGGTGTCGATGCGATCGACTTCCCCACCGGCTTCTGCCGCCGCGACATTGGCTGGCGCGAAATCGCCCGGAAAGGCTGAAACGGATCGGGCCGGCGGAAACCCCGCCGGCCCGTCACGGTCAATCCTTCTTCTTGTCTTCGGGCTTTTCGTTCACGAAGTCGACAAAGCCGTCGACCAGCTCGGTCCACAGATCGAGATTCTTCTTGAACAGCGCGACGGACATCGCCTGGTCCTCGAAATTGATGTCATATTCGAGCGCGGCTTCGCCGTCCTTGTCCGAATAGGCGCGGCCGAACCGGTGCGTGCTGTTCCATTCGTTCGCGCGCTCTGCGGAGAGCTTGTCGGTCCAGCCCGAATAAAATTCGATGTCGGCGCAGTCCTTGTGATCTTTGCAGTTGTAGAAAAAGATCGTGAACTTGTAGCCGCTGACACCGCTGCGGATGATGGGATCACCATCATCATCCTTGGTCAGCTCGGCCTTGTAGCCGGCCTCCTGCATCACCGGCACGAAGCTCTTGGGATCATAGGAGCGCACCTGCGCTGCGACTTGCGGTGCAAAGGTCAGCGAGGCGAGCCCCGCCAGCAGCAACATCTTCATTTCTTCCCCCGTGCTGAACGCCACAGTGCGGCGAGCCACCAGCGGCCATATACCAACCTCGCCCTGGCGAATAGCGACTGCGTATGGCTGGACGCAGCGTGGCCGCGCGCTATGCAGGCAAAACGGGCAAAGGACTTCCGGAGCGGTACGCATGAACGACCAGACGAGCCAGGGCTATGGCGCCGTGGCAGCCACCACCGACACAGGCTGGATCACGATTTCCTTCGTGCTGATCGCGATCGGCATGGTGGCCGCGCTGCTGGTGCTGATCTGGGGTACGCGGCTGGCGATCCGCCGCCGGCACGCCCGCGCCGAGCTGGCCGAACGCGGCGAATTGACCGCAGCCTCGACCGCCCCTGCCCCGGTGGCCGAACCCGTCGCCCCGCCCCCCACCGTCGTCGAGCCGCTTGCCGACGAACCGATCGCGGCCGCCGCACCGCTGGCGGCAAGTCCGGCCTCGCTGGCCGCCGACACCAATGCCGCCCCGGCGCCTGCCGCGCAGACGGGCAGCGATGACCTCACCCGGCTGAAGGGCGTGGGCCCGAAGCTGGCCGCGCGGCTGGGCGAGCTGGGCATCACCCGTTTTGCGCAACTGGCCGCACTCGATACGGATCAGGCAGCCGCACTCGACGCGCAGCTCGGCAATTTTCAGGGCCGCATGACGCGCGACCGCTGGGTGGAACAGGCCCGCTTCCTCGCCGCAGGCGACCAGGCCGGTTATGAGGCGGTGTTCGGCAAGCTCTGATCCGACAGCGGAGCACCGCGCCGCTGCACAACGCGACCAAAGAAAAAGGCCGGAGCAGCGCGCTCCGGCCTTTTTGCTTTTACCTGCTTCGCAGCGGGATCAGTACACCCGCTTCTTCGGCGCGATATACTCGATCTCGTCGGTCAGCGTGTAGTCGTGGACCGGACGATAATCGATGTCGGTCTTGCCGCCCTTGCCGCCCCAGCCATCGAACGTCGCAATGGTATGCTTCATCCAGTTGGCGTCGTCGCGCTCGGGGTGATCCTCGTGCATGTGCGCACCGCGGCTTTCCTTGCGGTTGATCGCGCTGCGGATCGTCACCATCGCCTGGCCGAGCAGGTTGTCCAGCTCGAGCGTCTCGACCAGATCGGTATTCCAGATCAGCGAACGGTCGCTGACATGCACGTCCTGGAAGCCGGCATAGACCTGCTCCATATGCGCGATGCCTTCGGCCATCAGCTCCTCGGTGCGGAACACGGCGCAGTGGCGCTGCATCGTCTTCTGCATGTCGGCGCGGATCTGTGCGGTGCGGGTGCCGCCATTGGCGTTACGGAAATAGTCGAGCCGGCCCAGCGCCATGTCTTCCGAGCCCTGGGGCAGCGGATGATGCGCCGTGTTCGGCTTGATGATGTCGACGATCCGCTTGCCGGTGGCACGGCCGAACACAACGAGGTCGATCAGCGAGTTGGAGCCAAGGCGGTTGGCGCCGTGCACCGACACGCAGGCTGCCTCGCCCACCGCGAACAGGCCGGGGACCACCGCATCCGGGTTGCCGTCCTTCAGATGGACGACTTCGCCGTGATAATTGGTCGGGATGCCGCCCATGTTGTAGTGGACGGTCGGCACCACCGGCAGCGGCTGACGGGTCAGATCGACACCGGCGAAGATCTTGCCGGTCTCGGTGATGCCGGGCAGGCGCTCGGCCAGGATCTTCGGGTCGATATGGTTCAGGTGAAGGTAGATATGGTCCTTCTCCTTGCCCACGCCGCGGCCTTCGCGAATCTCCATCGCCATCGAGCGCGAGACGACGTCGCGGCTGGCAAGATCCTTGGCCGACGGGGCATAGCGCTCCATGAAGCGCTCACCCTCGGAGTTGGTCAGGTATCCGCCCTCGCCGCGTGCACCTTCGGTGATGAGCACGCCGGCGCCGTAGATGCCGGTCGGGTGGAACTGGACGAACTCCATATCCTGCAGCGGCAGGCCGGCGCGCAGCACCATCGCATTGCCGTCGCCGGTGCAGGTGTGCGCCGAGGTGGCCGACTGATAGACGCGGCCATAGCCGCCGGTCGCCAGCACCACCGCATGGCTGCGGAAGCGGTGGATCGAGCCGTCTTCCATGCACAGCGCGATCACGCCGCGGCACGCGCCGTCTTCCATGATCAGGTCGAGCGCGAAATATTCGATGAAGAAGTCCGCGTCGTACTTCAGGCTCTGCTGATATAGCGTGTGCAGCATCGCATGGCCGGTACGGTCTGCCGCGGCGCAGGTGCGCTGCGCGGGCGGGCCGGCGCCCATATTCTGCATCATGCCGCCGAACGGGCGCTGATAGATCTTGCCCTCGTCGGTGCGGCTGAACGGCATGCCGGCATGTTCGAGCTCGTACACGGCGGCAGGCGCCTCGCGCGTAAGATACTCGATCGCGTCCTGGTCGCCGAGCCAGTCGGAGCCCTTGACGGTGTCGTACATGTGCCAGGTCCAGTGGTCCGGACCCATATTGCCCAGGCTGGCGGCAATGCCGCCCTGCGCGGCAACCGTATGGCTGCGGGTGGGAAACACCTTGGTGATGCAGGCGGTCTTCAGGCCGGACTGCGCCACTTCCATCGTCGCGCGGAGGCCCGAGCCGCCGGCGCCGACAATGACGGCATCATAGGTGTGATCGATGATCTTGTAGGCGGCGGACATCAGGCAGCCACTCCGGTGGTGGTGAAGGCGATCTTCAGGATGGCGAAGATCGCGAGCACGCGAACGGTGATCGTGAAATAGTCGAGCAGGACCAGCAGCACGAAACGGCTTTCGCCGTGCTGATAATCCTCGATCACGACCTGCAGGCCGTGACGGAAGTGGAAGGTGACGCTGAGGACCAGCAGGATCAGCGGCACGGCGACCAGCGGCTGGGCGATCCAGCCGGCGACGGTCGCATAGTCATAGGCCGGCAGCAGCGCGATCGAGACGATCAGCCACAGCACCAGCAGCAGGTTCGATCCGGCGGAAACCTTGTGCTTCCACCATTCGCTGGCGCCTTCATGCGCAGCGCCGAGGCCGCGGACGCGACCGAGCCGGGTTCCGTTACCCATGGGCCTTCTCCAGAAGCACGACCCAGAAGATCGCGGTGGCGAGGATGCTGACGGCGAAGGTGGCGAGCGCGCTCATTTTGTTCGCGCGCAGCTCGAAATTCGCGCCGGCATCGAGGAACAGGTGGCGCACGCCCGAGGCCATGTGCTGGAAGAAGGCGAAGCTCAGGCCGATCCCGAAGACATAGCCGAGGATGTTGAGCCCGCCGCTCTTCAGCGTGAACACGCTCAGGAAGCACGCATAGGCATCCGGACCATAGGCCAGGGCGACCAGCCACCACACGAACAGCGCGGTGCCGACCGTCGCCATGCCGGAGCCGAGCACGCGGTGAATAATCGAGACCGCCATATGCGGTCCCCACTTGTAGATGCCGAGATGCGGCGACAGCGGTCGCGCTTCGTTGCGGACGTTGGCCAACGTGTTTTCCTTTCGGGTCGACGCGGGCTTCCTTAATCGTGCGAGGCGAGGATGCAAGACCATTGCCCATTGGTGCACCGATCGCGCCCGCCTGTTCGGGGCGGCCCACATGGTCCTAACTCCGCCTTAACCAATCCGGCGGCATAGCTTTCGCCCGATGCGGCCGTGCGTTCGCGCCGCAGTTGGGGAATAGCATTTCGTGAGCAACTTGGCATCCATCCAGTCCCTGGCCGCTTCCGGCACGATGAGCGCGCGGATCGATGTGCGTACTCGCCTGCGGATTTTCGATTTCGAAGGCTCGCTGCTGCAGTCGAGTCGCGCCTGCTGGGAAATCCTGGAGCCTGAGGCCCATGCGATTTCGGGCGCCTATTGGCAGCAATGGCTGCGCTGCTTCGCCGATCAGCGCGACTGGGCGCCGGGCGACACCGCCAAGATGATCGACATCGGCGTGGTGTTCCTGCGCAACCGTTTCCTCGACACGACCGGCCATGCCTGGGTCGAATCGATCGAGCGTTCGGTGGCGGCCGCCTATGAAGCGAAGGTCCCGCCGATGGCGCTGCTGTCGATGATCAGCGCCAGCGACCGCGAGGCCCTGCAGGCGCTGATGCGCCGCGTGGGCGCCGAAGATTCTCGCCTGCCGTCGCTGATCGACACGCTGATGCGGCTGTCGGCGCTGGAAGGCGACATCACGGTCGAACTCTACAACATGTATCGCGAACATGCCGCGCAAGTGGCGCGCGACCGGCTCGCGCTGGAATTCCGCGACTCGATCGGCGCGACGGTCGAACGCGCCTCGCGTGAGGGCGGGCAGTTGCGCGAACAGGCGGCGCACACCTCGGCCTCGGCCCGCGGCATGCTGGGCAAGGCGAGCGAAGTGGCAGCAGCGGCCGAGCAATCGGCAGTGGCGATGCGCGAAGCGGCGATGACGGCCGCCGGGCTGATCCGCGCGATCGAGGATGCCCGCAGCGAAGTCGAAGCCGCCGCGACCATCGCCACGCGCGCCTCGGGCCAGGCAAGCGAAGCCGTCGGCATGAGCGAGATGCTGTCCGATCACGCCAAGTCGATCGAATCGATCCTGGGTCTGATCCGCGACATTGCCGGCCAGACCAACCTGCTCGCGCTGAACGCCACGATCGAAGCCGCCCGTGCGGGGGACGCCGGACGCGGCTTTGCGGTGGTCGCGCAGGAAGTGAAGAGCCTCGCCAACCAGACCGCCCGCGCCACCGACGACATCGCCGCCAAGATCGCCGCGATCCAGTCGGCAACCCGATCGACGGTAGAAACCAACGCCTCGATCCGCTCGACCGTCGCCGAAGTGCAGGAAAGCGCCAACCGCATCCGCACCGCGATGGAAGTGCAGGCGCAGACCGTCACCGCGATTACCGCTGCCGTCGACGAAACGGCGCTCGCGGCGGACTCGATGTCCGCCACCATCGGCGCGATCCGCGAGGATACCGAAGCCGTGGCCAGCGAAATCGACCGCGTCGGCCAGGGCTTTGTCGCACTCGACGGCGAACTGGGTTCGCTGAAGGGGCGCGCCGGGGATTTCGTCGCCAAGGTTGCGGCCTGAGGAGGTAGAATGCTCGCCAAGCGTGATCCCGGACAGTGGAGCGGCGGCGGCCGCTCGGTCGAATCGCATCGCCGCGATTATGACTGGGACGGGCAATTGCTGGCGGGATGCGCCGAACTCGCGACGCTGCTGGACGATGCGCACGAGGCAATTGCCCGGCGCGCACAGCAGCATCTGCTCGGCATGGACCTGCCCGCCGGCTTTCGCGACGCGGTGGCAAGCGAAACGCATGTTCAGGACGGTGCACATTATGACCGGCTGAAGGTCGAACAGCCGTTCAGCGAAGCCTGGGTTTCGGCAGTCTGCGATTATGCCGCGCGCATCCATGCCCATGGCGTGACGTTGCCGGCGATGATTTCCTATTTCGCCTTCGCCCATAGCGAGACGCTGGCAGTGCTGCGCACCAAGCTGGCCGAAGATGCCGCGCGGCTGTGCCGGCTTGCCGACATCGTTCAGCGGCTGGGCATGGCGGAAATCGACCTGATGGCCGGCGCACTGGGGGCACGGGACGCCGAATCGATCGAGCAGGAGCGGCGCGATCGCTCGCAGCGCTTCCGCGCGAGCATCGCCGAATCGATCGAAGGCGCCACGACGCTCGGCACCCGCATTCGCGTGCAGGCGCAGGGCGCGTCCAGTTCCGCCCGCGGCATGCTGGGCAAGGCGAGCGAAGTGGCAGCAGCGGCCGAGCAATCGGCAGTGGCGATGCGCGAAGCGGCGATGACGGCCGCCGGGCTGATCCGCGCGATCGAGGATGCCCGCAGCGAAGTCGAAGCCGCCGCGACCATCGCCACGCGCGCCTCGGGCCAGGCAAGCGAAGCCGTCGGCATGAGCGAGATGCTGTCCGATCACGCCAAGTCGATCGAATCTATCCTGGGTCTGATCCGCGACATTGCCGGCCAGACCAACCTGCTCGCGCTGAACGCCACGATCGAAGCCGCCCGTGCGGGGGACGCCGGACGCGGCTTTGCGGTGGTCGCGCAGGAAGTGAAGAGCCTCGCCAACCAGACCGCCCGCGCCACCGACGACATCGCCGCCAAGATCGCCGCGATCCAGTCGGCCACGCGCTCGACGGTGGAAACCAACGCCTCGATCCGCTCGACCGTCGCCGAAGTGCAGGAAAGCGCCAACCGCATCCGCACCGCGATGGAAGTGCAGGCGCAGACCGTCACCGCGATCACTGCCGCCGTCGACGAAACCGCGCTCGCGGCCGACTCCATGTCGGCCACCATCAGCGCGATCCGCGAAGACACCAAGAGCGTCACCAGCGAAATCGACACGCTGCAGCACGATGTCGCCGAGGTGGACGACCGGCTGAGCGAGTTGCGGGCTGCGGCGGAGAGCTTTTCCAGCTCGGTCGCTGCCTGATCCTATCCCAGCACGCGCCGGTAGAAACCCAGCGCGAGCGCCATCGACTGCAGGAACAGCGCAGGGTCGTAGCGCGGCCCTTCGTCGCGCAGAAAGGCGTGCTGCGCGTTCAGCTCGTGCCATTCATAGGCGATGCCATGCGCTTCCAGCCCGGCGCGGATCGCCTCGCGCCCGGCGAAGGGAATGTGCGGATCCTGCCGCCCCCAGACGAACAGCATCTCGGCACTAAGGTCGCCCATCCGCACAAGGCTGTCATCGGACTTGCCCTCGCCCAGCGTGCCCGAGTGGATGTCGGTCGGGTAGAAGCACGCCGCCGCCGCCACACGCGGATCGAACGCGGCGCGATAGGCAAGGTGCCCGCCCAGGCACACCCCGAAGCTGCCGAGCCTGCCGTTGCACGCCGGATGCGCGGCGAGCGCGGTGAGGGTGGCGGCGGCATCGGCGTCGAACGCGGCGACGGGCTTGGTGAATTTCAGCGCGTTGCCGCGATCGGTACCGGCGGGGTCATAGGCAAGCACCGTGCCGGCGGGCTCATATTCATGATAGACCTCTGGCACGGCGACCACGAAGCCGTTCCCCGCGAGCATCGCCGCCAGCCGGCGGATCGGCGCGGTGACCTGATAGATTTCGGAATAGAGCACGAGGCCGGGGTACGTCCCTTCCACCGCCGGACGGAACCAGTGGATTCGCATCGCCCCGCTGCCGGGAACGGGAACATCGGTGGTTTCGTCGCTGCGCAAGATCATGGGGGCTCCTTCGGGTGCCGGAGGGGGCATCCGTCCGACGCGCCGTAACGCCAATCGCGGACGGTGGGAAAGGGGGCAAGCCCGTCCGGCGGCGGCCTGCGCCGGAAGACAGGGCCGCAACCGGGCGCTATGCGCGCAGCATGGCCCGGCTGCTCCTGTTCAACAAACCCTATGGGGTCCTGTCGCAATTCACCGACCGTGGATCGCCGACCCTGCGGTCGACCCTGTCGGACTTCATTGCAGTGAAGGGCGTCTATCCCGCCGGGCGGCTCGACCGGGACAGCGAAGGCCTGTTGCTGCTGTGCGACGACGGGCGGCTGCAGGCGCGCATCGCCGACCCGCGCTTCAAGATGCCCAAGACCTATCTGGTGCAGGTCGAGGGCGATCCGCAGGAGGCCGAACTGGCGCCTCTGCGAAAGGGCGTACTGCTCAAGGACGGCATGACTCTGCCCGCCGAAGTCGCCCGCATTGACCCGCCCGACCTGTGGGAGCGCGATCCGCCGATCCGTGCACGCAAGTCCATCCCCGACAGCTGGCTGAAAATCACCATCCGCGAAGGGCGCAACCGGCAGGTGCGCCGGATGACGGCGGCGGTGGGCCTGCCGACGCTGCGGCTGGTCCGCTGGTCGATCGGCGACTGGTCGGTCGCGGGGATCGCGCCGGGGCAGTTTGTGGAGGTCGATAGTCGGGACCGGGGCGTGCACGCATAATAGCAGGCTGCATGGATGGAGACCCATGCCCAGCGTCATGCCGGCGCAAGCTGGCATTTCCGGCAGTAAAGCTGTTCCGTTGTCGCCCAGCCCGCAGAGACCCCGGCTTTCGCCGGGGTGACGGCTGGTGGAGACCCGCCGCGCCGGGCCGCGACCACCGAGCAAAGTTTAGGAAGTTTAGGTCCACGCGCGTTTCGGCAGGGATCGCGACGGGCCTGCACGCGGATGCGAAGTTTAGGAAGTTTAGGCCCACGCGTGCATGTGCGCGAGGCAACCGGGTTGTTGATCCGACAGGTTCAAAGAGCGGGCGCCATGCGGGCGCAAGACGAACATATGGAGAACTTTTCTGGGCAAGCAAGGGGCTGGGAGACTGGCTTGAAGTGATGGGAAGCGGACAGGAAGCTTTCGGGAAGGCGGGTGCGATTGCCGACATCGCGGGCTGCCGCCTTTCCCAAAAAAGGATCAAGTTTTGAGAAAACTGGCGCAATGGTATCGAGCGCGACCTACGGCTGCCCCGGCATGATCTGCCCGGTACGATCCTGCATATAGGCTGGCAAACCTGATCGAATTATATCGCAGGCACGATTCGAGCCCCGAATGTCAGTCGGCACCGCAGCCAACGCCTGCGCTGTTTGAAAAGTATAGACATGATCCTTGCTGGCGAGCGCTTTGGCCACCACCCGCACGCTGTCGTCGGGAAGCATGCGCCCATGATAATCGCGGCGATCAATTCCCTCCTCCGTGGCGATAGCATGGAGGAGAAAACTCGCCATGGTGCAGCCCGTCCGCTGCTTGCCGGATTTGCCGTCACGCACGGTCACAAGCACGAAGGACGGCGATGTCGATCCGTTCTCAACCGCAGCTCGAAATTGCGCTTGATCTTGTACGAAACGGTCCTGCGCCGCTGCGCTACCACCCGCCGCTGTCAGTCCAATAACCACCGCTATGCAGATTCTCGCTCGAAGCATGGTCCACACCTTTCCGGTCCGACGATGCAAGAATAGTCGATAGCTGCTGAACCTAAGCTGCATAACCACGTAGCAGTTCCTTGAGAGTGTTTTCGACCGCATGTCGTTCCCACAAACGAACCCATAGCGGGGAGGTGGCCGTGCTGATCGTGGCAAAAGTCGTCCAGAGTATCGGCTTTTCTAAAGTCTGTTCCCGATTGCTCTTTCCCAAAATTGGCCTTCGAGGATGGGGAACGGGAATGATCGGCCTGAACCAGTGGCTGCTTTCGGGAAGAAAGTTTGCCCGCCTGAGCGTCCGGGTTTGGAGCGCTTCCTGCCGTTCTCCATGTACAGGTTTGCGGTCGAAGGCAGCAGCAACAAACAGCACCGATCGCGTCGTTTGGCCGATGCATGGGGAGCGGTGGACGGGTCTGCGGACCCTGCTGCCGGTTGCCGCCGGCAGCGAAAGCTGATTTGAGGCGTCGCGCAGAGGGACTTTGACGGCTCCCGCAAAGCGCTCAGGAGCGCGAGAGCGGTTGCTTCCATCGTCTCGCGAGCGGCTCCATCGCGCAGTGGCGCGTACAAAGGCACATCGGCAGGGTTTCCGGATTTCCATGAACTATCGCCATTCCTTCCATGCCGGCAACAGCGCCGATGTCGTGAAGCACAGCCTGCTGATCGCGCTTGTCCGGGCCTTGCAACAGAAGCCGGGGGCACTCACCCTGATCGACACCCATGCCGGCTGCGGGCTCTATGACCTTGGCGGCGAGCAGGCGCAGCGCACCGGTGAGGCCGCGCAGGGCGTGGTTCGCGCCTTTGCCGACACGAACCCCTTGCTGGACGATTATCGCGCTGCCGTGCGGGCGGTGAATGACGGGGCGGAGGAGCCGCGGTTCTATCCCGGCTCGCCGCAGTTTCTGGCGCAGTTGCTGCGGCCGCAGGATGCGCTGATCCTCAACGAAAAGCATCCCGAGGACGCCCGTGCCCTGCGCGGCGCGATGCGCGGCACGCCGGCGGCGGTGCATGAACGCGATGCCTATGAGCTGTGGCTGGCGCTGCTCCCCACCCGAACGCCGCGCGGTGTGGTGGTGGTCGATCCGCCGTACGAGCAGACCGACGAACGCGAGCGGATCACCGCCACCCTCGCCGCCGCGCACCGCAAATGGGCGCATGGCGTGACGGTGATCTGGTATCCGCTGAAGGACCGCGCGACGCACCAGCAGTGGAAGGGCAAGCTGCGCAGGCTCGGCATCCCGAAGTTCCTGTCCGTCGAGCATTGGCTGTATGATGCCGACCAGCCCGGCAACTATAACGGCGCGGGCCTTTTCATCGTCAATCCGCCCTATGCCTTCACGCAGGCGCTGCCGCCGCTGCTGGAAGCGCTGCGCGCTGCGCTGGCGCCGGAAGGGCACAGGGGCACGATCACCGCGGATTGGCTGGCCGCGTGAACATGCGCATGGTTCCGGGCGAATAGTCAGAGTCTCCGGCGTACGCAGACGCGCGCACCCATCTCCGGCCTCCTATGCGGGGAGGGGCGCGAAATGCCCCACCCGCCGGGGTGACGCGCAGGGCCGCCCGCGCTAGGGCAAGCGCCATGACCCCCCATATCCTCCTCACCGGCAGCAGCCGGGGCATCGGCGCGGCGACGGCGGCGCTGCTCGGTGACGATCCGCGCGTGAAGCTTGTCGGCCAGGGCACGCGGAGCGGTATCGCGGCCGACTTCACCGATCCCGCCGCCCCGCAGCAGCTCTGGCAGCAGGCGCTCGAGGCGCTCGACGGGCGGATCGACGTGCTGATCAACAATGCCGGCATCTTCGAGGCGAACCCGCTCGGCGCCGCCCATGACGACTGGGTCGAAGGCTGGGAGCGCACGATGCGCGTCAACCTCACCGCCTCGGCCGAACTATGCCGGCTCGCCGTGCGCCACTGGCAGGAACGGGGGAGCGGCGGGCGCATCGTCAACGTCGCCAGCCGCGCCGCCTATCGCGGCGACAGCCCGGCGCACTGGCATTATGCCGCCTCCAAGGCGGGTATGGTCGGCATGACCAAGTCGATCGCGCGCGGCTATGCTGCCGAGGGCATCCTTGCCTTCGCCATTTGCCCCGGCTTCACCATGACCGGCATGGCCGAGGACTATCTGGCGAGCCGCGGCGGCGACAAGCTGCTGGCGGACATTCCGCTGGGCCGCGTCGCGAGCCCCGAGGAGATCGCCGCCATCGCCAAATTCTGCGCGCTTGATGCGCCCCCCTCGATGACCGGTGCGGTCCTCGACGCCAATGGAGCCAGCTATGTCCGCTGAGATCGACAGCTGGAAGGTCAGCCTGCCCTGCACCCGCGCCGAGGCCGAGGCGATCGACGCGGGCATGATCGAAATCGACGCGGTGCTGATGACTACCGAGACGGTGGAGGACGATGTCGAGCATTGGCGGCTCGACGCCTATCTCGAAAACGAGCCCGATGCCGCGATGCTTGCGGCGATCAAGGCGCTGGTGCCGAGCGCGGCCGGCGTGGCGCCCGAAGTCGAGGCATTGACCGGGCAGGACTGGGTGACGCTGAGCCAGGAAGGGCTGGAGCCGATCCGCGAGGGGCGCTTCGTCGTCCATACCAGCGCGCATCCCGCCGAGGCGCCGGAAGGCGGGCGGGCGTTCCTGATCGATGCGGGCCGCGCCTTCGGCACCGGGCATCATGCGACGACCTCGGGCTGTCTGGCAATGCTCGACGGGATGGCGGAGAAGCAGTTCGCCAATGTGATCGATGTCGGCACCGGCACCGGCCTGCTCGCTTTTGCCGCCGCCTGGCTGTGGCCAACCGCGCGGATCATGGCGACGGACATCGACCCGGCCGCAGTCGACGTGACGCGCGAAAATGCAGTGGCGAATGGGGTTGAGGGCGTCGAGCTGATCGTTGCCGACGGCGCGCTTTCCGATGCGATTACCGCCCGGGCGCCCTATGATCTGGTGATCGCCAACATCCTTGCCGGGCCGCTCGTCTCGATGGCGCCGGAGCTGGCCGCAATCGCCGCGCCCAGCGCCACGATCGTGCTGGCCGGGCTGCTGGAAACCCAACGGCCGCAGGTGGTCGCCGCGTTCGAGGCATGCGGCTGCGCGCTGGAACTGGTCGACCGCCGCGGCGACTGGACGATCCTGCGGCTGACGGCGGGTGCCGAACGCTATGTGCCGACCACCCCGCCCGCCCCCAAGGGCCGCGACGGCTGGGCGCTGGATATCTGAAGGGGTAGTCGCCTACCCCGTCACTGCCGCGCCGCGGCTACGCGCATAGTCCTGCGTGCCGTGGGTAAGCACCCGGTCGGCCGGTTCGATCGCGGCGATCGGAATCGGCGGCTGGGGAATGATTTCGGCATAGAGCGGCGCGAAATCGGTCTCCACCGTCTGGCGCAGCAATTCGTCGAAGCTGGGGATGACGAAATAGTTCTGCTGGAAGTCGTCGATCCGATATTCGGTGCGCATCACCCGTTTCATGTCGAAGCCGATGCGGTTGGGGCTGTCGCTTTCCAGCGCGAACACGCTTTCCGCCGAGCTGGAGACGATGCCGGCGCCATAGATGCGCAGCCCGTCGGCTTCCTCGACCAGGCCGAATTCCACCGTGTACCAGTAGAGCCGGGCAAGCTGCTTCAGCGCGCCCAGTTCCAGCGCGCGCATGCCGCCCCGGCCATAGGCCTCCAGATAATCGGCGAACACCGGATCGGCGAGCATCGGCACATGGCCGAACACGTCGTGGAACACATCGGGTTCCTGGATGTAATCGAGCTGGTCGGGCCGGCGGATGAAATTGCCGGCGACGAAGCGGCGATTGGCCATATGGTCGAAGAAGATGTCGTCGGGCACCAGTCCCGGCACCGCGACCACGCGCCAGCCGGTGAGCTTCATCAGCCGCTCCGACAGTTCCTCGAAATCGGGAATCCCCGACTCAGACAGGCGCAGCGCCTCCAGCCCGCGCAGATAGGCAGCAGAGGCGCGGCCCGGCAGCAGCTTCGCCTGGCGTTCGAACAGCCGGTCCCAGGTGGCATGTTCCTCGGGCGTGTAGGCGGACCAGCCTTGTGGTATCGTCCAGTCCGGCGCTGCGCCCTCCGGCGGCCGGTCCAGCACATGGGTTTCCTTGTTCATGGCAAGGACATAGCATGGGCGCCAGAAGGGCGAAACGGCGGCGATTACGGAGTGTGCGCAAGATGACCCCGAGCTGGCCCGTTCCCCAATCGGCCGCAGTGCCGCCGCCGCGGCTGGCAATGCTGGCAGAGGCGCCGCGCGCGGCCTGGGGGCTGGCCGAACTGGCCGGCCGCTGGACCGCCCTGGGCGAGGGTCCGCGCGGCGACGGCCGGCCGGTGATGGTGCTGCCCGGCCTGTTCAACAATGACCGCGCCAATGCCGTGCTGCGCCGCCATCTGCGCCGGCTGGGCTATCGCGCGACCGGCTGGGGCCTTGGCCGCAATCTGGGCACGCGCACGACCGGCGCAGCGGGCGAACGACTGATGGCGCAGGTCGAGGCACTGTATCGCGACAGCGGCCAGCCCGTGACGCTGATCGGCATATCGCTGGGCGGAATCATGGCGCGGGTGGCAGCGCACCGGCACCCGGAGCAAGTGCGCGCCGTCATCACGATCAGCTCGCCCTTTGCCGGGCCGCCCGACGCCACCAATGTGTGGCGGCCGTTCGAATGGCTGAGCGGCGAGCGGATCAACGATCCCGCGCTGCTCGCGCAACTGGAGGAAGCGGCCGCGCCGCTCCCGGTGCCCGCCACCGCGATCTGGAGCCGCAGCGACGGGCTGGTCAACGGCCTCAACTGCCGCACCGGCGCCTGCCGTGCGGTGGAGGTCCGCAGCAGCCACCTGTGGGTGCAGATGCGCGCGGCGGTGCTTGCCGCCGTGGCAGAGGCGCTGGCGCAAGACGCCTGAGCGCGCCCGCGCGGCTATTGCTGCTGGGGCTGGCCCTCTTGCTGGCAGCGTTCCGGATGCTTGCGGCATTCCTTTTCACGCTTGCGCATCGCCCGGCCGCGGTTGCGATCGGCCTCGTCCTGGCTGGTGGTCGTCCAGTCGACGACCTTTGCGCCAGCCTTGACCGGCATGGTCGCCACCTTCGCCGCAGTCTTCACCACACATCCCCCCGCCAGCAGCGGCACGAGCAACAGGGCGGGGAACAGGATGCGCATGATATAAGCCTTACTGACCGGATGCGGCGAGGAACCTATCCCGTGCCGGTACGCCGATGGAAGGGAAATCGGTGAAGAAGCCGTCGATGCCGGCCTTCAGAAAGGCGGTAATCTCGTCCGCCAGCCGGCCATGCGCGGCCGGATCGGTACCGGTGCGATAGGCGGGCATCAGGAAGAAATTCTCGGCGCGGAAGGTCCAGGGATGCAGCTTCAGCCCCACCGCATGGGCATCGGCGACCAGCGTGGTCGGCGTGCCGTCGGTGGCGATGATCTGGGTCAATTCCGGCCCGATGCCATAGGCATAGCTGGCGATTGCCTTCAGCCCTTCCGGCGTCGCCATTTCCTTGTAGCTGGCATAGGCATGGTCCGCCGGCCCTTCGCTGCCCGCCATCAGCTGGATCAGCCGCACCTTCGTCATCGTCTTCAGCTTTTTGAGGTTGTTCACCTCGAACGACTGGATGAACACCGGCGCATCCGGGCTGTCCCAGCCGGCTTCCTTCAGCTTCACGACCAGCCGGGCTTCGAGCGGCAGGCCGATCGAGGCGAAATAGCTGGGGTGCTTGGTTTCGGGATAGATGCCGATCGTGCGGTGCAGTCGCGCCGACTCCTTCTTCGCCAGCGCGATGATCTCGTCCAGCGTCGGGATGGTCGCCTGGCCGTCATAGGCGGTGTTGCCGGGGCGGATCTTGGGCAGCCGCTCCTTGGCGCGCAGCGTCTTCAGCTCGGCCAGGGTGAAATCCTCGGTGAACCAGCCGATGATCGCCTGGCCGTCGATCGTCTTGGTCGTCTTGCGGCTGGCGAATTCAGGATGCGCCGCGACATCCGTGGTGTCGGCGATGTTGTTTTCGTGACGGGCGACGAGCACGCCGTCCTTGGTGGGCACCAGATCGGGCTCGATCACGTCGGCGCCGCTGTCGATCGCGCGCTGGTAGGACAGCAAAGTATGTTCGGGCCGCTCGCCGCTGGCACCGCGATGGCCGATGACGATGATGCGGGGCATGGGCTTTTCCATCGGATGATCCTGCCCGAACGCGGCGGCGGGCGCCATCAGCATCATCGCAAGCAACAGCAATCTCGTCACGAAACTCTCCTTTGGCTAAGCGGTTAGGACGCGGATGTGACGGGAGCGGGACAATTGGCCGACAACGACAGCATATTGGCGGCGGCCGATGCCTGGCGCGGCGCGCGTATGGCGCTGGCAACCGTGGTGTCGACCTGGGGCTCGGCACCGCGCCCGCGCGGCAGCCATTTGCTCGTCCATGAAGACGGGCGGTTCGAAGGATCGGTCTCCGGCGGCTGCGTCGAAACCGATATTTTGCAGGCTGCCGCCGAGGTGATTGCCGGCGGCCCGGCGGTCGTGAAGGAATATGGCGTTGCCGACGCAGCGGCGTGGGAAGTCGGCCTGCCCTGTGGCGGCCAGATCGCGGTGCTGGTGCAGCCGGTATCAGCAGAAGGATTCCCGCCCGACCTGTTCGATGCGATCCGCGCCGCACGGGCCGAGGGGCAGTCGCTCATGGTGGCGACCGACCTGGCCAGCGGCCGCAGTACCATCGGGGGCGAAGGCTTTATCAACCGATACGATCCGCCGCGGCGGCTGCTGATTGTCGGCGCGGTGCAGATCGCGCAGGCGCTCGCCGGGCTGGCACGCGAGCTGGGCATCGCCACCACCGTGATCGACCCGCGCGGCCGCTTCCTGACGAGCGAGCGTTTCCCGGCAGTGGCGCTCGACGATCGCTGGCCGGACGAAGCGGTTGCGGCGCTGCGGCCCGACGCGGCAACCGCGCTGGTGACGCTGAGCCACGACCCCAAGATCGACGATGCGGCGCTGATTGCCGCGCTTGCGGCGCCGACCGGATATGTCGCGGCGCTCGGGTCGCGGCGCAGCCATGCGGCGCGGCTGGAACGGCTGGCGGCAGCCGGTGTCCCGCCCGAACAACTCGAGCGGATCGAAGGGCCTGCGGGCCTCGACATCGGCGCAATCGGTCCCGCGGAGATCGCCCTTTCGATCGCCGCCGCCATGGTCCAGCGTTTCCATGCTGACGCCTGAAACCACTGCGCTCGTGCTGCTCGCCGCCGGACGCTCGCGGCGGTTCGTCGACGGCGACAAGCTGGCTGAGCCCTATCTCGGCCAGCCGCTTGCCTTTCACGTCGTCACGGCGCTTGAGAACATGCCGTTTCTCGCGCGCATCGCCGTGGTGTCGGACACGGCGCTCGATTTCTCCACGCGCGGCTTTCGCGTGGTCGAGAACCCCGATCCCGCATCCGGCCAGGCGCAATCGCTACGCTATGGCGTTGCCGCGGCCGAGGCGGTGGACGCGCAGGCGGTGCTGGTCGCGCTTGCCGACATGCCGCGCGTGACGGCAGCGCAATGCTACCGCCTGTTCGATGCCTCGTCCGGCCCCGCGACACTGGTCGCCTCCAGCGACGGCGTGCAGCCGATGCCGCCCGCCCTGTTCGGGCGCGATCACTTCGCTGCGCTCAGCGGGCTGGAAGGCGATGCCGGCGCGCGGACACTCATCCGCCGGGGCCGCCATGTCGTCACCCGACCGGAAGAATTGGTGGATATCGACACCCGCGAAGACCTGGAGGCACTCCGCGCGCGCGAGGCGGGCGAAGCTATTCGTGCCGCAATGCGTCGATTGGATTGAGCGCGGCGGCGCGCCGGGCCGGGAAAAAGCCGAAGATGATCCCGATCAGCGCCGAAATCGCAAAACTCAGCAGGTTGATCGACAGATCGAACTGGAACGGCAGATGCGCCAGCGTCGCCAGCCCCCAGGAAGCGAAAAAGGCCAGACCGACGCCGACCAGCCCGCCAAGGCAGGAAAGCGCAATCGCCTCGACCAGGAATTGCAGCAGCACTTCCTTGCCGAGCGCGCCGATTGCCAGCCGGATGCCGATCTCGCGCGTCCGCTCGGTCACCGACACCAGCATGATGTTCATGATTCCGATGCCGCCGACGAGCAGGCTGACCGCGGCAATGGCCGCAACGAACAGCGTCATCTGGGACATCTGCTGCTGGATGGTAGAGGCGAACTGGGCGCTGTCGAAAATGTCGAAATTGTCGGGCTGGCCGGGGGAGAGATGGCGGCGCTCGCGCAGCAGCCCGACCAGCGCGTTCTTCACGCTTTCGGTGTCATACCCCTTGGCAACCGCAACCTGAATCGCGAGCACATTCTGGTTGCCGACGAAGCGACGTTGCACGGTCTTCATCGGCAGCACCACGGTGGAATTGACGTCGTTGAACCCGGCATTGTCGCGCTTCTTGAGCACGCCAACCACTTCACAACTTACCGTGCCCAGCCGGAATCGCTGACCGACGGGATCTTCATTGGCGAAGAGATTGGTGCGGATGGTATCGCCGATGATGCACACCGATTTGCCGGCGCTCTGCTCGGCATCGGTAAAGCGGCGGCCGCCGGTGAATTCCAGATTCTGCGCGTCGAAATAGTCGTTGCTGGTGCCGGTGATCGAGGCCGTCCAGTTCTGTGCGTTGCGGACCGCCAATGCCGACGCCGATGCCTGGGGCGCGACGGCGCTGACGCCACTCACCTGCTGGCGGATCGCCAGGATATCGGTGTTTTCAAACTGCGGCGGGTTGGTGCCGCCGCGCCGCCCGCCGCTCGGGAAGACGGTCAGCGTATTGTTGCCCAGCGAGCTGATCGACTGCTGCACCGAAGCGGAAACGCCGTTGCCCAGCGTGACCATGGTGATCACTGCAGCGACGCCGATAATGATGCCGAGCGTCGTCAGGAACGAGCGCAATAAATGCCGTCGGATTTCGCGCAGTGACAGGAGCAGCGTAGTGAACAGCATCGCTCAGGCCCCCATCGCAATGCCGGCGGGGATTTCGGTACGCTCGACCAGCCCGTCCTTGAAGTGCACGATGGTCTTGGCGAAAGCCGCCATATCGGGTTCGTGGGTGACCATCAGCACGGTGATTCCCAGTTCGGCATTGAGCTGCTGGAGCAGCTTCATGATTTCGACCGAGCGTTCGCTGTCGAGATTGCCCGTGGGTTCGTCGGCGAGCAGCACATCGGGCCTGGTGACGATCGCGCGAGCGATCGCGACGCGCTGTTGCTGACCGCCCGACAGTTCGGCGGGCGTGTGGTCCGCCCAGCGATCGAGCCCCACTTGCGCCAGCGCCGCCATTGCCGCCTCGCGCCGTGCCCGGCGATGCTCACCACGATACAGCAGCGGCAGCTCGACATTCTCCAGCGCCGTGGTGCGGGCGAGCAGGTTGAAGCCCTGAAACACGAAGCCGAGATAGCGGCGGCGCAGATAGGCGCGCTGGTCGCGATCCAGCTTCTCGACATGGACGCCGCGGAACAGATAGGCGCCCCCGGTCGGCACGTCGAGGCAACCGAGAATGTTCATCGTCGTCGACTTGCCCGAGCCCGATGCCCCCATCACTGCCATGAAGGCACCCGGCTCGATCGTCAGGTCGACGCCTTTCAGCGCCTGAAACGCCGTCGGCCCTTCGCCGAACGTCTTGGTGACGCCCTGCAACTGGATGAGCGGCTCGGTCATGTCAGTCCTGATCGTCCTTGGCGGGCTTGGCAGGACCATTGGCCTGAACGCCGACGATAACCTTCATGCCGGGCTTCAACTGCGCGCTCGTCACTGCGGTGCGGCTGCCGTCGCTCGGGCCGGTCACGACATCGATCTTTTGCGGCTTGCCGTCCTTGCCCACGACATAGACGGTCTGATGGCTGCCACGGCCGATCGACTTCTGCTGATCCTGCCGGTGCGGGCCGAACTGGACCTGCACGCCGGCCTTGGCGCCGGCTTCCTCCGGCGTGAAGCGCAGTGCGCCGTTGGGCACCATCAGCACATTGTCGAGCTTCTCGACGCCGATCGTCGCGGTCGCGGTCATGCCCGGGCGCAGCGTCAGGTCCGGATTGGTGACCGACAATATCGCTGCGTAGGAAACGACCTGGTTGGAGCTGCTGGTCGTGCCGCTGCTGGTGGCCGAGCTGCTCGACGCCGTCGAGGCGGTGAGGTTGGAGCCCAGATCGACGCGGGTGATCTGCGCCGGGAAGGTCCGGCCGGGAAAAGCATCGACGGTAAAACTGGCAGGCTGCCCGACCTTGACCGACCCGACATCGGCCTCGTCGATCGCGACCTCCAGCTTCATCTGGGTAAGATCCCGCGCGATCACGAACATCGTCGGGGTGCTGAAGGAAGCAGCAACCGTCTGGCCTGCATCGACCTGACGCGCGAGTACGACGCCGTCCACCGGCGAACGGATGATCGATTTGAACCGCTGCGTCTGGTTCGACGACAGCGATGCCTGGGCAGAAACGACGTTCGCCTGGGCCGCGCGCAGATTGGCACGGGCGCGTTCGACGGCGGCGCGGGCGGTATCCAGTTCGGTCTTGGCGGGCACCTTGCCGCCCGACAACCGGCTTACTTCCTCCATGCGCCGGAGCTGGGCGACCGACTCGTCCAGCGTCGCTTGCGCCTGCGCAACCGCCGCCTGATTGGCGAGCAGGGTTGCACGGCTCTGGGTAATCGCGTCGTCAAGCCGGGAAGGATCGATGATCGCGATGGGTTGCCCCTCCGTCACCCGGTCATTGACGTCGGCCAGCACCTTGAGGACGAGGCCGGAGATTTCCGAGCCCACCGTCACCTGCCGGGTCGGCGCCAACCGGCCCGTTGCCGACACGGTGACCGCCAGCGCGCCTTTTTCGGCGGGCACTGTGATGTAGCTGGGCGGCGGCTTCGGCGCGAAGCAGCGCGAGACAAGCAGCCCGAGCACCACCACCACGACGGCGATGATGATCCAGCGCAGGTTGCGCCGCCACCAGGGTCGCCGCTTGGTGCCCAGAAAGGCGTTCAGTTCCGGTGTTTCACTGGCCATCGGCGGAGCTGCCTGTCGTCGTGGGGAGGGGTTGGGTGGGGGCGCTGCTGCTGTCCCAGCCGCCGCCAAGGGCGACATAGAGCTGGATCAGCGCAGTCGCCTGTTCAGATTCGGCCTGGGACAAGCCGTTCTTTGCCGAAAGCAGGGAGCTTTCGGACTGGTTGAGGGTGGTAAAATCGGTAAGGCCGGAGCGATAGCGCATCCGCGCCAGCAGCGCCTGGTTGTTGGCTGCTTCCAGCGCGGTACGGAACTCGGTCTCGCGGCGCTGGGCGGCCTGCAACGCGACGATCGCGTTTTCGATGTCCTCCAATGCCTTCAGCACATTGGCCTTGTAGGTGAGGAAGGCCCCATCGGCTGCGGCGCGCGCTGCGCGCACCTGGCTGCGCGTGCTGCCCGCATTGAAGATGGTGTGGGCGATATTGGCGAACAATCGGCCCGAAATCACATCGACTACCGATGCGAGCGAGGCGCTGCCGCTGCTGAGGCTGCCGCCGATCGACAGGCTGGGATAGAGTTTGGCCGCCGAAACGCCGATCCGCGCGGTGGCAGCGGCCAGGCTGCGCTCGGCGGAGCGCACATCGGGGCGCTGGCGCAGTGCATCGGCCGGGATGCCCGCCGCCACGCTCGCCGGGCCGCGCGGAATGGGCCTGCTTGCCTCCAGCATGGGCCGCAGCGCCCCCGGTGCCTGCCCGGTCAGCACACCCAGCCGCGCGACATAGCCGGCATAGCTGGTTTCCAGCTGCGGAATGGTCGCGGCGGTCTGCGCCCGCTGCGCCCGCGCCTGCTCGGCATCGAGCGACGAGACCAGCCCGGCCTGCACGCGCCATTCGGCGATCCGCAGATTTTCGTCCTGAATCGTCAGGCTTTCGCGGGCATTGGCAAGCTGGGCCTGCGTCAGCCGCGCCAACACATAATTGCGGGCCGTCTCCGATTCGACCGACAGCAATACGGTCGCCTGGTCGAAGCCGGCAGCTTCATAGGCAGCGCGCGCCGCATCGACGCCGCTGCGCACGCCGCCGAACAGATCAACCTGATAGCTGGCATCCAGCCCCAGCGAGAAACTGCTGCTGCCGCCCTGCGAGAAGGAGGCGACCGTTCCGTCGGAAAGGCGCGTGGTGGTTGTCCCCCCGCGAAGCGGCTCGCTGCGCGAATAGCCTGCCGAGCCACTCAGCGTCGGCATCAGCCCCGCACGCGCCTGTACCAGCGATTCGCGCGCCTGACGCAGCCGCACCACGGCCTGGCCGATGTCGAGATTGGCGGTCTGCGCCTTTTCGACCAGTTGCCCCAGCATCGGATCATCGAACCGCCCCCACCAGCGGCCGAGATCCTCCCGCGCTTTCTGGCCGGCAGCGACGGAGAAACTGTCGGGTACCCCGAGCGCCTGCGCGGTCTGGGGATGATAGGTGGGGCCCATCGTACAGCCCCCCAGCGGCAGCACCGTGCACAGCAACAGAGCGATCGCGCGACGTGTCATGGCGTTATACATGACTGATACGCACGCCCGTTTCCAGCGGAAACATTCATTTCCGTAACGATCCTGCGGCACACGCCGGCTTGCCTATTGCCTGCCCCCGCTCCTAGATGCGCCGCGACCAGGAGGGGTCTGATGAGCGATAGCGTGTATCCGGTGCCGCAAAACTGGGCAAAACAGGCCCGTGTCGATGCGGCGGGTTATGAAAAACTCCATGGCCGGTCGCTCGCCGATCCCGGCAGCTTCTGGCTCGAACAGGCACGCCGGCTCGACTGGATCAAGCGCCCCGAAATCGCCGGCGACTGGTCGTTCGACGAGCGTGATTTCCACATCCGCTGGTTCGCCGATGGCCGCCTGAACGTCGCCGCGAATTGCATCGACCGCCACCTCGCCAGCCGCGGCAGCCAGACCGCGATCCTGTGGGAACCCGACGATCCCGCCGAGGAACCGCGCCGGATCACCTATCTGGAGCTGTACGAACAGGTCTGCCGCTTCGCCAACGTGCTGAAGGCACACGGCGTGCAGAAGGGCGACCGCGTCACCATCTACATGCCGATGATCCCCGAGGCGGCGTTCGCGCTGCTCGCCTGCGCGCGGATCGGGGCGATCCACTCGGTGGTGTTCGGCGGCTTTTCGCCCGAGGCGCTGGCCGGCCGCATCGTCGATTGCGACAGCAGCGTCGTCATCACCGCCGACGAGGGCCGTCGCGGCGGCAAGCGCGTGCCGCTCAAGGCCAATGTCGATGCAGCCCAGGCCCATGCGCCGGGCGTGAAAACGGTGATCGTCGTGCGCGCGACCGGCGGCGCGGTGGCGATGCAGCCCGGCCGCGATATCTGGTATCACGAAGCGGCGGCGCAGGTGCCGGCCGAGTGCCCCGTCGAGCCGATGGGCGCCGAAGACCCGCTGTTCATCCTCTACACCTCGGGCTCGACCGGCAAGCCGAAGGGCGTGCTCCATTCCAGCGGCGGCTATCTGCTCTGGGCGGCCTATACGCACGAGCTGGTGTTCGATTACCGCCCCGGCCAGGTCTATTGGTGCGCGGCCGATATCGGCTGGGTCACCGGCCACAGCTATATCGTCTATGGCCCGCTCGCCAATGGCGGCATCACGCTGATGTACGAAGGCGTGCCCAACTGGCCTGATGCCAGCCGCATCTGGCAGGTGGTCGATCGCCACAAGGTCGAGATTCTCTACACCGCCCCCACGGCGCTGCGCGCGCTGATGAAGGAAGGCGATGATTTCGTCACCCGCACCAGCCGCAAGTCGCTCAAGCTGCTCGGCTCGGTCGGCGAGCCGATCAATCCGGAGGCCTGGCGCTGGTATCACGAAGTGGTGGGCGAAGGGCGCTGCCCGATCGTCGACACCTGGTGGCAGACCGAAACCGGTGGCCACATGATCACGCCGATGCCGGGCGCGGTGCCGCTGAAGCCGGGTTCGGCCACCTTCCCCTTCCCCGGTGTCGATCCGCAGATCGTCGATGCAGACGGCAATGTCCTGCATGGACCTGCCGAGGGCAATCTGGTGATCGCGCGGAGCTGGCCGGGGCAGATGCGCACCGTCTGGGGCGATCATGAACGCTTCTTCCAGACCTATTTCACCACCTATCGCGGCAAATATTTCACCGGTGACGGCTGCCGCCGCGATGCCGATGGCTATTACTGGATCACCGGCCGCGTGGACGACGTCATCAACGTGTCGGGCCACCGCATGGGCACCGCCGAGGTCGAAAGCGCGCTGGTGCTGCACGACAAGGTCGCCGAGGCAGCCGTGGTCGGCATGCCGCACGACATCAAGGGGCAGGGCATCTATGCCTATGTCACGCTCAATGCCGGCGTGAGCGCGGACGAGGCGCTGCGCAAGGAGCTGCGCGACTGGGTGCGCAGCGAAATCGGCCCGATCGCCACCCCCGACGCAATCCAGTTCGCGCCCGGCCTGCCCAAGACCCGCTCGGGCAAGATCATGCGCCGCATCCTGCGCAAGATCGCCGAAGGCGACACGAGCAATCTGGGTGACATCTCGACCCTCGCCGATCCGGCGGTGGTCGAAGACCTGCTGGCGAACCGGGTGGGGTAACGGCTCAGCGTTAACCCATTTTGCAGCGTCAGGCGGTAGGATGCTCTCGTGCGCCGCCTGATCGCCCTGCTGCCCTTTGCGCTGCTACCGGTTGCGCTGTTCCTGCTGTTTTTTCACCATGCGATTCTCGACCCCCGGGCGATTTCGTGGCTGCTGCGCGGCACCGACAATGGCGAAAATGCGCTGGGCCTTCACGCCTATCTGCATGACAGCGCGGCAGGGCTTTCGCTGCGCACCGCGCTGCTCGGCGCGCCGGAAGGCGTGCCGCTGCTGTTCACCGACAGCAATCCGCTGATCGGACTGCTCTCACGCCCCTTTGTCCCGCTTCTGCCCGCCGATACGCAATTTGTCGGTTGGTGGTTCCTGCTGTGCCTGGTGCTGCAAACGGGCTTTGCGCACGCACTGCTCCGCCGCCACGCCCCCGATCCGCTGGCGCTCTGGGTAGGGACCGCGCTGCTGTGCCTCTTGCCGACGCTGTTCAACCGGATCCTTCACGCCAATCTGTTCGCCCATTGGCTGATCCTGTGGGGATTGTGGCTGCACCTTGAGCCGCGCCCGGCACATGGCAGGCGCTGGCTGCCGCTGCTGGCGGTCACGACACTGGTACACAGCTATTTGCTGGTGATGGTGGGAGCACTCTGGGCCTGCTCCACCTTTGCCCGAACCATCGAAAGCGAAGCCAGGGCGCGCGCCCGAACAATCGCGGGCGCATGCGCGACGTTGCTGATGGTTGCAGCGCTCGCATGGTGGCTGGGGGCCGGCGGCAACTATGTCCGCGCCGGCAATTACGGCGCCTTCGCCATGCCGCTCGACGCGCTGGTAAATCCCGCAAACCCGTCCTTCTCGACGCTTTTGCCCGCCACGCCCCAACGCCCCGGTCGCGATTTCGAGGGCTTCCAGTATCTCGGCGCAGGCCTGCTGCTGATGCTGGTGTTCGCGGCCGGCATCGCCTGGCGCTTTCCGCGCACAACCGCCGAACGCGCGATGCATGGCCGCATCGCCTGGCTTGCCCCGGCCCTGATTGCATTGACGCTGCTTGCGATCAGCACCTATCCCGACATCGCCGGGCACAAGCTGCCGCGCATGGCGCCGCCTGCGATTCTGGCGCCCGCACTCGACATGGTTCGCGCATCCGGTCGGCTGTTCTGGCCGGTCGCTTATGTACTGGTGCTCGTCGGACTGGTCGCGATTTTTCGACTGAGAGCACGGCGTGCCGGGGCAGTGCTCGCGGCGCTCGTCATGCTCCAGCTTGCCGACATGTCCGGCATGGTGGCAGCGCTGCGCACGCTGAGCGCGTCACCCGCGACCCCGTATGTCCGCACCGCCGATCCCCGCTGGGCAGGCGCCATCGCGCAGGCGAAGGATGTCGCCTTTCTTCCCGCCGATCCGACGCGCGACCTTGAGCTGTTCCAGGAAGTCGCATGGCGCGCGACGTCGCTCGGCAAGCCCGTGCGCGCGGTCTATGCCGCCCGGACCTCACGCACGATGCTCGCGCAGTCGGTAGCGGACCTCGCCGCCTTCCAGGCCGGGCAGATCGCGTGCGGCAGGCTCTACATCCTGCTGCCGGACGTGCAGGTGCCTGCCCCGCTTCGCCTGGTTACGCTCGACGGGACGCGAGTCTTGCTGCCCCGCGCGTGCCCGGCAGGATCCCATCCCGCCCGGATATGATTGACATACGCGCCTGACTGGCTTGGGATCGGCGGAAATAGCGGAGCCTTGCCATATGGGTCGCCTGTCTCGCCTGTTCCTGCCCTGTCTGGCCGCGGCGTGGTTTGCCGCACATCCGGCTGCCGCGCAGGAACAGCCCCCCGAGCACAAGAGCGACTGGCCCAGCCTGGTGTCGGGCGATGACGGGATCGACGGCTTCGATGGGGGGCCGGAATTGCAGCGCGGGCGGCCCGCCGCTGCGATGCTGGCCGAGCATCGCCGGTTCGACGCCGCGCTCGCGACGCTCCAGCCCGAACGCAAGGGCGTTGTCGATGCCTATGTGCTCAGCATCGCGCTCGACAGCGATCCGGTGTTCAGCCGCGAAGCGCGCGAGGCGGGCAAGGTGCTGTCGCGGCGCTTCGATGCCGCCGGGCGGACGCTGGTGCTTGCCGGGCCGGACGGGCGTGGCGGCGCGGTGCTGCCGCAGGGCAGCCTGACGACGCTGGCGCTGGCGCTGGCGCGCATCGCCGAACTGATGGACCGCAAGCAGGACGTGCTGGTGCTCTACAGCACCAGCCACGGCGCCCATGATGCCGGCATCGCCTATCATGACGGTGACCAGGGCTTCGGCATGTTGTCGCCGAAACGGCTGGCCGAGCTGCTCGACGGGCTGGGCATCCGCAACCGCATATTGATCCTGTCTGCCTGTTATTCGGGCGCGTTCGTGCGCGGGCTGATGAGCGACAGCAGCGCGATCTTCACCGCTGCCTCCTCGACCCGTTCCTCCTTCGGTTGCCGGGCCGAGAATGACTGGACCTTTTTCGGCGACGCGCTGATCAACCACGCGCTGCGCAAGCCGCAGCCGCTCGCCGATGCAGCGCGAGAGGCGCGCCAGATGATCGGCGGGTGGGAACGCACCAATGCGCTCGAGCCGTCCAACCCGCAAATCTATGTCGGGGATCATGTCGCTGCCTGGCTCGCCCCGCTCGAAGCGCGCATGCCGAAGGTGCCGACCCAGCCGGTCGGCGCCCCCGCCACCGATGCCCTGAAACCGTGAAACCCTGAAGTGCGGAACCGCCGCACCGGCTCGCCGGTTGCAGCGGCCATGTTTCAGTCCCAAGACGCGCAGCGCACGCAAGCTTCCCCGCCGCTCCAGCGCTATCCGCTGCTCGCCGCGCCGCATCTGCGGCTGCAGGGACCGGTGGATGCGACGATGTATGCCAGCTTTCGCGACCAGCTTCTCGCCGCGCCACAGGATGGGGCGCTGGTCGTCTCGCTCTCCACGCTGGGCGGCGACCCCGAAATAGCCCGGCTGATGGCCGACGAGCTGCGGCTTTTGCGCGACCATAGCGGGCGCGAGACGCTGTTTCTGGGCAAGGTGGCGGTCTATTCGGCCGGTGCCACGTTTATGGCCAGCTTTCCGGTGCACCAGCGCTTTGCCACGCGCGGCACGCGGATCATGGTGCATGAGCGGCAGATGACGAGCACGCTGCAGCTTTCGGGACCGCTCCGCTCGCTCACCGCGATCCTGAAGGCCAAGCTGCACGAGATCGAGCATTCGATCCTGATCGAGGAAGAGGGGTTTCGCGACCTGGTCGCCGGCTCCCGGATCGATTTCGACGAGGTGTGCCAACGCGCGCCCGCCAACTGGTATATCGAGGCCGAAGAGGCCCGCGATCTGGGCCTGATCCTCGACGTGATTTAGCGCCCGCGCGCGGCCGCGATCCAAAGGACACTTGCGCTGCGAGCGCGAAAGGCATAGCCCGCGCCGCAAAGAGAGGCCTCGCGCCGAAGCGAAAGAGGAAGTTTCAGGAATGGCCGAATTCCGCCTGCCCAAGAACAGCCGCATCACCAAGGGCCAGGAGCACAAGGCGAGCCCCGAGGCCAAGCGGGTCAAGAAGTTCAAAATCTATCGCTACGATCCGGATTCGGGCGAGAACCCCCGCTACGACACGTTCGAGGTCGATCTCGACGAATGCGGCCCGATGGTTCTCGACGCGCTGATCAAGATCAAGGGCGAGCAGGATTCGTCGCTGACCTTCCGCCGTTCGTGCCGCGAGGGCATTTGTGGTTCCTGCTCGATGAACATCGGCGGCAAGAACGGCCTCGCCTGCACCACGGCGATCGAGGACATCAAGGGCGAGGTGCAGATCACCCCGCTGCCGCACATGGACGTGATCAAGGATCTGGTCCCCGATTTCACGCACTTCTATGCGCAATACGCCTCGATCAAGCCGTGGCTGCAGACCGTCACCACCACGCCTTCGGGCAAGGAGCGGCTGCAAAGCCCGAAGGACCGCGAGAAGCTCGACGGCCTCTATGAGTGCATCCTGTGCGCCTGCTGCTCGACTTCGTGCCCGAGCTATTGGTGGAACAGCGACAAGTTCCTTGGCCCGGCGATCCTGCTTCAGGCCTATCGCTGGCTGGCCGACTCGCGCGACGAGATGACCGGCGAGCGGCTCGACCAGCTCGAGGATCCGTTCCGCCTCTATCGCTGCCACACGATCATGAATTGCGCGAATGCCTGCCCCAAGGGCCTGAGCCCGGCCAAGGCGATCGCCGAGATCAAGAAGATGGAAGCCGAGCGCGTTCTTTGAGGCGTGCTCCTCTTCGATGAAATGGTTCCGAGCTGCCAGGCCACCCGGCCCGGCGGCTCGTTCTTTTTGGTGATGCCTTCCCGATGACCCGCGTTCTCGATCGCTACCGCGCCCTCGTCTCCGCAGGCGAGCTTCGCCCCGATCGCGAGCAGGAAGCTGCCGCCGCCCGGCTGGACGCGCTGGCGGGAGAGCTGGAAGCGGCACCGCGCAAGGGCAGCGTGCTGTGGAAGCTTGCCGGCCGCAAGCCGGCGGTGCCGCGCGGGCTCTATCTGTGGGGCGATGTCGGGCGCGGCAAGTCGATGCTGATGGACCTGTTCTTCGACAGCCTCGCCATCCAGCGTAAGCGTCGCGTCCATTTCCACGAATTCATGCTCGAAGTGCATGAGCGGCTGAATGTCGAGCGGCAGAAGGACACTGCCGATCCCGTCACCGCCGTCGCCGATGCGCTGGCGAGCGATACGCGGCTGCTCGCGTTCGACGAGCTGGTGGTCAACAACCCGCCCGACGCGATGATCCTGTCGCGGCTGTTCACGGCGATGATGGCGCATGGCCTGACGGTGGTGGCTACCTCCAACCGCCCGCCCCGCGACCTCTACAAGGACGGGCTCAACCGCCAGCTGTTCCTGCCGTTCATCGACCTGATCGAAGCGAAGATGGACGTGCTCGCGCTCAACGGCCCGGTCGATTATCGGCGCGACCGGCTGGGCAGCGTCCATACCTGGCTGGTGCCGAACGGGCCGGAGGCGACGGCCGAACTGTCGGCGGCGTTCTTCCGCCTGACCGACTATCCGGTCGAAGACCGCGCCCGCGTGCCCGCCTGCGACGTGCCAGTGCAGGGCGGGCGGCAGGTGCATGTGCCCAAATGCGTGAAGGGCGTCGCTGTCTTTTCGTTCAAGCGGCTGTGCGGCGAGGCACGCGGCGCGCCCGACTATCTGGCGGTTGCGCGGCGCTTCCACACCGTCATTCTGGTCGGCATTCCCAAGCTGGGGCCGGAAAACCGCAACGAGGCCGCGCGCTTCGTCACGCTGATCGACGCACTGTACGAGCACAAGGTCAAGCTGCTCGCCGCCGCTGATGCCGAACCCGAGCATCTGTACGAAACCGGGGATGGCCGGTTCGAGTTCGAACGTACCGTCAGCCGGCTATTGGAAATGCAGTCGGACGATTATCTCGCCAAGGGGCATGGCGAGGGCTGACCCTTTGCGCGGCTAGTTCGCGTCCTGCGAGACCAGCAGCTTGTCGATCTTGCGCCCGTCGAGATCGACGATTTCGAACCGCCATCCCTGTTCGGTGAACGTCTCGCCCTCGCCGGGCAGGTGCTTGAGCACCGCCAGCGCCAGCCCGGCGACCGTGGCATAGTCACGGTCCTCGGGCAGTTCGATGCCCAGCCGGTCTGCCAGCGCGTCGGCGGCGGTCGCGCCGGCTACCAGCAGCGATCCGTCCTCGCGCTCGACGATGTTGGGATTGTCCCCCGGTTCGGCGTCGGACGCAAATTCGCCGGCAATCGCCGCCAGCAGGTTGGCGGGCGTCACAATGCCTTCAAAATGGCCGTACTCGTCATGGACCAGCCCCATCGGCACATCGGCCTGGCGGAGCGCCGTCAGCGCATCCATCGCATCGACCTGATCGGGCAGAATCGGTGCGCGACGCATCAGCTTGCGCAGGTCGAGCGGCTCGCCCCGGAACAGCGCGGCGGCAATGTCGCGCGCCTGTACCACGCCGATCACCGCATCGATCGATCCCTCCGCCACCGGCAGGCGGGTGTGCGGCGTCGCCAGCAGTTCCTCACGAATGCCTGCGCCGTCCAGATTCACGTCCAGCCAGTCGACCTGGGTGCGCGGCGTCATCACTTCGCGGACCGGGCGGTCGGCGAGCCGCACCACGCCGGAAATGATCGAGCGCTCATGCTCCTCGATCACCCCCGATTTGCTTGCCTCGGCGACGATCAGATGGAGTTCCTCGGCGGTAACGCGATTTTCCGATTCGCGCTTCATCCTGAGCAGGCGGAACACCAGCCCGCTGGTCGAATCGAGCAGCCACACGAGCGGCGCCGTGATCCGCGACAGCCACAGCATCGGCACCGCCGCCACGGCGGCAATCGGCTCGGGCGAGCGAAGCGCGAATTGCTTGGGCACCAGTTCGCCGACCACCAGCGAGGCAAAGGTGGTGACGCCGATCACCAGGGTGATGCCCAGCGTATGGGCCGCCTCTGCGCTGAGGCCCAGGCCTTCCAGCCGCTGCGACACCGGTTCGCCCAGGCTGGCGCCCGAATAGGCACCGGCAACGATACCGATCAGCGTGATGCCGATCTGCACGGTCGACAGGAACTTGCCGGGATCGGCGGCAAGCGTGATCGCGGTCTGCGCGCCGCGATTGCCGATGCGGGCCATCGCCTCCAGCCGCGCCGGGCGCGCCGATACGATCGCCAGCTCCGACATCGAAAAAAGGCCGTTCACGGCGATCAGCACAAGGATGATCGCGACGTCGATCCAGGGGAAAGAAGCGCTCATGGTGCAGTGCTTCCATATCCGCAGCAGCGGGCAGTTAACAACCTTCCGTTACCACGAATATTTTCAGCGGCGTGCCGCAAAGAAGTCGCGCAGCAGCGCCGCCGCCTCGCCTTCGCCAATTCCGGCATAGCATTCGGGGCGGTGATGGACGGTCGGCTGGCCGAAAAGGCGCGGTCCATGCTCGACGGCACCGCCCTTGGGATCGGGAGCCGCATAATAGAGCCTGGCGATGCGGGCATGGGCAATCGCGCCGGCGCACATGGCGCAGGGCTCCAGCGTCACCCACAGGTCGCAATCCTCCAGCCGCTCGCGCCCGAGCAGCCGGGCGGCCTCGCGAATCGCCAGCATTTCGGCGTGAGCGGTCGGGTCATGCAGCGCACGCGGCGCATTGGCGGTGGCCACCAGCACCCGCCCCGCATGGACGATCGCCGCACCGACCGGCACTTCGCCGGCGCTGGCGGCGGCAGCGGCCGCATCGAGCGCGGCGCGCATCGGGTCCGGAAGCGGGAACATGGCCCCGCTTAACGCCGGTGCGCCCGCAGGTCACGCCCTGCGCCCGGGTTATTGTGCCGGCGTCGGGCTGGCCGCCGGGCGTACCTCCACCTTCGGCAGCGCAACCTTCTTGTCCTTCATCTCGACGGTCGGCACACGCACCGTGTCGTTCGATTCGCCGACATGCACCGATCCCGTTTCGGCCGAGACGCTGGGCAGCCGGCCGCCGCTGATGTTGAGGTTCAACATGCCGGTGGCGATCAGAATCACCACCACGAGCAGGATGATTCCCGCCAGCGCCAATATTGCTCGCATCCTCGTTTCCCCATATCGTTACTCCTGCACAACGCCGCAATCCGGGCGCTGGTTGCGCGGAAGTTCGAGCATCGACGGCGTGAATCGGTTGACGCCGCTGCGCATAGGCGCTATCGGCGCGGCCTTTCCGGCTTATCGGCCAAAACTCAGGATTTGAAGCGATGTCGCGCATTTGCGAGCTGACCGGCAAGGGCCGGCAGGTGGGACACAATGTTTCCCACGCCAACAACAAGACCAAGCGCACCTTTCTGCCGAACCTGCAGAATGTGACGCTGATCTCGGACGCGCTCGGCAAGAGCATCCGTCTGCGCGTTTCGACGCACGGCCTGCGTTCGGTCGAGCATGTCGGCGGCCTGGACAACTGGCTGCTGAAGAGCCGCGACGAAGATCTGTCGCTGCGCGCCCGTCGCCTGAAGCGCGAAGTGCGCAAGGCGACCGCCGGCACTGCCGCCGCAGCCTGATTCGCGCTGAACGGCTGACCCCGGCCCGCTCCCGCTGATGCGCGGGGGCGGGCCGAGTCGTGTCGGGTGAAGCTGGGCGGGAGTCGCCCCACCGAACGGCTGCTCTATAAATCCAGCCGGAACTTCAGCAGCAAGGTCTGCTGCCACCACTGCGCATTGTCGTCGGAAACGATCCACAGGATCGTCGCACCGCCTTCGCGGGTGACTGCCAGCCCTTCGAAATTGTCGTGCTGCACCGGCGGCGCGAAGGTCGCGATGGTACGGCCGCGCAGCACCTGGCCAGCGTGCAAGC
This sequence comes from Sphingomonas sp. DMC8, assembly GCF_056314185.1. NCBI lineage: Bacteria > Pseudomonadati > Pseudomonadota > Alphaproteobacteria > Sphingomonadales > Sphingomonadaceae > Sphingomonas > Sphingomonas sp. DMC8. The sequence continues at coordinate 267,309 of NZ_JBQUYV010000004.1, read as the reverse complement.
CGCGAATGTCGACCAGTTCCAGCTTGGCCGTGAACAGCTGCGACAGCGAGATCTTGCGCGTCAGCACCAGCAGCCGCCCGCCGGGCAGCGCCGCGGCGTCGCTGGGATCATAGCCGGGCGGCGGGACATAGGTGAGCGACAGCGGCCTGGTGCCGCGCGCGGTGGGATCGCCGGGAAACAGCAGCGCGCGCCGCTCCGCCTGATGGCCGGGGCCATCAGGCCGCGTCGTCTCGCTGATCACCAGAAAACGCCCGTCAGGCAGGCGCGCCATCGATTCGGCACCGCCATTTTCCGACCAGTCGCGCATTTCGGGCGGATGGGTGACAGCCTCGCCGCGCGTAAACGCGGGGTCATAGCGCCAGATCGCATTATGGCCTTCAAACCCGACCCAGAATCGGCCGCTCACCGGATCGCGCGCCAGCGACTCCGAATCGCGGTCCCCCTGCCTTGCGCCGATGCCCGGACCTGCCGGCAGATCGAGAAACTGGATGTCGAACGGCCGCCAGTCAGCCCCCATGCGAAAGCGCACCAGATTGCCGCGGTCGCTGAGCATCGCGAAGCGGTCCCCGTCCACTACCAGCGCCGAAAAGCCGGAAAAGGCCAGATCGCGGCTCACCAGTTGCGCGCCGCCCAGATAGGTCAGCGCGCCGAGCCGGACCCGCTGCGGATCATGCCGGTCGAGCGGCAGCCGGATCGCCTCGAATTCGGCGACATCGCCCAGCACCGGGCGGCGATCCTTGTCGGAGGCGGTGAGACAGAGCAGCGCCAGTACAACCGGCGGGAGGAACAGGGTACGAAGCCGGAGGCGCATGGCCTCTCATAGCGGCTTCGCACCGCACGGCCACGCCCAATCCGCGGCGCCGAATTATGAACGTACGATAACCATCCCGTTCAGGATAGAATCAAGGGAACTGCGTTAGATTGCAGGTGTTGTTGGCGTAGAAATTCTCTCGCGTTGCGTATCGAGAGGCATCGGGGGCCGGCCTGCAAAAGGCTGGCCCCCTTTGTTTTCAGTACATGTGCTGGCCGCCGTTGATCGACAGGGTCGAACCGGTGACGAAACCCGCCTCTTCCGAGCACAGGAACGCCACGCCGCGCGCGATCTCGCTCGCCTGGCCCAGCCGGCCGACCGGAATCTTGGCGACAATCTTTTCCAGCACGTCGGCCGGCACCGCCGCCACCATGTCGGTGTCGATATAGCCGGGCGCGATCGCATTCACGGTCACGCCGAACCGCGCACCTTCCTGCGCCAGCGCCTTGGTGAAGCCATGGATGCCCGATTTCGCGGCAGCATAGTTGACCTGGCCATACTGGCCGGCCTGGCCGTTGATCGAACCGATATTGACGATGCGGCCCCATTTGCGCTCGCGCATGCCCGGAAACACCGCGTGCGCCATGTTGAAGCAGCCGCCCAGATTGATGCGGATCACTTCTTCCCACATGTGGCGCGTCATCTTCAGGATGGTGCCGTCACGGGTGATGCCGGCATTGTTGACGACAATGTCGACCGGGCCCAGCGCCGCCTCTACGGCCATCACGCCCTCAGCGCACGCATCGAAATCGCCGACATCCCATTTGAATGCCTTGATGCCGGTGCGTTCGGTGAACGCCGCGGCCTTCTCGTCATTGCCGGCATAGTTGGCGGCGACGGCAACACCCGCATCCTTGAGCGCAAGGCTGATCGCCTCACCGATCCCGCGGGTACCCCCGGTCACGATCGCTACGCGTGCCATGTACGTCCTCTCCTTTTGATCCCAAAAAGGTCAGGCCGGATGTATCCAGCCGGCAAGTTCACGCCCGATCAGATGGCGCAATAGCTCCATGCCGGGTTCGCTGTCATTGAGACAAGGCAAATATGCCAAATCGGTGCCTGTTGCCGCCAGGAAGGTTTCGCGGCCGCGGATCGCCAGTTCCTCCAGCGTTTCGAGGCAGTCGGCGGAAAAGCCCGGCGCGACGATGGCGACGCGGCGGATGCCCTTCGCAGGAAGGCCGGCAAGCACCGTATCCGTGGCGGGCTCCAGCCATTTGGCACGCCCGAACCGCGACTGGAAGGTGACGATCAGTTCGCGCCCCAGTGCCTCGCCCAGCAGGCGCGCGGTCTTGCGGCAATGGCAGTGATAGGGGTCGCCCAGCTCCAGCGTACGCTGCGGCATGCCGTGAAAGCTGGCCAGCACCGCGTCGGGCGTGAAATCAAGTGCGGCCAGCCCCGCCTCCACCTGCGTCTTCAGCGCGTCGATATAGGCAGGATCGTCATGATAGGGCGGCAGTGTGCGCAGTGCCGGCTGCCAGCGCATCTTCGCCAGCGCGGCAAAGGCGGCATCGTTGGCGGTAGCCGTCGTCGCCGCGCAATATTGCGGATAGAGCGGCGCCACCAGAATCCGCTCGCAGCCCTGCGCCTTGAGGGCCTGCAACCGTTCGCCGATCGCCGGCCGGCCATAGCGCATCGCATGCTCGACGATCACGTCCGGCCCGAATGCGCCCTGCAGCTTCTGCGCCTGCGCGCGTGTGATTGCGGCCAGGGGAGAGCCGTCCTCACGCCAGACCTGCGCATAGGCGTGCGCCGATCTCTTCGGCCGGGTGCGCAGGATGATGCCGCGCAGGATCGGCTGCCACAGGAGCGGCGGAATCTCGACGACGCGGCGGTCCGACAGGAACTCGCCAAGATAGCGCTTCACCGCTCCCGGATCGGGCGCATCGGGCGTGCCGAGATTGACGAGCAACACACCGATGCGGCGCGGCGGAATCGCGGGATGGTCGGCAGGCAGCGTCATTCGGCGTCCGATAGCAGGGGAAGGCGGCGAAAGCGCGCGCCGGTTGCGGTCTGCAAGGCGTTGGCGATGGCGGGGGCGACCGGCGGCACCGCCAGCTCGCTCACCCCGCCCGGGTCCGACCCGCTGGCGATGATCTCGACGGTGATGTCGGGCGCATTGGCGAGCGTGGGCAGGTCGAGATCGGCAATCTCGCGCACATCGGCAACATTTTCGCTGAAGCCGGTCGATCCGCCGATCGCCGCCGCCATGCCGAAGATCAGCCCGCTTTCGATCTGCTGGGTGACAAGGTCGGGATTGACCACTCTCCCGCAATCGACCGCCGCCACCAGCCGCTCGACAACGATCTGGCGCTCAGAGCCAAGCCGCGCTTCGGCCATCACGGCAATGTAGGAATCGCGAAAGGCGTGGCAGGCAATCCCCTGGCCGCTGCCGGGCGCCCCGCCCTGCCAGCCACCGAGCTGCGCCGCAGTCTGCAGGCAGCGGGCGAGCCGCGGTTCGCCGCCCAGCATCGCCATGCGGAACGACAGCGGATCGAGATTGGCGACATGCGCCAGCTCGTCGACAAAGCTTTCCGTGAAGAAGCAGGTGTAACTATGCGCGCCCGAGCGCCAATAGCCGGACGGCACGCCGATCGACGCAGGGTGATGATCGACTGCGTAATTGGGGATGGCGTAGGAAGGCACGGCACCCGCCACTGCAGCGGGATCGCCGCCGCCGGGCAGGGCGAGCGCGGTGGCGACAACCGCATCCCCCGTCATCAGGCGCGCGGCCAGCTCGCGGCCCGTATCGGGCGCAGCGATCTTGGCAAGCCAGCCGGAAATCGCGCCGCGCCCGTCGAGCTTCGCCGTCAGCCGGCCACCCGCCGCCGGACGGAATCGGTCGCGACGGAAATCCTCGCCGCGCGGCCAGGTGAGCTGCACCGGCCGCTGCACTGCGCGCGACAGCAGCGCCGCCTGCACCGCCACGTCATGCTCCAGCCGCGCGCCGAAGCCGCCGCCGCCCAGTGTCGGATGGACGATGACCCGCGCGGCATCGATTCCCAGCGCCCGCGCGGCGGCGTCGCGGGTGAGCGCCGGCGCCTGCGTCGCGAGCCAGAGCGACAACCGGCCGTCAGCCCAGGAGGCGGTGCAGCTCATCGGCTCGAGCGGCGCGTGCAGCGCCAGCCCGACGCGATATTCGGCCGACACCACGCGGGCGTCGCGGAAATCGGTGGCCAGATCGCCCTTTTGCGCCATCCGCGTGCCGTTCGCATCAAAGGCGCCGGCCAGGGCCGCCTCGATCGAATCATCGTTGATGACATCGGCCGGCCGGCGGAAACGCGGCCGCATCGCTTCCACAGCGCGGTCGGCGGCCCACCAGTCGGTGGCGATCACGGCCGCCCATTGCTTCGTCGTCACGACCGAGAGTACGCCCGGCAGCCGCTTTGCCGCTGCCTGATCGGCGCGCACCAGCTCGGTATCGCCCACCGGCCCCTGGCGGATCGACGCGAACACCATGCCGGGCAGGCGCACATCGGCGGCGAAATTGGCGCTGCCGTCCAGCTTGGGCGGCGCATCCAGCCGGGGCATGGCGCGGCCATAGAGCCGCCCGCTCTGATCGCCGCGCAGCGCCACCCGGACCGGCACGCGCTCGCGGACGGCCTCCGCCGCGAGTTCGCCGAAGCCGAGCTTCTGCGCACCGTGGACGACGGTGCTGCCAACCGTGCCGCACGCCTGCCAGTCGATACCCCAGCGCCGCGCCGCCGCCTTGCACAACAGCACACGCGCGGCCGCGCCTGCCTGACGCAGCGGCGCTTCGAACGTCCGTACCGAAGTGGAGCAGGCCGTCAGCATCAGCGACGTGCGCGCGGCATGGGTTTCGCGCAACTGCTGCGGCAACCGGCCCAGCGCCGATTCGAACAGCGTGTCCGCAGCGAGGGGATTGGCATAGGCGGGATTGATCGGCGCCGCTTCCACCCCCACGCGATTCCAGTCCGCGCCCAGCTCATCGGCCAGGATCTGCGGCAATGCGGTGTAGACGCCCTGGCCGAGCTCCGCCTGCGGCACGGCAATGGTGACATGGCCGTCGGTGCCGATCTTCAGCCAGGCGCCGAACACCGTCTCTCCCGGGTCGGCGGTGAGATTGCCGGGGAAACTGCGCGGCCACAGCGCATAGGCAACGACCAGCCCGACGCCGGCCCCGCCGCCGATCAGCAGCGAACGCCGGTCAATCTTTATCCGCTTGCGGGGTTCGAGCGCCATCGCCCCGCTCTATCGCGCGTCGGCGCAGGATGCCAGCCACGTGCTGCACCGGGCGAAATGGGCGCGGGATGAAGCCGGGTCTTGGGTTCCGCTGCGTTTGTCTCTATCGCAGTCCCGGCAACCTTCCCGGGGATCGACCAACCGTGCTGACCACCCTGCTTGCCGATGCCGGCAGCCACCTGCATTTCCACGACCTGCACCTCAATCCGGTGGCGATCAATCTCGGCTTCTTCCAGATCAAATGGTATTCGCTGGCCTATATCAGCGGCATCCTGCTCGGCTGGTGGTATCTGCTGCGCCTGCTCGCCCAGCCGGGCGCGCCGATGGCGCGGCGCCATGCCGACGATCTGGTCTTTTATGCGACGCTGGGCATCATCGTCGGCGGGCGGCTGGGCTATGTGCTGTTCTATGCGCCGGAAATGCTCGGCAATCCACTCCAGATGCTGATGCTGTGGGAAGGCGGCATGTCGTTCCATGGCGGCGTGATCGGCACGATGATCGGCATCATCGTGCTCGCGCGCATCCACAAGCTCGATTGGCTGCGCATCCACGACTATGTCGCCTGCTGTGCGCCCTTCGGCCTGTTCTTCGGCCGCATCGCCAATTTCGTGAACGGTGAGCTGTGGGGCCGCCCGGCGGACGTGCCCTGGGCGATCGTCTTCAGCGGCACCGTCGGCGCCGGCCAGGTCGAACCGGCGCGCCACCCCAGCCAGCTCTATGAAGCCGGGCTGGAGGGCATCGCGCTGTTCGCAGTGCTGTGGTTCTTCTTCTGGCGCACCGATTCGCGCTATCAGCCCGGCAAGCTCGTGGGCATCTTCCTGCTCGGCTATGGCCTTTGCCGCTTCTTCGTCGAATTCTTCCGTGAACCCGACCGCCAGCTCGTCTGGCTGGTGCAGGCAACCGGGCTGCACATGGGCCAGTGGCTGTGCCTGCCGATGATCGCCGGCGGCATCTTCCTGGTCGCCACCGCCAAGGGCCGCCGCAAGCGCGTCGAGCCGATCACCGGCGAGAGCGTCGCCTGACCCCAATGCCGGGCGACAATCCCCTGGACGCGCCGGCGGAGGAGCGGCGCGACAATGCAGCCGAGCCGCTGCTCGCCGAACGGCTGGCGCGCGCGATCACGCTGGCGGGGCCGATTCCGCTGTCGCAGTTCATGGGCGCGGCCAACGCCCATTATTATGCCACCCGCGACCCGCTGGGCGCGCGCGGCGACTTCACCACCGCGCCTGAAATCAGCCAGATGTTCGGCGAGCTGATCGGACTGTGGCTGGCCGATCTGTGGGACCGCGCCGGGCGCCCCGCCGATGCCCGCTATGTCGAATTCGGCCCCGGCCGGGGCACGCTCGCCGCCGATGCGCTGCGGGCAATGGCCAAGGCCGGGCTGGCCCCGCCGGTCGATCTCGTCGAAACGAGCCCGACCCTCCGCGCCGCGCAGAAGGACCGCGTGCCGCAAGCCGAATGGTATCTCGATCTGGTCGGGCTGCCCGACGACGCGCCGCTGCTGGTCGTCGCCAATGAATTTTTCGATGCCCTGCCGATCCGGCAACTGGTGGCGACCGGCCAGGGCTGGCGCGAACGACTGGTCGCCTGCCAGGACACGCTGTTCCTGCCGGTCGCCGGCGATCGCGGCTTCGATCCGATCATCCCGCCCGCACTGCGCGATGCGGCACCGGGGTCGATCCTCGAAACATCGCCCGCCGGCGTCGCGTTGCTGCGCGCGCTGGGCCAGCGGCTGATGGTGCAGGGCGGCGCGGCGTTGATCATCGACTATGGCTATGAAGGCCCTGCGATCGGCGACACGCTGCAGGCAGTGCGCGGCCATGCCTTTGCCAACCCGTTTGCCGATCCGGGCGAGGCCGACCTGACCGCCCATGTCGATTTCGGCACGCTGAAGGAAGCCGCCGAAGCCGAGGGGCTTACCGTACACGGCCCGGTAACGCAGGGCGATTTCCTGAAGGCGCTGGGTATCGATGACCGCGCCCGCGCACTCGCCAGGACCGCACCGGAGCGCGGCGACGCGATTGCCGCCGACCGCAACCGGCTGGTGGCCGAGGACCAGATGGGCTCGCTGTTCAAGGTGCTGGCGATCACAGCACCGGGATGGCCGGTGCCGGCGGGCTTCGCATGATCTTCCGCGACGCCGGGCCGGCGGACGCCGCTGCGATCGACGCATTGTTCCGCACGAGCTTCGCGGCGACCTTCGCGCATCTCTATGCGCCGGAGGATCTGGCGACCTTCTTTGCACGCTTTACGGTCGCCGGCTGGAAAACAGAACTCGCCGATCCGGGCTTTGCCTTCCGCGTCGCCGAGGATGGTGAGGGACTGGCCGGCTATTGCAAGCTCGGCCCGATCAGCCTGCCCGCGAGCCCCGAAGGCCCCGCGCTCGAACTGCGCCAGCTCTATCTCGACGATCGCGCAAAGGGCACCGGCGCAGCGCAGGCGCTGATGGACTGGGCACTCGCCACCGCCCGCGCACGCGGCGCGCACGAGCTGTGGCTGTCGGTCTATATCGACAATCACCGGGCGAAGCGCTTTTACGAACGCTATGGCTTTGAGGATCGCGGGCCTTATGCGTTCATGGTGGGCAATCATGCCGATGAGGACCGTCTGATGCGGCTGGCACTATGAGCGATGTCGAAGTGATCCGTGCCGCCGCGCTGGACGGCGTAGCGCACGGCTTTCTGGGCCGTAGCGGCGGCGTGTCGCAGGGCGTGGTTGCCGGGCTGAACGTCGGCACCGGATCGCAGGACGATCCCGCCGCAATCGCCGAGAATCGCCGCCGGGCGGTGGCAGCCGTGCTGCCCGGCGCGCGGCTGGTGACAGTCTATCAGGTGCATTCGGCCGATGCCGTGACGGTGCTTGCACCCTTTGAAGAGGATCTGCGCCCCCGCGCCGATGCGCTCGTCACCAACCAGCCGGGCCTGCTGCTCGGCATTCTGACCGCCGATTGCGCGCCGGTGCTGCTGGCCGATCGCGAGGCCGGCGTGATTGCGGCGGCCCATGCCGGCTGGAAGGGCGCGATCGGCGGCGTCACCGATACGACGATCGCGGCGATGGAAACGCTCGGCGCCAGGCGCGAACGCATTGCCGCGGCAGTCGGCCCATGCATCGCACGCGCCAGCTATGAAGTGGATGCAGGCTTTTTCCGCCGCTTTGCCGAAAGCGATCCGGCGAACGAGCGCTTCTTCGCCGATGGCCGGCCGGAGCATTTCCAGTTCGACCTGGAGGCCTATGTCGTCCACCGGCTCGCCGCCGCCGGGCTGCGCACGATCGAGGCACGGGGGCTCGACACCTATGCGCACGAAGGGCGCTTCTTCAGCTTCCGCCGCGCCACCCATCGCAGCGAGCCCGATTATGGCCGCCAGATCAGCCTGATCGGCCTGCCCGGCTGAAACCTCCACGCCGGCTGCTGACCGCAGCCTGCAACATCCGCATGCCATGCGACGTTTGCACCGGAAGATGGCTTCCGGCGCTGCCCGGGCTTTGCAACGGCGCGCAAGGCGCTAAGCTGGTTGCAAATGATACCAGTTGCAGCGTGCTGCGCCAAAGGAGAGACAAATGACCGACGAAACCGAAGCCGAGCTGACCGGCGCCACTCCGCGTCGCCGCCCGAAGCCCGACATCGACAGCGTCGGTGGCCGCAAGCTCAAGCCCGCCACGCTGATGATGGGCCATGGCTATGATCCGATGCTGTCCGAAGGATCGCTGAAGCCGCCGATCTTTCTCACCTCCACCTTCGTCTTCCCCAATGCCGCAGCCGGCAAGCGCCATTTCGAAGGGGTGACCGGCAAGCGCCCGGGCGGGGCGGAGGGGCTGGTCTATTCGCGCTTCAACGGCCCCAATCAGGAGATTCTCGAGGACCGGCTGGCGGTGTGGGAAGAGGCGGAGGACGCACTCGCCTTTTCCTCGGGCATGTCGGCGATCGCCACCCTGTTCCTGTCGATGGTGAAGCCTGGCGACACCATCGTCCATTCGGGACCGCTTTATGCCGCAACGGAGACGCTGATCGCGCGCATCCTCGGCCGCTTCGGCATCCACTGGCTCGACTTTCCGGCGGGTGCCACCCGTGAGGAAATCGACGCGGTGCTGGGCAAGGCCGCGACCGGCAACGTCGCGCTGATCTATCTGGAAAGCCCGGCGAACCCCACCAACGCATTGGTGGACGTGGAGGCAGTCGCCGCGAGCCGCGACGCGATCTTCAAAGGCGACAACAAGCCGCCCATCGCGATCGACAACACCTTCCTCGGCCCGCTCTGGTCCAAGCCGCTGCAGCACGGCGCCGATATCGTCGTCTATTCGCTGACCAAATATGCCGGCGGCCATTCGGATCTGGTGGCCGGCGGCGTGCTGGGATCGAAGGAACACATCAACACCATCCGGCTGATGCGCAACACGATCGGCACGATCTGCGACCCGAACACCGCCTGGATGCTGCTCCGCTCGCTGGAGACGCTGGAGCTGCGGATGAGCCGCGCGGGCGAGAATGCCGCCAAGGTGTGCGAATTTCTGGCCAGCCACCCCAAGGTAGAAAAGGTCGGCTATCTCGGCTTCCTCGAACGCGGGGAGGACAAGCGCCAGGCCGACATTTATCGCCGCCACTGCACGGGCGCAGGATCGACCTTCTCGCTCTATCTGAAGGGCGGCGAGAAGGAGGCATTCGCGTTCCTCGATTCGCTCAAGATCGCCAAGCTGGCGGTCAGCCTGGGCGGCACCGAAACGCTGGCCAGCCACCCGGCGGGGATGACGCACCTGTCTGTGCCGGAAGCGCGCAAACAGGCGCTGGCGATCACCGACAATCTGGTGCGCATCTCGATCGGCGTGGAGGATGCCGACGACCTGATCGCGGATTTCGAGGAAGCACTGAAGGCGGTGTAAGTCTTTGCGCCCCTCCCGCAAGCGGGAGGGGAATCCAGATGGATTAGCGTGGCTTCACCCCCATAGCCGCGCCCGATACGCCGCAAAGCAGCGCGCGCCGCAGCGCAGCCGGATCAGCGCGCCTTCGGCCATCGCCGTCGCGCGGCGGGAGTCTTCCGCCACAGCCGGGCGGATCGCCTCGCGGTTCCAGTCTTCACTATGCTTCACGTCCAGTACCGCGTGCAGCGTGAAGTAGCGTGCTTCCTTTGCGTTTAGGCCGACCCGCTTCAGCCCTTCTGCAACCAGCGCGGACCGGCCGGGGGCAGTAAGTTCGATCACTCCCAGCGCACCCACGGCGTGCCAGGCGTAGCGGCGATTGGCCGCCATCGCCGTCATCGCATTGGCCAGGCACAGGCTTTCCCAGACCGTATTCTCGATCACCGGCTCGACTGCCAGCGTCTCGACGAGTGCGTCGAGCATCGGGCCGTGCATGCCCTTTTCGGTGCCGTGGCCCATTTCGTCCCAGTAGTTGCGTGCGAGTTCCAGCTTCGGCCGTACCGGCAACTTCACTTGAGTCATTGCCACCAGATCGTCGAAGCCTGCCTCTCCAGCAGCTTCCTGCTCGAAGAACCAGCGGAGCTGGTCACGGTTCGCCACTGCTGCCAGCCACGGGAATAGCGGATCGCCCTGCCCGGGGCCGTTTGCCTTGAGCGCTTCGAACCAGGTGATGAAGCCTTCCGCATCAGTCGGAGCAGCGGCGGCCTCGTCGGCGACCTCGGCGCGCAGCTCTTCGAGAAAAGAACCCTCCAGCCGCTGCATCCGTGTGTCGCGGTCGAGCGCACGCGGCCAGTCGGCGTCCGGGAAGCCGGGCGCCAGCCGTTCCCGGTTCCAATAGGCAAGACCGCGCTGGAAACTGTCGGTCAAAAACTGCGAACGAAAGGGTGGCGCGATATCGCGCGGGCGGGTTGCCATGTCGATACTTCCTTGATGGTTGGACGCTCAACCCGCAGGCGGACTGCACGGTTCCGGATGCTCTTTCCGGATCAATCACTTGGCGGCGATCGCTCGGGTCGTTCCTGGCCGGAAATCCATATCAGGTAGGTAGTTGCAACAATTGCGCGCGCACGCGCAGAACGACATCGCCGGGAGCGTCGCAGCCCAGAGAGGTTTCATGTCCCGCATCGCGCATCCCGGCCTCGCCACCAAAGTCACCAGCGCCGAACATGCCGCGTCCTTCATCGCCGATGGCATGGCGGTTGGGATGAGCGGCTTTACCGGCTCGGGCTATCCGAAGGCGGTGCCGACCACCCTTGCCGCGCAGATCGAGGCGGCGCACGCCGCCGGCCGGCAGATGCGGCTGAAAGTCTGGACCGGCGCGTCCACCGGCCCCGAACTCGACGGGGCGCTCGCCCGGGTCGACGGTATCGCATCGCGCCTGCCCTATAATTCCGACCCGATCGCGCGCGAAAAGATCAATGCGGGGCAAATGGACTATGTTGATCTGCACCTGAGCCAGGTCGCGCCGCTGGCATGGGAGGGATTTCTCGGGCCGCTCGATATTGCCGTGGTCGAAGTCACCGGCATCCGCGCGGACGGGACGCTTATCCCTTCTTCCTCCGTCGGCAACAACAAGACCTGGCTCGATTGCGCCAAGCGCGTGATCCTTGAGGTCAATCGCTGGCAGAATCCCGCGCTGGAGGGGATGCACGATATTTACTACGGCACCGCGCTGCCGCCCAATCGCGTGCCGATCCCGCTGACCCGGCCCGACCAGCGGATCGGTCAATCGACGCTGCGTTGCGATCCCGACAAGGTGATTGCGGTCGTCGAAACCGATGCGCCGGACCGCAACCTGCCCTTCGCCGCGCCTGATGCTCATGCGCTAGCGATCGCCGGCCACCTGATCGAGTTTCTGCGCCATGAAGTCGGCAAGGGGCGGTTGCCGCCGTCGCTGCTGCCGCTGCAATCGGGAGTCGGCAACATCGCCAATGCGGTGCTGGCCGGGCTGCTCGACGCGCCATTTGACAATATGACCGCCTATACCGAGGTGCTGCAGGACGGGATGCTCGACCTGCTGGCTGCGGGCAAGCTGCGCATGGCGTCGTGCACTGCCTTTTCGCTGAGCCCCGTCGCCGCCGAGCGGCTGAACGCCGAACTCGACCAGTTCCGCGATCGAATCCTGCTGCGCTCGCAGGAGATCAGCAACCATCCCGAAGTGGTGCGGCGGCTGGGCTGCCTGGCGATGAACGGGATGATCGAGTCAGATATCTACGGCAACGTCAATTCCACCCATATCATGGGCTCGCGCATCCAGAACGGCATCGGCGGATCGGGTGACTTCGCGCGCAATGCCTATATCTCGATCTTCATGTCGCCTTCGACCGCCAAGGGCGGCGCGATTTCGGCGATCGTGCCGCATGTCAGCCATGTCGATCATATCGCGCAGGACGTGCAGGTGATCGTTACCGAGCAAGGCCTTGCCGACCTGCGCGGTCTCGCCCCGCGCAAGCGCGCCGAGCAGGTGATCGCGCGCTGCGCCCACCCCGATTTCCAGCCAATGCTCCGCGAATATTACGAGCGCGCCCTTGCCGGCAGCTACGGCAAGCAGACGCCGATGCTGTGCGGCGAAGCGCTGGCCTGGCACCAGCGCTTCATCGAGACGGGTTCGATGCGCGGTTAAAGGAAAACCGGCCCCGAAACAAAGCTGCCATCCCACCCCGCCGCTATAATTGAAGTGGACTGCGGCACCGGGCGCGCGGCAATGGTGGACAGACTGGCGTGATGCGCAAATTTCCGGCGGGATCGGCCGACCCGCTCGAACGGACTCTTATGAAGCGCATGGCAGGTTCCGCCGGCGCGATCGTCATGATGGTGGCCATGCACCTGCTGAACCCGCTGATGCCGGGGCGAGAGGCGCGGCACCTTGTGTTCGGCATGGAACTCGCCAGTGCGATATTCGCGCTGGTTCTGCTTTTGATCGGGGCCCCGCGTACGCTCGAAGCGCTTCGCGAACGGCGCATGGAAGCGGAACGCGCCCATGCCGAACGCAGACAAATCAACCATCTGTTCCGCATGACCGAAATGCTGCAGAGCGCGAGCGGCTATCCCGATGCCAATGCCGTGCTGGGCGCAACGATCGCCTCGCTGCTCGAAGGATTCGGTGCGGCGCTCTATGTCTTCAACAATTCCCGCGACCGCCTCGAACTTTCCGACAGCTGGCACTGGCCGGCGGGCGACACGCCACGCTCGGCAATGACCCCCGCGCAATGTTGGGCGCTGAAGCGCGGCAAATGGCACCTCAATGCCGACAGCCGCGGCGCGCTACGCTGCGACCATCACCCGTCCGGCATTTCCGTATTGGAATTGCCGCTGACCGCGCATGGCGAAATACAGGGCCTGCTGCAGGTTGCCGCCGAACATAAGGATGCATCGGCAGCACTCGAGCGTATCCAGCCGCTGGCCGCTGCCATTGCCGATGCCATGTCGCTGGCGGTTTCGAACATCACCCTGCGCGAAAAGCTGCGCACCCAGGCACTGCGCGATCCGCTGACGGGACTCTACAATCGGCGCTACATGGAAGATGCGCTGAGCCGGTACGCGAGCCTGGCGGAGCGGAGCGGCAAGCACCTGTCGACGATCATGATCGACCTCGACCACTTCAAGAAGCTGAACGATGAGTTCGGCCATGCAGTGGGCGACGCCGTGCTTCGCGAGACGGCGGCAACGATCCTGGGCGTCTTGCGCCCCTCTGACGTCGCCTGTCGCTATGGCGGCGAGGAATTGCTGATCATCCTGCCCGAATGCGGCATGACCGAAGCGCTGGCCAAGGCAGAAATGATGCGCGAACGCATCGAGACCCTGTCCGCCAACCATGATGCGAAGATTTCGGCGTCGTTCGGTGTTGCGGCGCTGCCGGAATGCACCCGTTCGGTCACCGACCTCCTCGGCGTGGCGGACGCCGCGCTCTATCAGGCCAAGGAAGCCGGCCGCAATCGCGTCGTCGCCGCGCCCTGCCGGGACAGCCCGTCGGCCATCGCGGCAGAATAGGCAAACCGCTCAGCCGTCGCCAACGCGCTCGATGTCGGCGCCAACGGCCTGCAGCTTCTCTTCCAGCCGCTCATAGCCGCGATCGAGGTGATAGACGCGGTTGACCTGCGTCTCCCCCTCGGCGGCCAGGCCGGCAAGTATCAGGCTCATCGAAGCGCGAAGGTCGGTCGCCATCACCGGCGCGCCGGTGAGCTTGTCGACGCCGCGCACGACGGCGGTGCGGCCTCGCACTTCGATATTCGCGCCCATCCGCGCCAGTTCGGGCACATGCATATAGCGATTCTCGAAGATCGTCTCGGTCAGCGTGCTGGCGCCATCAGCCTTGCACAGCATCGCCATGAACTGCGCCTGCATGTCCGTCGCGAAGCCGGGGAACGGCGCCGTCGATAGCGTGAGCGGGCGGATGCCGTTGTCGGCAGCGATGCGCACGCCGCTCCCGGTCTCCTCTACGGTGATGCCTGCTTCGACGAGTGCGTCGAGAGTCGCGCGCATATCGTCCGGCGCCGCGCCCACCAGTTCGACATCGCCGCCGGTGATCGCGGCGGCGCAGGCATAGCTGCCCGCTTCGATGCGGTCGGGCATCACGGCGTAGGTGGCGCCGTGCAGCCGGTCGCGGCCTTCGATTTCCAGCGTCTCGGTACCGATACCGCGGATCACGGCCCCCATCGCGACCAGCAGCTTGCAGAGGTCGACGATCTCCGGCTCCCGCGCGGCGTTTTCCAGGATGCTGGTGCCGCGCGCCGTTACCGCCGCCATCAGCGCGTTTTCGGTAGCCCCGACCGACACGACCGGGAAGCGATAGCGCCCGCCCGCGATGCGGCCCCCCGGCGCGGTCGCCTTCACATAACCGGCGCTCAGCTCGATCTCGGCGCCCAGCGCTTCCAGCGCCTTCAGGTGCAGATCGATCGGCCGGTTCCCGATAGCGCATCCGCCAGGCAACGACACCGTCGCCTCGCCCTCGCGCGCCAGCAGCGGCCCGAGCACCAGGATCGACGCGCGCATCTTGCGAACGATATCATAGGGCGCAACCGTCGAAGTAAGGCGGCCGGCGCGGACGGTCAGCACCCGCCCGAAATCATTGGGCCGCGTGCCTTCCACGGCGGTGGAGGCGCCGAGCTCGTTCAGTAGATGTCCGAAGCTGTCGACATCTGCGAGGCGTGGCAAATTTCTGAGTGTGAGGGGTTCATCGGTCAGCAACGCGCAGGGCATTAGAGTCAGCGCTGAGTTCTTTGCGCCCGAAATGGCGATTTTGCCGGCAAGGCGCTTGCCGCCGCGGATGAGAATACGGTCCATGACCGAGCTTCTAGTCCCTCTCTCCGCGCGCGCAAGCGCCGGTCGTGCGCGGAACGATTGATCGACTTTAATGCAGCCTTTTCACGGCGCTGCTTTGCAGGCGGGAGATGGGGGTAGGCGAAAGCGTGTCAGGTAGTTGTTTCGCAGATAAATTGGGCGAACTCGTCGAGTTAACGCCCGCCGAGCGCGACGCTCTCGAACATCTGGAGATTCGTCAACGCCATGTCCGGCGCGGCGCAATTCTTCAGCGCGAGAACGAAGCGTGCGGCGAATTGTTCATTCTGCGCAAGGGCCTGGTGATGAGCTATGTGCTGCTCGACGACGGCAGCCGGCAGATCCTGCGCTTCCTGTTTCCCGGCGACATGCTGGGCATTTCGTCCGCCATCTATCGCGAGGCGCCGGAGACCTTGTGCGCACTGGCCGACTCCGTCGTCTGCCCGTTCGACCGCGCCGCCCTGTCGGAAATCATGTCGGCGCATCCCCGGCTGGCAAGCATGATCCTCGTCTATAGCCAGATCGAGCGCGTATCCCTGACAGACCGTCTGGCAGCCCTCGGCCGGACCAGTGCCAAAACGCGCGTGGCAGCCCTGCTGCTCGATCTGCGCAACCGGCTGCGCGCCACGGACGAGCAGGTCACCAATGTCTTTGCGCTGGGACTGACGCAGGAGGAAATCGGCGACGCGACGGGCCTTACCGCCGTCCATGTCAACCGCATGCTCCGGCAGCTCGAGGATGACGGGCTGATCGCGCGCGAAGGCGGGAAGGTGACGCTGCGCGACGAACGCGGGCTGGCACGCGAGGCCAATTATGTGAACCGCTATGAAGGGCTGAACCTCAGCTGGCTACCCAAGCCCAAATAGCGCGCAAGACTTCGAGCGCGTTCGGCAGTTGCCGGGTCAGACTGCGGATTTCCAGATGGTTTATCAGGCCTTTTCCAGCGTGCACTGCAGCGGATGCTGGTTCTGGCGCGCGAAGTCGATCACCTGCGCGACCTTGGTCTCCGCGACTTCGTAGCTGAACACCCCGCACACGCCGACGCCGCGCTGGTGGACATGCAGCATCACACGCGTCGCTTCCTCGATGTTCATCCGGAAGAAGCGCTGGAGCACCAGCACCACAAATTCCATCGGAGTATAATCGTCATTGAGCATCAGCACGCGATAGGGCGTCGGCTTCTTGGTGCGCGTTCGCGTGCGGGTCGCGAGACCGACCGACGGGTCGTTGCCCCGGTCGTCGGAATCGCCGTCCTCGGCCATGTGGATCGCGATGTTGTTGAGCTCAGCCATTACGCGGAAAATATGATGCGGCGCCTCCAAGGGCAAGCCGTGCGCGCCGCTACGGCGCTAATTCCCCGCACCAACGAAAAGGGCGGCCCTCCAAAGAGAGGACCGCCCTGATCAGAACCGGATGAAACCAGTCGCTCAGGCGACGGTCTTCACCTTCTCAACCGCAACGGCGAAGCGGTTCGAGATCGGCTGCGCGGCGTCGCCGGCCAGCTTGATCATCGCTTCGGTGTGCTTCGAGGTTTCGGCGACATACGAGTCGAACGCGCCGCGCAGATAGTCGCTCTGCAGCTTGAAGAAGTCGGTCGGCGACTTCACGGCGGCGAGGTTCTTCAGCGCGGCAGTGGCGCTCTCGAACGACTTGCGGCTGTATTCGGCAGCTTCCTGGCCCAGGGCTTCGAAACCCTTGGCGGCGATGCGGCCGGATTCGACAACCGCTTCGATGTTGCCCTTGGCGAACTCATTGGCTTCTTCGACCAGCTTGGTCGACTTTTCCATCGCGGCCTTGGCGCGCTCGTTGATGTCGCCAAAAAATGCCTGGGCCTGGACGGTGCTGTTCTCGATCGTGGTAGCCATGGTAGTCTTTTCCTTCGCGGTGCTGGTGGTGACCGCCGGCGCGACGGTCTCTTCGACTTTGGGGGCGATTTCCGCAGTGGCGGCCTTCACGGGCGCGGCTGCGGCTTCGACGGTCTTCTCGACGCGGTGCGCGACTTCCTGCGTTGCAGCTTCCACGGCCGGGACCGGCTCGGGAGCGGGCGTCGAAACGATCGTCTCGACGGGCTTTACCGGCGCGGTCTTCTCAACTGCGGGAGCGGCAGCTTTAGCCTTGGGCGCGGCCGGCTTGGCGACCGGCGCCGCAGGCTTGGTAGCGGCGGGCTTTGCCGGCGTCTTTGGTCCCTTGGTGGCCATGTGACTTCGGTTCCCTGACTATTGCTGCGTTGCAGCATATAGGCCGGTTCCCGCGGAAAGGCAAGCGGTTATTGTGCAGTGCACAATAACCGCATATTGGGATTTTTACCCTTATTTTTCAACGTGTTCTAACATACTCCCCAGGCGCATCACAGAGCGCCTGCAGCGCACCCTTGCCTGGAATGCGCGCGCCACTCGCCGATGTTTTAGCACCACTCAACGCAGAAAGCCATTTCAGCCAGTCAGGCCACCAACTTCCCTTGGTTTCGGTGGCATCTTCCAAGAATGCTGCAAGTGATTCGACTCGCCGCGAATTGGTCCAGTATTGGTATTTATTTGCAGCAGGCGGATTGACGACTCCGGCAATATGGCCGGACCCCGCCAGCACGAACTTGCACGGCCCCTTGAAGTGCCGCGTCAACTTCCAGACGCTCGTTACCGGCGCGATATGATCTTCGCGACCGGCCTGGATATAGGCTGGCGTAGTGATCTTCCCCAGGTCGATCGGCGTACCCCCGATCGACAGCGCGCCCGGTGCGATCAGCTTGTTGTCGCGGTACAGGTCGGTCAGATAGCTCAGGTGCCAGGTGGCCGGCAGATTGGTGACGTCCGAGTTCCAGTGTAGCAGGTCGAACGGCACATAGTCCTGCCCCAGCAGATAATTGTTGGTGACATAGTTCCAGATCAGGTCGCGCCCGCGCAGCAGGTTGAACGTCGCCGCGAGATAGCGGCCATCGAGGAAGCCATCGGCGCTGAGACTGCGGATCATCGCCAGCTGATCGTCGTCGACGAACACACGCAGGTCGCCTGCATCGGCAAAATCGACCTGTGCGGTAAAGAAAGTCGCGCTTTTCACCTTGTCCGCCTGACCGCGCGCCGCCAGCACCGCCAGCGTCGCCGCCAGCGTGGTACCCGCGACGCAGTAGCCGATCGTGTGGACGCTATCGACGTCCAGCAACTCGCGTACCGTGTCGATCGCGTCGATCTGGCCGCGCTCGACATAATCGTCCCACACGACATCTTTCATGCTGGCGTCGGCGGAGCGCCAGGAGACGACGAGCACCGTGATGCCCTGATCCACTGCCCAGCGGATGAAGCTTTTTTCCGGCGTCAGGTCGAGGATGTAGAAGCGGTTGATCCAGGGAGGGAAGATTACCAGCGGTGTTTCCAGCACCGCATCGGTGGTCGGCGCATATTGGATCAGCTCGTAGAGCGGCGTGCGCTTCACCACCTTGCCCGGCGTGGTCGCCAGATTGCGGCCCAGTTCGAACGCGCCGTCGGCGGTCTGGGTCAACTGCCCCTTCGCCATGTCCGCCAGCATATGCTGCAAGCCCTTGAGCAGGTTCTCGCCCTTGGTCTCGATGACCTTCTCGATCACCTGCGGGTTCGTAGCGGGGAAATTGGTCGGGCTGATCGCATCGATAAAGCCTTGGGTGGCGAAGCGAATCTGGTCCTTGTGCTTTGGATCGAGGTGATCAAGCGCCTCGACATTTTTCAGCAGATGGTCGGCAATGACGAAATAACTTTGCCGCAGGAAATCGAAGACGGGCTGTTCACGCCATTGCGGCGCCTTGAAGCGCTTGTCGCGCGCCTGTTCGGGCGTCTCCACAAAGGGCTCGGCGCGTTCCGGATCGAGGAAGCGTTGCCACACCGTCATGGTATCCGCCCAGAAACCCGCAGTGGCGCGAACGGCGGCAGTGGGATCGAGCAGCGCGCCGAATGGGGGAGCGGCCGGGGTGCTTTCCATCACATCCAGCCCATGTTCCAGCATCATCTGCTGTGCGCGGCCCAGCACCCAGGTCCAGTGCTGCAACTCTTCCAGGCTCGGCAGGGTCGGGGTCAGCGTATCGGCCATTCGATCCTCTCCTTTCGCTCGCCCTAGCGCATCCGGTGCAACTCGTCATTCCAGACACGCCCATTATGACGTAGAAAGCATGCACGGCACAATTTTGTGTCGCGTCAAAAACCCCTGAAAGCTGAGGAAATGTCCGAAGAATTCTACCGCATGAAGCGTTTGCCGCCCTATGTCATCGCCGAAGTCAACGCGATGCGGGCAGCGGCGCGAGCGGCGGGCGAGGACATTATCGACCTTGGCATGGGCAATCCCGATCTGCCGCCGCCCGACCATGTGATCGAAAAGCTGTGCGAAGTCGCACGCAAGCCCGATGCGCATGGCTATTCGCAGTCCAAGGGCATTCCCGGCCTGCGCCGCGCCCAGGCCAATTATTATGGCCGCCGGTTCGGCGTTGAGCTCGACCCCGAGACCGAAGTGGTGGTGACGATGGGATCGAAGGAAGGGCTGGCCAGCCTCGCCACCGCGATCACGGCGCCGGGCGACGTGGTGCTGGCGCCGAACCCCAGCTACCCCATCCACACCTTCGGCTTCATTATCGCAGGTGCCACGATCCGCGCGGTGCCGACCACGCCCGACGATGCTTATTTCGAAAGCCTTGAGCGCGCGATGAACTTCACCGTGCCGCGCCCCTCGATCCTGGTCGTCAACTATCCGTCCAATCCGACGGCGGAGACGGTGGACCTCGCCTTTTACGAACGGCTGGTTGCCTGGGCGCGCGAGAACAAGGTCTGGATCCTGTCCGACCTTGCCTATTCGGAACTCTATTTCGACGGCAAGCCGACGCCGTCGATCCTGCAGGTGAAGGGCGCGAAGGACGTCGCGATCGAGTTCACGTCGCTTTCCAAGACCTATTCGATGGCCGGGTGGCGGATGGGCTTCGCGGTCGGGAACAAGCGGTTGATCGCGGCGATGACGCGCGTGAAATCCTATCTCGACTACGGTGCCTTCACGCCGATCCAGGCGGCCGCCTGCGCGGCGCTCAACGGCCCGCAGGACATCGTCGAAAAGAACCGCCAGCTCTATCACAAGCGCCGGGACGTGATGGTGGAAAGCTTTGCCCGCGCCGGCTGGGACATCCCCAGCCCCCGCGCCTCAATGTTCGCCTGGGCGCCGCTGCCGCCGGCGCTGGCGCATCTTGGCAGCCTGGAATTTTCCAAGCAGTTGCTCACCCATGCCAAGGTCGCGGTGGCGCCGGGCGTCGGGTACGGCGAGAATGGCGAAGGCTATGTCCGCATCGCGATGGTGGAAAACGAACAGCGCCTGCGCCAGGCAGCGCGCAACGTGCGCAAGTACCTGCAATCGATGGGCGTGAACACGCCCGCGGCGAATGCGGTGTGATCGAAGCGGTCTGAACTGCTATCGTCCCGCTGCAAATGGCAAGGCGTCCGCCCCCGCCGCTGCAACGGCGGGGGTTTCCTTTCCCGTCGGGCAAACGCTTGCCAATCCTGCCTCGCCCGGGGCAAAGCCGCGCGATGCACCGTCCCGGTTTCCCTTTTTCCACCCAGTTCCGCGTCCGCTATTCCGAGATCGACGGCCAGAAGATCGTCTTCAACTCGCGCTATCTGGAATATGCCGATGTCGGGCTGACCGAATTCTGGCGCTGGGCGAACCTGTCGGAGCTAGGGCCGGACTGGACCGAAGCCGAGTTCAACGTCGTTCGTGCCGGCGTCGATTATAAACGCGCCTTCCGCTTCGACGATCTGGTCGAGGCGTTGGTCCGCGTCGAACGGGTTGGTACGTCCAGCATGACGATGCGGATCGACCTGTGCCATGGCGAAACCGGCGCGGTACACGCTGAAGTAGAGCTGGTCAGCGTCCATGTCGATCTGGCCGAGCGGCGGGCAAAGCCGATTCCGGAAGGCGTGCGCGCGCGGCTGCTGGCACTGGGGCAGTAAGGGGGCGGCTATTCGGCTGCCTCGGGGGCCGCAATATCTCCCGGCAGCGCCCAGAGCAGGTCGCCCTTCCCGAGCACGCGCCCGTCATGCGCCTGCACGGTTACCGGCGCGATCGGCCGGCGGTCGCGCGCATCCACCAGGATCGGGCTCGCCCGTACGCAGGTTTCCCAGCGCTCACCCCATTGCCGCAGCGCAACCATGGTCGGCAGCAGCGCATGGCCTTTGTCGGTAAGGCAATATTCGATCTTGCGGCGATCGTCCTGGCAAGGCTGGCGCGCAAGAATGCCATGCTCGACCAGTCGGCCCAGCCGATTGGCAAGGATGTTGCGGGCAATGCCGAGTTCGGACTGAAACTCTTCGAAATGGCGCAGCCCGTTGAAAGAGCCGCGCAAGATCAGAAAAGACCAGCGTTCCCCCATCGCCTCGAGCGCTGCAGCCAGGCTGCAGTCGCGAACCAGTTCGCGCAGGGATTCTCGGATCGCACCACCCATGGCCGTAACCCTATCGTAAAAATCAGCCGCACGAAACCGCCTCGCGCGCGCAACTTTTGCACCGCAGCACCCGTTTCTGCTTGCAACTTATATAGCTGTCAATTAGAGAGTGAGTCGCAGGTCTGTGCACCTATCCGGTTCTGCAGGGAGGATGAAATGAACCGTTTTGCTGCTATTGCGGCCACCGCCGCGCTTGTCCTTTCTCCGCTGGTCGCCACGGCGCAGACCGCAGAATATTACAGCGCTACGCCGGTAAACGCGCCGAGCAAGGCCAGCCTCGTGACCCGGTCGACGATCTGGAAGTGCACGGGCACCACCTGCGTCGCCGCCAAGGCGCCGAGCCGCGACGGGATCATGTGCGAATTGCTCGCGCGCGAGGTCGGCAAGCTTTCGGCTTTCCGCGCCAACGGCGTCGATTTCGACGCGGACGCGCTCGCAAAGTGTAACACAAAAGCACGCTGATGCGTCTTTGATGCGCCGCAATGCGCATCGCTATTGCAAAGCAGCGGCACGGGGCGCCATCTAGGCCCCGTGCTGCGTCAGTATGAACTTGTAGACCGGGTCCTCTCCTACGACCCTGAAGCCGATGAGGCGCTCCTCAACCGCGCCTATGTGTTTTCGGTCAACGCCCATGGCTCGCAGAAGCGCGCCTCCGGCGACCCGTATTTCAGTCACCCGATCGAAGTGGCCGGCATCCTGACCGACCTGCATCTCGACGACGAGACGATCGCCACCGCGATTTTGCACGACACGATCGAAGACACGGTCGCTACGCCGGAGGAAATTCAGCGGCTGTTCGGGCCGAACGTGGCGCGGATGGTCGATGGCGTCACCAAGCTCTCGAAGATCGAGGCGCAGACCGAAAGCGAACGCGCGGCGGAAAATCTCCGCAAGTTCCTGCTCGCCATGTCCGATGACATCCGCGTGCTGCTGGTCAAGCTGGCCGACCGGCTCCACAACATGCGCACGCTCCACTTCATCAAGAAGGAAGAGAAGCGCCGCCGCATCGCCCGCGAGACGATGGACATCTATGCCCCGCTCGCCGAGCGGATCGGCATGTACGAGTTCATGAAGGAGATGCAGACGCTCGCCTTTCGTGAACTCGAACCCGAAGGCTATGAATCGATCACCCGCCGCCTCGAAAGCTTCCGCGTCGAAGGCGAAGACCGGGTGCTCAAGATCGCTTCGGGGCTGAAGTTGCTGCTCGGCCGCGGCGGCATCGATGCCGAGGTGACAGGCCGCGAGAAGCACCCCTATTCGATCTGGAAGAAAATGTCGGAGCGGCATGTCAGCCTTGAGCAGCTGTCCGACATCATGGCCTTCCGCGCGATCGTCGATACCGAGGAGGAATGCTATCGCGCCCTCGGCGTGATCCACCGTCGCTGGCCGATGGTGCCCGGGCGGTTCAAGGATTATATCTCGACGCCGAAGCGCAACGGCTATCGCTCGCTGCACACCACCATCATGCATGCGGGCGACACCCGCATCGAAATCCAGATCCGCACGCGCGACATGCACGCCCAGGCCGAATTCGGCCTCGCCGCGCACTGGGCGTACAAGCAGAGCGCAGTCCGGCCCGACACGCAGGTCAGCTGGATCCGCGACCTCATCGAAATCCTGGAACATGCCGAGAGCCCCGAAGAGCTGCTCGAGCACACCCGCATGGCGATGTACCAGGATCGCATCTTCGCCTTCACACCCAAGGGCGAGCTGATCCAGCTGCCCAAGGGCGCCACGCCGATCGACTTCGCCTATGCGGTGCACACCGACCTGGGGGACCAGTCGGTCGGGGCCAAGGTGAACGGCAAGGTCGTGCCGCTGCGCACGGAAATCCAGCAGGGCGACCAGGTGCAAATCCTGCGATCCAAGGCACAGGAGCCGCAAGCCAACTGGCTCAACTTCGCCATCACCGGCAAGGCGCGCGCAGCGATCCGCCGCCATATCCGCCTGAAGGAGCGCGACGAGACGATCCGGCTGGGGCGCAAGCTCTATGACGAAATCGTCAGCCGCCTGCCCGCCCCGGCGGGCGACGGGGCGCTCGCCAATGCGCTCAAGCGGCTGAAGCTCACCGACGAAGCAGCGCTGATGGAAGCGATCGCTCATCGCAAGCTGACCGACGGCCAGGTGATGGAAGCGGTGATGCCGGGTTCCGCGAGCGGCGACGATCACGAACTGCCGCCGCAGAGCCACGCCATCGACATCAAGGGGCTCACCCCCGGCGTGGCCTTCCTCTTCTCCGAAGATTGCCGCCCGGTCCCCGGCGACCGCATCGTCGGCGTCCGCCGTCCCGACGCGCCGATCGAGGTGCACCGTATCGACTGCCCCAGCCTTGCCGATGTCGAGGAAGCCGACTGGGTCGACCTGACCTGGGGCGACCGCGCCGAAGGCGGCGTGGCCGAAATCGCGGTCACGCTGAAGAACGAACCCGGTGCGCTGGGTACGGTGGCGACGCTGATCGGCCAGCACAAGGCGAACATTCTGGGCCTGCGGCTCGACAACCGCGACACCACGTTCCACACCAATATGATCGACCTGGAAGTGCGTAACGCCGCGCATCTGATGAAGCTGCTCGCGGCCCTGCGCGCAGCAGATGCAGTGAGTTCGGCCGAGCGGGCATGACCTTGCCTCCGCCGGCCCGCCGAAACAAATCTGTGGCTGGCGCTGAACCGGTTCGCTGATCCTGCGCTGCCGCTCGACGCAGTCGCCCCGGGGCGCTACAGACGCCGGCCATGACTCGTCCGAAACTTTCCGTCGTCGTTCCCTGCTACAATGAAGAGGCGTGCCTCGACATGCTGCATGCGCGCGTTTCCGCCGCAGCGCAGGCGGCGGTGGGCGACAGCTATGAAATCGTCTTCGTCAACGATGGTTCGCGTGACCGTAGCTGGGACGTGATGCAGCGCCTGTCCGCTGCCGACCCGCGGCTGGTTGCGATCAACCTGTCCCGCAACCATGGCCACCAACTGGCGCTGACCGCGGGGCTTGATCTGTGCGCGGGCGAGGAAATCCTGATTATCGACGCCGATCTGCAGGATCCGCCGGAACTACTGAGCGACATGCGCGAGACGATGCGCGCCCAGGGCGCCGATGTGGTTTATGCCGTGCGCCGCAAGCGCGAGGGCGAAAGCCTGTTCAAGAAAGCGACGGCAGCAATCTTCTACCGCATGCTCGACCGCATCACCGACACGCCGATCCCGCTCGACACGGGCGATTTCCGGCTGATGACGCGTCGCGCGCTCGATGCGCTGCTGTCGCTGCCCGAGCAGGCGCGGTTCATTCGCGGCATGGTCGCCTGGATCGGCTTCCGCCAGGTTCCGTTCGTCTATGACCGGCACGAGCGCCACGCCGGCACCACCAAATATCCGCTGGGCAAGATGGTGCGCTTCGCACTGGACGCCGTCACCGGCTTTTCGACAACGCCGCTGCGCTTCGCCAGCCATATCGGGCTGGTGCTCACCGGCGCGTCGGTGCTGCTGGTGGCTTACATTATTTTCGGCTGGCTGACCGGCCGGGCCAACCAGGGCTGGACCTCAACCATGCTGGTCGTGGTGGTGCTGGGTGCGGTGCAGATGTTCGTGCTGGGAATGATCGGCGAATATCTCGGCCGGCTCTATGTCGAATCGAAGCGCCGGCCGCTCTATCTGATCGCCGATGTCGCCGGCCCGGTGCAGGGCCACGCCTCGCTCGGCTATCGCTATCAGGATTCGGGCGCGATCTCGGTCTCGCCGCAGGCGCGGCACAACGACGCAGCCGAGTAACCCGGCAATTCCCCTCCCCCCTTTGCGGGAGGGGAACTGCAATGCATGGTTTTCAGCCCTTGGGCTGGGCCAGCACGATGATCGAAAGCCCCGGCGGCATCGGCAACCGGCCGAGCAAGTGACGCTCGATCCCGAATACCGCCTCGAATGCCTTGTTGAGCGCGGCGGGCGGCGGCGAATCGTCGCTGTCATCCTTGCCCATCAGCTTGCCGGCAAAGCGCGCCGCGACCGCCACCGGAAACAGCAGCGAGTTGAACCAGCGCAGGCCGTTGTGGCGCAGACCGGCCTTTTCCAGCGCGGCGAGCAGCGTTGCCTTGGAATAGCGGCGCTTGTGATGGTTCACCACGTCATGCGCGCTCCACATCCACTGGTGCGCGGGCACGGTGATCAGGATCTTGCCGCCGGGCTTCAGCACGCGCGCCATTGCCTGCAGCGCCGCCACGTCGTCCTCGATATGCTCGACCACGTCGAGCACCGCGACCAGATCATAGCTGTCCGGCTCCACACCCGTCAGGTCGGGCAGCGGCGAGGCGCCGACCGGCTTGCCCAGTCGCTCGCTGGCAATAGCGCGGGCAGCGGGGTCGATCTCGATCGCGTCGACATCGCCGAACTGCGCCAGCATCGGCAGATTGTGGCCGGTGCCGCAGCCGATTTCCAGAATGCGGGCATCCTTCGGCAGCGCCCCATAGCGGACCAGATAGTCCGACAGGATCTCACGGCGCGCACGGTACCACCAATGCGTCGAGTCATGCGCCGCCATGCGGTCGTAAACGATACGTTCCATTTCAGCCGAACACCCACAAGCGGTTGAGAGCAAAGGTGATAAAGGGGGTGACGAACACCACCGGCACCAGCGGCCACCAGGTCGGCCCATGCACCAGCGGGCCGGTCAGCACCCAGGTGAAACCGGCGTTCATGACCATGCCCACCGACTGCACGATAAAGAATTTTAGCTTGTGCATCGCATCTTCGCGGGCGCCATGGCCCTTAAAGCTCCAGCGGCTGTGAAAGGGATAGCCGAAGGCGACAGCGACCAAAAATCCCACAAGCGACGCAAGCACCGGCGGAATCACATAGGTCGCCAGCGGCCAGTACACGATGCTGTACACTACCGTCGAAAGCCCGCCCACGATCACGAACCGGATCAGCTGCTGCACCGTCTGGTGCGCCAGCAGCGCCTGGACCCTTTGTTGTACTGCCGTCACTCTCGCTTGCCCTAATGCCGTGGGACGCCCTAATGCGCGCTCGCACCCGAGGAAAGCGATTTTGACGGACCACCCCCTTGGCCTTCGCCTGAAAGACGAGCTCGACCGTTCCTGGCTAAGCTGGACCCTGTTGTTCTGGCTGGGTGTCGTGATCTGGTTCCTGCAGCAGCGGCAAGGCAATATCTACTGGCTGTCGCTGGGCGATACCGACGACAATATGCGGCTGATGCAGGTGCGCGCCTGGCTGGCCGGACAGGGTTGGTATGATCTGCGCCAGTACCGGATGGACCCGGCGATGGGCGGGTTCGACATCCACTGGTCGCGCATCGTCGACCTGCCGCTAGCCGGGCTGATCCTGCTCCTGAAGCCGTTCGTCGGCACCGCCGTGGCCGAAAAATGGGCCTGCGGGATCGCGCCGCTGCTGCCGCTGTCGGTTGCGATGACCGGCCTTTCGTTGGCAGTGCGGCGGCTGGTCGCTCCCCATGCCTGGCCGCTGGCGCTCTTCATCCTTGTGCTGAGCTGTACCGCGACGATGCCGATGTTCGCGCCAATGCGGATCGATCACCATGGCTGGCAGCTTGCCGCGCTGGCGATCACCGTCGCCGGGCTGGCGGACCCGGCCAAGGCGCGCGGCGGCGCGGTGGTGGGCTTGTCGAGCGCGTTTTCGCTGTCGATCGGGCTGGAGATGCTGCCCTTCTGCGCCATGGCCGGCGCAATTATCGCGCTGCGCTGGGTATGGGATGCCGGCGATGTGCGGCGCATGCTGGTCTATGGCCTCACGCTGGGCGGCGGATCGTCGATCGGCTTCGCCCTGTTCGCTTCCTATGCCAACCAGGCGATGCGCTGCGATGCGTTGACGCCGGTATGGCTGAGCGTGATGGTGGCGGCCGGCGCATTGCTCGTCGGGCTGGCACTGCTCAACCCGCAGCGGCGCTGGCTTCGGCTCTTGCTGGCGGCATTGGCAGGCGCCGTGATCGTCGCGGGTTTCGCCCACAGCTTCCCGCAATGTCTCGGTCGGCCGGAGCAGGTTTCGGACGAGCTCTACAATACCTGGCTCGCCAATGTCCGCGAGGCGCGGCCGATCTATCGCCATCCGCTCGACATTGCGATGCCGGTGGCAGTGCTGGCGGTCGTCGGGCTGATCGGTGCGGCGGTTGCCGCGTGGCGTGCACGGCGCGCGCCCAATGCCGTCGGCTGGGCGGCGGTCGCGCTGTTCACCGCGTTCGCCGGCGCGATGCTGCTGTGGCAGTTCCGCGCAGCGCCGGGCGCGCAGCTGCTCGCCGTGCCGGGCGCGACCGCGCTAATCTGGCTGCTGGTGCCGTGGTTCCTGCAGCGTGGATCGATCTGGCTGCGGGTGGGCGGCGCGGTGGCGTCGTTCCTGATCGTATCAGGCATTGCCACGGGGATGGCGCTGCCCTGGCTTCCGAAGACGAAGGGCAAGGGCGGGCGCGATCTGGTGCGCGAGGCCAATGCCGCGTGCAACCGCACCTCGCAGCTGCGTACGCTCGATCTCATTCCCCCGTCGGTCGTCTTCACCCATGTCGATCTGGGGCCACGGCTGATCGTGGTGACGCATCATGATGCGGTGGCCGGGCCCTATCATCGCAACGGCGCGGCTATCCTGGACGTGCACCACGCCTTCACCGGACAGCCCGAGGGGTTCCGCCCCATCGCCGCGCGGCACAAGGCGGCGTACCTGCTGATCTGCCCGAACCTGGCGGAAACCACCGTGTACCGCGCGCACAGCCCCGGCGGCTTCTATGCCCAGCTGGCGCATGGCGAAGTGCCGAAATGGCTGGAACCGGTGCAGTTGCCCGCACGATCACCCTATCGGCTGTGGAAAATCCGCTACGACCTGCCCGATGCGCCGGAGAAGCCGCGGCCGGCGAAGTAACCGCTCAGACGTGCAGCGCTGCGCGGATTCCGTCGATCACGAACTGGACCGCCAGCGCGCCGAGCAGCACGCCGAGCACGCGGGAGACGACCGCTTCGATCTTCGCGCCGACGATCCGCATGATCGGCCCGGCGGCGAGCAGCGCCAGCAGGGTCAGCAACAGGATCGCCAGCATCGCCGCCAGCACCGTCGCCGACCGCTCGATCCCGTCGCTTTGCGACATCAGCAGCATCACCGACGCGATTGAGCCCGGCCCGGCGATCATCGGCATCGCCATCGGGAAGATCGAGATGTCGACCGGATCCTCGGCCTTGACCTTCTCCGCCCGATCCTCACGCCGTTCGGTGCGCTTTTCGAACACCATTTCCAGCGCGATCAGGAACAGCATGATGCCGCCGGCAATGCGGAAGGCATGCAGGCTGATGCCCAGCGCATGCAGCAGAGCCTCGCCGAACAGTGCGAAGCCGAGCAGGATCAAGGATGCGACAAACACCGCGCGTACCGCCATCGCGCGGCGATGCACGGCATTGGTTCCCGCCGTCAGCCCCGCGAAGATTGGCGCGCAGCCCGGGGGATCGATCACCACGAAGAAGGTGATGAACGACGAGACGAACAGCTCGATCAAATCGCGTCCGCCTCGATCGGCACGCCGGCGTTGCGGTGCGCCGCGACCAGGGTGTTGCGGAGCAGGCAGGCGATCGTCATCGGCCCCACCCCGCCCGGCACCGGCGTGATCGCACCGGCGATGCTCGCCGCGCTGTCAAAGTCGACATCGCCGACCAGCCCGTCCTCGGTGCGGTTGATGCCCACATCGATCACGGTCGCGCCCGGCTTCAGCCACTCGCCCTTGACGAAATGCGGGATGCCGACCGCGGCGACGACGATATCGGCATGTTTCAGGTGATGCGGCAGGTTGCGGGTACGCGAATGCGCCACCGTCACCGTGGCGCTCGCCTTGGTGAGCAGCGCCGCCATCGGCTTGCCCACGATGTTCGATCGGCCGATCACCACGGCGTCCATGCCCGACAGGTCGCCAAGCTGGTCCTTGAGCAGCATCAGGCAGCCGAGCGGCGTGCAGGGGACGAACCCCTCCAGCCCGGTCGCCAGCCGACCGGCATTGACCGGGTGGAAACCGTCGACATCCTTGTCGGGGCTGATCCGCAGCAGCACCGCCTGTTCGTCGATATGGCGCGGCAGCGGCAGCTGGACGAGGATGCCGTCGACCGCGGGATGGGCATTCAGCTGGTCGACCAGCCCCAGCAGGGCATCCTGCGTCGTGTCGGCGGGCAGGCGGTGCTCGAAGCTTTCCATCCCCGCCTCGCGGGTCTGCTTGCCCTTGGAGCGAACATAGACGGCGGAGGCGGGGTCGTCGCCCACCAGCACTACGGCCAGCCCGGGCACGCGGCCCGCTGCAGCCTGGAAAGCGGGAACCCGTTCCGCGATGCGGGCACGCAAGCCCGCGGCGAATGCCTTGCCGTCGATGATTTCAGCCGTCATGCGCCTCGCCATAGAGGCTGCGGGCGATCTGTTCCAGCACCGTAAAGTCCCCGGCGATCGAAAGCCGCTTCAAGCGCGCAGTTTCGCCCGCGATCAGCGTCACGTCGCGCTTCGGCACGCCGAATGTCTTGGCAACCAACGGCACCAGCGCGGCATTGGCAGCGCCTTCCACCGGCGGCGCGGTCAATCGCGCGACGAAATGCTCCTCCGTCCCCGCCGCCAGCACTTCCTTCGACGAACGCGGCGTCACGCGGACGGCAATTTCGATGCCGCCGTCGCGGCGCCGCCACGCCGGCATCAATAACCGGCGGTGGCGATCTGCATCATCAGGCTGGGAATCACGATTGTCTGCAGAATGTAGAGCACCAGCAGCACGACCAGCGGCGAAAGATCGAGCGCGCCGAAATCGGGCAGGATGCGGCGGATCGGCCGGTAGAGCGGCTCGGTCATCCGCTGCAGCGCGTACCAGACCGAACGGACGAAATCATTGTGCGTGTTGATGACGTTGAACGCGATCAGCCACGACAGGATCGCCTGGATGACGATGGTCCACCAGACGACGTTGAGCAGCACCGCAACGATGCGCAGCACAACCAGAAGGGTCTCGGTCAATCTACTCTCCGCGAGGCGTTAGTTTCGGGTACCTAACATAGGTGCTGCCAGGCAAATGTCAGCCATGCACCAGCGTGCCTACGCCCTGGCGCGTAAAGATTTCGAGCAACATGCCGTGCGGAATGCGCCCGTCGAGGATCACCGCTGCGTCCACGCCTGCCGCAACGGCGTTGACGCAGGTCTCCACCTTCGGGATCATCCCCCCCTTGATAGTGCCGTCTTCTTTCAACGCAGCAACGCGCGCCGCATCGAGATCGGTCAGCAGTTCGCCTTCCTTGCTCAGCACGCCCGGCACGTCGGTCAACAGGAAGAAGCGCTTGGCGCCGCACGCGCCGGCGATCGCCCCCGCCATCGTATCGGCATTGATGTTATAAGTGTGGCCGTCGGCCCCCAGCGCGATCGGCGAAACCACGGGAATGAAGCCTGAGGCCGCCAGCGACTGGAGAATGGAGATATCGACGGCCACCGGCTCTCCGACGAACCCGAGATCGACATGGCGCTCGATGCCCTGCAGCGGATCGGCTTCGGTGCGCTGCACCTTCTCGGCGCGGACCAGGCCAGCATCCTTGCCTGAAATGCCCACGGCCTTGCCACCCGCCGCGGCGATCCACGCGACGATTTCCTTGTTGATTGACCCCGCAAGCACCATCTCGGCAATCTCGGCGGTTGGTTTGTCGGTTACGCGCAGACCTCCCACAAAGGTCGATTCTACGCCTAGCCGCTTGAGCATCCGACCGATCTGCGGGCCGCCGCCATGCACGACGATCGGGTTGATCCCGACCGCTTTCAACAGCACCACGTCCTCGGCGAAATCGCGCGCCAGTTCGGGATCGCCCATCGCGTGGCCGCCATATTTCACGACGAAGGTGGCGCCGGCATAGCGCTGCAGATAGGGCAGCGCCTCGGTAAGGGTTTCGGCCTTGGCGAGCAGCGCCGGATGGGGTGCGTGGTCGGTCATGCGCGCCCTTTAGGACCGCTTACGCCCTTCGTCCATCGAGTGCGCGTCCCAGCGCCACTGCGCCGGTGATCAGGAACGGCACGAGCACGATCGACAGCACTACCTTGGTCAGCATCTGCCCGGCCATCAGTTCCAGGATCGGCCGCTCGCCCAGGAACGAGATGCTGATGAACAACACCGTGTCGACAATCTGCGAGACGACGCTTGCCACCATGCCGCGGAACCACACCAGCCCGCCGCGCCCTTCGGTGCCGCGCAGCTTGTTGAAGATGAACACGTTGAGCGTCTGCGACGTGCCGTACGAAATGAACCCGGCGAGCATCATCCGCATCCCCTGCCCCACCACGATCGGAAAGGCGGAAACGGCGGGCGGGTACATGCCGGGATCGGTCGGCAGCACCAGCACCAACTGGATCAGCGCCGCCGACGCGAGCAGCGGCACGAATCCCATCCGCACCAGCGCGGTGGCGGTCGCCTGGCCGTGCAGCTCGGCGACCGCACTCGACAGCACGACGAGCAGCAGGAAGGCGAAGATCCCCGCCTCCACCGCGAGTGGCCCCAGCGCCACCTGCTTCACCCCCAGCACGCCCGCCATGCAGACCATGCCGCCATAGAGGATCGAAAAGACGAAGAGCGAGCGCGGGATCGCGGGGCCGGGTTTGTCCATCGGCAGTTGCTAGCGCCAAAGCCGGCGCGGTGGAAGATGGTGCGCATCCCTCTGGCAAGATGCGCCATCGCGTGTATGGTCGGCCGGTTTGCTGGCACAGATTCCGCCGGCGATGGGGGCCAACGACCTAGAATGACTCATTTCCCGATCGGCATATTCGGGGTGCTCGCCATCCTCGCGATCGCTTTCCTGCTGTCCAGCAACCGCCGCGCGATCCGTTTACGCGTCGTCGGCGCCGCGTTCGCGCTTCAGGCTGGCACCGCCATCCTCGTGCTGCGCACCGGCTGGGGCCAGACCGTGCTGCACACCATGGCGAACGGCGTGTCCGCGCTGCTCGGCTATGCCAGCGCCGGCACCAGCTTCCTGTTCGGCAATCTCGCCAAGCCCGAAATGGGCGGCCAGAGCTTCGCCATCGCCGCGCTGCCGGTGATCATCTTCTTCGCCGCGCTCGTCTCGATTCTCTACCACCTCGGCATCATGCAGCTGGTCGTGCGCTGGATCGGCGGCGCGATCGAGAAGGTGACCGGCATCAGCAAGGTCGAATCGCTCTGTTCCGCGGCGAACATCTTCGTCGGCCAGAGCGAGGCGCCGCTGGTGATTCGCCCCTATCTCGCCCGCCTCACGCCGTCGCAGCTGTTCGCGGTGATGAGCGTCGGCATGGCCGGCATCGCCGGCACGATTCTCGCCGCCTATGCCAGCCTGCTCGGCCCGGCATCGCTCCCCTATCTGCTCGCCGCCTCGTTCATGGCGGCGCCGGGCGGGCTGCTGATGGCCAAGATCATGTATCCCGACGAGCCTGCCGGCCCGGAGATCACGGTCTCCGACGAGGACGAGGCGATCCGGGTCGCCGAACACGACATCGAGGAAGAGCGCGCCGCCAACATCATCATGGCAGCGGCGACGGGCGCCTCGACCGGCGTGAAGATCGCGGTCGCGGTCGGCGCGATGGTGCTCGCTTTCGTCGCGCTGGTCGCGCTCGCGAACGGCCTGCTGGCGGCGGTGGGCGGCTGGTTCGGCCATCCGGAGCTCAGCTTCCAGTCGATCATCGGCACGGTGTTCGCCCCGGTGATGTATCTGCTCGGCATTCCCTGGCACGAGGCGCTGGAGGCGGGCGGGCTGTTCGGCACCAAGGTGGTGCTGAACGAGTTCGTCGCGTTCATCGACCTGGGCCATATGACCGACCTGGCGCCGCGCACCCGCGCCATCGTCACCTTCGCGCTGTGCGGTTTCGCCAATTTCAGCTCGATCGCGATCCAGATGGCCGCGACCGGCAGCCTGGCGCCGAACCAGCGGCCGGTGATCGCCCGGCTGGGAATCAAGGCGCTGGTCGCCGGCAGCCTTGCCAACCTGATGTCGGCGGCGCTGGCGGGGCTGTTGCTGCCGTAAGTTCAAAGCGCGGATTCGCGCCGGTAGTGGAGCGGGTAGAATCTTAATTTTAAGGGGTTGAGCACCCTCACCCTCACCCTCCCATCGCTATCGCGATGGGCCCCTCCCTCTCCCAAAGGGAGAGGTGTTGAAGCGCCCTCTCCCTTTGGGAGAGGGAAGGGTGAGGGTGAAACCCGATCCCCTCACCGCGTCGGCACGGGCTCCGGGCCGGTATAGTCATAGAAGCCGCGCTTGGTCTTCCGGCCATACCAGCCGGCTTCGACATATTTGACCAGCAGCGGCGCCGGGCGGAACTTGGGGTCGCCGGTGCCTTCGAACAGCACGCGGGTGATTTCGAGGCAGGTGTCGAGCCCGATGAAATCGGCGAGCGTGAACGGCCCCATCGGGTGGTTGAGGCCCAGCTGGCAGGCAGCGTCGATGTCCGGGATCGTCGCCACGCCCTCGCCCAGCGCGAAGCACGCTTCGTTGAGCATCGGCATCAGCACGCGGTTGACGATGAAACCGGGCGCATCATTGGCATGGACGATCCGCTTGCCGAGCGACTGACCGAACGCCTCGACCGCCGCGACCGTCGCATCGCTGGTGGCAAGGCCGCGGATCAGTTCGATCAGGCCCATCACCGGCACGGGGTTGAAGAAGTGCACGCCCATGAAGCGCGCGGCATCGGGCGCCGCCTGCGCCAGCCGGGTGATCGGGATCGACGAGGTATTGCTCGCCAGGATCGCCTCTGCCCCCAGCACCTTGCCGACGGTGTCGAAGATCTGGCGCTTGATTGCCTCGCGCTCGGTCGCAGCCTCGATCACCAGATCGCAAGGCGCCATCGCCGCCAGATCGCCGACCGGGGTGATCCGGCCCAGCGCCGCCTCGGCATCGGCAGCGGTGATCTTTTCCTTCTCGACCGCGCGGTGGAGCTGCCTGGCGATGCCCGCCTTGCCGGCTTCCGCCCGCGCCTGATCGACATCGGACAGCAGCACCGCATAGCCCGCCTGTGCCGAGACCTGGGCGATCCCCGCCCCCATCTGCCCCGCGCCGATCACGCCAACCGTCTTCATGCCGCTCTCCTTATGGCTGTTCGTCGCGCGAGCCGTACTCGTCGATGCGCGCTGCGGCTAGAGCGGGAACATGCCAATTCTCATGCCGCTCGCCACCATCCCATCCGTGCCGGGGCGCGGTTGCCCTATCGAGGACAAGACCATAGGCTCCCCGAAAGGGGGTACGCACATGCGCAAACGGATTGCAGCCATTGCCGTGCTGGTGGCGCTGGTGGGCGGCATCTATTTCGGTTCCGCCTATTGGGCGGCGCGACACCTGCGGCAGGCAGCGCTTAGCGGCGACACCGACAGGCTGGAAGCCGCGATCGATTTTCCGGCGGTGCGAACCAGCCTGAAGGCGCAGATCGCCGCAGCGATGATGCGCCAGATGCAAACCGATCCGGCGGCGCGCAACAATCCGTTTGCGGGCCTGGGCATGATGCTCGCCCCCACACTCGTCGATCGCATGGTCGACGGCTTTGTCACGCCCGAGGGCATCAGCGCGATGGTGCAGGGACGGAAGCTTGGCACGAGCGTCCAGACGCCGCGCCAGCCGAACCCCGACATCCGCTTCGACGACGAATGGGTGACCATGGATCGCTTTCGCGTGCGAATGACCAACACCCGCACCAACGAACAGGGCCCGGCCCTGCTGTTCGCGCGACAGGGCTTTGCCGGCTGGAAGCTGGTAAAGCTGGAGCTGCCCGACAGCGTGATGCGCTAACCCCCTCACGGCGCGCGGCGGAGCGGCTGGGCCTCGCACAGGATCAGCGCGAACCAGCCCTGCGGGTCGGTCCATTCACGGATCGGCGTCCAGCCGCCCCCGCGCAGCAGCAACCGGG
This sequence comes from Sphingomonas sp. DMC8, assembly GCF_056314185.1. NCBI lineage: Bacteria > Pseudomonadati > Pseudomonadota > Alphaproteobacteria > Sphingomonadales > Sphingomonadaceae > Sphingomonas > Sphingomonas sp. DMC8. The sequence continues at coordinate 231,824 of NZ_JBQUYV010000004.1, read as the reverse complement.
CACCGTTCGGCCCATATTTATGGCTGTTCTCGGTGTGGATCGTCTCGCCCGCCGCCATGGCGAAATCGCGGCCGTCGACGGTGAAGGCGGCGTCGCGCTGTGCCTCCAGATGCATTTCGATCCGTGCGGCATCGGCGTTCCAGATCGCCCGGTGGCGGAAGGCGTCAATGGGGATGGTGCCGGCCAGCTCGCGGTTGATCCGCTCGAGCAGGTTGAGGTTGAACGCCGCCGTCACCCCGGCCGCATCGTCATAGGCGGGGACGAGGATGTCGGGCGACTTCACCCGGTCCATGCCGATCAGCAGCCGGGCGCCCTCGCCCAGCCATTCGCGCATCGCGCGCAGCAGATCAGTCGCGTGCCACGCATTCATGTTGCCGATCGTCGAGCCGGGAAAGAAGCCGAGCTTCGGCATGCCGGCCACTTGCGCCGGCAGCGGCACGGGGCGGAGGAAATCGGCCTCGACCGGATAGACCGGCAGACCCGGAAATGCCTGTGACAATTGCGCCGCCGAATGGCGCAGGAATGCGCCCGAAATGTCGATCGGCACATAGGCGGCCGGGTCGATCGCCCGCAGCAACAGCGGCGTCTTGGTCGAGGAGCCCGAGCCGAATTCGACCACGGCCGCATCGGGCGCGGCCAGCGCGCCGAGTTCGCCGGCGATGCCGGAGAGGAGCGCGGTTTCGGTCCGGGTCGGGTAATATTCGGGGAGTTCGGTGATCGCCTCGAACAGTTCCGATCCGCGCCGGTCATAGAACCAGCGGGCGGGAATGGCGCGGGGGCTGGCAGCAAGGCCGGTCAGCACATCGGCGCGGAAATGGGGGTCGGCAAGGCTGGCCTGGCCGTCTTCGGCTTCCTGCTTGAGCATGGGGTCAGAGATCCTTTGCCAGGCGCACGCCGGTGAACTGCCAGCGCTGATGCGGGTAGAAGAAGTTGCGGTAGCTGGGGCGGACATGCCCGCGCGGCGTGGCGCAGCTGCCGCCCCGCAGCACGAACTGCCCGCTCATGAACTTGCCGTTATACTCGCCGACCGCGCCGGGCGCGGTGCGGAAACCGGGATAGGGGCGATAGGCGCTGCCGGTCCATTCCCAGACATCGCCGAACCAGGCGGGGCCGCCGGTCGAGGGGCGCGGTTCGACCGGGCCGGCGCCGTCGAGCTGGTTGCCGGCAAGCGGATCGGCGGCTGAAGCGGCCGCTTCCCATTCAAATTCGGTGGGCAGGCGGGCGCCCGCCCAGCTGGCATAGGCATCCGCTTCGTACAGACTGACATGCGTGACCGGCGCAGCGGGATCGACCGGGCGGCGGCCGTCGAGCCCGAAGCGCGTCCACGCCCCGTCCTGTAGCCGCCAGTAGAGCGGCGCCCCGATCCGGTTCGCCTGCACCCAGGCCCAGCCGTCCGACAGCCAGTGGCGCGGATCGGTATAGCCGCCCTCGGCAATGAAGGCCGCCCATTCGCCATTGGTGACGGTGCGGTCGGCGAGCGCATGCGGGTGGAGCAAGAAGCGGTGACGCGGGCCTTCGCAATCGAAGGTGAAGCAGGGCGAAGTTGAGGAAGTTGTGGCTTGTGCACCAATTTCAACTTTGCCCGTCCGCCCCTCGATCCAGCCGATCGGGCCGGGCATCGCCACCGGCACCTTGGCCGCGCCGGGCCATACCGAAGGTTCGAGCGGGTTGACCGAGAAATGGTGGAGAATGTCGGTGAGCAGCAGTTCCTGATGCTGCTGCTCATGCTGGCAGCCGAGTTCGACGAGCGCCAGCGCATCGGGCGAAAGCAGGGGAATTGCTTCGACAATTGCAGCATCCACGGCCGAGCGCCAGGCGCGGATTTCGTCGAGGGTCGGGCGCGAGAGCATGCCCCGGCGCGGCCGGGCGTGGCGGGCGCCCTCTGCCTCATAATAGCTGTTGAACAGGAACGGCCAGCGTTCGTCATAGAGCCGATAGCCGGGCACATGATCGCGCAGCACGAAGGTTTCGAAGAACCAGGTCGTATGCGCGAGATGCCATTTGGCGGGCGATGCATCGTCCATCGACTGAATGGTGGCATCGGCATCGGAAAGCGGCGCGACCAGATCGGTGCTGAGCGCACGAACCGCGGCGTATCGCTGCGCAAGCGAAGCGGGGGCCGGCGCCAATTCCGAGGTTGTTCGCATTTTGTTCTCCTAGCCGGCAGGCGTCCGGCCGTCAACCCGTTGACGAAGCACCGCTATCATCCTGGCCACCGCGAGACCCCCCGGGCACCCAAAGAACGTCCGCCTGCCCATTTTGGTTCACGGCGCGCGCGGCCACGAACAGGAAATCGGACAGGCGGTTCAGATATACGAGCGCATGGGTGTTGAGGTTACCCGCCTCGTTCGCGGCGACGGCGGCGCGTTCGGCGCGCCGGGCGATGGCGCGGGCGAGATGCAGCGCCGCCGCCGCAGGGCTGCCGCCGGGCAGGATGAAGCTGTTGAGCGGCGGGATCGGCGCGTTGAGCGTGTCGATCGCCTGTTCGATCCACATTACCTGCGCGGGCACGATGCGCAGCGCATAGTCGGGCTCGCCGGGCGTGGCGAGATCGGCGCCGAGATCGAACAGGTCGTTCTGGATGCGCGCGAGCATCGCGTCGAGCGCGGGGTCGATGCCGGGCGTGGCACGGGCAACGCCGATCGCGCTGTTGGTTTCATCGACATCGCCCATCGCGGCGAGGCGCGGGCAATGCTTGGCGACGCGCGAGCCGTCGACCAGACCGGTGGTGCCGGCATCGCCGGTGCGGGTGTAGATTTTGTTGAGCTTGACCATCGGCCGGCGGTTAGAGCGCAAAGTCCAGCCTGTGGCCATGGCTTTTTGGACGGGTGTGCTCCTCCCCGGCACGGGGAGGATAAGGGCTTATCCCTTTGCCGAGGCGATCCACAGGATCAGCGCGGCGACGCCGATGGCGATCGCCTGGAACAGGATTCGCTTCTGCATCATCTGGTTCGACCGGATCGCCCGCTCGCTGGGCCCAGGCCCTTCCAGATCGGCGCTGGTAGTGCCGGCCATGTTGACCAGCCCCTTGATGAGGAAGAACAGCGTTGCAAGCAGCGCGGCCAGGAAGAGGATCGCGAGGAACACCATCCGCCGATACTACGCCTCTATTGGAGCGAATCCAACTGCCCTGTTCCAAAGGGCAAGATGCCGTGTCGCAACTGGTCCGCCAGCGCGCGGCCATCTTCGCCGGCAAGGCGCATCGTCTCCAGGCTGGGCGATCCATGCCGCTTGGCGAGGCGGGTGCCGTCCGGCCCGGCGAGCAGCGCGTGGTGGCGATAGGCGGGCGTCGGCAGGTCGAGCAGCGCCTGGAGCAGCCGGTGGACATGCGTTGCCGCGAACAGATCGACGCCGCGGACGACATGGGTGATGCCCTGCGCGGCATCGTCGACGGTGACGGCAAGGTGATAGCTGGCAGGCGCGTCCTTGCGCGCGAGGATCACATCGCCCGCCGCCAGCGGATCGGCGGTGACGGTGCCGGCATGCGCGTCGTGCCAGACGAGCGGGCCGGTGCGCGCAACCGCCTTCGCCATGTCGATCCGCCAGCTGTGCGGGCGCGACCAGTCGGGGTCGGCAACCCCGCGACAGGTACCGGGATAAAGCGCGCCGTCCGGCCCGTGCGGCGCCGACAGGCTCGCGGCGATATCGGCGCGGGTGCAGAAACAGGGATAGAGCAGCTCCATCTCCCGCAACCGGTCTAGCGCGGCCTGGTAGCGCGGCAGGCGCTGCGACTGGAACGTCACCTCGCCGTCCCAGCCGAGCCCCAGCCATTCGAGATCGGCGAGGATCGCGGCGACATGCTCGGGCCGCGCGCGGGTGCCGTCGATATCCTCGATCCGCAGGCTGAAGCGCCCGCCGGCAGCACGCGCGAAATCATATGCCTGAATTGCCGACCAGGCATGACCCAGGTGAAGGCGCCCGGTCGGGCTGGGTGCAAAACGGGTGTGGATAAGCATCAATACGGCCCTTGACCGCGAGTCGCGGCATATGCTGTCATCGGGACGTCACGCTTTTGGGCAAGAGGCGGGACACGGAAAAGTCGAGGGTGAGGTAACGCATGTACCATCCCGATCTGATACGCCACCCGGATGGATGCCCGGCCCTGGTGCTCAATGCCGATTATACCCCGCTCAGCTATTATCCGCTCAGCGTGTGGCCCTGGCAGACGGCGATCAAGGCCATCTTCCTCGACCGGGTCGATGTGGTTTCCTATTATGAACGGGAAGTCCGAAGTCCCAGCGCGAGGCTGAAGCTGCCTTCGGTCATCGCGCTCAAACAATATGTGAAGCCTTCCCAATTCCCCGCCTTCACCCGGTTCAATCTGTTCCTTCGCGACAAGTTCGCCTGCCAATATTGCGGATCGCACCGGGATCTCACCTTCGACCACGTCATTCCGCGCGCCCAGGGCGGCCGCACCACCTGGGAAAATGTCGCCACCGCCTGCGCGCCGTGCAACCTGAAAAAGGGCGGACGCACCCCGAAACAGGCCGCGATGCCCCTCCACATCCAGCCGATCCGCCCGACCAGCTGGCAGTTGCAGGAACATGGCCGGCGCTTTCCGCCCAACCATCTGCATGAGACCTGGCACGACTGGCTCTACTGGGATGTCGAGCTGGAGGCTTGAGGGTTTCCGGGTACTTCGGGAACGGCGCGCCTCCTGTTTGAGAGGCGCCACCCTCACCCTTCCCACCGCCTGCGGCGGCGGGCCCCTTCCCTCTCCCAAGGGGAGAGGGAGGTAGCCGCGAAGAGGATTATCGGCTTCTCCCCCAAATCCCGGCCAATTCTCCAAGAGTGTGTTATTGCGATAACACAGATACTCGGCTAAAGCGGCAGCATGGCGCGCGAGCCCGGTTCTTCTGACAGTCGATTCCCGCTGCGGCGTGCCGCCGCGCCCGAAACCGCATGGACGCCGGGCGACGACACCCGCCCGGGCAAGCGCGAGCCGGTCTGGCGGCCGGGCATGAAGCGCGAGGCGCCGGCCGAGCCGATCCCCCATGGCCCCATTCCGCGCGGCAGCTATCCGCCCCCACCGCCCGGCGGCGGCAGCGGGGGTGGCGGCGACGGCTTGCCGCCCGACGACGAAGCGCCGATCCAGCTTCCCGCAATCCGCCGCATCCGCTGGGGGCGGTGGATCGTGCGCGGCATTGCTGTGCTGATCCTGCTGTTCGTGATTGCCTTTGCCTGGCTGGCGGTGACGGCGCCGCTCTCCAAATCGCTGCGGCCGCCGGCGCCGCCGTCGATCACGCTGCTCGCCGATGACGGCACGCCGATCGCGCGGCGGGGCGCCGTCATCGGCGCGCCGGTCGATGTGAAGAAGCTGCCGCCGCATGTCGCCCAGGCGTTCATCGCGATCGAGGACCGGCGGTTCTACAGCCATTGGGGCGTCGATCCGCGCGGCATCGCCCGGGCGATGTTCCATAATGTGAGCTCGGGCGGCGGATCGCAGGGCGGCAGCACGATCACGCAGCAGCTCGCCAAGAACGCCTTTCTCGACTCCCGCCGCACCTTCGGGCGCAAGGCGCAGGAAGTGCTGATCGCCTTCTGGCTGGAAGGCTGGCTGACCAAGGACGAGATCCTGTCGCGCTATCTGTCGAACGTCTATTTCGGCGATAACGTCTATGGCCTGCGCGCCGCCGCGCAGCATTATTTCTCGACCACGCCCGAGCGGCTGACGCTTAGCCAGGCGACCTTGCTGGCGGGCCTCGTCAAGGCGCCGAGCCGGCTAGCGCCGACCGGCAATCTCGATGGCGCACGCGCGCGGCAGAAGCTGGTGATCGGCGCGATGCAGGAAGCGGGCTTCATCACCGAGGACGAGGCGCGGCGGGTGCGCCCGGCGGTGCTGCACGTCAGCGAGACCGAGGAATTGCCGAACGGCACCTATTTCGCCGACTGGGTGCTGCCCCAGGCGCGCGATCGCGCCGGCGGCGTGGCGACCGAACAGACGGTGAAGACCACGCTCGACATGCGGTTGCAGCGCATGGCCGAACGGGTGGTGAAGGGCGCGGGGCTGGGCAAGACGCAGGTAGCATTGGTGGCGATGCACCCCGATGGCCGCGTCGTGGCGATGGTTGGCGGGCGCAGCTATGGCGAAAGCCCGTTCAACCGCGCGACCCAGGCGCAGCGCCAGCCGGGTTCGGCATTCAAGCTGTTCGTCTATCTGGCGGCGCTGCGATCGGGCATGACGCCCGACACGATGGTCGACGACAAGCCGGTGACGATCGGCGACTGGAAGCCCTCCAACGCCGATGGCCGCTATGCCGGGCGGATCACGCTGCGTCAGGCGCTGGCCAAGTCGAGCAATGTCGTCGCGGCGCGGCTGATCCAGCAGGTCGGCGTCGGCCGGGTGACGCAGGCGGCGCGCGACCTGGGAATTTCGACGCCGATCGGCAACGATGCCTCGATCGCGCTGGGCACCTCGACCGGCACGCTGCTCGAGCTGACCGCAGCCTATGCCGCGGTGGCGAACGGCAGCTATCCGGTGCGGCCGCGCGGACTGGATGCGGAGGAAGCCGCCGACGACTGGCTCTCGCGCCAGTTGGGCGGCGCGACGCGCTTCGGCGACCGCCAGCTCGACGATCTCCGCTCGATGCTGCAGACCGTGGTGCAGTCGGGCACCGGCCGGGCGGCGGCGCTGTCGGTGCCGACCTATGGCAAGACCGGCACGACCCAGGACAGCCGCGATGCGCTGTTCGTGGGCTGGGCGGGCGATCTCGTCGTCGGCGTGTGGATCGGCAAGGACGACAACAGCCCGGTGCCGGGTGCAGCCGGCGGCGCGCTGCCGGCGCGGATCTGGCGCAGCTTCATGACGCAGGCGCTGGGCGTCGGCGCGGCCGAGGTGCCCGAGCCGACCGACGTGCCCGACGACAATGCGACGATCGACGATACGCTGGGCAATATGGTGCAGGTCGATCAGGACGGCGTGCAGATCGACCTGAGCCGGGTGCGCGAAATGATGCCGGGCGGTTCGGACAATCCGCAGAATCCGATCCCGCGCTCGATCCGCGTGCCGCTGCCGGCCGCCACGCCGCGCGGCGGCGATGCACCACGGCGCGACAGCCAGAATTCGACCGATCCGCAGCGTTGACCGGCGGCCGATAACGCCGCAAGGACAAGGCCATGCGCTTTTTCTCCGACAACGCCGCCGCGGTCTGCACCCCCGTGCTGGAAGCCATAGCGCAGGCCAATGTGCTCGACACCGCCTATGACGGCGATGGCTGGTCGAAGCGGCTCGACGATGCCTTTTCCGAGCTGTTCGGCACGGCGGTGCGAGTACTGTGGGTGCCGACCGGCACGGCCGCCAATTGCCTCGCGCTGGCGACTCTTTGCCCGCCGCATGGCGGGGTGGTGTGCCACCGCGACGCGCACATCAACTGCGACGAGGGCGGCGCGCCGGAATTCTACACCCATGGCGCCAAGCTGATGGCCGCCGAGGGGCCGGGCGCGAAGCTGACGCCCGACGCCATCGGCCGAGTGATCGACCCGATCCGCAAGGATGTGCATCAGGTGCAGCCGCACGCCATCTCGATCACCAACGCGACCGAATATGGGCTGGTCTATACGCCGGACGAAGTGGCGGCGATCGGCGATATGGCGCGGGCGCGCGGGCTGGGCCTGCACATGGACGGCGCACGCTTTGCCAATGCGGTGGCGCATCTCGGCTGCCATCCCGGCGAGATTACCTGGCGCGCCGGCGTGGATGCGCTGAGCTTCGGCTTCGTCAAGAATGGCGGAATGAGCGCCGAGGCGCTGGTCTATTTCCGCACCGATCTGGCCGAGGTCGCGCTGTACCGGCGCAAGCGGGCGGGGCTGCTGTTTTCCAAGGGCCGCTATCTGGCGGCGCAGTTACTGGCGATGCTGGAGGGCGATCTGTGGCTCGCCAATGCGCGGGCGGCCAATGCCGGTGCGCGGCTGCTGGCCGAAGCGGCGGGCGACCGGCTGGTCCATCCGGTGCAGGCCAACGAAGTGTTCCTGAAGGCGACGCCCGAGGAAGCAGCCCGGCTGCGCGCGCTGGGGTTCGATTTCTACGACTGGGCCGCAGGCGAAGTGCGGCTGGTGACGAGCTGGGACCAGAGCGAAGCAGCGATCCGGCCGCTCGCGCAGGCGATTGCGGGGTTGTGAGGGACTCAGCCTACCCCAACGCCGAACAAGGGCGGCGTACAGCCGTCAGGCTGTCGGTTCCCCTCCCGCTTGCGGGAGGGGTTAGGGGAGGGGCTGAAGCCGCAGAGCGCTTCCTCCACGTCATTCCCTCCCCCAGCCCAGTTTCAGGTGAACGACGCCCCGCGTCGTTCAGATCAGGCCGGGGGCCTGATCGACCTGAAACTCGCAAGCGGGAGGGGAGCGCGTCTCCGCAGCGGTGGTATGCGCGGCGGAGCACGCCTTGATGCCCTCCCCGCCCCGCTCCGCGCGCCTTTCGGTGCTGCTCCCCTTCCTGCTCGTCACGCTGATCTGGGGGTCGACCTGGCTGGTCATCAAGGACCAGCTGGCGGTGGTGCCACCGAGCTGGTCGGTCAGCTATCGCTTCACCGTCGCCGGCGTGACGATGCTTGGCTGGGCGCTGCTGCGGCGGGAAGGGCTGTGGCTCGATGGGCGCGGAATCATATTCGCGACGTGCCTGGGGCTCGCCCAGTTCGTGCTCAACTTCAACTTCGTCTATCGGGCGGAGGCGCATGTCACCTCGGGGGTGGTGGCGGTGGTCTATGCGCTGCTGCTGGTGCCCAATGCAGTGCTGGCGCGGCTGTTCCTCGGCCAGCGCATGGGGCGTCAGTTGCTGGCCGGATCGGCAGTGGCGATGGCAGGCGTGGCGCTGCTGTTCGTGCATGAGGCGCGGCTCAATCCCGTCGGCCCGCACGAGGCGCTGATCGGCATCGGCATTGCGCTGGCGGGGGTGTTCTCCGCCTCGGTCGCCAATGTGATGCAGGCGACACAGACCGCCAAGGCCTATCCGATGGCGACGACGCTGGGCTGGGCGATGCTGATCGGCGCGGCGATCGATGCGGGCTTTGCGCTCGCCACCACCGGTGCGCCGGTGATCGAGACGCGGCCGGCCTATCTGCTGGGCATTGCCTATCTGGGGGTGATTGGTTCCGCGATCACCTTCAGCATCTATTTCCAGCTGATCCGCACGATCGGCCCGGCCAAGGCCGCCTATACCAGCGTGCTGATCCCGGTGATCGCGATGCTGCTCTCGACGCTGTTCGAAGGCTATCGCTGGTCGCTGCTGGCGGGTGCCGGCGCGGTGCTGGTGCTGGCGGGGCTGGTGCTGGCGCTTAGGGCGCGCAGGCCCAACCGGTAATCGGCGTAACGCGGCCGCCAGCCTAGCAGCCGCTTCGCCTTGCCGTTCGCGACGCGGCGGTTCTCGGCATAAAAGGCGCGCGACGCGGGGCTGAGATCGGCCTGGTCGAGCGGCACTTCGGGGCCGGGATCGATGCCCAGCAATGCGGCAGCATAGGCGAGCACAGTGCTTTGCGGCGCGGGAAGGTCGTCGGCGAGGTTGTAGATACCGGGCGGGCCATCGAACGCGGCGAGCACCCCGGCGACCAGATCGTCGACATGGATGCGGCTGAACACCTGCCCCGGCACCGCAACACGCACCGCCCCCGCCGCCATGCGTTCCAGCGGCGAGCGGCCGGGACCATAGATGCCCGGCAGGCGAAAGATGCGGGCATGGGGCAGCGCCGCCCAGGCCTGATCGGCGGCAAGCCGGGGACCGCGCCGGCCGCGCAGGGGCGCGCTTTCATCGACCCAGCCGCCGCCGGTATCACCATAGACGCCGGTCGAGGAGAGATAGCCGAGCCAGGCGCCGCTTTGGGCGAGATCGTCTCCGTACGCTTCGAGCACCGGGTCCGTATCGGTCGGCGGCACGCTCGACAGGATATGGGTCGCGGCGGCGATTTCGGCGCGGGTGCGGGCGGTGTCGGCAAAGGTCGCGCGAGTGACGGTGGCGGTGGCGATACCGCGCGCCGCGGCCGCCGCGAGCAGACGGGAGGCGCTGTAGCCGGGGCCGAAGATCAGCAGGCGCATCGAGGAAAAGTCACCCTCACCCTCCCATCGCTGGCGCGATGGGCCCCTCCCTCTCCCACAGGGAGAGGGGTTGATGCTCCCTCTCCCTGTGGGAGAGGGAGGGAGCGCCGCAGGCGCGGAAGGGTGAGGGTGACCGCGCCATCACTTCGCGCCATAGCCGCCGAACAGCGTGCCGAAGAAGTCGCCCTTGTTCCAGCTGGGCCGCTTGTCGGCATTGGCGATGCCGAGCACCGTTTCCAGCCCGACATGCTTGAACTTCACCGCCGATTCCCAGTTGAACGGCAGGTCGATCTGGTCGGACGGCTTGTGATAGTTGTTCTTGAGGAAATATTCCTCCGCCGCCTTGCCCTCGCCGCCCGGGCCGGTGTCGATCGACACTGCGGGGATGCCCGACTGGACGAAGCTGTAATGGTCGGAGCGGACGAAGAAATTCTCCTCCGGCGACGGATCGGGCACCACGCCCAGCCCCTCGCCCTTGGCCGCAGCGGCGACCGCCGCGCCGATGCTCGATCGCTCGCCGCCCAGCACCACCAGATCCTGCAGCTTGTAGGTGAGGATCGGCATGTCGAAATTGACGTCGGCGACCAGCGCCTCCTTCGGCACGGGCGGCAGATGGGCGAAATAGTCGGAGCCGATCAGCCCCTCTTCCTCCGCCGTCAGCGCGACGAACAGCAGCGAGCGGCGCGGGCGGCGGCCCGATTCCTGGATGGTCCGGGCGATCTCCAACACGGTCGAGGTGCCGATCGCATTGTCCATCGCGCCGTTATAGATGCGGTCGCCATTCACCGCCTCGCCCAGCCCGACATGGTCGAGATGCGCCGACAGGATGACATATTGACCCTTCAGCGCAGGGTCGCTGCCCTCGATCAGGCCGATGACGTTGCGGCTGTCCTTGGTGGAGATCTTGGTCTTGGCGGCGACTGCCAGCGTGACCGGCAGGGCGCCGGTGGGCATGCGGCTGCCCTTCTTTTCCGCCATCAGCACATCGAGCCAGCGGACACGGCCGCCTTCGAACAGCTTGGCCGCGCCCTGCTGGCTGACATAGCCGACCACCGGCGCGCCGGGCGCCGGCACATGCACCACACCTTCGGGATCGGCCCAGCCGCGACGGGGATAATTGTAGAAGGGCGCCAGCGACTTGAACGCATAGTCGCTGTGCCGCGCCTGCGATTCGAGGACGATCACCGCCTTGGCGCCGCGCGCTTCGGCCAGCCGCGCCTTCTGGTCGTCATCGCTGAAATGGGCGGCGACTTCGCTCGCCAGCCCCTTGGGCGCGCCGGGCAGGATCGCGACGATCTTCCCCTTCACGTCCAGGCCCTGATATTCGTCGAGCTTACCCTCGGGATAGACGATGCCATAGCCGGCAAAGACCACGTCCCCGCTTGCCGTGAAATCCGGGCTGCTGGGGACCGGGCCGTTGAGGAAATCTTCCCCGAAGGTGAAGGGCACTGCCACCCCGCCCCGCGTCAGCGTCCAGTTCGCCTTTTCGGCCGGGCGATAGGTGGCGAGCTTGACCGGCTGGAACCAGCTGCCGTCGCCACCCGCCGGCTTCAGCCCCATCGCCAGCATCCGCGCCGCGACATATTCGGCCGCCACATCGAAATCGCGCGTCCCTGCCTCACGCCCGCGCAGCGCATCCGATGCGAGGAACTGGACATGCGCCTTCAGCCCGGCCTGTTCGGGCGTGAGCGGCGCGGCAGCCGCCGGTACCGGCTTGGGCGCCGCCGTTTGCGCATAGGCCGGCGTGGCGAGCAGCAACAGCGCCGCTAGCGATCGAAGCATCCTCTATCCCCCCTGTTGCGTCTCGTTACTTCGCGCCCGGACCGTCATAGGTCAGGCCGAAGAAATCCCCCTTGTTCCACACCGGCCGCTGGTCGCCATCGGCAATGGCGCGGGCGATGCGATAGTTCACGTCGACGAAGCGCACGCCCGATTCCCAGTTGAGCGCCGGCTGCTGGTCGATCTGGTCCGACGGCTGGTGATAATGGTTCTTCATGAAGTCATCGATCGCCGCCCGGCCCGGCCCGCCCGCACCCGGCCACAGGAACACCGAGGGCACGCCCTTGCGCACGAAGTTATAGTGGTCCGAACGGACGAAGATATTCTCGCCCGGCAGCGGATCGTCCGACATCTTCACGCCGATCTCGGCCGCTGCCTTGGCGACGATCGGCCCCAGCGTCGAATGGTTGGCGCCGTACACGACGATATCCTGAAACGGATAGGTGATGATCGGCATGTCGAGATTGACGTCCGCCACGATCGTCCCCGGCACCGTCGGGTGGTTGGCGAAATAGTCCGAACCGATCAGCCCCTTTTCCTCCGCCGTGACGGCGAGGAACAGCACCGAGCGGCGCGGCTGGCTGTTGGTGTTCTTGAACCGCTTCGCTTCCTCGATCAGCGAGGCGATGCCGATCGCGTCGTCGAGGGCGCCATTGTTGATCGTATCGCCCTTCGCATCGGGCTTGCCCACGCCGATATGGTCGAGATGGGCGGAGAGCACGACCACTTCGCCTGCGAGCCTGGGGTCGCTGCCCGGGATGAAGCCCGCGACATTATAGCTCGTCACCGTCGTCAGCCGGGTCTTGGCCGCCACCGTCAGCGTGCCCGGCAGCAGTTCGGGCTTGAAGCGGGCACCATCGACTTCGGCAGTCTTGAGGACCGTCGCCCAGGGCGTTTTCGCGCCTTCGAACAGCTTGGCGGCGCCGGTCAGGCTCAGCATGCCGAGATTGGGCGTGCCCGGCGCAGGAATATGGCCGGTGCCGTCGGCCGCACCCCAGGTGACGCGCGGGCGGCCGGCAAAGGCCGCCATCATAGAGAAAGGCCGGCCGTGCATCGCCGGCGGGCCTTCCAGCGTGATATAGCCGATCGCGCCGCGCTTGCGAGCGATCTCGGCACGGGCGGTGCTGCCCTGGAAATGGGCGCCTTCCTCGCCGGTGATGGCGGAGGGGACGGCGCCGAAAAAGGCGACGATCTTCCCCTTCACGTCCACGCCCTTATAATCGTCGCGGCCCATGCCGACGATGCCGTAGCCGACGAACACCACCGGTGCGGTGAGGCTGTATTCGGGCCGTTCGGGATTGGCGGCAGCGACGAAGTCCTTGCCCGATTCAAGCGCGAGTGGCGCCGCCTTGCCGCGACCCAGCGCCATCGCGCCGGCGCCGTCCAGGCGATAGGTGACCAGCGGCACTTTCTGCAGATAGCCGCCATCGTCCCCCATCGGCTTCAGCCCGGCCGCATAGAATTGCGCCGCGACATATTGCGCGGCGATGTCGAACTCCGGCGAACCCGCCTCGCGTCCCTTCAGCGCGTCGGAGGCGAGGAACATCACATGGCTTTTAAGCGCCGCCTGATCGGCCGGCAGCGGCGCCGTGATGACGGCGTTCCGCTCGGCGGCGGACTGGGCAAAGGCCGGGGCAGCCGCGAGCAGCAGAAGAGCAAGCGGCGCAGTCATTCGATGCATCGGAGATCCCTGGAAGTCGTAATAATGTTTCAAACCTAGCAGCGGTTCGGACGCGGTCAATTCCCCGCCCCGCAAGGCGCCGCCGGCGATCAAGTTGCTTTTCGAACAGTGCAATCGACAGAATGATGTAGCGGTGCCGGGGCTTGGCTCTATATCGGGCGCTGTATGACCGATGCCCGTACCGCAACCGAAGCCCCCCGGATCATTCGTCGTGAGGACTATCGCGTCCCCGACTGGCTGGTGCCGGAAATCGCCCTCGAATTCGATCTCGACCCTGCGGCGACGCGGGTGCGGGCGACGCTGACTGTCACGCGCAATGGCGCACATGACCGGCCACTGGTGCTGAACGGCGATGGCCTCACCGCCCAGACGGTGCGCGTCGACGGTGCCGAGGCGGCAGGCTGGCAGATGGACGGCGCCGATCTGGTGATCCCGCTTGCCGGCGACAGCCACCAGATCGAAACCGAAGTGGTGATCGCACCCGAACGCAACACCCAGCTTCAGGGGCTCTATGCCTCGTCGGGCATGCTGTGCACCCAGTGCGAGGCGGAAGGGTTCCGCCGCATCACCTTCTTCCCCGACCGGCCCGATGTCCTGTCGAAGTACAAGGTGCGGATGGCAGCCGACAGGGCGCGCTTCCCGGTGCTGCTGGCCAATGGCGACCCGATCGCGCAGGGCGATCTGGACGGCGGCCGCCACTGGGCCGAATGGCACGACCCGTTCCCCAAGCCGAGCTATCTGTTCGCGCTGGTCGCGGGCGACCTGGTTGCCAACACGGGCAGCTTCACCACCATGTCCGGCCGCGACGTGCAGCTCGGCATCTGGGTCCGTTCGCCCGACCTGCCCAAGACCGACCACGCGCTCCACGCCCTGAAGCTCAGCATGAAGTGGGACGAGGAGGTCTATGGCCGCGAATATGACCTGGACGTGTTCAACATCGTCGCGGTCGACGACTTCAACTTCGGCGCGATGGAGAACAAGGGGCTGAACGTCTTCAACAGCCGCTACATCCTTGCCGACCCCGACACCGCGACCGACTGGGACTATGACGCGATCGCCGCGGTCGTCGCCCACGAATATTTCCACAACTGGTCCGGCAATCGCGTCACCTGCCGCGACTGGTTCCAGCTGAGCCTGAAGGAAGGCTTCACCGTATTCCGCGACCAGAGCTTCTCGGCCGATCAGGGATCGGCAGCGGTCAAGCGGATCGAGGATGTACGCTCGCTTCGCGCCAGCCAGTTTCCCGAGGATGCCGGCCCGCTCGCCCACCCGGTGCGCCCCGACGAATATATCGAGATTTCGAACTTCTACACGGCGACCATCTACAACAAGGGCGCCGAGCTGATCCGGATGATGGCGACCATCCTGGGCCCGCAGAAGTTCCGCGCCGCGACCGACCTGTATTTCGACCGGTTCGACGGCACCGCTGCCACCTGCGAGGATTTCGTCCGCTGCATGGAAGAAGCCGGCGGCGTCGATCTCGGCCAGTTCCGCCGCTGGTACAGCCAGGCGGGCACGCCGCGGGTTTCCGCGACGCTGGCGCAGGAAGGGGAAACGACTCGCCTGGCGCTCGCCCAGACGGTGCCGCCGACGCCGGGCCAGCCGGCGAAGGACGCGATGGTCCTGCCGCTCAAGATCCGCCTGTTCGGCGAGGCGAGCGGCAAACCGCTGACGGAGGAGCGACTGGTGCTGCTCGACCAGCCCGAGCAGGAACTGCGCTTCGACGGACTGGGCGAACGCGCCGTGCTGTCGATCAACCGCGGCTTTTCCGCGCCGGTGATCGTCGACGCCAATCGCAGCGCCGCCGACCTCGCCTTCCTGTCGGCGCATGACGACGATCCCTTCGCCCGGTACGAAGCGATGCAGCAGCTGATGCTCGATACGCTGGTCGCCGCCGTCACCAGCGGCAAGGCCGAACATGGCGCGGTGATCGATGCGGTGCGCAATACGCTGACCGACCAGGCGCTCGACCGCGCCTTTATCGGCGAGGCGGTATTGCTGCCGTCGGACAGCTTCATCGGCGACCAGATGGCGGTGGTCGACCCCGAGGCGATCTTCCATGCCCGCGAGGCGCTGCGGGCCGATCTGGGCCGGGCGCTGGAGACCGAATGGCGCGCCGCCTATGAAGGCGCGCGGGCCAACCGCTTCGAATATTCGCCGGCAGCCAAGGGCGCGCGGCGGCTGAAGAATGTCGCGCTCGGCTATATCGCCGCAAGCGGCGCGCAGGACGCGGCCGAGCTGGCCTTTGCCCAGTTCGAGGCTGCCGACAACATGACCGACCGCCAGGGCGGTCTCGCGACGTTGGCCAACGGCGCGTCGACGCTGCGCGAGCGGGCGCTGGCCGGCTTTTACGACCGGTATGCCGGCAATGCGCTGGTGCTCGACAAATGGTTCCAGACCCAGGCGCTGTCGTCGCGCGACGACACGCCGGACGCCGTCGAGCGGCTGGCCCGTCACCCCGATTTCACGCTGGCGAACCCGAACCGGGCGCGCGCGCTGATCGGCGCGTTCAGCGTCAACCAGCGCGCCTTCCACGATCCTTCGGGCCGTGGCTACCGGTTCGTGGCAGACCAGTTGATCGCGCTCGACCGGCTCAACCCGCAGACCGCGGCCAAGTTGGTGCCGCCGCTCGGCCGGTGGAAGCGGTTCGACGCAGACCGCGCCGCCAAGATGCGGGCCGAGCTGGAACGCATCGTTGCAGCGCCGGGCCTGAGCAAGGACATGTTCGAACAGGCGACAAAATCGCTCGACGGATGACCGGGCAGGTCCGGCCCGCAATCACTGCGGCCGGGCCTGGCCTGACTTATTTGCCGCGTTCGGCGAGCTTGCGTTCCCAAGCCAGCGCGTCGCGGACGATACCGTTCAGATCGTCATGCTTCGGCCGCCACGGCAGCGCCGCCAAGATCGCGCTGTTGTCCGCCACCAGCGCATCGGGATCGCCGGCGCGGCGACCTTCCAGCCGGCGCTCGATCGTCATGTTGGTCACGCGGTCGACGGCGTCGAGCACTTCGAGCACCGAGAAGCCGCGACCATAGCCTGCGTTGAGCGTGTGGTTCTCCTCCGGCCGCGCGATCAGCAGGTCGAGCGCGTCGACATGCGCAGCGGCGAGGTCGGTCACATGGATATAGTCGCGCACGCCGGTACCGTCCGGGGTGGCGAAATCGGTGCCGAACACGCTGACATGGCTGCGCTTGCCAGTCGCCGCTTCTACCGCGACCTTGATCAGATGGGTGGCGCCTGCCGTCGACTGGCCGCTGCGCCCCTGCGGATCGGCACCGGCAACGTTGAAATAGCGCAGCGCGCAATAGTTGATCGGGTGCGCGGCAGCGACATCCTTCAGCATGATCTCGGTCATCAGCTTCGACATGCCATAGGGATTGATCGGCGCCTTCGGCGTATCCTCGCGCACCGGCACCTGTTCGGGAATGCCGTACGTGGCCGCCGTCGAGGAGAAGATGAAATGCTTCACGCCTTCGGCGACCGCGCTTTCGATCAGCGCGCGGCTGGCGGCGGTGTTGTTGCGATAATATTTGAGCGGATCGGTCACCGATTCCGGCACCACTACCGATCCGGCGAAATGCATGACGGCAATCACGCCATGCTCGCGCATTGCCGCGCGGACAGTTGCGTCGTCCTCGATATTGGCAATCACCAAAGTCGCGCGCGGATCGACGGCCCAATCGAAGCCGGTGACGAGATTGTCCACCACCACCACGCGCCAGCCCGCATCGAGCAATGCCAGCACCGCATGGCTGCCGATATAGCCCGCACCACCCGTAACCAGAACCGTACCGTCACGCATCACACAGTCCCCTTTGTTCCGCCCGCCCTTCACCCTATCTTCGGGCCTCAAGCAAGGAGTTCGTCATGGCAATCGAAACGGCTACCCTCGCCGGGGGATGCTTCTGGTGCACCGAAGCGGTGTTCAACGACGTGATCGGCGTGCAGGCGGTCGAAAGCGGCTATATCGGCGGCACCAAGGAAAACCCGACCTACAAGGAAGTGTGCACCGGCACGACCGGCCATGCGGAGGCGATTCGCGTCAGCTTCGACA
The DNA here is from genome assembly GCF_056314185.1 of Sphingomonas sp. DMC8. NCBI lineage: Bacteria > Pseudomonadati > Pseudomonadota > Alphaproteobacteria > Sphingomonadales > Sphingomonadaceae > Sphingomonas > Sphingomonas sp. DMC8. Next base: position 214,290 of record NZ_JBQUYV010000004.1, on the reverse strand, counting down.
ATGACGTGGTCAGTTATGGCGATCTGCTCGACATTTTCCTGGCGACGCACGACCCGACCCAGCTCAACCGCCAGGGCAACGACATCGGCACCCAATATCGCTCGGCGATCTTCCCGCACTCCGCCGAGCAGGAACGCGAGGCACTGGACGCGATCGAGCGTGCCCGGCCCGACTGGCCGGCGCCTATCGTCACCGCGATCGAACCGCTGGGCCAGTGGTGGCCGGCCGAAGACTATCACCAGGAATATTGGCAGGGCGAGGGGCAGCGTAACCCCTATTGCCTCGCCGTCATTCCGCCCAAACTCCGCAAGCTGCGCAAGAGCTTTGCCGCACGAACGAAAGAGGGCGCGTCCCTGTAACAGGTCGCGCCCTCCCACGGGGGGTTAATCCGCTGCGTGCCGCCCCCGGCCGCAGCGTCCAAAAACCTCGTCCCGCGCCCCAACCAAGGTCGCGTCAACGATGTTCGACTCCGCTCTCAAAGAGACAAATGCTTTGCGCGTTTCGGCAAATTGCTGAAACGCGCACGACTTTCCACATACCGTCCATTATTGCGAAATGTCGTGAACATGCACGCCTCCATCTTGCCGCACCCCATCTTTTTTCTGAACGCAGGGCTACGAACAGTTGGCAAGTCTATGGTTTGCGGCGCGTCTGTAAAGAATCGTATACGCCCTGGTATACCCATTTTGAGATAAATGAAACCGGTTTCAGCCGCGGGGCGCGGCCGCGCGGGCAAGCCGGTCGTTGATCGCTACACCCAGGCCCAGCATCGGCACCGGCGCGACAGCGATGCGCTGCGCCGGCGCGGCATCGGCAGCGTGCAGCGCATCGAACAGACGCGCCGCCGCCTCGCGCAGATCGCCGGTGGCGGACAGCGTATCGTCGCCATCCACCGGGCCGAAGCCGATCATCCATTCGCCCGGCATCGGCGCGCGCGCCTCCAGCCGCACGGGCTTGGACGGGGCATAATGGCTGGATAGCTGGCCGGGCGCGGTAATCGCGCTCCCGTCCGCAGCCGCCACCGCATAGCCCCCCAGCGCCTCGGCCGTAATCGGCCCCGGGCGCAGGATCAGCCGCGCGCTCGGATCGACGATGGTCGATTCGATCCCCTGCGCCGTCGCGCCGTCGTCGATCACCAGTGGGATGCGGCCTGCCAGGCTGGCAGCGACATGCGCAGCGCGGGTGGGACTGATGCCGCCGCTGGCGTTGGCGGAGGGCGCGGCGAGCGCGCACCCACTGGCGGCGAGCAGCGCCTGCATCGCCCGGTGCGCGGGCATCCGCACCGCCACGGTGTCGAGCCCCGCCGTCACCAGACTGGCGACCGGCGCGCCGGGGGCGAGCGGCAGCACCATGGTAAGCGGCCCCGGCCAGAACCGCGCCGCCAGCGCGCGGGCTTCCCCGTCGAACCGCGCGATCTTCGCCGCCATCGCCATGTCGGCGACATGGACGATCAGCGGGTTGAACGACGGCCGCCCCTTGGCTGCGTAAATGCCCGCCACGGCCTGCGAATCACCCGCGTCGGCGGCGAGCCCGTAGACGGTTTCAGTGGGCACCGCGACGCACTGGCCGGCGCGAATTAGCGCGGCAGCTTCGGCAATCGCGGCGGTGCCGTAGGGTAAGATTCGCGGATTTGTCGGGCTCACCGGGAAGGCGCTATAGCCTGGGGAAACAGACGACAAGTGAGAGGTAGCATGTTCACCCCCGCCACCGCCGAGCAGCGTTTCGTGCTCGACCATATCGTCCGCCTGCACGAGATCAGCGAAGAGGCAACGCCCGACCTGGTTGATGCGGTGCTGGATGGCGCGGGCCAGTTCGCCGCCGGCGAATGGGCGCCGCTCGAACGGCTGGGCGATACCGAAGGCGCACGCTGGACCGAACAGGGCGTGAAGATGCCGGCGGGGTTTGCCCATGCTTATCGCGCCTATGTAGAGGGCGGCTGGGGGACGATCGGATCGCCGGCCGAGTTCGGCGGGCAGGGCTTGCCGGTCAGCCTGTCGATCGCGGTGCTGGAGACGCTGGGTACCGCCAATATGGGCTTCTGCCTGTGCCCGGTGCTGACGGTCGGCGCGGTCGAGGCGCTGCAGCATCACGGCTCGCCGGAGCAGCAGGCGCTCTATCTGCCGAAGCTCGCCACCGGCGAATGGACCGGCACGATGAACCTGACCGAACCGCAGGCCGGCTCCGATGTCGGCGCGCTCAAGACCAAGGCCGAGCCGGTGGGCGACGGCACGTGGAAGATCAAGGGCACCAAGATCTACATCTCGTTCGGTGACCATGACATGGCCGACAATATCGTCCACCTCGTCCTCGCCCGCACGCCGGGTGCGCCGGCGGGGACCAAGGGCCTTTCGCTGTTCCTCGTGCCCAAATACCGGCTGCATGCGGACGGCACGCCGGGCGACTTCAACGACGTCCGCGTCGTCTCGATCGAGCACAAGATGGGCCTGCATGCCTCGCCCACCTGCGTGCTGAGCTTCGGCGACAACGACGATTGCATCGGCGAGCTGATCGGCCCCGAGCTGGGCGGCATCCGCGCGATGTTCACGATGATGAACAACGCCCGGCTCAATGTCGGTCTGCAGGGCGTGCAGGTCGCCGAGCGCGCTACCCAGCGCGCGGTCGCCTATGCCCGCGAGCGGGTGCAGGGATATCGTGGCGGCGCGCCGGTGGCGATCGTCGAGCATCCCGATGTCCGCCGCATGCTGCTCCGGATGAAGGCGCAGACCCAGGCGGCACGCGCCTTGGTCTATTACGCCTTCGGCCAGCTCGATCGCGGCAGGGCCGGGGATGCCGAGGCCGACAAGCGCGTCGAACTGCTCACCCCGCTCGCCAAGGCACATGCCACCGACCTGGGCAACGAGGTCGCCAGCCTTGGCATCCAGGTGCATGGCGGCATGGGCTATATCGAGGAAACCGGCGCCGCCCAGCATTTCCGCGACGCGCGCATCACGCCGATTTACGAAGGCACCAACGGCATCCAGGCCGCCGATCTGGTCGGCCGCAAGCTGAGCATGGACAATGGCGCAACGCTGCTCGGCCTGCTCGCCGACATGCGCGCCGAGGCCGAGGACGCGGTGCTGCTGCAACTGATCGACCTGTGCGAGGAGGTCGGCCGCAACCTGCTCGGCTCCGACGCGGACGACCGGCTGGCGGCGAGCTATCCGTTCCTGACGATGCTGTCGGTGGCCGTATGCGGCTGGCTGATGGAGAAGAGCGGCCGGCTGGCAGCGCAGAGCGAGGGCGAGCCGGGCTTCCTGAACATGAAGCAGGCGGCGGCGCGCTTCTATGTCGAGCAGATCGTGCCCGAGGCGATGGGCCTGCGCGCAGCGGCGATGGCCAAGGCGGCGGTATTGTATGCAGTGGAAGCGGAGGCATTCGCGGCGTGAGGGGCTAGGACAATCCTCCCCCGCCAGGAGGAGGTGGCCCGCGCGGCGGGTCGGAGGGGGAGGTGAGCGATGCGCCTAAATGGATCCCACCCAAGTCGTCGCAACGCCAAACACCTCCGCAAGGCAATGACCCCGCCAGAAATCACCCTCTGGTTGGCCCTCCGCGAAAACGACGCAGGCCTGCGTTTCCGGAAGCAACACCCCGCCGGCTGCTATGTCCTCGATTTTTATTGTGCCCCAGCAATGCTCGCGATCGAAGTCGACGGCGAAGCGCACGCACGCGGTAATCGCCCCGAACGCGACGCGAGCCGGGACGCATGGCTCGCATCCCAGGGCGTCCGCGTCCTCCGCTACAAAGCGGCGGACGTGCTGAACCACATGGAGGGCGTCGTCCACCAGATCCTTACGATCGCGATCGAGCGCCGGGCCGCTTTACAACCCGCGGGTCGTCCTCCCCCTCCGTCGCCTTCGGCGCCACCTCCCCCTGGCGGGGGAGGATAGAGGGAACCTGACCAATCCTCCCCCGCCAGGGGGAGGTGGCCCGCGTAGCGGGTCGGAGGGGGAGGCAGCCAGAGCGACTGAGAGCCAAAGTCCGCGCCTGCAGTTCAGCAGGCGACAGGCGGGCGATTAGTGCGAAACTTTCCTCACGCCATATCGAGCACGATCCGGCCCTCGATCTCGCCCTTGTGCATCCGGTCGAACACGCTGTTGATGTTCTCGAGCTTCTCGGTCGCCACCGTCGCGTGGACCTTGCCCTGGCCGGCGAAGTCGAGCGCCTCTTGCAGGTCCAGCCGCGTCCCCACGATCGAGCCGCGCACGGTGATGCCGTTCAGCACCGTGTCGAAGATCGACAGCGGGAAGTCGCCCGGCGGCAGGCCGTTCAGCGAGACGGTGCCGCCGCGCCCGACCATGCCCAGCGCCTGCTGGAACGCCTTGGTCGACACCGCCGTGACCAGCACGCCATTGGCGCCGCCGACGCTCTTCTTCACGAACGCGACCGGGTCTTCGTTACGCGCATTGACCGTCAGCTCGGCGCCCAGCTTCTTCGCCAGGTCGAGCTTCGCATCGTCAATGTCGACGGCGATGACGTTGAGCCCCATCGCCTTGGCATATTGCACCGCCATATGGCCGAGCCCGCCAATACCCGAGATCGCCACCCAGTCGCCGGGCTTGGTGTCGGTAACTTTCAGCCCCTTGTACACGGTGACGCCCGCGCACAGCACCGGGGCGATCTCCACAAAGCCGACATTGTCGGGCAGAATGCCGACATAGTTGGGATCGGCCAGCACATAGTCGGCAAAGCCGCCATTCACCGAATAGCCGGTATTCTGCTGGCTTTCGCACAACGTCTCCCAGCCGCCCAGGCAATGCACGCAGTGGCCGCAGGCGGTGTAGAGCCACGGCACGCCGACCCGGTCGCCTTCCTTGACATGGGTGACGCCGGCACCGACCGCCGCGACATGGCCGACGCCTTCATGGCCCGGAATGAAGGGCGGCTTGGGCTTGACCGGCCAGTCTCCCTCGGCGGCGTGGAGATCGGTGTGGCAGACGCCGCTGGCGGCGATCTTCACCAGAATCTGGCCCGGCCCGACCTGCGGCACCGGCACTTCCTCGATCACCAGCGGCTTGCCGAATTCACGGACGACGGCGGCTTTCATAGTCTTGAGCATGGTGGTTCCTCTCCCGATGTTCAGAACAGACCGCGCGCGGCGGTGTCGTAGCTGACCAGCAGATTCTTGGTCTGCTGATAGTGATCGAGCATCATCTTGTGGGTTTCGCGCCCGAAGCCCGATTCCTTGTACCCGCCGAACGCCGCGTGCGCGGGATAGACATGGTAGCAATTGGTCCAGACGCGTCCGGCCTCGATCGCGCGGCCGATCTCGTACGCATGGGTGCCGTTGCGGCTCCACACGCCGCCGCCCAGGCCATAAACCGTATCATTGGCGATCTCGATCGCCTCTTCCACGGTCTTGAAGCTGGTGACCGACAGGACGGGCCCGAAGATTTCCTCCTGGAAGATGCGCATCTTGTTGTTGCCGGTGAACACGGTGGGGCGCACGAAATAGCCCTGGTCGAGCTCGCCGCCGGGCAGCGCGCGTTCGCCGCCGGTCAGGCACTGCGCGCCTTCACCCTTGCCGATGTCGATATAGCCGAGGATCTTGTGGAGCTGGTCCTCCGATGCCTGCGGACCCATCTGCGTCGCGGGATCGAGCGGATCGCCGACGCGGATCGCGGCCACACGGGCGACGGCGCGTTCGACAAACTTGTCGAAGATCGATTCATGCACCAGCGCGCGGCTGGGGCAGGTGCAGACTTCGCCCTTGTTGAAGGCGAACAGGGCGAAACCCTCCAGCGCCTTGTCAAGGAACGCATCGTCTTCCTGCATCACGTCGGCCAGGAAGATGTTGGGCGATTTGCCGCCCAGTTCCATCGTCTGCGGGATCAGATGCTCGGCGGCATATTGCATGATCTGCCGGCCGGTGGTGGTCTCGCCGGTGAAGCTGACCTTGCCGATGCGCGGATTGGCGGCGATGGCGCGGCCGACCGAGGCGCCCGGTCCGGTAACGATGTTGACCACGCCCGGCGGCAGGATGTCGGCCGTCAACTCGGCGAATAGGAGCAGGCTGAGCGGGGTCTGCGAGGCCGGCTTGATGATAGTGCAATTGCCCGCCGCCAGTGCCGGGGCGATCTTCCACGCCGCCATCAGCAGCGGGAAGTTCCACGGGATGATCTGGCCGACCACACCGATCGGTTCCTTGAAATGATAGGCGATGGTTTTTTCGTCGATCGTCGAGATCGTGCCTTCGGCGGCACGGACGCAGCCGGCGAAATAGCGGAAATGGTCGATCGCCAGCGGCACATCGGCGGCGCGCGTCTCGCGGATCGGCTTGCCGTTATCCATCGTCTCGGCGAGCGCCAGCAGCTCCAGATTTGCTTCCATCCGGTCGGCGACGCGGTTGAGGATCAGCGCGCGCTCCTGCGGCGAGACGGCGGCCCAGCGGCGCCGCGCGGCATGGGCGGCGTCGAGCGCGGCCTCGACATCAGCGGGCGTCGACTGGGCAATTTCGGCGAGCGGCTTGCCGTTGATCGGGCTGTGGTCGGTGAACCAGCGGCCCTCAATGGGATCGACCCAACGGCCGCCGATGAAATTGCCATAGCGGGCCGGCTGATGGCCCTGGGTCCGCACGGTCTGGATCGCTTGCTCGAACATTGCTTCCCTCCACGACTTTGCAGGCAGGGCCCGATGGCCCATGCCCGGATCGTCGGAAGGGATGCGCTCTCGGCGCCAAAGGCCCTATTCGGAGAGGTGCTTAGGGAGGTTTCCTGATTCCCCGGTGCCGCCCGCAGCGGCTTCGGCTTCTTCAGGCTGTTCGCGGCGCTTCTGGATCGACTCGGTGGCTTCGGCGCGCGCGGGATCGAACAGATGGCCAAAGGCGAGGCCGAGCATCAGCGCCACGCCGCCTGCCCGACCACGGGCGTTACGCCGCCCGACCCGCACCAGCAGCGGGATGGCCGCAAGTATCGCGATTGCGATCGCCCATTGCATCAGGGCGTGCACCGGCACCGCCTCAGGCGATTTCGTGGCTGCCGTCGAGCAGTTCGCGCACGTCGAGGCCGAGCAGCGCGATATGATCCTTCACGCGCGGCCAGAAGCCGGTGAGGAAGCGGTCACGCTCCGCGATGCGCAGCCGTTCGACCGCGCCCGGCAGCACGAACATGCCGACGCCGCGGCGCACCTCGACATAGCCGTCGTCCTGGAAACTCTGATAGGCCTTGGCCACCGTCAGCGGGTTGGCACCATGTTCGGCGGCGAGGGCGCGCACCGAAGGAAGCTGGTCGCCGGCGCGATACTGGCCACGCAGAATCGCCGCAGCGATCGTTGCACGCAGCTTCAGATAAACCGGGCTGTCTTCATGCTCCAGGGCTGTCATGCTGGCATAATACAGCACATGTCCCTTGAGTCCAGACTCAGGGATTCCACTGAGACACGATTTGGGACAGCTCACCGCGCGGCCGCTCTTCCAGCGGCCGTGTCGGGGTACCGATGAAGACGAAGCCGGCGATCCGCTGCCCCTCGCCCCCGAACAGATCGCGTACCGCATCCGAATAGGCGGGCCAGCCGGTCAGCCAGCCGCCGGCGAACCCCATCGCATGCGCGGCGTGGAGCAGGTTCATGCACGCCGCGCCGGCCGACAATTCCTGCTCCCACAGCGGAATCTTGTGCGGCTGCACGGGCGCGAAGAGCACCACCACCAGCGCCGGCGCCTGGGTGGCGAACTGGGCGGCAGCCTCTTCGTCGCGGGCTGTCGCGTCAGGGTTTTCGGTGCGCAGGATGTCCACGAGCTTCAGCGCCAGCGCCGGACGCGCCGCATCGGGCACGATCACGAAGCGCCACGGCGCGAGCTTGCCATGGTCGGGCGTGCGCGCAGCAATTGCCACCATCTGATCGAGCTGTTCCGGGCCCGGCCCCGGCGCCACCAGATCGCGCGGCTTGCCCGAACGGCGGGTCTGGAGGAGGCTGAGCGGAGTTGAGCGGTCGTTAAAGGTCATGGGCACCGGCCCTATCAACTGGTTACGATCGCAACAACCGCTCTTCACAGCGCCGCTTTCGCCGCTAGTCTGCCGCGCTTTGGCGGGCCGCACGGCCTGCAAGGCTATAAAAGGGAATCATCGGGCGCATGGCGACACCGACGACGGGCGGGGGCGTACCCGCTACGGCAAAAACCTTGCTTGGGCACCCACGCGGGCTGTTCATGCTGTTCTTCGCGGAGATGTGGGAGCGCTTTTCCTATTACGGGATGCGGGCGATCCTGGTCTTCTATCTGACCAAGCATTTCCTGTTCACCGAAAGCCCTGCCTATGCGGTGTACGGCGCCTATACCTCGATGGTGTACATCACGCCCGTGGTCGGCGGCTATCTTGCCGACAAATATCTGGGCGCGCGCAAGGCCGTGCTGGCGGGCGGATTGTTCATTGCCGCCGGTCACCTGCTGATCGCGCTGGTCGAAGGCCCCAAGGGCGAGCAGGCCGGCTATCTCCAGGGCTTCTATGCCGGCCTGGCCTTCATCATCGTCGGCACCGGCTTCCTGAAGGCCAATATCTCGGTGCTGGTCGGTCAGCTATATCCGCGCGACGACGCCCGGCGTGATGGCGCCTTCTCGATCTTTTACATGGGCATCAATCTGGGCGCCTTTATCGGCCCGATCCTGGTCGGCTATCTGGGCGAGCGGGTCGGCTGGTCCTGGGGCTTCGGTGCAGCGGGCATCGGCATGCTGCTGGGGCTGGTGGTGTTCGTGCTGTTCCGCCGCGATCTGCACGAGGCGGGCGCACCGCCGGCGCCGGCGCTGCTCGCGGCAAGGACGCCGATAGGCCTTTCGCGCGAATGGCTGATCTATCTGGGCGCGCTCGCCACGGTCGGCGTGTCCTGGTTGCTGATCCGCGACGAAGGCCTTGTCGGCACGCTGTTGCTCGCCACGTTCGGCCTTACATTCCTGTACATCTTCTACCGGGCACTATTCACCCTGCCCAAGGTGGAACGCCATCGCATCTTCGGCGCACTGTACCTGATCGTGCTGTGCCCGCTCTTCTGGGCCTTGTTCGAACAGGCCGGTTCGTCACTGAACGTCTTCACCGACCAGCGCGTCGACCGCCATCTGTTCGGCTGGGAAATGCCGGCATCCTGGTTCCAGTCGGTCAACAGCTTCTGGATTATCACGCTGGCGCCGCTGTTCGGCATGATGTGGGTCTGGTTGGGCAAGCGCGGGCTGGAACCCAGCGCGCCGCTCAAATTCGCGCTTGGCCTAATTCAAGTCGGCCTCGGCTTCATCGTGCTGGTGCTGGGCGCGGGCAAGGGTGGGGCGATGACGCCGATGCTGTTCGTCATCCTGCTCTATCTGCTCCATTCGACCGCCGAACTGTGCTTCTCGCCCGTCGGCCTGTCGAGCATGACGCGCCTTTCGACCGGGTCGATGGTCGGCCTGATGATGGGCACCTGGTTCCTGTCGACGGCGGCAGGCAATTTCCTGGCGGCCCGGATCGCCCAGGCAACCGGCGGGGAAGGCGCCGGTCCGGAACGGGTGCTCGATGTCTATTGGTCGATCGGCTGGTACATCATCGTCATCGGCGTGATCGCGGTGCCGATCAGCTGGTTGATCGCGCGGCTGATGCATCTGGACACGATCGGCAAGGATGAGACTGGCCACGCTCTGGCCGGCGAAGGGCAACTGGCCGAACCGGCGGCGCCGGGAACGCATCCGGACGCGGAACGCAAGTAACGCAGAAAACAGAAAAGGGGCGCCGCACCAAGGGATGCGACGCCCCTTTTCCTTTCGTCCGGCAGAGAGAGGGGGAGAGCCGGACGAGGGGGACTAGGCCGCCTGCGGCAACAGGATCTCCAGCGGTTCGCAATCATTGCCGGCCACGCCGAGGGCAGGCGCGGGTGCCGCGGCAGTCTGGCGACGCCAGGCGACGAACAGGGCAATCAAGGAAAACATCGCGGATATCGAGCCTTCTGGGCGGGGAACTGGCATGCTGCAGTGCAGCGACGCGGAGGCGCATCTGGTCGCTCGCGCCCGATCCCGCAACTGCAATGATTTCCGTGTACGATTGCAATTCGTGCAATCGTATTGTCTGCCCGCAAAGCAAATCGGCCCGGTGTTTCCACCGGGCCGATGCAGCTTTACCAGATATGCACGCGCTGCTCGGGCGGCAGGTACAGCTTGTCGCCCGGCTGGATGTTAAAGGCCTTGTACCAGGCATCGACATTGCGGACGACGCCGTTGACCCGGAACTTCGCCGGCGAGTGCGGATCGGTCAGCACCTGCTGGCGCAGCGCATCGTCGCGCACCTTGGCCTGCCAGGCCTGGGCATAAGCAAGGAAGAAGCGCTGATCGCCTGTCAGCCCGTCGATCACCTTGGCCTGACCATGTTTGGCCTGATAACGCTGATAGGCGGCATAGGCAGCCTCAACGCCGCCGAGATCGCCGATATTCTCGCCCAGCGTCAGCCCGCCCTGCACCTTCAGGCCCGGCACAGCCTCATAGCTGCTATACTGATCCGCCAGCGCCTTGGTGCGCGCGGCGAAATCGGTCTTCGCCTTTTCCGTCCACCAGTTTTCGAACTTGCCGGTCGGCCCGAACTGGCTGCCCTGATCGTCAAAGCCATGGCCCATCTCATGGCCGATGATCGCGCCGATTGCGCCATAGTTCACGGCCGGATCGGCATTGGGGTCGAAAAAGGGCGGCTGCAGGATCGCGGCCGGGAAGGTGATCTGGTTCGAGAACGGGTTGTAATAGGCATTCACCGTCTGCGGCGTCATCGCCCACAGGCTGCGATCAACCGGCTTGGGGAAGCGCGACAGTTCGAGCTGATGCTCGAACTCGCCCGACCGCATGACATTGCCGAGCAGGTCGTCACGCTGCACCTGCAGCGACGAATAGTCGACATACTTCTCCGGATGCCCGATGCGCGGCTCAAACGCCGTCAGCTTGGCGAGCGCGCCCTTGCGGGTCGCGTCATCCATCCAGGTCGAAGCGGTAATCTGTTCCCGATAGGCATCGCGCAGATTCTCGACCAGTTCGGCCATCTGCTTTTCGGCGGCCGGCGGGTAATATTTGGCGACATAGACCCGGCCCACTGCCTCGCCCAGCGCGCCATTGACCAGTTGCACGCCGCGCTTCCAGCGTTCGCGCTGCACCTGCACGCCCGACAGCGTCTTCGAATAGAAGTCGAACCGCGCCTGGTCGAATGCCTTGGGCAGGAAGGTCGCATGGTCGCTGACGAAGCGATAGGCGAGATAGTCCTTCCAGGTCTGGAGCGGGGTGGTGGCGAACAGCTTGCCCAGCGCGATCAGCGCGGTGTTCTGGGTCATCAGAATCTGCGGCGAGCTGTCGATCCCGGCGGTCTTGAGCATCAGCGCCCAGTCGAATTCCGGCGCCTTGGCGGTGAGCCCGGCGATCGTCTGCGGATCGTTCTGCGCGGCGATATTACGGCTCTGCTCGGGCGACCATTGCACCTTGGCCATGGCGGTTTCGAGCGCGACGATGGCATCGGCCTTGGCGCCGGCGTCGGGGATGCCGGCCAGTTCCTGAATATGCTGCACATAGGCGCGATACGCCTTGCGGAACGCCTCGAACTTTTCCCCGTCCTTCAGGAAATAGTCGCGCGGCATGCCGAGGCCGCCCTGACCGACCACCGCCGTATAATGCGTCGGGTCGGCAAGACCGGGGCTGATCCCGACTTCAACCGGCGAGGCATAGCCGATGCTGGCGAACAGTACCTGCAATGCCGTCTTGTCCTGTACGCCGGCGATGCGGGCGAGATAGGGTTTCAGCGGCGCCGTACCGCGCGCCTCGATACCCGCCTCGTCCATCCAGCTGGCATAGAAGTCACCAATCTGCCTGCCGCTTTTGCCATAGGCGGCGGGGTTCTTTGCCATCTCGTTCAAGAGGTCGCGGACATTCGCCTCGGCCTCGAGAACCAGTTGCACGCCATAACCGGCCGAGGCGCGGTCGGGCGCAATCTCGGTCCGCGCATCCCAGCCGCCATTGACGAAGGTCCAGAAATCATCGCCCGGCTTCACCCCGGCCTTTTGCGCGGTCAGGTCGACGCCGAAAGCGCCATAGCGCGGCTTGCCCGTCTGGGCATGGGCCGATGCCGACACCAGCGTGGCGCAAACGCCCGCCAGCAACAAAGAACGACGAAATCGCATGCGGATATCCCCCAAGACATGTGTATTAGTCGAGGATAACGCCACCCGCCCGGCCGGGCAATGTTATTTTGTTGCGTGCGATACCAGGTGCGGGGGCTATCCCTCGATCACGTGCGGCACGAACCGGGCGTGGTTGCCGGTGATCAGCCCATCCTCGCGAATCCCCATGCCGGCCGGCGCGCCATCGACGATCCACGCCCCGATCACGGGATAACCCGCACCAAAATCGCGCAAGGGGTGGAAGCGCTGGTAGATCCAGCCCTGTTCGACATAATCGCCCTCGGTCTCGGCGATAATGGTATCGCCGAACCGGATCGAGACATTCGCGCCTTCGCGTCCGAACAACGGCTTGGCCACCTGCTTGCCGCCGATCGGCCGGGTGCCCGCCTCGAGCAAATTGGGGTGGCCGGGAAACAGCTCCCAAAGGATCGGGAGGATCGCCTTGTTGCTCCACATGGCCTTCCAGATCGGCTCGATCCAGCGCGTGGTGGCGAGGCTTTCGACCAGCATCGGCGCGAAATCCTCCGCGAGCAGCCATTCCCACGGATAGAGGTGGAAAGCCGTATCGATCCGCCGGTCGGCCAGGTCGACGAAGCAGCGCCGTCCCTGGTCCCAGCCGATTGCCGCCATTTCGATCGCCTGCGTCGCCAGCCCCGCTTCTTCCGCCGTGTCGCGAAGATAGGCGATGGTGACGGCGTCCTCGCCCGCTACATCCGCCATATGGGCGAAATGCACCTGCGGACCCGCCAGCAACGGCGCGATCGCCCGCCACTGCGCCACCAGCGCTTCGTGCAGGCTGTTATACTGGTCGAGCGCGGGAAACAGCGCTTCCTTCCAGTCCCACTGGATCACCGCGGCTTCCAAAAGGCTCGTCGGCGTGTCGCAATTGAACTCGAACAGCTTGGGCGGGCCGTCGCCGGCATAGCCAAGATCGAACCGTCCGAAATTGAGCGCCGGCGGCTCCGCTTCCCACGCTGCCGCCACCGCATCCCATGCGGGACGCGGAATGCCCAGCTCGCCCAGCCGCCCCTCGGCGAGAATATGTTCGCCGGCGGCGAGGTAGAGCCGGTACAGCTCCGCCGTCGCCGCCTCGATTTCCGCCACCTCGACGCCAGTGAAGCGATAGCAGGCGCTTTCGTCCCAATAGGGCCGACCATCCACGCTGTGCCAGACGAAGCCGAGCGATTCGACCCGCGCCTGCCAGTCGTCGCGCGGCGGGACAGGCGTGCGCTGCATCAGCCGCCCCTGCTGCCGAAGAAGGCGCCGATCCGCCCGAAACCGCCGCGCGTCACCCCTTCCGGCGTCGTGTAGCGAACGCCCGCCGCAGCCTGGTTCGACCCGCCGAACGCCGGCTGCCCGATCGCGGGAATATGGGCACCGCGGCCGACATAATAATAATGCGCGCCGCCCCAATAGGAGGGATGGTTGCAATTCGCGTCGTCGATCCGACGACCGCTCAAATCGGTGCAATAGCGCACCGGCTGATCGGCGACATCACTGCGGCCACAGCCGGCCGCCAGCAACGCCACCGACGTGGCGACGGTAATTCGCAACCGGCTGAAATCTGGCGCTTTCCGCATCCCACCCCCTACCGCAGCCGCTGCACGGGCGGCTGCCTCGGGCACATTATAGCGGGTACGCTGGCGCCTGTCGCGGAGAAGCCGACACGCCCGCAGCACGCAAATCTGCGGGTCGAGGCTGTTATTGCTTCTGCGAACAAATTGCAAAAATAATCTGCACGCTACACCGAATCCCGGGTTGCAGCCGCGCTATTATGGGCCTATCCCGCCTCCGCTTTCGCGGCGCGCGCCTCGTGCGGCCGCTTTGCTTGGACGAACCAAGGAGATTCCATGGCCCGCAAGAAGATCGCGCTGATCGGCTCTGGCATGATCGGCGGCACCCTCGCGCACCTCGCCGCGATGAAGGAACTGGGCGACATCGTCCTGTTCGACATCGCCGAAGGTACGCCGCAGGGCAAGGCGCTCGACATCGCTCAGTCGGGTCCGGTCGAAGGCTTCGACGCCAACCTCAAGGGCGCGAACAGCTATGAGGACATTGCCGGCGCCGACGTCTGCATCGTCACCGCTGGCGTGCCGCGCAAGCCGGGCATGAGCCGCGACGACCTGCTGGGCATCAACCTGAAGGTCATGAAGGCCGTCGGTGAAGGCATTGCCGCCCACGCACCGGACGCCTTCGTTATCTGCATCACCAACCCGCTCGACGCGATGGTTTGGGCGCTGCGCGAATTCTCCGGGCTGCCGCACCAGAAGGTGGTCGGGATGGCCGGCGTGCTCGACTCGGCACGCTTCCGCCACTTCCTCGCCGAGGAATTCAAGGTTTCGGTCGAAGACGTCACGGCCTTCGTGCTCGGCGGCCACGGCGACACCATGGTCCCGGTGATCGAATATTCGACCGTTGCCGGCATCCCGGTGCCCGACCTGATCAAGATGGGCTGGTCGACTCAGGAGCGCATCGACGCCATCGTCGCCCGTACCCGTTCGGGCGGCGGCGAGATCGTCGGCCTGCTCAAGACCGGCTCGGCCTTCTATGCCCCGGCCACCAGCGCGATCGCGATGGCCGAGAGCTATCTGAAGGACAAGAAGCGCCTGTTGCCCTGTGCCGCGCACCTGACCGGCCAGTATGGCGTCGACAACATGTATGTCGGCGTGCCGATCGTGATCGGCGCCGAGGGCGTCGAACGCATCGTCGAGATCGAGCTGAACGCTGCTGCGAAGCAGAATTTCGACGTCTCGGTCGACGCGGTCAAGGAGCTGGTCGCTGCATGCAAGTCAATCGACTCCTCGCTCGGCTGATCCTCCCGGCGCTGCTCGTCGCGCCGGCGGCCGCTTCCGCCCAGGAAGCGGTTGCCGTCGCGCCGACGGAGCCGGTCGAGCTGTTCCGTGCGGTGTGCATGGGCGGCAGCGCGAAGCTGTCGCGCGGCATGGCCGAACCGGCCAGTTTTCCCACGCTGCCCCCGGCAGCCCAGCGAACCGTTGGCAAGGCCGGCGCGGCA
This sequence comes from Sphingomonas sp. DMC8, assembly GCF_056314185.1. Classification (NCBI taxonomy): domain Bacteria; kingdom Pseudomonadati; phylum Pseudomonadota; class Alphaproteobacteria; order Sphingomonadales; family Sphingomonadaceae; genus Sphingomonas; species Sphingomonas sp. DMC8. The sequence continues at coordinate 199,181 of NZ_JBQUYV010000004.1, read as the reverse complement.
GATGCGGCGGACGCGCTGAAGGCGCCCGTGCCGGCGCCGGCGGCGGTGCCCAACAGCATCTACCGCATCGCCGGCGGCAATATCTATCTGTTCGTCCCCAAGGCCGGCACCGTCGCCGGCCCTATCGCCGATTCCTGCCTCGTCCTGTGGCTGGGTTCCGGCGACGATTATCTGACGGCACGCAAGATCGTGCTGCCGGGCGAAGACAAGGTGCCGCTCTATGCGCTGCCCGCGTCCAAGCCCGACGGCGCAACCTTCGTCGCCTCGCCTCCCGGAGCGACGCAATTCTCGCTTGCCACCTATGGCGGCTGGATTGCGCTGCGCTCCTATACCCCAGCCCCTCCCAGCGACCCGAAAAAGGCGAACTGAATGAGCATCCTCGTCGACAAGAACACCAAGGTCATCGTCCAGGGGATGACCGGTGCCACCGGCACCTTCCATACCGAACAGGCGCTTGCCTATGGCACGCAGATGGTCGGCGGCGTCACCCCCGGCAAGGGCGGTTCGACGCATATCGGCCTGCCCGTGTTCGACACGGTCGCCGAGGCCAAGTCGAAGACCGGCGCCGACGCCAGCGTCATCTATGTGCCGCCGCCCTTCGCGGCCGACTCGATCCTCGAGGCGATCGACGCCGAAGTGCCGCTGATCGTGTGCATCACCGAAGGCATTCCGGTGCTCGACATGGTCAAGGTGAAGCGCGCCCTTTCCGGTTCCAAGTCGCGGCTGATCGGCCCGAACTGCCCGGGCGTGCTGACGCCGGGCGAATGCAAGATCGGTATCATGCCGGGCTCGATCTTCTCCAAGGGTTCGGTGGGCGTCGTGTCGCGCTCGGGCACCCTCACCTATGAGGCGGTGTTCCAGACCACCAATGCGGGCCTCGGCCAGACCACCGCAGTCGGCATCGGCGGCGATCCGGTCAACGGCACCAACTTCATCGACGTGCTCGAGCTGTTCCTGGCCGACGAAGCCACCAAGTCGATCATCATGATCGGTGAAATCGGTGGCTCGGCCGAAGAAGAAGCGGCGCAGTTCCTGATCGACGAGGCCAAGCGTGGCCGCAAGAAGCCGATGGCCGGTTTCATTGCGGGTCGCACCGCGCCTCCGGGCCGCCGCATGGGCCATGCCGGCGCGATCGTTTCGGGCGGCCAGGGCGGCGCCGAAGACAAGATCGCGGCGATGGAAGCCGCCGGCATCCGTGTCTCCCCCAGCCCCTCGCTGCTCGGCGAGACGCTGATGGAAGTGCTCAAGGGCTAAACTGCAACGGGAGCGCTCCTATATAGGTGGGATGGGAGCGCTAACACGAACGGAACTGTGATCATGGGCTATGAAGGCCTCGACTTCGACGACATCGCTGGCGGCGTAAGCCCCGCCTTCGTCGAGACTCTGTACCGGCGCTACAAGAGCGATCCGGCATCGGTCGAACCAAGCTGGCGCGCCTGGTTCGAGGGCCTCGAAAACACGGCCTCCGGCCCCAGCTGGCAGCGTCCGAACTGGCCGCTGACCGAGACCGACGCGCTCACCGCCGGTCTCGATCCCACCCAGATGGAGCCGGCGCCCAAGCCCGCCAAGGGCGGCGCCCCGGCCAAGCCGGCGGCGCCCGCCGCCTCGACCGCGGACGTGACCAAGGCCGCGGAAGATTCGATCCGCGCGATGATGCTGATCCGCACCTATCGGGTGCGTGGGCACCTGGCCGCCAATCTCGACCCGCTGGGCCTTGCCCGCCAGAACCTGCCTGCCGACCTGACGCCGGAATATCACGGCTTCTCCGGTGCCGACCTCGATCGCCCGATCTATCTGGGCGGCACGCTGGGGCTGCAGCAGGCCACCGTGCGTGAGATCGTGGCAATCCTCCAGGCCAATTACTGCGGCAATGTCGGCCTGGAATATATGCACATCTCCGACGTGGAGGAGCGCCGCTTCCTTCAGGAGCGCATGGAAGGCAAGGACAAGGCGATCACCTTCACGCCGGATGGCAAGAAGGCCATCCTGTCCAAGGTGATCGAAGCCGAGCAGTGGGAAAAGTTCCTCGGCAAGAAATATGTCGGTACCAAGCGGTTCGGCCTCGACGGCGGCGAATCGATGATCCCGGCGATGGAAGCGATCATCAAGTACGGCGGCCAGCAGGGCGTCCGCGAGATTGTGTATGGCATGGCCCATCGCGGCCGCCTGAACATGCTCGCCAACGTGATGGCGAAGCCGTTCCGCGTCATCTTCCACGAATTTGGCGGCGGCTCGGCCAACCCCGAGGATGTCGGCGGTTCGGGCGACGTGAAATACCATCTCGGCACCTCCACCGACCGTGAGTTCGACGGCATCAGCGTCCATATGTCGCTGGTCGCCAACCCCTCGCACCTTGAGGCGGCCGATCCGGTCGTGCTCGGCAAGGCGCGCGCGCTGCAGACGATCCGTGGCGACCTGGAAAAGCACGATCAGGTGCTGCCGGTGCTGATCCACGGCGACGCAGCGTTCGCGGGCCAGGGCATTGTGTGGGAGACGCTCGGCTTCTCCGGCATCCGCGGCTATAATACCGGCGGTTGCATCCATTTCGTCATCAACAACCAGGTCGGCTTTACGACGAGCCCGCAATTCGCGCGTTCCTCGCCCTATCCGTCGGATGTCGCCAAGGGCGTCCAGGCGCCGATCATCCATGTCAACGGCGACGACCCCGAAGCCGTGACCTTCGCGTGCAAGGTGGCGATCGAGTTCCGCCAGGCCTTCCACCGCGACATCGTGATCGACATGTGGTGCTATCGCCGCTTCGGCCACAATGAAGGCGACGAGCCCGGCTTCACGCAGCCGCTGATGTACCAGAAGATCCGCCAGCACCCCGGTGTCAGCAGCATCTATGGTCAGAAGCTGATCGCAGAAGGCGTGGTCGATCAGGGTTTCATCGACGAGAAGACCAACCAGTTCAACACGCTGCTCGAAGGCGAGTTCGAGGCGGGCAAGACCTATCTGCCGAACAAGGCAGACTGGTTCGCCGGCCGCTGGTCGGGCCTCGGCGCGCCGTCGGACGGCGAAGGCGCGCGGCGCAATGTCGAGACCGGCATCGAGAAGAAGCTGTTCGACAGCCTCGGCCGCACCCTGACCACGGTTCCCGAGGGCCTCGAGATCCACAAAACTCTGGGTCGCGTGCTCGACGCCAAGCGCGAGATGTTCAAGTCCGGCGCCAATTTCGACTGGGCGACCGGCGAAGCGCTTGCCTTCGGCTCGCTGCTCTCGGAAGGCTATACCGTGCGCCTGTCCGGCCAGGATTCGGGCCGCGGCACCTTCTCGCAGCGCCATGCCGTCTGGGTCGACCAGAAGACCGAAGCCAAATATGTGCCGCTCACCACGGTGCCGCATGGCAGCTTCGAGGTGCTCGACTCGCCGCTCAGCGAATATGGCGTGCTCGGCTTCGAATATGGCTATGCGCTTGCCGATCCGAAGGCGCTGGTGCTGTGGGAAGCGCAGTTCGGCGACTTTGTGAACGGCGCGCAGATCATGATCGACCAGTTCATCGCGTCGGGCGAGGCCAAGTGGCTCCGTGCCAACGGCCTGGTGATGCTGCTGCCGCACGGTTACGAAGGTCAGGGCCCCGAGCACAGCTCGGCGCGTCCGGAGCGGTTCCTGCAGCTTTGCGCGCAGGACAATATGCAGGTGGTGAACATCACCACGCCGGCCAACTACTTCCACCTGCTGCGCCGGCAGATGCACCGCAACTTCCGCAAGCCGCTGATCCAGTTCACGCCCAAGTCGCTGCTCCGCCACAAGCTGGCGGTCTCCAGCGCCGAGGAGTTCCTGGGCGACAGCCACTTCAAGCGGATCCTGTCGGACCCCAACGCGCCGGCGGACACCGACGTGAAGCGCCTCGTGCTCTGCACCGGCAAGGTCTCCTACGACCTGATGGAAGCGCGCGACGCCGCCGGCGACAAGAACACGGCGATCGTCCGGATCGAGCAGCTCTACCCGTTCCCTGGCGAGCCGCTGACCGAACGGCTGAAGCGCATGACCAACCTCGAAGAGGTGGTGTGGGCGCAGGAAGAGCCGAAGAACAACGGTTACTGGTTCTTCGTCGAGCCGCTGATCGAGCAGTGCCTGATCGATGCGCGCGTCAAGCCGCAGCGTCCGCGCTATGCCGGTCGGGCCGCGGCGGCATCGCCCGCCACCGGCCTGATGAAGCGCCACACCGCAGAGCAGGGCGCGCTCGTTGCCGACGCGCTCGGCCATAATGTCCGCGAAGAAATCCGCCGCACCCGGAAAGGTTGAGAATGGCCACCGAAGTCAAAGTCCCCACGCTGGGCGAGTCGATCACCGAAGCAACCGTCGGTGAATGGCTGAAGAATCCGGGCGATCCCGTCCGTGCCGACGAGCCGATCGCCAGCCTCGAGACCGACAAGGTCTCGGTCGAAGTCCCGTCGCCGGTCGCCGGCGTGATGGGCGAACAGATCGTCAAGGTCGGCGATACCGTCGAAGTCGGTGCCGTGATCGCGATCATCGCTGGCGAAGGCGCTGCGGCTGCTCCGGCTGCTGCACCTGCGGCTGCCCCCGCTCCGGCCGCTGCACCGGCGCCTGCCGCCGATGCGGCTGCGCTGTCGCCTTCGGTGCGCCGTGCGGTTCTGGAAACGGGCGTCGATCCCTCCACCGTGCAGGGAACCGGCAAGGACGGTCGCCTGACCAAGGAAGATGTGATTGCCGCCGCCAGTGCCAAGCCTGCCGCCAGCCCGGCGCAGGACACTGCCCCGGTCGCTGCGCCCGCCGCCACCGGTGGTCGCAAGGAAGAGCGCGTGCGGATGACTCGCCTGCGCCAGACCGTCGCCAAGCGCCTGAAGGAAGCCCAGAACACCGCCGCGATGCTCACCACGTTCAACGACGTGGACATGAGCGCGGTGATCGAGGCGCGCGCCAAGTACAAGGACCTGTTCGAGAAGAAGCACGGCGTCCGTCTGGGCTTCATGGGCTTCTTCGTGAAGGCTGCCTGCATGGCGCTGAAGGACATCCCCGGCGTAAACGGCTCGATCGAGGGCGATGAGATCGTCTATCACGATTATTGCGACATCTCGGTCGCGGTCTCGGCCCCGCAGGGCCTGGTCGTGCCGGTGATCCGCGATGCGCAGGATCTGTCGGTCGCCGGCATCGAAAAGACGATCGGCGATTTCGGCAAGCGCGCCAAGGACGGCACGCTGAAGATGGACGAAATGAAGGGTGGTACCTTCACCATCTCCAACGGCGGCGTGTTCGGCTCGCTGATGTCGACGCCGATCATCAACCCGCCGCAGTCGGCTGTGCTGGGCCTGCACCGGATCGAGGATCGTCCTGTGGTCCGCAACGGTCAGGTCGTCGTCCGCCCGATGATGTACCTCGCGCTCAGCTACGACCACCGCCTGATCGACGGCCGTGAAGCCGTGACCTTCCTCGTCGCGATCAAGAACGCGATCGAGGATCCGACCCGGCTGCTGATCGACCTGTAATTCCCTTGCGCCCCCGCCCGAAGCGGGGGCGCAACGCCCTTTTGGGCCACCCCCCTGCGCTCCCGCCGATGCCGGAGCACGCATGGAGCATAAAATGGCTGAATATGATTTCGACGTCCTGGTGATCGGTGCCGGCCCCGGCGGCTATGTCGCTGCGATCCGTGCCGCGCAGCTGGGCCTGAAGACCGCCTGCGCAGAAAGCCGCGAGACGCTTGGGGGCACCTGCCTCAACGTCGGCTGCATTCCTTCGAAGGCGATGCTCCATGCGTCGGAATATTTCGACGCCGCCGCCAATGGCGCGATGGCGAAGATGGGCGTCAAGGTCACGCCCGAGCTCGACCTCGACACCATGCACGGCCAGCGCCGCGACGCGGTGAAGCAGCTGACCGGCGGCATCGAATTCCTGTTCAAGAAGAACAAGGTCACCTGGCTGAAGGGCCGCGCCAGCTTCGAGGACGCACACACCGTCTCGGTGGGCGACCAGAAGGTCACCGCCAAGAACATCGTCATCGCCACCGGCTCGTCGGTCACCCCGCTGCCGGGCGTGACGATCGACCAGAAGGTCGTCGTGGATTCGACCGGCGCGCTCGAACTGCCCAAGGTGCCCGAGCACATGGTCGTCATCGGCGGCGGTGTGATCGGGCTTGAGCTGGGCAGCGTGTGGCGCCGCCTGGGCGCCAAGGTCACCTGCGTCGAATATCTCGACCAGATCCTGCCCGGCATGGACGGCGACGTCCGCAAGGAAGCCAACAAGATCTTCAAGAAGCAGGGCATCGAGTTCAAGCTGGGCACCAAGGTGACCGGCGTGGCGGTGAACGGCGACAAGGCCACCCTCACCCTCGAGCCCGCCGCCGGCGGCGCTGCCGAGACGCTGGAAGCCGATTGCGTGCTGGTGTCTATCGGCCGCCGTCCGAACACCGACGGGCTGGCGCTCGACAAGATCGGCCTCGCCACCAACCAGCGCGGCCAGATCGAGACCGACCACAGCTTCCGCACCAAGGTCGATGGCGTGTGGGCGATCGGCGACGTGATCCCCGGCCCGATGCTCGCCCACAAGGCCGAGGACGAAGGCATTGCCGTCGCCGAGAACATCGCCGGCCTGACCGGCATCGTGAACCACGACGTGATCCCCAGCGTCGTCTACACCTGGCCCGAAATCGCCGGCGTCGGCCTCACCGAGGAAGCGGCCAAGGAACGCGGCGAAGTGAAGGTCGGCAAGTTCCCGATGCTCGCCAACAGCCGCGCCAAGACCAATCACGAGCCCGACGGCTTCGTGAAGATCATCGCCGATGCCAAGAGCGACCGCGTGCTCGGCGTATGGGTGATCGCCAGCGTCGCCGGCACGATGATCGCCCAGGCCGCGCAAGCGATGGAGTTCGGCGCGACCAGCGAGGACATCGCCTATACCTGCCACGCCCACCCGACGCATTCCGAGGCGATCAAGGAAGCGGCAATGGGCGTGCGCGGCAAGCCGATCCATATCTGAGGGTAAGCCACCCTCACCCTCCCTCTCCCAAAGGGAGAGGTGTATATCTCCCTCTCCCTTTGGGAGAGGGACGGAGCGGCGCAGCCGCGGAAGGGTGAGGGTGAACGTTTTCGAGCCTACCCCCGCAGCCGCCGCGTAACCCGCGACACCGCTACCGTCAGCACCGCTGCCGCCATCGGCGCCAGCCATAGCGCGCCCCAGCCCCAGCGGAACTGCGCCGATGCGCCCGATACCGCGCCGGCGACAAAGCCCAGCCACAGCGCCAGGAACGGCACCCAGCCGAACGGGTCGCGGTCGCCCATCAGCGCAGCGCCCAGCTTCTGACCCATCTTGACCAGCGATCCGGTCATGTAGGTCACGCCGATCGTCACTTCGCCGTCGCGGTTGAACACGCCATTTTCGGTGCCCATCGCTGCCGCGAGCAGCAACAGCACCTGCGGCCCCGGCGCGATGCTGGCGACGATCGCGGCGAGCAGCAGCAGCAAGGTCACCACCGCCATCACTGCACCGTGATGCGCCGCCGGCCGCGCCCGCACGAGCACGCTCGACAGGATCACACCGGCCACGAAACTCATCACCAGCGCTGCCGCCATGGCCGCGTCGCCCGGCACATAGGCACCCAGCCCGACGCCGAGCCGGGTCGAGTTGCCGCTCATGAACGAAGCGAAGAAGCCACCGAAACAGGTATAGGCAAGCGCATCGACGAACCCGGCGAGCGCCGCGAGACAGACCGCCATCACAATCAGCGGAGATTCCGTACGTTGCATGGCCCGCTATTTGCCCCAGCAGCGCGCGTATCGCCAGACCCCGTTTGACTTGTCGCGATGCGCCGCGCCAAAGACGGACCATGCCCGTTCCCGTCCCCCAGATCGGCCCGATCCTGCCCTGGCTCGACCTGTTCGGCATCGCCGTGTTCGCCGCCACGGGTGCGCTGGCGGCCACAAGGCGCGACCAGACGATGGTGACGGCAACTTTCTTCGCGCTGATCACCGGCGTCGGCGGCGGCACGGTGCGCGACCTGCTGATCGGTGCGCCGGTGTTCTGGGTGCACGATGCGACCGTCGCCAGCCTGTGCCTGGCGATGGCGCTGATCGTCTGGTTCACGCCGCAGCATTGGTGGAACGACCGGACCTTTGCCTGGCTGGATGCGCTGGGGCTTGCCGCCTATGCCGCGTTCGGCGCGGCCAAGGCGCTCGGCTATGGCATCCCGCCGGTGCCGGCCGCGGTGATGGGCGTGGTGACGGCGTGCGTCGGCGGCATCATTCGCGACGTGTTGGCCGGCGAGCCGTCGATCCTGATGCGGCCGGAACTCTATGTGACGGCAGCTGCGCTCGCCTCCTCGGTCTATGTCGCGCTCAGCCTGCTGGGCATGCCGCCCCTCGCCGCCGGGCTGGCCGCCGCAGCAGCAGGGTTTGCGCTGCGGGCGGCGGCGATCATCTGGAAGCTGGGCCTGCCCGCCTATCGCGGCGGGCGGTAACACCGTCGCTGCGGGTTCAGGCCGCCTGCAAGGTGAAGCTGCCCCGCACCCCTTCCGCCTGTGCCGACGGCGCCACCCAGATATCGAACTGCCCCGGCTCGACCGTACGGCGATTGGCGAGGCCGAAAAATTCCAGATCGGCGCGACGCAGCGTGAACTGCACCACCCGGCTCTCGCCCGGGGCCAGCGGCACCTTGGCGAACGCCTTGAGCTGGCGCACCGGCCGGGTGACGCTCGCTACCCGATCGTGAATGTAGAGCTGCGCCACTTCCACGGCGGCGCGGCTGCCATGGTTGGTCAGCGTGGCACTGACGGTCAGCGCGCCCTCCCATGCCATCACCGCGGCGAGCTTCAGGTCGCTATAGGCGATCCGGCCATAGGTCAGGCCGTGGCCGAACGGGAACAGCGCTTCGTTGGGCAGGCCGCGATAATGCGTCTTGAACGATTCAAGCAGCCCGTCCCCATTGGGACGGCCGGTCGGCTTGTGGTCATAATGGTACGGCTCCTGCCCCCCGGCGATCGGAAAGCTGACCGGCAGACGGCCGCTGGGGCCGTGCACGCCGTACAGAATATCGGCAATCGCGTTGCCGGTCTCCGAGCCGAGCTGCCAGGTGACGAGCAATGCCGCGGCATCGCGGATCGCGCCTTCCAGCGCCATCGCCCGGCCGTTCTTCAGCACCACCACCATCGGCTTGCCGGTGGCAGCGAGTGCCTCCGCCAGCGCCTGTTGCGCATCGGGAATAGTGATTTCGGTGCGAGACTGCGCCTCGCCCGACCAGTCCTGCGGCTCGCCGACCGCCAGCACCACGACATCGGCGGCGCGCGCCGCGGCGACGGCTGCTTCGATTCCGCCGGGGATCGCGGCATCCGGCTTGCAGCCTTCCACCACCGTCACCTGTCCGCCGGCCGCCTTCATGCCGGTGTCGAGCGCCACGGCCTGCGCATCGTCGCCATAGACGCACCAGCCGCCGATCAAGTCGTGCTGGCCAGTGGCAAACGGGCCGACCAACGCCACCTTTGCCGATTTCGCAAGCGGCAGCAGATCGCCCTGATTGCGCAGCATTACGATCGACTTGCACGCCGCCTCGCGCGCCAGCGCGATCGACGCCGGCTTGCGGGAGCGGGCCTTTTCGCGCGCCGGATCGATGCGGCGAAACGGATCGTCGAACAACCCGAGCATCGCCTTCATCGCCAGCACGCGGCGGACCGAACGATCGACCAGCGCCTCGGACACCGTACCGGAACGGACCAGCTCAGGCAGGTGGAGCATATAGAGGTTGCTCTCCATGCTCATGTCGACGCCCGCAATCAGCGCCAGACGCGCCGCGTCGCGCCCATCGGCGGCGACACCGTGCGCGATCAGTTCCTCATCGCCCGTATAATCGGACACGACCACGCCGGGGAATTTCCACTCGCCGCGCAGCACGTCGGTCAGCAGCCAGTGGTTCGCCGTGGAGGGCATGCCCGAAATTTCGTTGAACGACGCCATGGTGGTGCCGCACCCGGCATCGAACGCCGCCTGAAAGGGCGGGAAATAGGTTTCGCGCAGCGTCCGCTCCGACATGTCGACTCTGTTGTAATCGAGCCCGGCCTCGACGGCGCCATAGCCCGCGAAATGCTTGGCACAGGCCATCATCGCATCGTCGGCGGCCAGATCCTTGCCCTGGAACCCGCGCACGCGCGCGGCGGCGAACAGCCGGCCGAGCAGCACATCCTCACCGGCGCCTTCCATCGCGCGGCCCCAGCGCTGGTCGCGCGCGATGTCGACCATCGGCGAGAAGGTCCAGTCGATGCCGGCGCCCGCCCCTTCATAGGCGGCGATGCGGGCGGTGCGTTCGGCCAGTTCGGGTTCGAAGCTCGCCACTTCGCCGGTCGGGCTGGGGAAGATGGTGCGATGGCCATGGACGACATCGGCGGCGAACAGCAGCGGAATTTTCAGCCGCGATCGCGTCATTACCGCCTGCTGCATGCGCTGCGCCATCACTGCGCCATTGCCGTTGAACACGCCGGTCAGCCGCCCGGCGACTGCGTCCTCAACCTGCTTGTCGAAATTGCCCGAAGCCGGCGGATTGAACCCGGCGGCGCGGTCGCCGCCCCAGGCCGAGGCACGCAGCGTCAGCTGCCCGGCCTTTTCCTCCAGCGTCATCCGCGCCATCAGCGCGTCGATCATCGCGCTGTGGCGAGGGCTGAGCGACGCATGTGCCTGCACCAGCGCAGCCCGCAAGGGACTGGCCACCCAGGCACTGGCGAGGCCCAGCGCAGTGATGGCGCCGCGTCTCGAGACGGTAGCAATGGCCATTTCGTGTCTCTCTCCCATGGCCCGCTGGCGCGATGCATCAAAATGCCCGCTGCATAACAGTTGACCGATTGTTGTAACCGGTTACTTATTGGCTCGTCGCAATGTTGGCAATCCTCGGCGGCGCGCCTAAAAATGCGCTGGCAAAGTCTGCGTCGGGAGGAAAAAAGCTTGAGCCGATCCACGGCCACCATTCGTGATGTCGCCCGGATCGCCGGCCTGTCGGTGGCATCGGTATCGCGTGTGCTCAATGGCCATGCCAGCGTAAAGGCCGAGACGCGCGACAAGGTGGTAACGGCCATGCGCGACCTGCGCTACACGCCGCATGCCGGCGCGCGCAGCCTCAGCACCGCACGCAGCCACGCGCTGGGCGTCGTGCTGCCGGGCATTTATGGCGAGTTCTTCAGCGAGCTGGTGCGCGGCATGGAGGCCGCAGCGCGTGAGCAGGGTTATGTGCTGCTGCTGTCCAGCATGCTTGCCGACCCGGTGCTGGCGCGCCAGGCACTCGCGGCGATGCGCGGCCGCGTCGACGGGCTGATCGTGATGGCGCCGCAGCTCGATGCCGCCGAGCGCGAATCCACCCTGCCCCAGGCGCTGCCGACCGTCTTGATCAACAGCCCCGAGACCGACGACCATTTCGCGCTCCGCGTTGACAATCGCAGCGGCATTGGGGCGGTGGTACAACATCTGCTGGCGGGCGGACGCCGCGCGATCGTCCATCTGGGCGGCGACCCGGCCAATATCGACGCGCGCGAGCGGGCAGAGGGCTATCGCGCCGCGATGACCGCGCTGGCACCCGAGCTGCCGCAGCGCGTGCTGAACGGCGATTTCCGCGAGGAAAGCGGCGTGGCGCTGGCCCGCATGCTGCTGGCCGAAGGTGCGCCGCTGGACGCGATCATCGCCGGCAACGACATGATGGCGCTGGGCGCGATGCAGGCCCTGCGCGAAGCAGGGCTGGCGGTGCCCGGTCAGGTGGCCGTTACCGGCTTTGACGACGTGCCGCTGGCGCGGTTCGCCGACCTTACCACCGTGCGGATCGACATCGCGGCGATGGGCTCGCGCGCTGTCGAGGCGCTGGTGGCGCAGATCGATGCGGACGACGAACCTGCCATTGGCACCGAACTTTGTGAAACGCGGCTGATCGAACGAGGAACCAGCCAGACCGCGCGTTGAGGAGACTGGAATGCCCGAAGGAATGAACCGGCGCGCCGCCCTGTGCGCCGCGGGGAGCAGTGTTGCCGGCGCGATCGGCGCCGCCGCACTGCCGGCGATCGCGGCTCCCGCCGCACGGCCCGCGCTCCCTGCGTTTTTCGACGATCTGGAGCACCGCACCTTCCGCTTTTTCTGGGAACGGACCAATGCCGCCAACGGCATGGTGCCTGATCGGTGGCCGACGCCCGCCTTCTGCTCGATTGCGGCGGTGGGGTTTGCGCTGACCGCCTATCCGCTGGGCGTGGAACGGGGCTGGATCAGCCGCCGCGCCGCACGCGACCGCACCGTCACCACGCTGCGCTTCCTCAGCGGCCTGCCGATGAGCGATGCGCGCGAAGGCGTGGCGGGGCATCGCGGCTTCTTCTACCATTTCCTCGATATGCAGACCGGCCTGCGCTATGGCCGCTGCGAGCTGTCGACCGTCGATACCTCGCTGTTCCATATGGGCGCGCTGTTCGCTGCCGGCTGGTTTGACCGCGCCGATCCGGTCGAAGCCGAAATCCGCCACCTTGCCTATGATCTGGTCGAGCGCGCCGAATGGGACTGGTTCCAGCAGGAACGCACCCCGATTTCGATGGGCTGGCATCCCGAAAAGGGTTTCATCGACCGCCCCTGGGATGGGTATAACGAGGGCAAGCTGGTCTATCTGCTGGCACTGGGATCGACGCGCCATGCCGCGCGCGACGACAGCTGGCAGGCCTGGTGTGCGCCCTATCCGCGCTTCTGGCGCGGCGAAGGGGCCACCCGCCGCCTGGCCTTCGCGCCGCTGTTCGGCCACCAATATACCGAGGCCTGGGTCGATTTCCGCGGCATTTACGACGCGCCGATGCGCGCGGCGGGGTTCGACTATTTCGAGAACAGCCGTCGCGAGACCTTCGCCAACCGCGCCTATTGCATCCGCAACCCGATGCGCTGGTCAGGCTATGGCCGCGACATCTGGGGCCTGACGGCGTGCGACGGGCCGGGCAATTTCCCGGCCGCCGGCCACGGCGCGGATGCAGCCTATCGCGGCTATAGCGCGCGCGGCCCGATCGACGAGCCGGATGGCTTTGACGACGGCACCCTTGCCCCCACAGGTGCGCTGGGCTCGCTCGCCTTCGCACCCGAAATCGCCATTCCGGCCGGGCTGGCGCTCCATCGCCGCGCCAAGGCTGACCCGCGCCTCTATGGCGACTATGGCTTTCGCGATTCGTTCAACCCCAGCTTCCGCGACACACGCGTGAAGCTCGACACCGGCAGCGTGGACGCAACGCATGGCTGGGTCGCGACCGACTGGCTGGGGATCGACCAGGGCCCGATCCTGATGGCGATCGCCAATTATCGCAGCGAGGCGGTGTGGCGCGTGATGCGCCGTTCGCCGCCGATCCTGCGGGGCCTGCGTCGCGCCGGATTCCACGGCGGCTGGCTCGACCGCGCGCCGGCCTGAGTGCGATAGCGAAACCCGGCCCGCGAAGGCGCGGGCCGGGTCCGTTCGGGCGGCAGGGGCCGCCCTCCACCAGGGCGCCGGGGGACACCCTGGTGAATCCGTGATGCGCCCTTACCCGTCGACGCGCGCTGCACAGTGGCGGGCGATGAACGCCTCGTGCGGCGGCATCAGCCCGACATTCGCCTCGATCACCTTTTCGACATGGCCGACCAGCCCGAGCATGTCCTCGTCACGCACCCAGTTGACCGCCGGGTGATAGGCGCGCGGCTCAATGCCCTGGCCCAGCATCACCTGCACCCAGCTCGTCAGGCCGAACATCTCGGTGCCGTTGCGGAAAAACTGCCCGTTGGCGCGGAACAGATCGATATAGGCGCGCAGGCTGTCGGGGATGTCCATGGTGCGCACATGATTCCAGAATGCGGAATCGTCGCGGGTGGTGGCGCAATAATGCAGGATGATGAAATCGCGGATGCGCTCATATTCGAACTGCGCCTGTTCGTTATAGGTGTTGCGCAGCGCCTCGTCGCACGCCGTATCCGGGAACAGCGCCATCAGCCGGTTGATGCCCGACTGGATGAGGAAGATCGCGGTCGATTCCAGCGGCTCGATAAAGCCCCCGGCAAGGCCGAGCGCAACGACATTCTTGTCCCACAATTTGTGCCGCTTGCCGGTGGTGAATCGGATCAGCCGGGGATCGCCGAGCGGCTTGCCATCCAGATTGGCGAGCAGGAAGGCGGCGGCCTCGTCATCGCTGATCGCGTTGCTGGCATAGACATAGCCGTTGCCGGTGCGGTGCTGCAGCGGAATGCGCCACTGCCATCCCGCAGCCCGCGCCGTCGAGCGCGTATAGGGCGTCGGCGGACCGACCTTTTCGCACGGCACGGCAAGCGCCCGGTCGCACGGCAGCCAGTGCGTCCAGTCCTCAAAGCCGACCCCCAGCGCATCGCCGAGCAGCAACGAACGAAAGCCCGTGCAATCGATGAACAGATCGGCCGCAACGGCGGCGCCGCTTTCCAGGGTAACGCTGTCGACAAAGCCGCTCTCGCCGTTGCGGTTGACCGCGATCACCTTGCCTTCGATCCGCGCCACACCCTGGGCTTCGGCACGGCGGCGCAGAAAGGCGGCATAGCGCACCGCATCGAAATGATAGGCATAGGCAATTTCGGCGAGCGGCGAATTGGGCGGCGCATCGCCGGGCGCCACCATGAACTTGCCGAGCGGCGCGGCCACCGTGTTGAGCGAATAGGCGCTGATATCCTTCGCCTTGCCCGCCGCGCGCGCCTTCAGCCAATATTGGTGGAACGGCATCAGCCCCAGATCGCGCCCGATCGTGCCGAAGCCATGGACATAGCTGTCGCCGATCTTGCCCCAGTCGTTGAACTGGATGCCCAGCTTGAACGTGCCCTGCGTCTGGCGGACGAATTCCGCCTCGTTGATTTCAAGCAAGCGATTGAAGGCGGACAAGTGCGGCACGGTCGCCTCGCCCACGCCGATCAGGCCGATTTCTTCAGATTCGACAAGCGTGACGCGGATGCTGCGCCCGAAGGACTTCGAAATGGCTGCGGCTGCCATCCAGCCGGCAGAGCCTCCGCCGATGACCGCAATGCTGCGGATCGGTGCGCTGGTCGATTGCTGCGCCATCATACCCCCGAAGAAAACGACACGCCGTCATACCGCCCGCGGCGCAGCCGAACCAGTACACGCAAGGGGCAGGTCACAGCAGATAGCGGAAAAGAAAAGGGGCGCTCCGGCGGCACAAGGACCGACGGAGCACCCCCAGTCATGGGCTAGATCAGAACCGCACCCCGGCCGAGAACTTCACCGTGAAGGGGGTTCCGACGATAGAACCGTTCGGGTTGTACGCGGCGGATACAGGTATCCCGTTATTGCTGGTCGTAGTGATCGCCAACGGATCATAGTTCTTCCAGTTGAACAGGTTCAGTATGTCGACGCGGCCATAGGCGGTAACGCCGCTGACCAGGGTAAAGTTCTTGGTCAACTGCACGTCGATATCCTTGTAGCCAAGGAAATCGCTTGGCTTGAGGATGGCAATCCCGGCGGTGCCGCCACCAATGGAGTTGTACGGGTTACAGCCAGGGATGCCGGTATTGCAGCCATAGATCTGGCTGACCGACTGCGACGTCGCCAGCGACAGCTTGCCGCCGAACTGAATGCCCCAGGGCAGATCATAGGTGCCCGCCACCACCAGCCGGTGCCGCGGCACGGCAGTCGACCGCTGCATCGGGTAGCCGTTGATCGTCGGATAGTCGAACATGTACATGTTCCCGGCCGACCCATAGGCGTAGGAGTTGTTCTGCGCCGCCGCCGAATAGGTGTAGGAGACAGTCGCACTCCAGCCCGATTCCTTGGTGTAGGGCTTCTGCGCCGCCAGAGAGACCTGGAGGTTGCGGTCCTTGAAGCCGTTGTCCCACAGGATCAGCGAGCCGATGCCCGGCACGCCCTGCGCACCCCACTGGCTGCCATTCTGGTAGAAGGCACCATTGGCATAGCGCGCGCCCCAATGGCCGTAGATGCCGTCGTAGCTGGCAATGTAGGACAGGGTCGCCTGGGTGTTCCAGTCGCCGATCCGGTTGCGGATGCCCAGGCTGAACTGGTCCGCATAGGGCGTCTTGATGTTGTTTCGGATCAGGTCGACTTCATGCGAAGTCGGGCTGGTCTGCAACGTCGCCAGGCCCTGCGGCGTCAGATAGGCATCGTTCCACTGATAGCAGTGCCGGTTCGGGTCGATATCGGCCTGGGTCTTGCACTGGCCGCCGCCGAACGTGTCGTTCGTCTGCGCCGACGGGAAGAAGACCTGCGGGTTGTTGTTCAGCGCGATCTTGGTGGTTTCGAGCGCCAGCGTGCTGAACAGGTTGCGGTTGTACGAACGGGCATAGCCGCCGAACAGCACGAATGACCCGTCTTCGTGGAAGTCATAGGTGAAACCGATGCGCGGCGAGAAATTGTGCGGCGCCTTACGGTTGCTGCCGGTGCTGACATAATCGTTGATGTTGATCCCCGGCGCACCCGGCACGCTGGTGGCCAGCGCCTGGGCATAGGACGTGGTCGTGGTACAGGTGGACGTTACCGGCGCGCAGTACGGCCCGTTGAGCGCCGCCACGACCGGCGATGGAGTCACGTAGTTCAGATAGGCCGGCACCTCTTCATGATCCCAGCGCAGGCCGAGATCGAAGGTCAGCTTGTTGTTAACCTGCCAGTTGTCCTGCACGTACACGCTGTACTGCTTGTCGGTCGTCGTGACGTTCGGCGAGTAGCCGGGCACGACGTTCGCGAACTGGACCTGCCACGGCGTCTGACCGACACCTGCGGAGCTGACCGCATAATAATAGGTGGCATTGGCCAGGTCGGTGCTGGCATTCTGGGTCTTCAGCGTGATCGCGCCATAGCTGGCGCCGATCTTGATGGTGTGGTCCCCCATCCAATGCACGTTGGGGAAGGTAACGTTGTCGGCAAAGGTCCAGCCCTTCTGCCGGTTGACGATGCCGACGCCCGAGCCGGGGCCTCCGACATTGATGATCGACGCGCTGTTCTGTTCGCTGTTGAACGCCGTGGGCGGATTCGGGAACCAGGAATATTGGAACTGCGGCGAAGCCTTGGTCGTCACCGCCGCCGAGTTGGAGTCCTGATAGGAGATCCGGAACTCGTTGACCCAATTGTCCGCGCTGTGCTGCCAGCGCATGTCGCCGCGCTTGACGTCGTTCTTGTACGGAACCGCGGTCGACGCGGCATTCTGCCCGCTCGCGCCGGTGATGTTGGTTTCCAGACGCAGGTTTCCGGTAAATTCGATCCGGTCGTTCGCGGTCGGCTCGACGTCGATCTTGCCGAAATAGAGGTTTTCCTTGAACGGGTTGGTCACCGCGCCGAACTGGTTCGACACGTTCTGGGGCAGCAATGCGATCGCAGAGGCCGGCACGGCACCGCTCGGGTAAACCGTGTTGGAGATAGCGAGGCTCTTGTGCTCCCAGGTGAAGAAGAAGTGCGCGACGTCCTTTACGATCGGGCCGCCCAGCGCAGCGCCATATTCCTTGCTCGACTGGCTGGCCTTGGTGGTCTCGCCCGGCAGCGAGGCACGGAGATTCTGGTCGGTATAGTTGCCGAAAATCTCGCCGTGGAACTGGTTGGTGCCCGACTTGGTCTGGGCGATGATGATCGCGCTCGATGCATCGCCATATTCGGCGCTGTAGTTCGAGGTGACGACCTTGTATTCGCCGATGGCGAGCTGCGGGAACGGGTTGCCCGGATCGCCATTGCCGTCCGAGCCACCGCTGCCGGTGAAGCCGGAGCCGGAGCCGCCGGTGCCGCCGCCGCTGCCGACATAGTCCTTCCAGCTCACGCCATCGATGTAGACGTTCGCCGCCGAATCGAGCTGGGCGCCGCCGCGAATCGACGTGTTGCCCTTCTGGTCGCGCGTGAAGGTCATGCCGGGTACGGTGTCGGCGAATTCGAGGAAGTTGCGCGTCGACTGCGGCAGCGAGGCGATGTCGTGCAGCGACACGATCTGGTTGACCTGCGAGGAATGGACCTCGACGGTCGGACGCCGGCCGACCACCACCACGGTGTCCTTGTCGGCAGCGACACGCGGCGCTTCAAGATCGACGACCGAGACCGAGGCCACCGCCAGGGTGACATCGGCGTCCAGCTTGTCGCCTGCAGTGACGTGATAATTACCGGCCGGCAGGCCTGCGATCACATAGGTGCCATCGGCGCTGGCTGTGGTCTTGCGGACTGCGCCCGTGTCGACTTCCGTCACCATGACGGTCGCGCCCGCAGGCGCCTTGCCGCGCAGCGTCGATTGCGATGTCTGGGCATATGCCGGCGCAGAAACTGCCAGCGCAATGCTTACTGCCAGCGTGGAAATACCCGCCGCACACGCACGCGTTCTATGCTTTACCATCCTCTCCCATTCCCCTTTACTTTTCGCTCTTGGAGCATCGGCTTCGCGCCGCCGTCCAGAGGCGATTCCTGTTACCCAGAGTAACCGTTTACAACCGGTAGTAACCGGTTACAATAGCCAGCAAGCCCCGCCTGTACGGTTGCGAATCACGTGTTGCGCGCAAGCCTCACCTGGCGCCACGCAGCGCGCTTCCCCTCGGGATCACGGCAGCCTTCCTTCGCCGTTCGAATCGCCGCCGTCTTCACCAGAGCAGAGCATCACGCGCGAAGGAGAGGAACCATAATGCCATTGAAAACGAAGGTTAAATTCTGTGTCGCGGCAGCATTTTCCGTTGGCATGGTCACAGCGACGTGCCCGGTCGCCCTGGCCGCAACCCGGCCGGAAGCAGCGCGAACCGTCTCTCTCAAATTGAGTGAAAGCGACGTCATTCCGACCGGAAACGACTGGATCGCGCTCCCGTCCATCCAGGCCCGCGATGGTGCACTGCGAGATCTCAACATGATTTCGCTGCGATATCGCGGACTGATTGAAATTGCTGGCGCAGAAGGCAAACCATTGATGACGCCGTGCATCGAAATCGATGGTGTCGCGCGGCCGCTTTCGCAGTTGCAATGGAGTTTGCGCGACTATTGGATTCCCACAGCCACCATGGAGGCGGACGGCCTCCGCGTGCGACTTACCTATGTCGCGCCGCCCGATGCCCGCGCCGCGGTGATCCGCTTTCAAGTCGATAACCGGCGCGGCCAGCCGGTTCGCGTGGCGCCGTGCATGGACGTGCGCTGGGGTGAGACCCACCGTGTCACCTATTCGCCGGTGCCGCTCAGCGGCCGCCGCTGGTACACGCCGACGCCGATCGACACCGACATGGCGATTTTCCACTATGGCACCGACGACAGCCATTTCGCCTGGGGCTTTTCCTATGTCGGTTCACAGGCGACGGTGCGGACGGAAGGCGATCCCGGCCTGCGCGCCGTGCATCCGCAGACGCTGGCGCCAGGTGCCGCGCTCGACATGCATTTCCTGATCGGCGCGGGGCTGGAGGAATATTCGGCCGCCTATGCGATGCGCGTGCTCGAAAAAGCGATCGACCGCTATGGCATGGACGGCGTGATCGACCGCGCCGCCGACGATGCGCATCGCCGCACGCGCACCACCGGCCGCGCCGACCTTGATCTGGTGATGAACCGCAACCTGCTGTTCACCACCTATTTCGCCTGGGGCCGCGCGATCGACACCGAAGACTTCGTCGGCATGACCTCGCGCTCCAACCGCTATTATGTCTCGGCCGCCTATTGGGACCGCGATGCGATGCTGTGGAGCTTCCCGGCGCTGCTCGATAGCGACCCGGCCCGCGCCGCCGCTGCGCTCGACTATGCCTTGGGCATGCAGGCGCGCAACGCCGGCGTGCACAGCCGTTTCATCGACGGCATCGTCCTCGAAGAGGGGTTCGAGCTGGACGAACTGATCGCCCCGGTGATCGCGCTCGGCCAGTATCTCGACGCGACGCAGGACCGGGCGATGCTCGAACGACATCGCGCCGCGCTGGCATCGATCGCCGCACGCCTCGCCGAACAGCGCGACGCGAAGACCGGGCTCTATGCGACCTTCCAGGACGCGCAGGATGAATATATCCGCAAGCCCTTCTCGATTTCCGACAATGTGCTGACCTGGCAGACGCTGCAGACCCTCGCCGCCATCGCCACGCGCGAGGGCCAGCCGGCGCGCGCCCGGGCCTTCCGCGACGAAGCCGCGCATCTCAAGGCCGCGATCCTGCGGTACGGCGTGCAGGCCGGTGCGCCCGGCGCCGACGGCCCGATCCTTGCCGCCACCGTCGACGGCAGCAGCGGCGACTTCATGGACGTGCCGCCGGGATCGCTGATGAAGCTGCCCTATATCGGCTTCCTCAGCGAAGACGATCCGCTGTTCCAGCGCACCTATGCCTGGCTGCACGGGCCGAACTATCGCTACAGCTTTGCCGGCCAGCGTTATGGCCTGCCCGGCAGCTATCGCCTGCCCTTCACCACCTCCTGGGCGGTGGCAGACCATCTGCGGCTGAAGGCAGGGCGCGCGCTGGCGCTGAAAATCCTGACCGAAAGCGCATGGGACGGGGGCATCATGAGCGAGGGTGTCCGCCCCGAGGACGGCCAGCCCGACCATCAGGGCCTCGCCTTCGCGACCGCTGCCGGATACGTCGCCCACGCCATTTGCGAGCAATATTGCATCGACCGGCCGGCGCGGCACTGACCCGAAGGGGCGGCGCGTTTCGTCCGCGCCGCCTTGCTGCGGGGTGCCTATTTTTTGTCGTCCGATAGGGCGAAGTGCTGGGGGACGAAGCCGGACAGGTCTCGATCGGTAAAGCCGATCACATAGAAGCGGCTGGGGCCGGTGCGATCGGGCACGAAGTCATTATCGTTGGCGATGTAGAGCGTGTGGAGCATCTGCCCGCGACAGGCGACATCCGGCCCGAAGCTGAGCCCTTCGATCTTGGCGGGAATGTCGGTGGCGGCAATCCCCGCCTTGGTCAGCAGCGCCACCAGATCGAGGAACGGCGCGGCCGGCTTGGCCAGCATCTTCGCGGCAGCCGCCTTGCCGGACAGCGCGGTGATGTCGGCAGCCCCGGCAATGTCGATCAGGAACAGCTGCTTCACCTTCGCAGCGCTGCCCTCGCCCAGCCCCTTATTGTCGCGCTCGTCGACCAGAAACTGATGGTCGTTGACCGCCACGATTTCGCTGACGCCCGATCCGGCGGTGAGCGGATAGCCATATTCGTGCGCCGCGCCGCTCGCGATGTCGACGGTGACGATCCGCAGCATCCGCGCACTTTCGGGAACGGCCTTGTCCTGCGCCAGCGGGCCTTGCAGCATGCCGACCAGCGTCTTGCCGTCGGGCGTGATCGCCAGCCCTTCCATCCCCTTGTTGGCGACGCGGCCCGACGGATTGTCCGCAATCTCTGCCTTGCCGTGCGGCGACGGTTTGGCAATCGCCAGATTGGCAGGCAGTGCGAAGGTCTTGACCAGTGCGCCGGTGGCACGGTCGAACTGGCGCAGATAGGGGCCGTATTCGTCCGACACGAACACGCTGCGGCCATCACGCGCCACGCGCAGCCCTTCCGGATCGAGCCGGGCGTCGGCAGGATTGGCCGAACTGCCCGCGCCGAAATTGTCGGAACGGCCGGTGAAAGAATGGCGTGTGGACGTGTTGATCCCCGGGGCACCGCCGCCCAGCGGCTTGCCATCGCTCCGGGTACCGAGCCCCGTGCCGTCGCCATAGGCCAGCGGCGCCGGGCTCCACAGCAGTGTCGTCGCGGTCAGCACCGGCTTGAGCGTGAAGGGCAGCGCAGCACCCGGTGCGGCGGGTGTCAGCACCATGTCGAGCGTATCGAAGCGCGATACGAACGACACCGTATCGTCGACCGCGGCGTTATAATCGGTGGCATTGGGTCCGCGATCCGGCGCGGCGAGGAAGTGGTTGCCGCCCGCCCAGGCGAGCGCGGAGCCGGTTCCGCCGAGCATATTGGCAGGCAGCCCGTTTTCCAGTCGATAGTCGAGCCCGGAAAGATCGACGCCCGTGCCGGCACTGCTGCCAGCCAGCGTACCCTGTGCGAGCAGCACGATCTGCGCCTCGGCCGGGCTGGCCGCCGCCAGCGCCCCGGCCGCGAGCCCTGCGAGCATTCGTAGCATTGTTGTTCCTTCCCGACCCGCGCCCCCGCAGCAGCGGGGCTACGCTGCCCGGATGACAGTTCGGCGACAAGCGGCAGCCAAGGCTTGCCCCGTGCAGGTGGCAGGCGTAGCCCCCGGCCATGCTCGACTCGAACCCCGTTCTCGCCTGCGCCGACAGCCAGCTCGACGCCAGCCTCGACCGTCTGTTCGCGCTGATGCGCGTGCCGTCGATCTCCACAGATCCCGCCTATGCCGGCGACTGCCGCCGCGCCGCCGAACTGCTGGCGACCGAACTCGGCGAACTCGGTTTCGACGCGCGGGTGGCCGACACGCCGGGGCATCCGATGGTGGTGGCGCATCATGACGGCGCCGGCCCACACATCCTCTTCTATGGCCATTATGACGTGCAGCCGGTCGATCCGCTCGCGCTGTGGACGCGCGACCCGTTCGAGCCGTGGATCGACACCCGCGCCGATGGCACGCGCACCGTCGTCGGGCGCGGCGCGTCGGACGACAAGGGCCAGCTGCGCACCTTCATCGAGGCGTGCCGCGCCTGGAAGGATGCGACCGGGGCCCTGCCCTGCCGCGTCACCCTGCTGCTCGAAGGCGAAGAGGAATCGGGTTCGACCAGCCTCGAGCCGTTCCTCCACGCCCATGCCGAAGAGCTGAAGGCCGATTTCGCCATGCTGTGCGACACGCTGATGTGGGACCATGACACGCCCGGCATCACCATCGGCCTGCGCGGGATGACCGCCGGCCAGGTGACGGTACGCGGGCCCTCGCGCGACCTGCATTCGGGCCTGTATGGCGGCCCGGCGCGCAACCCGATCCAGCTGCTGTGCAGCATCCTGGGCGAGATGAAGGATGCCGATGGCCGGGTGACGCTCGACGGCTTCTATGATGGCGTGCCGGAAGTCGACCCGGTGGTGCGGGCGAGCTGGGACGCGCTGGGCTTCGATGCCGATACCTTCCTCGGCGAAGTGGGCCTCAGCGTGCCCGCCGGCGAAAAGGGCCATGACGTGCTCGAACAGAGCTGGTCGCGCCCGACGGCCGAAATCAACGGCATCTGGGGCGGCTATATCGGCGAGGGGTTCAAGACCGTGATTCCTGCCGAAGCCCATGCCAAGGTCAGCTTCCGGCTGGTCGGCACGCAGGATCCGGACAAGGTCTGGGCAGCGTTCGAGGCGCATGTCCGCAGCCGCCTGCCTGCCGATTGCTCGGCCGAGTTCCTCACGCGCGGCCCCGGCAATGCCGCCGTCACGCTTTCCAGCGACAGCGGCCCGCTCGCCGCGACGCGCGCAGCGCTGGATGCCGAATGGGGCAAGTCCGCGCTGCTTGGCTGCGGCGGGTCGATCCCGGTGGTCAATTCGATCCGGTCGATCCTGGGGATGGACAGCGTGATGGTCGGCTTCGCCCTGCCCGACGACAATATCCATTCGCCGAACGAGAAATATGAGCTGAAGAGCTTCCACAAGGGCATCCGCTCCTGGGTGCGCATCCTGGGGGCGCTCGGCGAAACCGCCGCCTGAGGGGCATTGACGCCATCGCGCGGACGCGGGATAGCCGCGCCATGGTTCCCCTTTCGTTCGCCGGCCAGGATTTGCGCGCGCTGCCCGAAGGCGCGCTCTACTGGCCGACGCGGCGCGCGCTGCTGGTCGCCGACCTGCATTTCGAGAAAGCGAGCTGGTTCGCGAAAGCCGGCCAGATGCTGCCCCCTTATGATTCACTCGCGACGCTGCAGGCGCTGGGCGCGCTGGTCGATCGGCTCGACCCCGCCGAGCTCTGGTGCCTGGGCGACAGCTTCCACGACGGCGAGGGCTGCGCGCGCCTGCCGGACCCGGCGCGCGCGCTGCTGCTGGGCCTCACCGCACGGCTCGACTGGCACTGGATCACCGGCAATCATGACGCAGTGCTGGTCGATCATTGCGGCGGGACCGTCCACCAAGAGGCGGTGGTCGACGGGCTGGTGCTGCGCCACGAAGCCCAGGCGGGCGAGCCGCGGCCCGAACTGTCCGGCCATTTCCACCCCAAGCTGCGCCTGACGGTACGCGGCCGCCATGTCGCCCGCCGCTGCTTCGTGGCGACGGCGACCAAGCTGATCCTGCCCGCCTTCGGCGCGCTCACCGGCGGGCTGGACGCCGGACACCCGGAAATCGTCCGCGCCGTAGGCCCGGGCGCCGAGGCGCTGGTGGCAACCGAACACAAGCTGCTGCGCTTTCCGCTGGCTGCGTAGCGACGGTGGCGTTTCCCAATCCTCCCCCGCCAGGGGGGAGGATTAGGGAAGCTTTATGCCACCCCGCCCTCGTCCCAAGCCAGCGCGCATCACCTCACGAACACTTTGCACTGCCCGAGCCCATCTTGCTGACCGAGCATTGCGCGCCGCCGGTCAGCACTGCGCCGCCCGAGCCGACGATCGACACCGATGCCTTGCCGTGCACCGCCGCGGTGACATCGCCCGAGCCCGCAATCGACACGTCGGCAGCGGCAGCGGAAAGGCGCGCGGCCTTGATATCGCCCGAGCCGGCGATCGAGGCATCGAGCTGGTCGGCCGTACCCACCGCGCTGAGGTCGCCCGAACCGGCGATGCTGAGCGACAGCTTGTGCGCCTGCACCGCAGCGATGTTCAGATCGCCCGAACCCGCGACGGCGGCATCGAAATCCCCCTCGGCACGCGCCACGTCGAGCGTGCCCGATCCGGCGACGGCGGCGGCGGTCAGGCGCGGCAGGATGACGTGCACCGTCACACCGCGATCCGAATGGAACCAGCCGCTATGCTGCTTGCGGCCGATCTTCAGCTTGTCGCCCTCGACCCGGATGTCGAGCAGGTCGAGCGCCTTGGGATCGCCCTCAGCCCGGACGGAGAAGCTGTTGCCGAGACTGACATCGACATTGTCGGGACCGCGCAATTCGACCTGCGTGAAGCCGGTGGCGGCGTAATTGCGATTGGCGCCGCCGCCGCTGGCGGGCGCGGCCTTGCCGCCTTCCCAGCTCGCGTGGCAACCCGTGGCCAGCGGCAACAAAGCGGCGGTGAGCAACAGGCGCATTCCGATCCTCCTCATCCTTGTGTATTGCTATCCTAATACACGATCGAATGCCCAACGAAAAGGGGGCGCGGCACCATGGCCTCGCCCCCTTTTGCTCCGACCCTTCGGGTTCGCGCCTCAGGCGGGAACCTTGTCCTTGTTATGGATCGCTGCGGCCTTGCGCAGGATGTCCAGGATCTTTTCCAGCGCCGCCGGCTCGTCGATTTCTTCCATCGCGGCGAGTTCGCGGGCGAGGCGGCTGGCCGCGCCTTCGAAGATCTGCCGTTCGGAATAGCTCTGCTCGGGCTGGTCGTCGGCGCGGAACAGGTCGCGGACCACTTCGGCGATCGAAACCAGGTCGCCCGAATTGATCTTCGCTTCATATTCCTGGGCGCGGCGCGACCACATGGTGCGCTTTACCTTCGGCTTGCCCTTCAGCGTATCAAGCGCTTCCTTGAGCGTCTTGTCGCTGGAAAGCTTGCGCATGCCCACGCTCTCGGCCTTGTTGGTCGGTACGCGCAGGGTCATTTTTTCTTTTTCGAAACGCAGGACGTAGAGTTCGAGCTGCATCCCAGCAATTTCCTGCTTTTGCAGCTCGATCACACGGCCCACGCCGTGCTTGGGGTAAACGACATAATCGCCGACATCGAAGGACAGCGCCTTGGCAGCCATGTGCGAGGAACCTTTCGTGAATTACCGACCCCGATCGATTGCGGTGCAGGTCCGGCCGCGCGTGGCGCGTCGAACAAGCGGGACTCGGGGCATACGCTAGCGTCTCCGGGCGAAGGCGAGTCTTTGCCTTCGTCACCGGCTATTTAACACGCTCGTAATAAAATTACCAGCCAAACGTCACCATCGCTGCGCAGAAAACTGCACAACGGCGCAGGATTGTCCCATATTGGTCTTGTCGGCGGCCGGCGATGCGAATCGCCGGCGCGATCAATCGCCCTTGCCCGGGTTGGCAGAGAAATATTTGTCGAACTTGTCGGTCTCGTTCTTCATCGCATCCGCATCGGCCGGCGCTTCGCCCTTCTGGGTGATGTTCGGCCACTGCTCCGAATAGACGCGATTGAGCTCCAGCCACTTTTCCAGGCCGTTCTCGGTATCGGGCAGAATCGCCTCCGCCGGGCATTCCGGCTCGCAGACGCCGCAATCGATGCATTCGTTCGGATTGATGACGAGCATGTTCTCGCCTTCATAGAAGCAGTCGACCGGGCACACCTCGACACAATCCATGTACTTACACCGGATGCAGGCGTCGGTGACGACATAGGTCATGGGAGAAACGGTCCTTGGTTGCGATCGAAGAAATGCCGGCCCTGCTATGCGCCGCTGCCGCGCACGTCAATCAGCTGTGGCAGCTTCTGCGGCATTATCGGTGATCAGATCCTCATAACAGCCGCGCGCCTCTGCCGGCGGCCCCCGCCGCACGGGCAAGGCAATAACGCGGAGCACGCGCACCTTGCCGTATAGCGGGAAGGCGAGCACCGACCCCACCCGTACCGGCGCCGCCGATCGCTCGATCCGCCGCCCGTCGAGCCGGAGCCGCCCCTGTTCGCAGATCGCCTGCGCGGCGCTGCGCGTCTTGGCGATCCGCGCATGCCAGAGAAAGCGGTCGAGCCGCATCGCCACCTCAGCCATTGCGCAGCACTGCCAGCGCGGCAAAGGCGTTGCCGGGCACCGCCGCCGGCCTGGGCTTGGCGAGCGGCGTGAGCCCCTGCCAGATCCAGCGTTGCGGCGCGTCGCCTTCGCCGCGCGCGGTGCGGAAGCCGAGCTGCGCCATCAGCCGCGCCAGCGTGTCCGGCGTGATGCCGATCGAGGTGGCGAGCGCGGGATCGGGTGCGAAGGGTTTGCGCCCCTGCCGCGAGTCGTGGGCCGCCCGCGCAATCCGCTCGACCAGATCGACCCGCACCGCCTGCGCGCCGAACGGGCGGAAGCCATGGATCAGATCGGCACCGGCCGCGTCGCGCGGCAGCACGACTGCGCTGGGCGATGGGCCGTCGCCCAGCCCCATCAGCGCGCGTCGCCGCGCCGCCGCTTTCGCCTTGAGCAGCGAGGGCGCAAAAATATCGAGCGTGCCGATCGTCATGCCGATGGTGCGCAGCCGCTTGCGCGCCGTGGCGTCGAGCGCCTCCACCATGGCGCCCGCCGCGCGGCGCGGCAGCATGCCGCCCGCCTCCAGCAGCGCATTCGCCAGCGCCCGCAGCGGCGCGCCCGCTTCGGCCTCGCGCGTGATCGCATCGAGCCTGGCGAGAACCGGCAGATCGGCGCGCACGCGATCGGCAAACCAGCGCTCGAGCCGCGCCTGCACCGCCGCCTTCGCCTGCGGATCGAGCACGTCGAGCGCGCGATCGAGCTGGACGCGCGGCCGCACCATGTTCGCACCGGGCTTGAGCAGCGCGATGCCATGGCCGCGCCACAACAGCATCGCGCCTTCCTGCGCCAGTTCCGCATCGGGCGCCTCGGCGAGCGCCGCACCGCGGCGGCGATATTCGCCCGCCAACCGCTTTTCGGCAGCGGCGAGCAGCATCCTTTTGTCACCCGCCCGCGCTTCGGGCGCGACGCTGAAGCGGAAGCCTTCGAGGCGGCCGAGCGGATGTTCCTCGACCATCACTTCGCCCTCCGGCCCGATCGTCACCGGCAGCGCGCTGGCATCGCTGCCGATCTGGCGCAGCAGCACGGTGGTGCGCTTGTCGACGAAGCGCTGGGTCAGGCTGGCATGGAGCGCATCGGACAGCCGCTCCTCGATCGCGCGGGTACGTTCGGCCCAGTGCGCCGGGTCTTCCAGCCAGTCGGCGCGGTGCGCGATATAGGCCCAGCTCCGCGCGGCGGCGATGCGCCCGGCCAGCGTCTCGACATCGCCCCCCATATTGTCGAGCCGCTGGATTTCGTCGGCGAACCATTGGTGCGGCACATGGCCGCGCCCTTCGGACAGGTGGCCGAAGACCCGCCCGACGAACCGGGCATGGGGATCGACGCCCAGCTTGCGAAAATCCGGCAGGCCGCACGCCGCCCATAGCCGCGCGACCATGCGCGGATGGCGCACCCGGGCGCGCACCCAATCCTCTTCGGCCAGCCGCTTGAGCACGGCAAGGTCGATCGCCTGCGGCGCGGCGCGCAGCACGTCGGACTGCGGCTTGGCCTCCAGACTGTCGACCAGCGCGTCGATGCTCGAAAAATCGGGCTCGCCCTCGCGCCAATAGAGATGGTCGAGACGCGGCACCTGATGCCCCTCGATCGCCAGCACTTCCTCGGGCGTGAAGGCATCGGGGCCTTCCTCGTGCAGCGCACCGAAGCTGCCGTCTTTCTGGTGGCGGCCGGCGCGGCCGGCGATCTGCGCCATTTCGGCAATCGTCAGCCGGCGCTGGCGCCGCCCGTCGAACTTGTAGAGCGAGGCAAAGGCGACATGGTGGACATCCATGTTGAGGCCCATGCCGATCGCGTCGGTGGCGACGAGGTAATCGACTTCGCCGGCCTGGAACATCGCCACCTGGGCGTTGCGGGTGCGGGGGCTGAGCGCGCCCATCACCACCGCTGCCCCGCCGCGCAGCCGCCGCAGCGCCTCTGCCACGGCATAGACTTCCTCTGCCGAGAAGGCGACGATCGCCGAACGGCGCGGCAGGCGGGAGAGCTTCTTGGCGCCCGCATAGCTGAGCGTCGAAAAACGCGGCCGGCCGATCACTTCCGCTTCGGGCACCAGCGCCTTGAGCATCGGGCGCAGGCTGTCCGACCCCAGGATCATCGTCTCTTCCCGGCCCCGTGCGCGCAGCAGCCGGTCGGTAAAGACATGGCCGCGCTCCGGATCGGCGCCGAGCTGCGCCTCGTCGAGCGCGACGAACGCCAGTTCGCGCTCCAGCGGCATGCTCTCCGCCGTACAGCAGAACCAGCGCGCCTTGGGCGGCAGTATCTTTTCCTCGCCGGTGATCAGCGCGACTTCGTTCGGCCCCTTCATCCGGACGACACGGTCATAGACTTCGCGCGCCAGCAGCCGCAGCGGAAAGCCGATCATGCCGCTGGCATGGCCGCACAGCCGCTCGACGGCCAGATGGGTCTTGCCGGTGTTGGTCGGCCCAAGCACCGCCGTGACGGGTGAACGCGCGAACTGGCTCATCGTGCTCCCAAGATCGTTCCGGACGAGCCCTTAGGCAACTCCCCCCAATTGCGTTTTGCACATGCGGATGGTTAATCCACGACAGTTTCGCGCGCGCCTGCCCTTTCGCCCCGCGCGCAGCACGGGCTATCGCAGCGCCACCCGCATCACAGGGTACTTAATTTGACTTTAAACCCTCAATTTTACACTGATTCGTCGTCGCCCGGGGGATTTGGCGGCGCCGATGTGTGGGATTGGGGGCAGTACGCCTTGTTCTTTCGCGACGATCATGGTTCGGGACTGGCCGGCGGCGGCGGTACCGTAGCGTCGCGCGCACTGGCGATCGCCCCCCCGCCGAAGCTCTCGTTCGGCCCGCTGCAGCACTGGCTTTCCGAAATCGATCTTGTGCCGGACCTGGGCGCCGACATCGGCAGCCGTACCTGGTTTCGGGGCCTCGCGACCTGCCTTGGCCTGTGCGGCGCGACGATATTGCTCGCGCCGGGCTTTGAGCGCCCCGTGCTCGGCGCAGTGCCGGCGCCGCTGGCAGGCGCAGACCGCATTGCCGCGCAGGCACAGGCGATCCACCCGCTTTCGCAAGGCTCCGCAACCGGCGTGCACGTCGCTGCCACCAAGGCCGTAGAGCCGCTGACCGACACGCCCGAACGGCCGATGATTCCCGTCACCGCCAAGCTCGCCTCGGGCGACATGCTGCTCGGCGTGCTGCAGCGCTCGGGCGTCGGCAAGACCGACGCCGCCGCCGTGCGCACGCTGGTGGCGCAGGCGATGGCGCCGTCGGCCATCCAGCGCAACACGCTGCTCGACATGACGCTGGGCCGCCGCACCGACAAGTCGCAGCCCCGCCCGCTCGAACATCTCGCCTTCCGCGCCGCCTTCGACAAGCGGCTGGAAGTGGTGCGCAGCGGCGGGACGCTGTCGCTACGCGAAATCCCCATCGCCATCGACCATACGCCGCTGCGCGTACAGGGGCTGGTGGGATCGAGCCTGTACCGCGCCGCGCGTGCCGCCGGCGCGCCGGCCAAGGCCGTCGAAAGCTTCCTGCGCACCGTCGCCAGCCGCGTGCCGGTCTCGCATCTCGGCTCGGGCTGCAAGTTCGACCTGATCCTCGGTCAGGCCCGCGCCGCCACCGGCGAAGTGCAATATGGCTCGCTGATGTACGCCGGCATCACCGGCTGCGCGAGCAGCGTGAAGCTGGTGCCGTGGGAAAGCGACGGCAAGACCGAGTGGTTCGACGCCTCCGGCAAGGGCAATCGCAGCGGCATGATGGCCATGCCGGTCAATGGCCGCTTCTCCTCGGCATTCGGCATGCGGATGCATCCGATCCTCGGCTATACCCGCATGCACAAGGGCATCGACATCGCCGCACCCTGGGGCTCGCCGGTATTCGCGGCCGCCGATGGTGTGGTGCGCATCGCTGCGCGCTCGTCGGGCTATGGCAATCTGGTGCGCATCGACCATGGCCAGGGCTTCGGCACCGGCTATGCCCATCTCAGCCGCATCCTGGTGCATCCCGGCCAATATGTCCGGCGCGGCCAGCAGATCGCCGCCAGCGGCAATTCGGGCCTGTCGACCGGCCCGCACCTCCATTTCGAGACGACCCGCAACGGCGTCGCGGTCAACCCCCGTGCCGTCTCGTTCAGCACGGTGCACCAGCTGACCGGCAGCGCGCTCGGCGCCTTCCGGGCCAAGCTGAACCAGTTGCTCGCCGTGCCGGTGGGCCATGGCGCCCAGCGCGAAGACGATAGCGACGATTGATCGCGCGCGCCGCCGCCGCTGAAGCGGCGGCCGGCAGGCGATTATTTGCCCTGCGCCCGCCAGCGGCGGATCGTCCGCTCCAGTATCTGCTCCTCGCCGCCGACATTGCGCCACAGTTCGGAGAAGAGCGGGTCGTCCGACGCCGGCCGCTTCGCTTCGTCCAGCGCATCGAACGACAGACGGATCGGCGTGGAAACGCCCTCGCCCACGGCAATACACTCACGGTTGCGCAGCGCCGGGATCGAATCGAGAAAGCCGCGCGCGCCTTCGGGCATCGCCGCCTTCACGAACGCCTGGTCGCGATCGTTGTTAAGCCGCATCGACAGGATCGTGCCGCACTGCGACAGCACGCCTTCGGCCAGATCCGATGGGCGCTGGGTGACGAGCCCCAGCGACACGCCATATTTGCGGCCTTCCTTGGCAATGCGGCTGAGGATGCGCCCGACCGAGGAACGATCGGCATTGCGCTCGTTCGGCACGTACCGGTGCGCTTCCTCGCACACCAGCAGCACCGGCCGCCGCGCTTCGCCGCGCGACCAGATCGCATAGTCGAATACCATGCGGCTCAGCACCGCGACCACTACCGAAGTGATTTCGCTGGGCACGCCCGACACGTCGATGATCGAGATCGGCTTGCCGTTCCCCGGCAGGCGGAACACGCGCGACAGGAACGACGCCATCGTGTCGGCGACCAGCATGCCGGAGAACATGAAGGCATAGCGCGGATCACCGCGGATCTCGTCGATCTTGCCCTTCAGCCGCAGATACGGCGCCGTGTCGGTCGCCTTGTCCATCTTGCCCATTTCGAGCTGGAGGATGGCGGTCAGATCGGACAGCAGATACGGGATCGGCGCATCGACGGTAAGTTTGCCGATCTCCTGCCCCAGCCGGTTCTTCCCCCGCGCCTGGAGCACGCATTTGGCGAGAATATCGGCATCGACCTGACGGTCCGAACCCTCGCTGGTCACGAAGACTTCGCAATGTTCCTCGAAGTTCATCAGCCAATAGGGCATTTGCAGGTTCGACACGTCGAACAGCGCGCCGTTGTCCTTGAACGCCGCGCCATATTCGCCATGCGGATCGATCATGACGATATGGCCTTCGGGCGCCCGCTCGCAGATGCGGTGCAGGATCAGCGCCGTCGCCGTCGATTTGCCGGTACCGGTCGATCCCAGCAGCGCGAAATGCTTGCCGAGCAGCGCATCTACATAGAGCGCAGCACGAATGTCGCGCGTCGGATACACCGTGCCGATCTCGATATGCGCGCGCTCGGTCGCGGCATAGATCTGCTTGAGGTCTGCGGTGTTGACCGGAAACACATCGGCGCCCGGCACGGGGTAACGGGTGACGCCGCGGCGGAATTGATAGAGCTTGCCCGTCAGCCGCTCCTCATCGCCTTCGCCCATATAATCGACGGTAGCGATAATGCGGTCGCCCTTGGCATCGAGCCGCAGGGCGCGGACACTGGCCACCAGCCAGCGCGTGCCCATGCGAATCTTCACCAGGCCACCGACCTGGCCCGCACTGGCGATCGCCACATCCGGATTGCTGGCCAAGGCGTCGAGCTCGGCGATGTCGAACACCAGTTGGCTCGAGGCGCCGGCGATTTCCATCACCACGCCAATCGCCTGCAGATTCGCCGCCACCGGCATCAACGGCGCAATTGCGTCCCGCGCCGCAACAGGCGTCGCGCCTTCAAACCCCTGCACTCCGCCAAACCCTTCCATTGGTCTGCCCCCGAAGCCCCCCGGCGCAATAAACATGCGCACAGAAAGTAAAAATTGGGTTCGCGCGCGGAAAATGGCGTCAGAAACGGCGCCACAATGCGCCCGCGCCCCAGCCGAACAGCAGGGAAAGGGCAACGGCAGTCAGCCCGTACACAACCATGTGCCGGTCCGCCGCCATCGCGACGAACCGCTCGAATCCCGACTTGCGGATCTCGATCGGCCGCACGGCGGCTGCCAGCACGCGCCCGTCGCGGATCAGGAAGGTCTCGGCCGTGAAGCGCCCCACCGGCACGCGCGCGGGGATGGTAAGCCGGGCGCGATAGAGCACGCCGTCGGTGATCTCCAC
This sequence comes from Sphingomonas sp. DMC8, assembly GCF_056314185.1. NCBI lineage: Bacteria > Pseudomonadati > Pseudomonadota > Alphaproteobacteria > Sphingomonadales > Sphingomonadaceae > Sphingomonas > Sphingomonas sp. DMC8. The sequence continues at coordinate 166,301 of NZ_JBQUYV010000004.1, read as the reverse complement.
GGCGCCCGGCGCTTCATAATAGAGCCCGGTACGCCTGCGCAGATCGACCAGCCCGTGGTCGAAACGCGCCTGCACGTCCGGCGCAGCGCCCGATGCCGGGGAAAGCTGCAGGCTGTCGACGCCCAGTTCGTAGATCGCCCGCCACCGCTCGTCGACCAGCTGGCGGATCGGCCGCGACGACGCCACGGCATAGAAGCTGGGCGCAGAGCGATAGCGCATCCGCTGGGCGTTCACCCAGATACCGGCGACCTTTTCCTTTTCGCGAACCACCACCGATTCGGTCGGGCCCTTCACCACCACCACGATGTCAGCCGGCCGCTCGCCCGCGTCGGGGTTGCGGCCGCCAGGATAGAGAATTGCGCCGAACAGCAGCAGTTCGGCACCGGTGAAGCTATAGGCGATCTCGATGTCGCGTTGCGACACATCGGGCACCAGCACCGGCTTGGACTGGCCCATCAGCAGCGGCGCCAGCCCCACCAGCAGGAGCCGCAGCCACTTCACGCCGCCGTCACCGAATAGATTTCATCCGGCCGCCAGGCGAGTCCCAGCAGCATTCGCACTGCCACCCCCAGCACGATCAGCGCCAGGATCAGCCGCAGATATTCGGGTTTGGCACGCGCCGCGAACCGCGCGCCGAGCTGCGCGCCGATCACCGAGCCGAGCAGCAGCAGCGCGGCCAGAACGATATCGACCGCCTTGGTGGTGGTCGCGTGCACCATCGTCGCCACCGCCGTGGTGAACAGCGTCTGGAACAGCGAGGTGCCCACCACGGTCTGCGCACCCATGCCCAGGATGTAGAGCATCGCCGGCACGAGAATGAAGCCGCCGCCGACGCCCAGCAGCATCGTCATGATGCCGGTGAAAAAGCCCAGCAACAGCGGCGCCAGCGGGGAGATGTAGAGGCCCGAGGTATAGAAGCGCCAGCGGAACGGCAGTGCGGCAACCAGCGGATGGTGGCGGCGCTTGAGCGGCTTGGGCGCGGCGGCGCCCCGGCTCACCCGGATCGCGCCCACCGACTCGCGGAACATCAGCCCGCCGATCGACCCCAGCAGAATGACGTAGAGCATACCGATCACCACATCGATCTGCCCGCTCGCCTGCAACAGCGTGAACAGCCAGGCACCCGCGAGGCTGCCCAGTGCGCCGCCGGCGACCAGCACCGCCCCCATCTGCAGATCGACCCCGCCCCGCCGCAGATGCGCGAACACGCCCGACACGCTCGCGCCGGTCACCTGGCTGGCGGCCGATGCGGCGGCAACGGTGGGCGGAATGCCGTAGAAGATGAGGAGCGGCGTCGTCAGAAACCCGCCGCCGACCCCGAACATGCCCGAAAGCAGGCCCACGCCCAGCCCCAGCGCCACGATCACCAGCGCATTGACCGACAGGTTCGCGATGGGAAGATAGAGATCCATGCGCGCCCAGCCCTAGCCGTCTTTGCGCGGCGGTGCAAAAGGGATGGCCCCCGCCGGAAGGGCCGCGCGCCGGCAAAACGGGGTTGCGTCACCTGCAACATATCCGTTATTCTGGATATATGGATAATCATTCCGCCATTGCCGCGTTGTCGGCGCTTGCCCAGGAAACGCGGCTAGAGGCGTTCCGCCTGCTGGTACGGCATGAACCCGACGGCCTGGCGGCGGGTGAGATCGCGCGCCAGATCGCCGTTCCGCAAAATACGATGTCCGCGCATCTGGGCGTGCTTGCCCGCGCTGGCCTGGTTCGCGCCGAACGGCAAAGCCGCTCTATTGTCTATCGTGCCGATCTGGAGGGCTTGCGCGCGCTGACGCTGTTCCTCGTCAAGGATTGCTGCGCCGGCAACGCAGCCTTGTGTGCGCCACTGGTCGCCGAACTCGCCCCTTGTTGCTGAAAGGACGCCGCCATGGCCGTCGACATCATTGTCTATCACAATCCCGAATGCGGCACGTCACGCAACGCGGTCGCCATGATCCGCAATGCCGGCATCGAGCCGCACATCGTCGAATATCTGAAGACCCCGCCCTCCCGCGCGATGCTGATCGAGCTGATCGAGCGCGCCGGCATCACCCCGCGCGATCTGTTGCGGGAGAAGGGCACCCCCTATGCGGCGCGGGGGCTGGACGATACCGCGCTGTCTGACGATGCGCTGCTCGACGCGATGATGGCGCACCCGATCCTCATCAACCGCCCGCTCGTCGTCTCGCCGCTGGGGGTGAAGCTGTGCCGCCCCTCGGAAGCCGTGCTCGATCTGCTCCCCGCGCGCCAACGCGGCGCCTTCGCCAAGGAAGACGGCGAACAGGTGGTGGATGCCGCCGGCGAACGGCTGCGCTGAAACCATGGACACAGCCACCACTGCGCGGCCGGGTATCGGCACGTTCGAGCGCTATCTGACTCTATGGGTCGCGCTTTGCATCGTCGCGGGCATCGGGCTCGGGCATCTGCTGCCCGGCGCCTTTGCGACGATCGCCTCAGTCGAGGTCGCACGCGTCGACCTGATCGTCGCCGCGCTGATCTGGCTGATGATCATTCCCATGCTGCTCAAGATCGACTTCGGCGCGCTTGGATCGGTCCGCCAGCACTGGAAAGGGGTTGGCGTCACCCTGTTCGTCAACTGGGCGGTGAAGCCTTTCTCGATGGCGGCGCTCGGCTCGCTGTTCATCGGCTGGCTGTTCGCGCCCTTCCTGCCGGCAGGGGAAGGACCATCCTACATTGCCGGTCTGATCCTGCTGGCGGCGGCCCCCTGCACCGCCATGGTGTTCGTGTGGTCGAACCTGTGCGAAGGCGAGCCGACCTATACGCTCTCGCAGGTCGCGCTGAACGACGTGCTGATGGTGTTTCTGTTCGCGCCGCTGGTCGGGCTGCTGCTGGGCGTCGCCTCGGTCACGGTGCCGTGGAACACGCTGCTGATCTCGGTACTGCTGTACATCGTCGTGCCGGTGATCGCGGCACAGCTCGTCCGGCGTCTCGTGCTGACAGGGGGCGGGCAGGCCGCGCTGGATCGGTTGCTGAAGCGCCTCGGTCCGGTGTCGCTCGTGGCGCTGCTGGCAATGCTGGTTCTGCTGTTCGGCTTTCAGGGCGATGCGATCGTCGCGCAACCCATGGTCATCGCGCTGCTGGCAGTGCCGATCCTCCTTCAGGTCTATCTGAACGCCGGTCTGGCCTATTGGCTCTCGCGCCGTTTCGGCGTCGCCTGGTGCGTCGCGGCGCCTGCGGCCCTGATCGGCGCATCGAATTTCTTCGAGCTGGCCGTGGCCGCCGCCATTTCGCTGTTCGGGCTGAAATCGGGTGCGGCACTGGCAACCGTCGTCGGCGTGCTCGTCGAAGTGCCGGTCATGCTTTCGGTGGTGGCGATCGTGAAGGCGTCGCAAGGCTGGTATGCGCGCGGGCTCGCCAAAGACGCGCCGCAGTGAAGCGCCGAGGCGGAATAACTGTTGCACCGGAAGGAAAGCCCTCCGCCCTGCTTCAGAAATCCGCACCCAGGGTGAAGGCCGGCCCCGATCCTGGCCGGGCATCCCCCACCACCCGCTGGCGCCAGTCGAACGTCGCGCGCAGGGCCTGGCCTTGCACCGGCAGCGTCAGCGAAAAGCTGGGGCCGATGTCGAGCCGTTGCGCATCGCGCTGGGCGGCGCCCCAAATGCCGACGCCCAGGTGCCCGCGCGATCCCACCGCCCGCGTCAGTCGCAACGCACCATCGGCATACGGCTCGCGGCGGTCGCGCCACACCGCGCCGGCCTGGCCATAGCCTTCGATCCGGAAACCGGCGAGCCGATGATCGACACCGCCGACCATCCCCAGCGCCGGACCGCCCTGGACGCCGTCGAGCCCGAAGCGCCGTTCGGCAACCAGCCGGACGGGCGCGCGAAGCGGTTGCCACTCCAGCCCGAGCGTCGCTTCGCTGCCCCGTCCAGCCAGTGGCCCGGCGAGCCGGGCAAATGCGCCGAGCCGATGGCGGCTATCGAGCATCCGCACGATCCGCAGCCCGGCCTGGCTGCCCCCGATCTGCCCCCCGCCCGGCGCCGCCCCGATCCCGCGGCCCGGCCGAACCGCCAGCCACGCACTCGCCTGCAACCGGACGCCCGGGGGCGCCGCCGCAACGGGAACGGCGCCGCTTCCCTCCTGCGGAACGGAGAATATGGCCGTGACCTCCGGCATCCCCTCGGTCAGTCGCATCGCCCCCGGCGGGCGCTGGGGCTCCGGCCTGGAACCACCAGGCACCACCACATCGGCGTGCGCCGGCAGCGCCGACACGGGCGAACCTGTTCCCCACTGCTGCCGCCGTGCGATCCCGTGGCACAGCGGGACATATTCGATGCCCCGACATGCCCCGCTCCACCCACTTTTCGGCGCGAGCGGGTGGGCAGTCGCAGAGCGATTGGCAGAGTCCGCCGCGCGCATGGCAGGACCATCCGCAGGGCGCACCGCATCCGTAGCCGGCGCGCGCGGACCGTAACGCACCGGCGCGCCTCGGTCCGAAGACCAGAGCAAGGCGCCGCGCAGGCAGAGCCAACCGAAGGCGACGAGCGCAACGAAGCGCAGCGGCCGCCCTCGCCCTTGCCGGGTCACGCCGCCCCGGCCTCGTCGGGAAACTGATGCGCGGTCTTGTCCCAGCGCGGCGCCTGTCCGGCCAGGATGCCCAGATACAAGGTCAGCGCCCGTCGGGCGGCGAGCAGCGCGACATAATTGGCCACCACGATCCGCGGCACCGACCATAGCGCTTCGGCCAGGCCATAAAGCTGGAAGACAAAGCTCGCCCGCACCAGCGTGCGCCAACTGAGCAGGGTGAGGTTGGTGCCGATCAGGCCGGATACCAGCGGATGCGGCATCGGCATGGTGCTGGCCGCTATCCAGTGGCCGGCGAACGCCATGCCCCATAGCACCAGCGCGGCATAGGCGACGGCGAGCACGGGCATGGCAAGCGTCGCCCGCCGGTCGCGCATGCGCATCCAGTGGTCGCCCATGTCCCAGAACCGGCTCCACCCGGTGCGGTCCCAGCCGGCGAGTGCGATGCCCGTCATCCAGCGTGCCTTTTGCCGCACCGCCGCGCGCACCGTTTCCGGAAAATAGGCCCGCACCGCCACCGGCGGGCCGCCCGGCCGCTCGGGCACCCGCGCCAGCACGCAGTCGCCGCCCATCGCCCGCAGTGTCAGGCCCAGCTCATAATCCTCGGTAAGGCTGGTCGAATCGAACGGCAGCCCGCCGCGCGCCTCGGCGATGCGGGCCAGCATGGTCCGCCGGATCGCACAGCCGGTCCCCGCCAGCGGCATGCCGGCCCGCACCGCCTGACGGACCAGCATCTGCTTGCCATGGGCTTCCCCGATTTGTGCGCTGGCGTAATTCCCCGCCGTTTCGGAACCGATCCAGATTGCCGATGATGCGCACGCGCCTACCATGGGGTGGACACCAGGCAGGACTGATTTGCGCCGGCGGGGCTGATGGCGAAAGAGGATGCCTGTCAGTCTATCTACAGCCTGCACGTATAAGGAAAATTCCACGTGCCGCCCTGCGCCTCGTGGTGTCGCCGCGCGGGCGTTATGGATTGATCCCTAGCGCCAGAGCCCTGACCGCTGATATCATCACCCGATGTGCAACAGAGCGCGATTCCGGGGCGAGCCGGAAACCCTGTTCGGCGCGACAGCCAAGCTTTTCAGCGAACGCCCGCGCGACAACCGCTTTGCGCCAGCCGAGCTGCGCCCCAAGTCGCGCAATTACGTGATCCGGGAGCACTGCGGCGAACGCGCATGGGATGTGATGCAATGGGACGCACTGGGCGGCCAAGCGGCATGGCCCATGACCAACATACGCAACCTGAAGCTGCCGCAATGGAAACGCCTTGCGGAGAAACCCGAAAACCGGTGCATCGTCCCTCTGACAGAATTTGCAGAGTTTACACCCGAAAAGCACGACCTGGGCGACGGCAAGCCACCGCTGAAGGGAGAGATGTGGTTCAGCGTCACCGATCAGCCCTGCTTCGCCGTTGCGGGCTTCTGGCAGACCAACGCCGCCGGCGCGGGCTTCGCGATGGTGACGTGCGATCCCAACGCGCTCGTTGCGCCCATCCACCCCAAGGCGATGATTACGATACTGGACCCGGCCGAGATCGATCGCTGGTTGCGCGGCAGCTACGAAGACATTCTCGATCTGCAACGGCCCTATGATGCAGCAAAAATGGCTGTGCGCGGGCCGGTGTTTCCCACTCGATCAAACGCCCAGCTCGCGTAGCATCGTTTCGATCTCCACATCGGAGGGCGGACGCCAGGATAGCGGAAAGAGTGTCGCCGGCAGTATCAGCTGCTTCGCGCCCTTCCCCGAGAACAGATTTCCGCTGATCGAACCCTGGCCGCGTTCTGGCACCCGGGCAACGATCCTGTCGGGGCCTAGCCTGATGGTGATTTCGGCCTCCAGCAACGAGTAGCGTCCAAGGCGCTCACCGGAGCGCCCATCCAGCGCATCGCCCGCGGATAGTGTCAGTTGGCGCGTGCGTTCTTCATCGAATAGCTGCTCTCCCACCAGCAACCACCATGTGCCTTCGACATTCATCATCATCCATTCCCTCGCGCCGCCCGCATCGCGTCCAGCAAGGCGGTGGTGCGCTCTACGCCGACATGGCGGCTGATCAGCTTCCGTGATTTTCCAGCGGTGGCGGCGCGGTATAGTCGAGATGGTCGAGCCGCTCCATGATGATGTCCGTTGCTCGATCTAATGCGCGTTGGCGCACATCGGTGCCCCGGCTCAGGTCGCGTAGCAGCGACAGCGGGAAGGTCTGAAGGCCGCGCTTTACCAGAAAGCGCAATTCGGGGTTGTCGACTCGGCGGCGCATACCGAGAACATGACAGGAACATGCATGGGAGTCGAGGGCGGCGGCATCCTGCGCCGTCAAACCGCCTTCAGCAGCTCCACCGCCAGATCGCAGCCCATACCCACCGCCATGCGGCAACGAAGACCGGTGGCCCACCAGTGATACGCCTTTAGGTAAACGACCTCGTCCTTGGCCGCCTGGTGGATCGTGCTGTATGGCATAGCCGCGATATCGGCTTGATCCGTAGGCATGTAGCAGGTGGTCGACCCAAGCGTGTTCGCACCACAGGTAACAATGAGCGTGCGCCGACCGGTATTGGTCGCACCGGTGCCGGCATCGAGCGCAAGATTTGCGGTGATGCGGATGATGCCGGCGATATTGCATTTGATGCCGCCGTCTCCGTTCGCGGAGAATGCATAAGAGCTGCTGTTCCAGTTCGCGCCCTGGGCAAGGTTGATGACCGTGACGGTACTGGCGGCAACTGTCTGGAACAAATCGCCCGCACCGAGCAGCTTGAAGCTGTCGCCCGCCATGTCCAGCTTCCATTTGTCCATGAAGCCGAAGGTGCGCGCGGACTGAAGCGAGAACGCCGTGAAATCGGCCGGCGTACCGGTGATCGTGTTTCCGCAGACGACAATATCCCCCATGTAGAAGGTAATGCCGCCCAGTGTCAGCGGCACCGTGTCGTAATAGGTCCACCACTGCGATTGCTGCGCATTGGCGAAGGTCGCCATGGTGGCGGATCGGGTGAACTGCCCCCGATATCGGCTGACCATGGCGCCATAGCCCAGGTAGGTGATGCCGCCGGTGTTGCGGTTAAGCAGCGCCGCGCCGGCATCGCCCCACTGGCCATTGCCGTAATAGACTTGCCCGATGGCACCGGCAGGCGGTGCCGGAAGCGTGCCTACCTGCCCCGGCGCCGTCATCGTCGCGCCGACACTCTGATATTCTCGGTAGTAATGCAGAGACGCCGGCCACGGCGCCGCAGCGACTTTTCCCACACCGACACCGCCGGGGGTGTACATGTCCAGCCAGAAGGTCTCCGCGTCGGTCTTGCCGGCCGTGTTCGACGATGTGAACGCGGTTTCCACCACCAGCGGCATTGATGCCAGCGTATTGCCTAGGATGAACATGTCGCCGGCGGCATAGACGGTGTTTTTGGTGTAGAGCCCGCGCCAATTGCGATAGGTCACCGGCTTCCACGTCGCGCCGCTGATCCCCCATGCGAAATCGGTGCCTGCCGGTATGTCGCTGTTGGCTTCTGCCAGTGCCCCGGCGGCGATAACGCGGTCGCCCTGTTTCCACGTCCTCGCCTTGTCGTGCGCAACCGGAATAGGCACATAGTTGCCACCGCCGGTAAGCCCACAATTCACGCTGCCTGCACCAGGCGTCGGCACCATGCCGCCGGCTCCCGCTGCACTTGCGGTGGCCCCGACCATCGGGACAACGCCATCGGCCTTGGATTTGGCGCGCATGGCCATCACGCGAGCAATCAGATCCATCTTGCTTACCCCTTCGCCAGCATGGTGACCTTGGGCGTCGAAGTCGCGGCACCCCCGCCGGCAGCCGCGACGCTCCACGAAATCCAGCCGTCGACGCCGAATTCGTACAGGCCGTTCGCGGCGATGGTGCCGTTGCTGAGCAACGAGGAATCCGACTTGTTGATGCCCATCAGCGCGACGGGCGGATCGGCATAGGCATTGCCGCCGCTGACCGTGATCACATCGGTCGCGCCCAGGCCGGAAACCTGCAACGTCACCCTCTCATATTCGAGCATCACATAGCGGATATTGGCCGCCATCTTGTCGTTCAGATATGCCATTTCGGTGCTCTCCCGGATCGCGGAACGGCACAGGCGCGCTATCGCGGCGCAGCCCCGTCCGGCGCGTTTCCACTGCCATCTTCAGCTGCTTCGTCGGCCGCGCGTGCCGTGCTCACTTCGGCCCACCATCGTTGCCAGCCGAGGAGCTGGCCGGTGTTGCGCTCGCCTGCCGCGAGGAGGGCAAGAATTTCGTCACAGCTGGCGGCTGCAACAGCGCGGCAGGTGGCGTCGGCAGGCGCGGGGTCTGACGCCGCTCCGCCACCACCCGGATCGGGTCTGGCCTGGGCGAGCTGGCGCAGGCGGCTGGCAGCAAGAGCGCGGCTAGCATCCAGTTCCGCCTGGACGCGATCGAGCTTCGATTGAACATCGCGGGATATCTCCTGTGCAATGGCGCCGTCGCGGCGCTCTACGGTCAGTGCGTGATTGGCATCGGCCGCCGCAGCATCGGCGCGCGCCTGTCGCGCATCGTCGACGGCCTTGCCGAGGATCGTGGCCTGATCGATCGCGGCGTGCGTGCCGAGCGTGACCGGCCGCTTGTTCTTGTCGACCGCATGGGCGGCGATGGAGACGGCCTGCCGCAGCGCATCGCGCTGGTGCGCATAATGCGCCATCAGCCCGGACACGATCAGCAGCGCCAGACCGAGGCCGGCGGATACATATCGGAAGGGGTTCATCGCTTTTCCTCAGGATTGGACGGGCCGGACGGCAGGCGCAGCACGCCGATCAGGCCGCCGGTGATGGTGGCGAGGCCAAATTCGCCGATCTTGCCGACGACACCGGGCGCCACCGCGCCCACGATCAGGGCGGAGACGAACACCACCACCAGCGCCGCCAGCGTGGCGAGATAGGCCACCAGGTGCTCACGCTGTGTCATGCCGCTGCCTTTCGCTTGGCATAGGCAGCGGCCAACCGCTGGTCGTACCGGTTTTCACGATACGCGCTGCCGTTATAGCCCTTCGCGAACGCCGCCCAGTCGCCGCGCCGCAGCGCCGGCGCCAACCCCGCGCCCTCGACGAAGGCGAGGAATGCCGCCAGCTGATCGGCCTCGGTCTGCGATTGCTGCCAGGCAAAGGCCCAGGGCGAGACGGCGCCACACAATGCATAGTTCTCGCCCAGGATCTGAAAGCCGCCATAGCTGGCGCTGGCAAAGCCCGCGTCCACGTCGAGCGCGACCGCGTCGAGCAACTGGGTCCACCGCCCGACCTGCGCCGCCGGATAGAGCGCGCGATTCCACGTCCGCGAAGAAATCGTCGGGCGCGAGGCATCATAGCGGTGTCCGGTCGCACGGCTGAACCGGTGCGGTTCGAACAGGATCGTCGGCCGACCTGCGATGAAGGGCGACGCACAGCCCTCTACATCCCATACCGCCCAGATCGCGGCCGGGTCGACATTCAGCCGGTGCGCGGCATCGGCAATGTCGTCGTCGGTCAGGCGATAATCGGGGCCATCGGTGAGCGCGGCGACGATCGCGGCGCGATCCGCCGCGCCGAACGGCGCACCTTCGGGCGATGGCGCGTGGCCAAGCGCCGCCAGCCGCCGCCGAAGCGTCGTGAGGTCCATTGTCGATTTCCTTTGGGTTCAGGCGGGGATCAGGCGTCCGCGCCGGGGACAGGTGTGGCGCCCAGACGCGCCACGAAACGGTCCGTCAGCAACTTGATCAGGCGATCGGCGCCGACGGTGCAGAAGGCCGCGAACAGCGCCCGCGCCTCTGCCTCCAGTCCGGCGCGGCTCGCCAGCCAATAGGCGATCAGCGCCACCATCGGCAGCAGCAGCATGTCCGCAAAGACCAGCCGGGCCTGAACCCGCACGCCGCGTTTGATGAGCAGCGCATATTTGGCGGCAAAGCCAAAGGTGAGGCCCACCCACACCCAGCCATATTTCGCCAGCGCAGCTTCAAAAAATGGCGTCATCGGTGCCCCCTTCATAGTCATGCTGCCACCCCCGGCCGCGTGGCAGCTACGTCTCTATCTTCGACCGCCGCCCGCATCCGGGCCACCCGCGCGGCCGAACGCGCGCAATGGCCCGGCGGCGCGCCCGCAACCAGATGCATCAGCCGGTCGATGATCCACGCCGCCGCCACGGCCCAGCGCGCACCGGCCGCCGCGCTGGCGCCCACGCGCGCGCTGATCGTCTCGAACGCCAGCGGGCACGGGCACAGACCCAGCAGAAAGAAGGGCGCGGCGATCAGCACCAGCGCGAGCTGGTCGAGCGCGCCCAGCACCTGATGTGCCCAGGCGCGCAATCGCGTGAACATGGCAGTTCTCCCGATGATGTGTTCAGGTCAGGTGGCGGCTTGGCCCGGCCAGCCGGTGGTGATGTCGATCGCGTCCAGCGCTTCGATGCTGTCGGCTGCATTGATGGCGGACCGCAGCACCTGCCCATGCGCCCAGCATGCGGCGATATGTGCGCCGACTGCGCTCGCCACGGCGATCATCTGGGGTGCCGACAACGTCACCACGCTGTTGTCGGCCATGGTCCAGCCGATCGACCAGCCAGCCTCATCGCCGGCATCGCGCGCCATTTGGGCCATCTGCGCCGCACCGTTCGTGAGGATCAGGCTGCGATCGCTGCAGTCTACGCGGCCGACCGGCGTGTCGCACTTCGCTCGCGCTACATCGCGGGCCGCTTTCACGGCCATCCATGCACGGTCCTTGGCGGCGCCAAGCAGGTCGCGCGGGACGAATGCGCGCGCTGTCGCGTCCCACACCATCTGGCCCGAAAACCAGTCCGCCGGCACGTCGACGTGGTCGAACCCATTGCATTCCGGCACCGGCTCATCCGGCGCGGACACACGCACCAGCTCGCCGGTCGCGTCAATCCAGCCGATCACGATACCGCCTCCACCAGCAGATTGGCCGTGTAGCTTGCGCCCCCGGAGGCGGCGGGCCCGCTGCGCTGACTGGTTAGCGACACTGTTACCGATCCCGACGACGGGTTGCTGTAGAGACTGCCCGACCATGCAGCCGTGGGGTCCGACGTGATCGACCCGTTTGCCGCAATACCCAGCGTGCCGCTAGCCACGGTGGTGCCCGCCACCTTCAGACGCAGCGTCGTGAACGAAACCTGCGATCCTTGCCCGACATTGTTGCTGATGCCGCCACCGATCTTCAGATTACCGCCACTGGGCAGCGTCATCGTGGTGCTGGCGATCGTCGTTTCAGTCGAGCCGCTCGTCGCAATCGTGTCGTCGCCGGAAAGCGCGACGCGCGCGGTGGTGCCCGTGTCGATCGTTTTTTGGGCGGCGCTCCAGCTTGCGGCCGTAATCGTCGCTGTTGCCCCCGTTCCGGTGACGGCCACCTGCGAAGTGTAAACCGGCGCCGTGCCGCTTGGGATGGTTGCGCCCCAGCCATTGTTCAGGCCGCTGATCGCGCCGGTGGCAAAAGTGTAGGTCGCAGCCGCACTGGGTAGCGCAGGCGTGCTGGTTGCGCGCTGGTAGATGGTGACCTGGGCTGTCGAGACACCGTCATTGCCATCTACCGGCCCCGCGGTGAATGGAGGAAATGCGGTTTGCGTCGCAGTGGCGCTGGATACCATCGGCAGCGTGATCGACGCGCCGAAGCTGCCGGCGCCGGATGCGTTGACATACACTTCCAGATCACCGGAGACCGCACCCGCGGGAGCCGTCACAAAGCCTCGCACAGGCGTGTTGTACCCTTGCGGCCCATTAAGCGAGCCGACCGCAGAGTTGCCCCAGGGCCTGCTGCCATCAGCGGCATTCCACCATATGACCGAAGCTATCGAGGATACAGCTCCCAGCGCCTCCACGCCGTGCTGGACCGCCAGGCGCTCTCCACCATTGACAGGAAAATGATAGCCATTGGCATTGTCGTCCCCGAGCGAAAATTGGCTCGACGCCGACGATGCGTTCGCAAAAGCCTTGTAGTAGCTAGAGCCATTATACACGCCGGAGGTTGGGTACCCGCTTTGCAGGGTGGCGTTGTTCAAGTAGGGCACTCTCCACCCCTGCGTGCCCCGCTCGAACTGCGAGTTGCGCAGTCGGTTGACGTTGTTGATCGCGTCGGCGCCTTGGGCGCCCTGCACCCCTTGCGCTGCCAGCACACTCCAATAGGTCGTATTGGGCGGTGCATTGCCCGCCGTCGGCGTGGGGTTGATGTATTTATAGCTCGAGCCGCCCGACTGGGTGATGTTTCCCGCGCGGTAGGTGGTGTTGGGATTGTATGGCCCCATGTCCACCAGCGTGTCGGCAAAGGCGATGTCCGCCAGCGCGTGCACTGTCCAGGTGCGTTCTGCCGTGAGCGACAGGCGCTTGAACGGCGGCGCGATTTCCTGTTGCTCCACCGACCGCACCGGCGGCAGCGCGCTGCCATCGGCGGCCAGCGTCGCCGTGGCCGTGCCCAGCGCGATCGGCAGCACGCACAGCTTGCCGGTCCAGCTCACCACCGCAACCGCGTTCAGGCTGGCGGCGATCGACTGGATCAGCTCACGCGCCGTCGTCTGCTGTTCGACATAGACCGACAGATTGTAGGGACGTGCCGTATCGAGCGCGTTCAGCGATGTGTCGTCGATCTTGCCGGTGCCGCCCGAAAGCTGGGCGATGCGGCGGATAAGCTGCCCGGGCTTGCGCGCCCAGCCATCGGCGCCGGCCGCATCGCCCTGCAACAGGAAGCTGATCTGCCCGTTGGTCGGCGCGCCGAACCGCGCCATGCCGACTGCCTTGGCGGTGGCCCATTGCCCTGCCGGAATGGTGGCGGCCACCAGCGCCGCATAGCTGGCATAATCCTGCATCGGCGCGCCGAACCGCGCCAGCCGCTCCAGCGCAGCCTCGAAACCCTGCACCGCGCCATAGCCAGAGACCTGAAACACGTTGTTGACGCTATCGATCAGCTTGCCGGCAACATAGCGCGGCGCGCCCAGCGCCAGCGGCTTTGGCGTGCCCTTCAGCGAAGCTGGCCCTTCCGCACCGGTGGTGCCGGCATAGGTGGTGAGCAGCGGATTATCCAGCCAGCGATCGTCCACGGCAAACTGGATGGTCGCCTGCCCCCGGGCAATCACCGGCTGCCCGGTGATGCGGGCGTCCAGGATGGGCTGGGCCGCCAGATCGATCCACAGGCGGATACGCGCGTCTGCAAGCGCATAGCGAGCGAAATTCGGCCACGCTTCCACCTGCATCGCCAGCGACGACGACGGCGCGGTGATCTGGTCGCCGAACGCACCGTCGAAGAAGTCGTAGCGCAACACCGGCATCTTCGCGATCATCGGCCACCACGGGCCGCCGGCGGCCATGCAGGTGGCGACATCATCCTCATTCGTCGCCTGCAACGTCACGGCAGCGCCGGCCACCGGATCCCATGCATCGATCTGGACCCAGCCGCGCATCAGAACAGGCTCACCATGTTGATCTTCAGCTGCCAGGCTGCCGCCTTGGCCCAGACATGGTTCAGGTCACCCACCAGCGGCCCGAAATAGCAGCGGTTCTGCCGCTGCGGATCGGCCCCGGGATCGGTGCACAGCGCCAGCGTTTCCGTATTGCCCAGCTGTTCCTGCAACCGCAGGCTGGTGGCCTCTGCCTCCTGCTTGGTGATGTAATCGAACGGCAGGGCGATGGTGCGCAGCTTCTTGCCGCGATAGCGCAGCAGCACGGCGCGCGAGGAAAAGTCGACCGAGCCCAGATCGCGCACCCCCGGCTGGGCGCCGAAGCTGAAATTGCGGCTGGGCTGAAACCGCTTGCCGATCGCGATGCGCGACAGGCGCACCGACTGGCCGGCGGCGCCGGCATACCAGTTGAGCTGCACATAGCGGGCGGTGACGGGCGCGGAGAGCATCAGCCAGGAAACGCCCTTGCCGGACACCGGCAGGATGGAGCCGGCGTAGCAACTGCCGCTCGAATCGGTCGAAAAGCTGCCGGTAAAGTTGCCCTGCGCCGCCGTGGCATAGTTGATCGTGAACTGCGGCGCGGTCTGCGGCAGCAGCTCGATACCGAACACCATCACCGTGTCGAACTGCGTATCGGCGCCCAGATCGAACCGCAGCGCCGCAACATTGCCGCTGGTATCGCAGGCGAGCTGCACGACGATGCCAGCATAATCGTTGAACGCATTGGCGGGCGTGCCGGCCTGAACCGTGGACACGGCCGACTGGGCCACCGGCGCCAGCGGGGCGAGCAGGAATGCGTTCGCCATCAGCCGAACAGCTCATAGCTGGTGCGATCCTGTTCCAGATCGACTTCGATGCGCGATGCCAGGAAGGTGCCGTTCGCCGCCTGTTCGCTGTCGATCAGCGCCAGTTGCGGAATGCCGGCGGAAAGCGCGGGCACCAGCACATCCTGCACCTCCACGGCAAAGCGCCGGCGATCGGTGCCGATCAGCGCACCGCGCGCATCGGTGATGGTCTGGGCATCGGCGATGGCGTCGAAATAGCCGGTCGCCGGGTCCGTGCCGCCGTCGCGGGCGGAAGGATAGCGCGCGGCAATGGCGGCGCTCGACCAGGTCGCGACGACATTCGCGCGCGACCCGGCGCCGATATCGGCATCAGTTGCTGGCATGGTTCACCCGTAGTTGCGAAGGGCAGTGATGAAGCTGTTGCTGGTGCCGGTATCCCCGGCGATGGAGGCCAGCGTGTCGGCAATCTTCGACAGCAGCGTGTTGGTATCGTCCGTCTGTTCGGTCAGCTTCTTCGTGTTGTCGGCAGTCGCGCTGGCGAACGGGCTTTCCACTGCCTTCGTGACCGGCACCGCATTGTCGATCGAGCTGATTGCCTTGCTGGTGGCGCCCTGCACCAGATCGAGGAAGGAAAAGAACTGCTGGGTCGATCCGTATAGCTGCCGCTCCACGTCGATCGCGGCGTTCGCCGCCGCCTGATAGGCCTGCTGGTCGATCGACTGGCCGGCGTTGATCTGGTCGAGAAACGGTTGCAGCTTCGCCAGCGCCGTCGATTCCTGATCGCGCAGCGAATAGGGCGAATTGCTGCCCAGCTTCAGCCCGGTCAGGAAATCCTTCAGCGTCTGCGATGCGCTGGCGGTGCTGTTCTTCGCCTGCGCCAGTTGCAGGTTATAGAGTTGCTGCGCCTGCGCCATCTGCTCGGCAGAGGCGCCGCCTTCCTTCAGCGCGTCGACAGTCTTTTTCCACTTGCGGTTCACTTCGTCGACCGCCGCACCGACGGGATCGAGCCATGCCTTCAGATCCTTCGGCACCTGTTCGATCAGCAGCGCCTTGCTGATCGCGGTTTCCAGATCCTTGCCCGATGCCAGAATGCGCTGCGACGCATCGCTGATCCCCTTGATGGCCCTGTCCGACAGCGCGTTGGCGATGGCGGCGCGCACGGCCCCCTGCGGATCGTTGTCGAACTTCAGTACGCCGTCCTTGTCGCCATACTTGCCGCCCACGCTGGTGCCGCCGGAAGGATCGACGCGGTAACTGTCCTTGTACTTGTTGATGCTGACCGCGAAGCTGCCGATATCGGCGCCAAAGGCATCCGCAATTTTCTGGATGCCGGTCTGCACGTTGGTAGCCAGGCCGCCCAGATCGGCCTGAACGGCCGAGGAATTGCCGCTGACTACCGCCTTGCTGTCGACGCTGGTGATCTGGGCCGAACCGCGCGGGGTGGATTTGAACAGATCGCCCACCACATTGCCCAGCACGCCACCCAGCACGCCACCCAGCGGCCCGGCAAGGCCGCCCAGCAGATCGCCTGCTGCGCCGCCCACCGCATCCGAAATGGCGGGGCCGAGCTGTTTGCCGAACTGCTCGCCCCACGCGCCACCGATCGCGCTTGCGGTATTGTCGCTCTTTCCCCCGCCCAGGGCGGAAAAGACATTTCCGCCGATCTGGCCATAGGCAGCACCTTCCAGCACGGCCGGGAGCACCGTCTTGATGCCATCGGCGAGCTGTTTCGGCAGCCGGATGCCCAGCGCATCAAGGCGCCGGACAAAGCCGTCGGTGGCAATGCTCCAGACCCCGGATGCCTTCACCAGCCCCAGCGCCGCTTCGGGCAACGCCTTTGCCACCACGGTGATTTCCTGCGAGCCGTTATCGTTGGCGCCGAACGCGGGGCCGTACAGGCCGGCAGCGATGCCACCGACCGTTGAACCGACCGAACCCACCGCCGCCCGTCCCGCGCGGATCGCGGCAGGATCATAACCCTTGATCCGCGCGGTCGCGTCCAGAACAACATCGGCAAAGCTGCGAACCGCATCGGATGCGCTGCCGACGCTGCTCCCCAGTGTGGCACCGGCATCCTTTGCCTGTCCCTGCAGTATCTCCGCAGGGGTCTGCTTGCCGGTCGCCTGTCGGATATAGCGCTCGATATCCTGATCGATACCGCCGAACAGGGCATTTTCCAGCAAGTTGCGCTGCAGCTTTTGCACCACGCCCACAAGGCCGCCGGCGTTACCCTGGATGCGGCCGAACACCTTGTCGACCTGATCGAGCACGCCGCTCCAGGCATTTTCATAGATGCCGACGACGCGGCGCTGATCCTCCAGCAGCCGCGTGATCGCCTCGTGCTGCCGGGCGAGCTGATAGACGCGCTTGATTTGCGCATCGGTCACGGTGCCCTGCGCATCCTGCAGGCGCAGCACATTCTGCAGCGCCTGTGCCTCCGCATCCCGCCCCGCCAGCACCAGCTGGCCGACCTCCAGGCTTTCACGCTGCGACCGGACGAACTGCTGGAACGGACGATCCATGCCGTCCACGATCGCCTGCCGCGCCTGACCGACCATCGCGATCAGCTTTTTCACCTCGGGCGTCTGATCGCGCTTCGCCAACCGCTCCATGACGTTGTCGAGCTTCAGCGTGTCCAGCCGGGCGCGGTCGATCAGCCTGGGCTGTTCGTCCCACTGTGCATTGATCGCCGCGATTTCCTGTTCCGCCGCATTGTCGCTGCCCGAATAGTCCTTCGGCTTTTTAGGTTTCTTCGGCTTTGGATCGCGCTTGTAGGGCTTCAGCGGGTCGGCAACGCCTTTGCCGTCGATAGCGTCAACCACCATCTGATTAGCGCTGATGTCGTTGACTGTCTTGCCGAGTGCCAGCACCGCCGATTTGGCGTCGATCAAATCCCGGCCCGCCAGCTTACCGGATGCGCTAAGCTTGTCGAGGCGACCAATCGTATCATCCAGACCGGCGGACAGCTGCTTGCCGGTCGAGCGCGGATCATTCACCAGATTAATGTAATCGGTCAGAACCGCGCGCAGGGGAGCGAGACGCGTGGCGAGCGCCGATGCCTGCTCCTCTGCACCAGATATATTCGGGGCGCCTGCAGTCATCGATCCGATTGCCGAGAACGAAGCGCTGGTATTCTCTGCAAATGTGGGCTGACCGACGCCGGCCAGCGTGTCGGATGCATCCTTCTGCTTCTTTTTCGCGTCGAGGATATTGGCCTGTGCCTGCAGCTTGATCGACTGGATCAGCACCTCATTCTGCGTCTTCATCTTACCCGTGGTAAGATCCAGTATCTTGCCCAGCAGCGTTTGCGCGGCCCCATAGGAATCCGCAGCGGTGACCGCTTCCTCCAGCCGTTTCGCCTGTTCCTTCGCTGCATCCGCACCGTCCAGCAGCTTTGCGACGAAAGGCACCGCTACCACCGTGGCGATCGTGAGCGCCGTACCCCAGGGGCCGGTGAGGAAGGCACCCACCTTGCCCAAAGCCCCTTCCATCTGCGACGCGGCATAGGCCGCCTGCGGCATCTGCTGGGCGAAGGCGATGGCGGCGCTCTGCCCCGACGAAACCTGCACCGCAAAATCGGTGAACTGCTGCCCCAGATTGACAAGGCCGGCCTTGTTGCGGCCCGAGGTATTCACCAGTTCCTGCTCGGACTGGGTAAGCACGCGCGTATTGCTGACCGTCTTCGCCAGCTCCGCCTGCAATTCCTCATACGCCAGGATCTTCGCGCGGATCGCGGCGGCCTCTTCCTGCGCCGCGCGTTCCGCGACCATCGCCGCATCGGCAACCAGCTTCTGGCTGGCAGCGGTCTGGCTGCCGCTGGCGGCCACGGCATTCGCCGCCGCCGCCAGTTCGCGCTGCGCCGCTGCGTCGTTTTCGGCGGCGGCCTGCTGCGCCTTCAACTGGGCGATTTCACGCGACAGGTCGAGCGAGCCGGTATCGGTGCGCGGCAGCTGCAACGCGGTCTGGGCAACGCGCTGCACCTCTGCAAAGGCGCCAACGAATTCCCGCCGCACGTCTCCGGATGCCTTTTTCGCGCGCGCCGCCAGATCGGCGAACTGCTTCCCCGATTCCGAAGAAAACTGTTCTGCCTGCAACTGGAGGCGCGCGACGATTTCCGTCACGCGCGCCATGAATCACCTCATTGTGGAAAGAGCAGGAAAGCGGACGCGCGCCTTATCGAAGGGCGGCAACCTCAGCGAAAAATTCGGACGGCAGCGCTTCCCGCGCCGCCGCCAGTACATCGTCGATCGACACCGCCCCGCGCAGCCGGAATTGCGGGATCAATACGAAGACCGGCCCCTTCGGCACGCGCTTGCGCGAACCCGGCGGCGCGAACGCCATCAGGACCGGCGATTTGCCCGGCCGCGCCATCAGCCGCAGGCCAAGCCCGGTACGCTGCTGCCATTCGCGCGGCGTGATCATATATTGCGTGGCTTGGCTGCGCACAGAGCGCGGTTGGATGCCGACGGCATCGGTAGGCACGGCAAAGAAGCCGCCCCGAGCAGGCTGCGCCGTTCCGGACTGCGTCCAATAGATCAGCGCGCCCTGTGTGCGATAACTGCCATTGCCAAAGATTTCGCCTGTCGGGTTTCGGGCAACGCCGGTGCGCGGATACACATCGGATTTCCATGCGCGCGCCAGCCTGCCGCCGCCCGCCGCAGCGGTCGCCGCCTCAAGATCCTTTTCGCCCCTGCGCGTGGCGGTGGCGACGGCACGCTTGGCCGCACCCAGATAGGCGCGAACCATGCTATCCCCTTCACGGCTGAGCGCGGCGCCGTCCATGATGAGATCGACGCCATCCGCCACCACCGCCCCCAAAACAAGAAAGGGCTCCCGGGTCGCCCCGGAAGCCCTGTCGATTGCGCCGCGCCGGTGGCGGCCTGTTACTGCTGCGTACCCGCCGCCTTTTCCACCGGCACCACCAGCGGCGGCGGGGCAGATGCAGCGCCGAACGACAGCGGCACGTCTTCGTCGATAAAGCCCTTTACCGGCGTACCCACCGCCAGCTTCGCACTGGTGCCGGTGGTGAAGAAGCCCGCCACCGGCAGGAACGCCACGGCGCCAACCACACCGGCCGTGCCCGTAGTGCCCTTTTCGTCAAAATTGCCGGTCAGGCGAATCTGCCGGCCGTTGAGCAGCGCATAGAGCACCCGCGCATTGATGTGCCCGGATTTGCCCCACATGCCCTTGTTGCGCACATCGGTCACTTCGCCGAAGGCCGGCGTGCCGGCGGGGATGACGACGTGACCGTCGACCATCACATTTTCCGCCACCTCCAGATGGAAGCGGTATCCCACCTTCAGCTTCTTGCCCTTGGTGGTGAGTTCTTCACTCAGCCGCAGCGGCACTTCCGTGCCGACGCGCAGCACCGCGCCAGTAGCCGGTGCCGCCGGCACGGCCACCGCCGGCTGCGCCTGTACCTGTGCCTGCGCCGTACCGGCGATGCACATGGCCGCCGCGAGCGTCGCAGCCCATTTCACGTTCTTCATCTTGTCCCCCGTTCTTCAGCCTTGCCGAGGGCGCGGAACCTATTGCCGTACACAGCAGGGAAACAGTCAGTGCGCGGGAGAGAAAGGTTCATTCCGGCGCTTTCTCCATCGCCTCCAGCAGGGCGAAGGCGTCGAGTAAAGCAGCTGGCTGTTCCCCCACGCTGCCGGGGCATGGCAGCCCCCGGCCACCCAGGGGCGAGGCGTAGCGGTTGGACAGAAAATACAGGTCCACCACAGGCCACACCCATGCCGGCAGCGTCAGGCGCGGGTTTTCCGGCCAGCGGTCGCCTTCGATTTCCCACCCCTCGCCGGCCGTGAGGCCGAAGGCGAAGTCTTCTGGCCGTCGCCGGACGGTGACGGCCGCGCGGAGTTTTTTTCCTGTCCCCCGCCGAATTGCAGGTTGAAGGCCGCGTTGCCTGCGAAGCGCAGCGTGAACTGATCGATGCGGCGCAGCGCCGCATCCGCCACCAGGCCATCCTTGCCGCGCGCATAGTCGATCGGGTGGCCATGTTCGTCGGCCAGATTTTCCCAACCGGTGCAGAAGCGCTGCAACGCGACGATCGGCGCCAGCTCGCGCCGGCGGCGGGTCTGTTCGACCAGATCGGCATAGGCCGGCCAGTGATCGACCAGCAGCGTATCGACCTGTTCGACCAGCGCCTTGTCTTCCGCGCTGAACCGGGCCTGTTCCTCCGCATCGGCGCCGAACAGTTCCAGCAGGCGTTCGAAGGCGGGATCGCCGGCGAACAGGGCGCGGATGCCGTCCATCTGCACGGCGCGCAGGTGGAAATCATAGACGACGGCGGCGCGCAGCCGGCCGTCCAGCACGGCATTCATTTCGCCGCGTTCGATGGTGCTGCCGGCGCGCAGGTGGAACACCGGGGCGTCGGGCTGCCCTTCCAGCCAGGGCGGCGTGAAGGGCAGCGTTGCGGTGGTGCTTGTCAGGATCGTCATGGAATCACCAGAAGCAGATCACGACATCGCCATCGCGATTGGCGCTGTCGCGGGCAAGCGGGTTGATCGCCTGATAGTTGATGGTTTCCGACCGCAGCTTGCCGCGCGTGGCCGGCGTCGCATCGGTGGGCTGGGCCAGCGGGAGCAGCAGCGACCAGCGATTGCCGTTGACCGAACCGAACTGAAGCGCCGCCGGATATTGGGAAAAGGCGGCGATATCGGCGAGCACGTTGCGCGTGCCCACGAACGTCATCAGCGGATCGACCTGCAGCACCTGGGCGCGATCGGCAATCTGGCCGGTGCCGAAGCCATAGGTGGTGTTGGGATCGTCCGGCGTTTCGATCTGGCCGCCGTTCTTCAGGCTCCACTTGCTGATCGGCAGGTTCTTGTTCGCGATCTGGATCGCGGCGCTGGTGTTCGCCCCCTGCACCAGTAGCGGCGCGGACTGGCCCGGATAGACGATACCGGTGGGAATGGCCGCGTCGCTGCGGCCCAGATACACGCCGGTGAAGCTGAAGGTCGCCATGCCCGGGCGGGCGCTGGAGCCTTCCAGATCGAGCGTGCCGCGGCAGTCGCCCCACTTATGCAGGACGCCGTCCTCGTAATACCAGATGGTCGCGCAGGGGTGCATGGTGGCGCGCGAGGTGCTGTCGACCGGCGACGTGGGCGCATAGGTCCAGTTGGCCGGGATCGCGCCGGTGTTGCTGGTGCTGAGCGCCGAGCCGAACGTCTCGCTCAGCGTCGCGACCTTCGCCGCCGTATAGTCGGTGATCAGCGGCGTGCGGCCCGCCGCCGGCGCGCCGGTGAGGACGAGCGGCATGCCGCGATAGGCCTGGGCGGTCGCCGCCGCGCCGGTGCCCAGCGTGGCGGTGCTGGCGGTGCCGGCGGTGAGCGCGGCGGCGGCAAGCGCGGCGGTGAACTGGCCGAGCCAGCCGCAAGCCGACAGCGGCGCGTGATGCGGCGGCTTGACGCTGGCGCTGTAGGTCGCACCGGCGCCAGCGCCCTTCATGCGGGCGCGGAAAGTGAAGGTTGCAGCCTGGCCGATCACCAGCGGCGCGCCCGCAGCCAGCGTGCCGGTCGCTTCGGTGGTGGCTTCCGTCTTGTACGGGCTGTTGAAGTCGATCGACTCTTCCTCATACGGGATCACGTCGGTCGCGGCCGAGGGGGTGGCATAGGTGCCTTCGGCGCTCTGCAGCGCGATCAGCAGCAGCCCGTTGCCGGGCCGGAGTACAGGATCTGGCATGGTGGTCTCCTAGTTTCAGGCCGGCAGCGCCGGGTTGGAGCGGTTGGTGAGGAACTGGACTGCGAAGTCCTGGACGAAGCCGAGGCGGCGGCGCGCGGCCAGCTCGGCGGTCATCATGCGAAGGTCGCCGTCTTCGACGATCTCCACAACGCCAGGCAGCTGCGCCGGCAGGCCGAGCAACGCGGCGACGACAGCGGCCTGCATCGCCGTGCGCGCGGCGGTGGGCGCGGTGCCGTCGAGGCCGTCGACATAGCCTTCGACGGCCAGGTGCATTTCGTAGCGCGTGGCGCCCCATTCGCGCTCGACCACCCGGTGACCGAGATCGAACAGGGCGCCCGCAGGGAAGCTGTCCGGATCGCCAGCGGGCTCCAGCTCCCAGCCGGTGCCCGGCGTCGCGGCCTGGAGCAGCGTCATCGCCTTGGCGAGGATGTTGTCGCGAACGGTGGGCATCACGCCGCTCCCGCATCGGCAACGATCAGGCGCCAGCGGCCCAGCTCGGGACGCCAAGTGGCCTGTTCGACCAGCCAGCGCCGGCCGCGATGCGTGAAGCTGTTCGTCTTGCGCGGATCGGCCGTCATGCCGCTGGCGACGGGATCGACCTCATATTCGACGCGGCGGAGGGAATTGCCCTGGACGTGCGTGTCGAATTCGTCCGCCGGGCCATCCAGCCGCACGGCCTGGACCGGCTGCGCAACGAGCCCGGCGCCGGTGTAGATCAGCGCATCGGGATCCTGCATCACGCCGTCGATCGCGCGCATGGCCTGATCCCAGATGCTCATTCGCCGCCTGCCTGCGCCCTGGCGCCACGCGCGGCCTTCGGCGTGATCTCGACCGCAAGGGTGCGATCGAGGAGTGACTGCGCGACATCGGTGGCGATTTCGTCGTCCGCCTCACCCGCGGTGAGGAGGCTGCCGGCATCGCGGAAGTTTCCGGCGTTGTCCGTCGCGGCGATGTAGGTCTGGATCTGCATGGGATACCCCTGAAAACGGAACGGGCGCCACAGACTCGCCGCGGCGCCCGTTCAGGTGCGGGAGGAAGGCGTTTAGAAGCAGGGCTCGATAAACAGATCGATCGTTGCAGCCCCTGCAATCACCGTGGACTGGAAGATGCCGATCTTGGTGTTACCGCTCGCGACATTGGTGACGACGCGATTGGTGTTGTCCCAGTACGCCAGCGTCTTCCGCGTGATGGCAACAGCCGCCTTCGGCAGGGTCACCATGCCGCGAACCAGCCCCTGCACTGCGGCACCGCTCGCCGCGTCCGCTGCCGCCACGGCAAACTGCGCGCCGTCAAGGAACCCCTGGCCACTCGTGAGCGCGTACGGCGCGATGCAGGGGATTACATCGCCCTTCTGAATGAAGTTCTTCATCTTTCCTTACTCCTGTGCAGGCCGGCCAGCGCGCGCTGCGGCAATCTTGTCGAGAATCTGGGCTTTGCTGGTGGCGCCCGAAAGATCGACTTCCTCAGCCGCAGCTACCTGTCTGAGAGAGGCGATAGTCATCGACCCAAGGTCTTCGTCGCCGACTTCCTCAGTATCGAACTCCGCAGAAATAGCGCTACCTTCTTCAAGGTATCGCTCGGCGGTAGCGACATCGATGGAGATTACGCCTTCGTTGGGATAGCGAACCGCGCCATCAATGACTTTCGGCCCCAGCAGGCAGATCAGCTTTTTCTGTACCATGACACGTACTCCTTCTGATCAAACTTACAGACCGGGATTCTTGTACATGCTGCGATATTCGACGATCGCAGCGCCGACATCGAGACGGGCCTTGGTCTTGACGCCGTCGACGTCGAACCCGGCCTGGGTTTCGATGAACAGACCTTCCTGGCCTTCGAGGTGCGACAGTTCGATCGTATCGGCCGCGGCCGGATCGGCGAACAAGTACCAGGACTTGTCGGTGATGCGCGGCTCAACGAGCAGCTGAAGCTTCGACACGAACGGGTTGACGTTCGACGTCTGCGTGGCCGCGACGGCCGTGAGAAACTGCTCCGCCTTGGTCTGCAGCAGCGGACCGACCGCCAGGAAAGCAGGCCGGATGGTGATGAAGCCACCTTCAGCGCTGCGTTGCTGCGCCATGGCGCCCCGTCCGGCCGCAACGGCGTCAACGGTGAGGTCGGTGCCCGAGGCCGCGAGATTCCCGTGCTGCGCGGAGAACAGGGCATAACCATCGGGCAGCGTCACATTGCCGAAGATCAGCCCCCAGACGAGGTCGCTTTCCAGGTCGCGCGCCTTGGTGCCGAACTTGTCCGGGATCTTGGCGAAGAGGCGCTTGTCGTCGTTGATGATCGCCTGACGGGTGAGCGCGATGATGCGACCATAGGTCTGCAGCTTGTACGACATGCCGGTATCGGACATGGCGCCGTAGGTGAATTCACCATTTTCGGGCACCAGCAGCAACTGCGGCGCATCGCCCAAGCCGACGATGTTGGTCGGCTTGAAATCCGGGAGCGTTCCCTGCGACACGATAGGGGTGAAGGACTGCGGCGCCGTCTGATAGGCTTGCCGCACGCGCTTGCCGATGGCGCTGGAAAGGGCATTTGCGAAATCGCTGGTATTCTGGGCGCCGAAGCGGAGGCCAAGGGCCGCGCCGGCGATTTCCAGCTTGCCCATGCCGCGCGGGTTAACGCCGCTGCGCTGGAGGTAGTCCCGAGCGAGTTCGAGCAGCGACAGGCCGCGGAACTCATAGGCGAGATCGAGATCGCGCTGCTCGAACTGCGCGCGCGTGTCTGCGCGGAGCGTGACGGCGACCTCGAGGGCGCGACGATAGTCTTCGCTTTCCGTGCCCGCCGGCCCGACGCGCACATCAATGCGCGGTTGCAGGCGCTGATCGAGCAAACGCTCGCTGATGGCGCGCTCGAATTCCGCCTCGCCAAGCGGCGTCGTCTCATTACGCTCGATCAGTTCGAGGGCGAAGTCGCTGCCGAGATCGGCCGAGCGCGCGCAACGTTCGCGGATCTGACGAGCCGTGATGCGGCCTGCGGTAGGTGCAGGCGGTTCAGCCACCGGCGGGGCCGCGAGCTGTGCGCGCTCGGAAGGTGCTGCCGGGGCCGCGCCAATCGCCGGCGCGCTGGTGGAGGAGGGTGCGGCTGCAGCCGCGCCGCCCGGGAGGTTGCGTCGCATATCTTCTTCCTCTTCGATGGTACCGTGCGATGAAGTCCCAGGAGCCGACCGAACCACGGCGTTCGGATCGGCGGGAACGGGAACGAAGCTCGCCTCGAGCAACTCCCAGGCGGTTGCCCGCCAGGTATCGAGATCCGCGTTCGTAGTGTTGGTGGTGATCGTCCAGGTGGTGACCCGGTAGCCGATCGAGATCGCGCGCAGCTCGCCGCGCGCGACACGCGCCTCGATTAGCTGGCCCTCATCGGTCTGGTCGAATTGCACCACACCGACCAACTGCGCTTTTTCGATCCGGGCCGAGACGACGCGGCCGATTTGGGCAGAAAGCTCGTACTGGTTGTGCGTGTCCAGCAGCGGACAGACGCCAGCCTCGACACGGCTGAGATCAACCGCCGCCTCGCTGATCTCAAGCTCTTCGATGAAGTAGTAGCGCTGAACCGCTGCGCCGGAGGACAGAACCACCTCGACCGTGTGATTGTCGGCGTCGTAGCTGCCGGGAACAATGGCCAGGCTGCGCTCGCCACGCCCGCCGGCCTGCGGCTGGCGGCGCTCCTCTACCTGGTCTGTGGTGGGCGCATTGCGGGTGAGCATCGGCACCGCCAGATCGACGGCGAGCGCATTGCTCCGGGCGTCTGCCGCAGCAATCAAACCCGACCCGGTGAGAAAAGCGAGCGCACGCGGGGGCGGCACCGCGCGCGGCGGCGCTGGCTTGCGACGTTCCATTGTTGTCTCCTTTTAGGCCTGCTGACCTGATTTTGCGGCCTGCGCCGCTGCCGCTTCGGCGGGGTCACCCTGGAAATAGAGTTTCTTCTCGCGCTGGAAGGCGAGATCGCGCGCAGTCTCTTCGAGATGCGTGTCGTGATCGACCCCCCGCGCCGCGAGCAGCGCACGACGATTTTCCAGCCCAAGTTCCATTTCGAGCTGATCGGCTTTGGCATCGCCGAGCCGGTCGATCGTCTTGCGCGGCGGCGGCGCCCAGCGGATTTCATAGGTGCGCTTGCCGGTACGGCCGAATTCATACGCGGCCTGACAGAACCAGTCCCACACACGATCGAGTCCGACCGGGATCAACGTGTTCCACTGCACGCGCGAGATGAACGTATCGAACTCCAGCGCGCCTGCCCGATAGGACGAGAAATTCACGTTCGACAGGTCACCGGTCATGTGCTCGTAGGTGACCAACATGCCGGCGGCGGCGGCGAGCAGCTGGATCTTGACCGCATCGCCCAAGCCTCCCGCCGGCTTCGGATCGCTGAACTTGATGTCCTCGCCCTGTTCCAGGGTGAACAACATGCCGGGCTCTATAGTGTCGACCGGCGGACGCCCGCCGCCCTGCTCTTCGCGTTCGCCGGTCGGGCGATCTTCGGCGTCGGGGCTCAGCGTGCGGAAGCCGGCGAAGCACGCATCGATCTTGCGGCGAACGAGATCGGCGTCGAGCGTTTCGTCGATATCGTCGAGCCGCTTTACCACCGGCTCGAATACTGAGACGCCGCGCGGCTGGCCCACCTCCTCTTCAATGAAGAGGTGGATCACGTCCTCGGCCTTGAAGAACACGGGAGGCTTCGAACCGCGATAACGGAGGCGCGCCTGCTGGAACCAGTATCCTACGACGTTGCCGTTGCCATCGTACTGGATGCCATCCTCGATATTTTCGCCGAACTTGTCGGTAGCGAGCATTCCTGCATCGACCAACTGGATGCGAAACGGCAGCACCGCGGCGCCCTTGACCCAGCGGCGAAGGATGAACACCTCGCCTTGGCGAAACATGGTGCGGACCGCCAGTTCCTGCTGGCCGTATAAGTTTAGCCGACCGCGATAGTCGCTGACCTTCACCCAATCCTGCCAGAGCTTGCTCAGCGTCTTTGGGCCTTTTGGCGTGCCGGTGATGCCCCAGCCCACGGCGTTGTTCACCAGCGCATTCAGCGCCTTCTTTCCATAGGGGTTCTGGGAAGCGAGACGAAGCACGGTGGCGCGATCGAGATAGCGACGCGGACGGGCATCGTCCGGGTTGCCGCTGTTCAAGTCGAAGCTGCCGCCGCTGGCTCGGGTCTGACGCATCTGCCGCCGCTCGATGGCGGTCAGCCCCTGCAGGCGAACCCGCGACATTGCCCGTCGCTCGGCGAGGCGCGGCGAGATCGCGGCAATGGAGCGCTCCAACCAGTTCATCGGCGCACCTTCAGGACAGCTACGCGGGTGCGGCGTGCGCCCCGGGCAACGTCGCGATCCAGCTCCGCCTTGATCGTGTTCCGCACGGCGAGCAGCTCCCCCGCATTCTGGTATTCGGTCGAGCGGCCGTCCGCGAAGGTCACCTTGCGGACGTTGCTCTTCAGAGCCTGATCGACGATGTCGAGGTCGGCTTCTGTCCAGGCCATCAGCGTTTTCCGATCCAATTCCCGTTCCGCTTGGTGAAGCGATTGACGGTGTTGCGTTTCGACGTGGGCACGGTTGGTGCCAGTTTCGTCGGTGCCGGCGATGCCGGCGGCGTGGGTGCGGCAGGCCGTGGCGGTGCGCCGGGCACTCCATCACCCGCCTGCCGTTCCGGCGCCGGGAGCGGCAACGCCGCCTGATCCGGCACGCGGAATTCCTTGGGCACCCAGCGCGCATGGGTACGCGACTGGGCGAAGGGTGGCCGCAGGATGGCGGCATAGGCATAGACCAGCAGATCCCACGTTTCGTTGCGGGGCCTGATCTTTTCCCACTTGCCCTTCTTCAGCTCTTCGGCCGTGATTTCCTCGACATGCTGGTCGAGCAGGCGGCCGGTGGCGCCTTCATCCTGCCCCGGTTTCAGCTTGCCGCCGCCCGTCTTGCCGCCGGGCAGGTGGATATAGCCCGGGCCGGGTTTCGGCCGGCGCAGGCGCGCGTCGATGATGCCCTTGATCCGGTGGACATTGGGCAACCACAATTCGGCCGAGGTGCGCTTTGCGCCGCCCTGCCGCTTCTGTTCCGCGAACTTCGCGCGGGGCATCAGCTCGCCACCCGCGCTGCTGCCGCCCTTGGTGAGCGTGATGCGGTTGCGATGGATGCCGGCGGCGCGCGCCAGCTCCCACAGCGCCTTGGCGAACTCCGCTGCGCCCTCGCCCTTTGCGCCGCCGCCGCCGATGTCCATCTGCACAGTGAGCGGCGGCGGCGACATGCCGGAACCATCCGCCAGCGGATAGCGCCGCTCCCACAGCGGCAGCATCACCCGGGCATGTTCCGGATGGCTGAACGGCGCCAGCGTGGTAAGCCCATCCTCCAGCACATCGGTGGACCAGCGATCGACGATCCAGCCTTCGATCCCTTCGCCGAATGCCATCGCCAGATGTTCCAGGCGATTGTTCTGCACGTCGGTGGCGATAACCCAGAATTTCGCGCCGGCCGGCATCAGGCCAAGGTGCAGGCCCAGCTCGCGCCGGGCCTTCAGCGTGTCCGTCTCAATCGGCTTTTCGCCGGAGTGTTTGGAGCGGTAGTTCTTGCCGGCCTGTGTGTTCACTACCGTGCGCAGCGCGCTTTCATCCTGCCGCAGCTCCCATGCAATCTGCGCCTCTCGCCATTTGCGGGCCAGTGTCGGCCAGGTGGGAAGCGCCATCAGGCCATCCACCCGGAAGGTGCGGCGACGCTTCGACACGCCGGGGTTCGCCTGGACGAAGCCATGGTTGGGCAGCCGCGCGCAGCTCTCGTGCAGCTTGCGGCGGTCGCCCGGTTCCAGAACGCAGCCGTTGGCCGGGCAGATCACATGCGCGGTTTCTTCCGCCAGATCGGCAGTGCCGCTGGTATCGAAGCGCAGGTCGCGCAGGAAATCTATTTCGAACCGGTCGCCGCAGTGCGGGCATTCGGGCCACAGGCGTTCATCGGTGCCGTCGGCGACGAAGGCTTCGATGCCGCTCTTTTCGTCCTTGGCGGGCGAGCTGCTGATGTACTTCTTTTCGCGGCCTTCATGGCTGATGAAACGACCGTCGAGCAGCGCGATGCCCGAACCTTGGCCGCCTTCGCCGCCGGTTTCGCCGATATTGTCGTCATACTGGTCGTAATCGTCCAGCCAACCGAAGCGGATCGACAGCTGGGTAAACTGCGCCGGCACGGGCCAGACGGTGGTGAGCACCATGCCCTGAAACAGCTTGATCCACTGGTTGTTCGCGTTGTCGACCGGGCGAAGCTTCGCTTCCACCGTGGGTGTGGCGGACACCATCGGGTCCAGCCGGCCCTTCACGAACTTTTCCGCCATCAGCCGGTCGGGCTGGCAGACCAGCGTGTCGGACGGGTCGGTATCGACGATCCAGCCCAGCCAGTCCGTGCCGATCGTCGTGGCGCCGCACTGCGCCGGCTTGATGATGCCGATTTCCGACGTGGCCGGATCGCCCAGCGCCAGACGCACCTCGCTCTGCCAGGGCAGCGTGTCCGGATCGTACCCGCGATACTTGATCGACCATTCGAGCAGGTTCAGCTTTTCGCGTGGGCGGCAGAAATGTGCCACCCGGCGCAGGATGTCGCCCCTATCGGGAAAGGGCGGAATCACCCAACGGGGCGGCGGGATCGTCGCTGCCGTCGCCAAGCTGCTTGCTCCAATTCTCCATTGCATCGGCAAGCGACGCCTGGTCGGCGTGCATCAGCCGTTCGATCGCCGTGATCTGGTCGCGGCTAAGGTCGATTTTTTTCGCCAGCCGGGCCGCGAAGGTCGCCTGCTTCTGCTGGAACCGGCCCAGTATATCGGCCAGCGACGCGACCACTTCCGCCAGCGGCACCAGCTCGCGGCGCTTTTCCATAAGTTTGGTGGCGATCAGTTCCTCTTCCAGAAGCGCCTTGCGCTCCTGAATGGACAACCCCGATTGCGGCTGGGCCGCCACGCCGATTCCCATGTCCAGCGCGAGCTGGCGGATGTCGTCGGCACGCTGCCGCGCTTCCTCGGCCTTGCGCTCTTCCTCGGCTCGCCATGCCGCGATAGCGCCCGGGATGTCGATTTCATACGCATCGCCGTTCGACCCGCGCTTGATGATCCACGGCTGGTCCGGCTGCGCCTGCAGCCATTTCCGCAGCGTAGGTTCCGAAGCCAGCCCAGTTGCGGCGAGATCGGCCAGATTACCGCGCATCGCTCAACCCAAACCGAAAGAACAACAACAAGCCGAGGAAAAATAACCGATACTCGCACGCAACTCGCCTCCGGCCCCCGTATAGCGGGCGGGCCGGGGAAGGACCCAAGGCACCCCCACCCCTACCACCGCGATGCGGCAGGGGGTGGCTGGGTGCAGCGGCACCGGCATGGGTCGCTCCGACCGCGCGCGTCCGCCCGAGCCATGCCGTGGGCAGAGGCGCGGACGTGTCGGTGGCGATGCGAGGAAGCCGGGGGCCGATGCGGTGCGGCACCGACGCCGCATGCGACTGCCCCAAGGCTATCGGCTGGATAGCCCAAATCGGCGCCGGGGCGGACATCTGAAATTTCGTCGAACGCACATTCTACCCCTTGACTGCCTCTACTTGCGGTTTTCTGCGGCGTTGAGGGCGCGGCAGATGCCGGTCAGTGCACGGCCATAGCGCTTGCGATAGGCGTCCGGCTGCGCCACGCGCCCGAAGCGGTCAGCGATCCACACCCATTCCGGCCGCGCCACCCGCTGCAACTGGGCGAGCACCATGCCGACCAGCTTTCGGTCGCGTTCGGGCACGTGCTCCAGCCAGCCCAACGCTTCCTCCATCTGCCCCACTTCATGCGACGACAGCCCGGGCAGCACAGGCCGCGCATCGGCATCCATGTCGCCATAGTCCCCGAATGCGTTGTGCCGGCGAACGTCCGGCCAGATCGCCTGGACCCGCTGCCATCCCCGCTCCCGATCGGGCAGGCGGGCGAGAAAGGCCCACGCCTCCACCAGCCGATCCTGCACATCCGTGAACGTCCAGCCCAAAGTGGAACCGAATTCGCTGCTCCGCGCCTTTGCTGCATTGGAGAAGTTAGAAGTATTCATCTTTCCCTCTTTGATTATAGAACGGACAGACAGATGGTTGTGGGCATATCGCGCATGCATGCGCGCCCACATGAGCAGGTTATCGACGAAACAGTCTGTACTGTCCGGACTGTCCGCAACTCACGTTCTTCTGCGGCTTTGCGCTACGGACAGTTAACGGACAGACGGACGGTTTAAACACCTATTGCGCTAATGCTTTCACTCTACCAAACTGGCGAGGATTTCATATCGACGCCGCGCACCCCGAAAGCACAGACAGTTCAGGTCAACTGTCCGTTGACTGTCTGTGCCTCAAAGCGGTTCGTTATCATCGAGGGGCCACAGCCCATCATCGGCAAGATCATCGCTACCATCATTGGTAAGCGGCGGCAGCAGCTCGTCGCCCGTGCGCAGGCGCGCGCCGCGCCGCATCTTCCTGCCTTTACTGTCCTTGCCGCACAGGATGATCTGCAAATCACCCAGCTCGCGGCCGAACTTCGTCGAATTCATGATTTCGCTATCGGGCTTATTCTCGGCCTCGCACCATTGCTTGTACGAAGCATAGAGGTCCGCCGACAGTTCGCGCGCCATAGGGTCGCTCATATCCAGCATGGCATGGACCCATTCGGAAAAAGGGTTGGCGGAACGCCGATACTCCTCGATCGCGTCGACCACTTCCTGCGGCTGCTCCAGCCCCTCGTTCAGGTATCCGATGATGCCCTTGATAATCCAGTTCAGCACGCCGCTGGGGCCGCCATTGTCCTCGCGCAGGATGCGGTTGTGCATCCCCTTCACGATCGCCGTGCCCTTGAACTGGTGTCGCCACATCATGATGATGATGCGCCGCCAGATGCCGTCGTCGTCGCCGGTGATGCGCGGTCGCTTGTTCGCCTCCATCACCACCTTGCCGCGCGGCTCGAACTCGCTCTCCGCACCGTACAGCGGACGGTAGGGCACGGGAGAGCCGCCGGTGAATTGCTTCACCCGCTCCTCCGCCATGGCCTTGCCCCGTTTGGGCTCCTGGATGGAGATCAGCCGTGTGTCGCCCACGAATCGCACCAGCTCGGGCGTCGCCCCGCCGGCATCGGTGTCTGGCCCGTCGAGGAAAGTCTGCACCTTGCCGGAGACGGCATAGCTGCCCAGCACAATGCGCAGCGCATTCATCGCGGTCGATTTGCCATCGCCGCCCTTTCCCTGCAGGATGACGAAGATCTGCTCTACGTTGAGGCCCGTGGCGCAATACCCCATCAGCTTCTGGAAGAACCAGCGCACCTCCGGGTTCGGCAACACCGTCTCCATGTGCTTCAGCCACATGGCATTTTCCACCTCGGGTACCCAATCGGCCGCGCATTGCCGTGTCAGTAGGTCCTCGGGGTCGTGCGGGGCGGCGCGCAGCTCCCAGCCATCGGCGCCCTGCACGAAGCGCAGCGTCCGGTTCCGCACGTTCAGCGTCAGCGGATCGGCGTCGAATTCCTCTTCCCGCCGGTTCAGCACGTCCAGGTTCGCCGCCTGCTCCAGCATCGCCTTGGTGCGCGAACTGTCGCCGGACTTGGTCGCATGCTTCGATAGCGCCTCGATCCGCGCCTCCAGCAGATCCTCGGTCATGCCGGCCGGCAGATCGCGGCGATCGAGGCGGTCTTCCAGCGCCTCCATTTCGGCCCGCATGCCGCGCGCTACGTCCATTGCCTTCAGCCGGGCCAGCCGCTCGCCATCATCGCGCGACCAATACCCGTCCGCATAAGCCAGCCACCCCCAGCTGCGCACATAGATCAACAGACCCTGCGCATGCGCCACAAGCCGATCGGCATTGCCCTGGTCGTTCAGTTCCTTCCACGCAAGCGCCCACGGATCCACCACCGCCACCTCAAACCCTGTCCTAGCCGCCATGGCGCTTTCCCTTCCCATCGATATCTACGGCGCGCGCCAGCAACAGCGCGGTGTTCACGCGCTTCCGACGGGCCGATTGTTTCTGTTGCTGCCGGTCATCCCCGGCGAATTTCTCGAACAGCGCCTGGTCGCGCTCGGTCGCCATCCCGGCCTTGGCGTTGTGCGCCTCCACCGTACCGCGATACAGGCCGAAGGTGGCCTCCCCGGCGCGCATCGTCTCCTCGCCATGCTTCGCCACCTTTTCGAACCAGCGAACCACCAAGGCGAGCTGCTTGCTGTCGAAACCTTCCTCTTTGGCAAGCCTGCGCCGCGCGGATTCCTGCGCGCGCAGCAGCGCGATTTCAGCGCGCAGATCGAGCAGGAACAGCACATGCTCCACCAGCGTCGCCGCATGGCCGCGATCCTCCAGCGCCACGATCTCCGCCGTCAGCAGGTCCAGCGCGATCGCTGCCGCATCGGGGCGCAACGCGGTCAGCGCCTCGCGCGCCTCGGCATCTTCCATGCCCAGCGCCGCCTCATAGGTTGCCAGCAGCTCCTCCGCCTCAGCGCGGTGGTGCGGCTCCATCGCCCGCCGCGCGATCAGCTGGCGGATCGTCTTGGTGTCATAGCCCTCCGCCTTGGCTTCGGCATACACGTCGCGAATGTCGTCGGTGATGCCCGCCCGTTCCTCGATCAGCCGCTCGATGCGCTCGACAAAAAGGCGCAGCCTATCCCCGCTCATTGCGCAGCCCTCACCATGTCATTGAAATCCATTCCCATGGGCGGGCGCTCGGCGCGGACCGCCGCCGCGCCGGCATGCCGCCAATGCTGCACCGCCGCCGTGGCGCAGATCCGCGCGCGCTCGGCCTGGTCGATCGTCCCGCGCACCCCGCGATCGCCCCGGCGATATTGCAGCTTCTGGTCGCGCAGCGGCCTCATGTCTGCGTCGACCAGCACCACCGCCTCGGCCGCGCCCTCGATCAGGAACGGCGGGCGCCCCAGATCGGCGCGGATATTCCACATCGGCCACATGCCGTCCTTGCGGACGATGCCGCCCTGCAGATTGTCCAGGCTCAGCGCGGCGGCGGCGGCGCCGTGCCACTGGTTGCGCTGCACCCAACTCCAAACGGTTTCGATGCCTTCGCCCACCACGATGCACCCGCCGGGCCCGTCAGCGGGGCAACCGCTCAGCCACACTGCGCCGCGCTGCAGCCCGCCCCATATCTTGCGCTCGATCTTGTCGCTGCCATCCTGCCGGAGATAGGTGGCATGCACCCCCATCGGCATTCCGCCGCCGTCCACGATCAGTCCCAGCATTGCCGGCGCGCGCCTGCGCACATCACCCTCGGCCGCGCCGACACGCCACGGCACCACCGCCGCCCGAGGGTGGAAGCGCAGCGCCGAAAGCATCCGGAACTGCCGCATGCCGCCAAGCTCCAGCCCGCGCAAAAACAGATAGCGCTCCACGATCGAACCGATCGCCGGCTGCGACGTGCGCCATAGCCACCGCGCCACCTCAACCGAATCGACGAACGGCGAATCCTCCCGCCACCGGCTCTCGCGCTGCGCGATCGCCGCATCGGCCCGGATCGGCTCACCCTCGCGCAGCCGGCGCACGGCCTCCTTGAAGTCGACGCCCTCGGTTTCCTCCACCCAGCGGAACAGGTCGCCATGCGCGCCGCAGCCAAAGCAATGATAGGTGCCCTTGGCATCGCTCACATGGAAGCTGGGCGTCCGCTCCTGGTGAAACGGGCACAATCCCTTAAACCCGCCCGAACTACGCCGCAGCTTCACCTTCTTGCCGATCAGGCCCGAAAGCGAGTGCCGCCGCCGGATGGCGTCGAGATCGGCAAGGCTGGCGGACGGTGAAGACACGTATTCCTCCCGTAGATCGGGCTATTCTGTTTCAGGTGCCGGGTTTCGGGAGGGGCCACCCGGCAAGGCCCGCCAACGACGGGAGAAAGTTGGACCGTCGCCTCCCGATCTCAGGTGGGCACCAGCTCCGCAGGTGCCGTGTAATCCGGATAATCCCCGTCGCACTCCAGCCGCCGCCGGCAAGGCAACAGCCACCGGAATCGCGTGTCCGGCTCTCCCCACACGGCCCCGCGCAGCCAGACGATCCAGCA
Organism: Sphingomonas sp. DMC8; assembly: GCF_056314185.1. Taxonomy (NCBI): domain Bacteria; kingdom Pseudomonadati; phylum Pseudomonadota; class Alphaproteobacteria; order Sphingomonadales; family Sphingomonadaceae; genus Sphingomonas; species Sphingomonas sp. DMC8. Next base: position 130,883 of record NZ_JBQUYV010000004.1, on the reverse strand, counting down.
ATAACTGGTCGCACTGCTGGCCTTGGTGCCGGCGACATTGGCGAACGGATCGACCGCGCCGGCGCGGATCAGACGGCCTTTCAGCATCACTACCCGTTCCGCGAATTGCAGCACAAAGGCCGGCGGGTTCGCCAGAAACAGCCCCTCCGCCCGCCCTTCCGATTCCAGAAAGGCAGTACGCACGAGCATCGCGATGCCTCTCCGCGCCACATCGAAGGCAGTGGCGATGAACGATTCCGCCAGGGCAAAAGGCGGGTTGGTGATGACCCAATCCACCTTCGGATAGGTCCAGCCATGGGACGGGAAATCGATCAGTGCATGCTCGCCATAGGCCTGAACGTCGCTGGCAATCACCGTGCCGAAGCGTTCGCGCAGCGGGCGTGCCATGTGCATTTCGCCGCAGGCTGGTTCCCATACCCTCTGTTCGGCCATCGGATCGCCCAGCTCGCGCGCGATCCACTCGGTCAGCGCCCGCGTCGCCCAGGGCGGCGTGGGGAAATAATCGAGCGAGTCATGTGCGACATGCCGGCGCTGCATGACGGCGGTGCTGCGGTTCTGTCCGGTCACTGGCACACCCGGCTGCCCGGCTGCCCGGGGGTGATCCCGCTTGGCGCCGCCAGATCCGCAAACGGAATCCGGATGACGCGCCGTCGGCCGTCTCCCGGAAGCATATCGATCACATATCGTTTGCGCCGGTCAGCCATGCTGCACCACCTGCCCGCACTTGCTGCAGCGGCCGTGCCGCCCCACCGTTTCGGGGTACAGTGCGTCGAACACCGGCCGCATCCGCGCGCGCCAGGCGCGGGCATAGGCCAGGCCCTCCAGGCGTTGCCGCCGGACTTCGGCCATCGCCGCGCCCAGGCGCCGTGCTGTTTCCGCCGCGTCCATCACTCCGCGTCCGCCGCCAGCATCGCGTCGGATGCGCGGAAGGTGAACATCGGCGGCTGGCCGTTCTCGGGGCGGATCGCCTCCACGCGATCGACGGTGAACGGCTCGAATTCCAGCGCGAATAGCCCTTCTGCCGCCGCGCGATTGATGGTCAGCGTGTAATAGTCGAACCGCTTTCCCTTTTGCGCGACGAACGCCCCCCCCTGATCGACGGAAACGCCCACCTTGCCGGCATCCGTGCCGGTGCCGAACATCAGCCGAACCTGCTGCCGGTCGCTCGCGAAACGGGCGCGCCGCGCCAGCCCCATGCCGATCTTCACTTCAATGAAGCGCGTGTCGCGCATCGCCCGGCGCGTACCGACGCGGAGGCCTTCCACCGGCACGCTGGCCTTGGTGTATTTCGGCTTCACATTGTCGATCGTTTCCCAACCCATCGCTTCCTCCCTCACCACCGTTTCGGCACGCGCGGTTCGCGGCATGGGGCACAGCGCCCGTCCACGATCCGCGCGGTAAAATCGCCACAGGTTTCGCATTCGCCCGGTTCCCCGGGCACAAAGGGCACCGCCCGCGCATCGGCGATCGCGCGCGCCAGATGCTCGCGCTCGATCTCCCCGGCGATGTCGACCAGGTCCGCCATCACAGCCGCGCCGGCATCGTCCGTGCGCCGCTGGCCACCACCACGGCCACGCGCCGCTGATAGGGGCCATGGTCGATCAGCAAAATCTTGCCGTCGCGCACCAGCTTGCGCAGCCGGTAGGAAGCGCTGACCGCCCCCGCCAGCCCGGCCACCCGGGCGAATTCCGCATTGGTGGGGCATGGCTGGCCCAGCCGCGCCGCCTGGGCGATCATGCGCAGGATCGTCGTTTCCGCCGATGCACGCGGATAGCTGAACCGCACCCGCCGCGTGCCGGCATAGGGCTTGCTGCGCCGCTGCATCAGGAACTGGAAACCCGCATGCTCGCGCCGGCGGACCAGATCGACCATGCCCGCTTCCTGCAGGCGCCACGCCATCGCCGCGATCTGGCGCGGAATCGCCTCGCCACGCGCATACACCACCATGTCACCGGCCTTTGCGTTGCGCACCCATTCGACGATGCCGGCAGCGTCAAGCATGGGCGCCGCCCTTTAAACGGGATGGCGAGCCGGGCCGAGAGGGGCAGAAACCCGGCTCGCCATGGCGCGCGTCTTCAGTGCGACCCGAGGGCCGCGCGCCGGGGAAAGAAATGGATTGAAGGGCGGCAGCAGCCGCCGCTGCCAGGGCCGCGCGCGGTCGCGCCGGAAACCAGCCGATCGGCCGGTCGAACCACCACCGCATCGCCGGCCGGCGCCAGTCGCGCCGCTGGATCGTGCCCATGCTCCACAGCTCGATCATGGCGGCCAGCGCCGCGCCGGGCACCACTTCGCCGGCCAGCACGCGGTCGAACAGCGCGGCATTGCCCGTCGCCGCGCCGAAGCGCGCGATTTCCAGGCCGATCTCGCCCGAAGTGCCGACGATCCACGCCAGCTTGTGCGCACCCAGATTGGGCACCTGCGCCGGCAGATGCATCTTGCTCATTGCCTGCGCTCTCCGTCGACAATGCGCTGGAGCAGCACGCGCATCGTCGCGGCCTTGGTTTCCAGATGGTACAGCTTGTCCAGGATCGCGATCGCCTCCCGCGCATCCACCATGCCGTCGTCGCTCACCGCGTGGCGCACTTCACCCGCCACACTGCCCAGCTCGGCCGTTACGTCGGCCAGTGTCAGCGTCACGCCTTCGGGATCGTCGGGGCCGGTGGGCAACTGGACGTACACGCCGCCCAGCAACCGCGCATAAGCGGTCAGGATGGCCGGATGCCCCGCCTTGCCAAAACCGATGCTGTCGATGATCACCGCATCGCGCAGCGAAATGCTGTCGACATGTTCGCGGGAACAGCAGCGCGAAAGCTGTGACGTGGACTTGCCCGTATCGCGCGCGCAATCCTCCAGACCGCCGGCGATCTGCACCGCCAGCTTCGTCGCGCGGGCCAGCCGCTGTTCGTCGGCGGTAAGCGCACGCTCAGCCATGCTGCACCTCCAGGGGGGAAAGGGCACCGGCGTTTCCCGATGACGGCAGCGTGGGCGCCGCAGTATCTGCCGGCACATGGTCGACAGCGTCACCCAGTTCCGCGTCCTTGGCGTCCATGTACGTCTTGATCCGGTTGAGCACCGTCAGCGTGGGGGAGCTGCCCTTGCGCAGGCGGCCCACCAGCCCCGGCTCACCCGTCACGTCGCGGCCAAACCGCGACGGGGCGATTTCGGGATGGCGCCGCAAAAAGGCGTCGAGGTCGCGAAGCACCTCGTCATGGGTCGGAATCTGCATGGCCGCGATGCATGCGGTAGACAAAACTAACAGTCAAGTGGAAATGTTAGATCAATCTACCGTTGCCGTTAGTCGGTCGCTGTTCGATACCGCGAACACCATGACGGAGGTAAAGCCCCCTGTATATCGGGCGCTGTTGGCGCTGAAGCCGGACGGGCTCGCGCTCGGCCGCTGGGCAACCGATGCCGGGCTTGCGCGGAACTACTTCAAAGGATTGGAAAAACACGGCAACCCCAGCCAGGATGTGCTGGATGCGCTGCTCAACGCAATTTCCGCCCCTCGCACCGATTATGAACGTGCGCTCGACCATGCGAAAGGCACCGATAACGACTTCGTCTTGTCGGAAGTCGTCGGCATCGCGCGGGGCGCCAGGGATGTACGCAATGCGTTCTTTGGTGAGGAACCGCTACCACCGGTGCCGCTGGTAGGCAGCGCGGTCGGGGGAGATTTCGGGGGCGTGGAAGAACATATCGAACTCACCGAACTACATCACGGCCAGGTGCTCGATTATATCAGCCGCCCGGATTTCCTTTCCAAGGATGCGCAGGCCTATGCCCTGCGTATTGTTGGCGAGTCCATGGTCCCCGCGCTGAAACCCGGGCACGAGGTGTGGGTCAGCCCCCGCGACAGCGTGGGCATCGGTGACACGGTGATCGTCCAGTTGCGCGGCGGCCGCGATCAGGACGAAGGCGTCAAGATGGTGCTGGTGAAAGAGCTGGTACGTCGCGGATCAGACTATGTCGAACTGCGCCAGTTCAATCCCGCCGTCACTTTTCGTGTCGATATCAAGCGGGTCGCGGCCATGCACAAGGTGAAGGGCGCTCGCTTCTAAGGAGCCGCCCCATGGGTCACCACAGCAGATCATAGCCCCACTTTCGACCCGTCCAACCCGGACAGGTCGAAGACGAACTGTGGCCGCCCAGCCTGATACACTTCGATTTCCACAACCATCCGCTTTGCACGCAATATCGCCGACGCCAGGCGCCCGGACGCGAACAGGGTGCTGGAGCTATGATCGGAGGGCTCTGTAAGCGCCACGCGCTGGGCGGGGCCTCGGTCGAAGCGAACCAGTGCGTAGCATTCATCGCTTACGCCGCAAACAAGCTGGCCGCTGTCCAGTGTGAAATAAACATCTCGCCCCCATCGCGGATGCTGTCGAATGGTGACGCGCAAGCCACTGTCACCATAGGGCATTCCCTGCGAAATCTGGTTCTTGCTCGACAGTGTCGCCGATAACACCTTCTTGCTCGACATATCATCGTCGCGGGAGGAATATTGCCACCCGCTTGCGCCATCGACTGACGATTCCGCGGCCGAGCCATTCTCAGTGGCGTCGGCCGCACCGTTCAGATTGCCGACGCCACTTGATACGGCACCCGATCCAGCGGCCTCTCTTCCGGTCGAGACGGCCAGAACCAGCAGAAAAAATAGCGCTATACCAACACCACCGAAGATAAATGCGGGAAGCGCATTCGGTGGCGACTTCGATTGTTCCTCCGCAACGCCGCTCCCTTCAACAGGTGCAGTATGCGCACCCTGCTTGATAAGCATCACACCACAGTGAAGGCAGAACTTTGAGTCCGCCGTTACATCGCCGCCGCATGCGCGACAAAACGCGTGCACCATCCCGCCCCCCGGCTTCGGGGCCGCACCGCCCCAATGTGAATAAATACCCTAACCGGCGTCGACCGGCCTCGCATTGGTAGTTTCATCTAACATTTTTGTTGACTGTTAGTTTTATCTACCGCAAATACCGCCTCCGTCATCAACGGAGGCACCGATGCCGCACGATTCCGATCCGGTCGATCTTCCCCGCACAGGCCGCCTGCGCGTCACTGCGCAGATGCTGGCCGGTCCCGATGTGATCGCCCCGCGCATGCGCCCGAAAAGCCGGCCGCGCGCGCTGCCGCTTGCCAGCCCCCACCGCATGGCCGGCGATCCGATCCGCTGGAGCGAATTTTGCGGCATCGTCGCCTTCGTGGTGCTGGCACTCGCGCTCGCAGGCGGTCACCGCTGATGGGCGCGCGGATCCCCAACCTGATGCCGCGCTGGCGCGAGCTGGACGCGCGCCGCCCGCACGCGGTGCGGCTGACCCCGGAGGAACGCCGCGAATTCGACCGGCTGGATCGCGCAGTCAATCTGCGCCGCCGGAGGATGGCGTGACGGCATATCGCCCCTGTCGCTGCCGCCGTCGCGGCTGCACCGCCCCGCGCGAACGCTGGCAACTGGTCTGCGCCGATTGCTGGGCACAGGTGCCGGCCATCCTGCGCAACAGCTTCAGCAAGGCGCGGCGGCTGGGCCTGACCCGCCATGCCAGTCGCACTGCCGATCACATCCTGAAGGCGCTGGGCCACAAGCCCGCCACCGACCCCAACGGCGCCGCCGCCAGGGCCGCGCGCACCTATGCCCGCATCGCCGCCCAGCTGGGCGAGGCGATCGACTGACCGCTTTGGCGGTCGGCCAGGCGCCCCGACCGCCCTCCTCATCCAGGCGCCGTGGAGGAAACCATGAAGCAAGTTCTTATCACCACTGCGCATCGCGGCGTATTCGCGGGCGAAATTCCCGAAGGGCAGGATCTGGCCGCCAAGGCCATGCCGCTGAAGAACGCACGCATGGCGATCTATTGGGGCACCACGCGCGGCGTGATGCAGCTGTGCGAGACCGGGCCGACCAGCAGCAGCAAGATCAGCGCACCGGCCGATATCCCCATGCTGCACGACATCACGGCCATCTTCGAGATCACGCCGGAGGCATGGGCGGTATGGAACAAGTGATCATCACGGCGGACGATGTCGTTCGCCTTGGCGGCGCCTGTTTCGATGGCGTCGGCACCTTGGTGCGCAGGCATGCCAAAAAGGTCGCTGCGGCCATGCCTGTGGCCGAGGTGCTCGCGTTGGTTCCCGATAAGGATCGCCGCTATGTGCTTCGGGCGGCCCAGCTCGACGGCGACGGCTCCGGCTACGGCGACGGCTCCGGCTACGGCGACGGCTCCGGCGACGGCTCCGGCTCCGGCGACGGCTACGGCTACGGCGACGGCTCCGGCGACGGCTACGGCTACGGCTACGGCTCCGGCGACGGCTACGGCTACGGCTACGGCTCCGGCTCCGGGAATGGGAATGGGGCGAGCTACTCGTGAGCCCTGCCTTCGCTTCGCCCGCAGTAGGATCGGAGGGGCATATCGCCCCTCCGATCAATGCCACTGCCCAGCGCCAGCCCGTTCGCCTGCAACGCACCCGGCGCAAAATGGCCTACACCCCGCCGGGCGCGGTATATGTCGGCCGCCCGACGATCTGGGGCAATCCCTTCGCCGACCGGCCGAAGATCGGCCACGCGCGTAGCGTGATCCTTTATCGAAGCTGGATCGATGGCGACCTGAGCCCGCGCGTGCTCCGCGCCGCCGCGTTCGACGAACCCGAAATCAACGGCCTGTACCGCTGGCGCCGCCGGCTACTCGCCTGCCTCCACCAGCTGCGCGGGCGCGACCTGCAATGCTGGTGCCCACTCACCTCCATCTGGTGCCACGCCGACACGCTGCTGCGGCTGGCCAATGTCCGGGAGAACTTTTCATGACCCGCACCTTTTCACCGGTCGACATCTGCGCCGAACGCGGCTGCGGCAAGCAGCGCGAATTTTACCAGCGCAAGTGCACCGAACATGCCGCCGCCGACCGCAAGCAATGGAGCTGGTGGGCGGCCAAAGCGGCCGATGGACCCGACTCCGAATGGGTTCAACCGGAATGCTACACGGTCAGCGAAGCGACCCGCGATGCCGCGCTGGCGGCAGCACGCCGTGACTACGGCGACGATGTACACATTGCCCTGGTGGAGGCCACACAGGACGGCCCCTTTGAGACGGACCTGTTCGAGGCCGAGGGCGAACTGATCGAAAAGCTGATCGAGCAGTTCGTGGAAGCCAATGCGGAGCGGTTCGGGGAGAACGGATTCGATGGCCATATCAGTCAGCCGAAGCTGGCCCATCACCTCAACGTCGCGTTCGACACCTTCATCGCCGCAAACGCGCGCGACATAACGGTCTGGTCCTTCACTGAGACGCGGAACGCCGAGATCGTGGCGCCGGAGGCGGTGAAGTGACGGATGTGACCGACAACCCCGACTTCCGCCGCCTTGCCCTCGCCGCAGCGTCCCAGGCCGCGACTGCGCTGGCGGACATCATGCTCGCCGCCACCGAGGGGCCGCTCAACCTTCATACGCCCTTCGACCAGGAAGCGATCGAGAAGCTGGCCGACGCCACCAAACTGGCGATCGAGGCGAGCATCGCCTCGGGTGAACCGCTCGACGACGAACGCGGCCAGCTGCTCGCTGCGCTCGCCCGCTATCTAGAGGGCTGGGCATGATCGGGCGCCGCTTCACCATGCTGAGCGCCGTCCAGGGTTCGTTCCGCGCCGACATGATCGACCGTGTGATGCACCCACGCGCTGAGCGTGCCATGGTCTTCACCGACACGCTGTATGAAGACCCCGACGCCTATCGGTTTCTGATCGAGTCTGCGGCCTACCTGGCAGATCGGCGCCTGAACTGGACCGTGAAAGCCGAGGACTTCCCCGACTATCGAGTCCCCGGGGACACGCCGATTGAAGAATACCGCGGCAATCCAGAATGGCGGGCATTCCTTGCAGATCTGCGCGCCAGGACTCGGGACGCGATCCCCGAGCTGATCTGGCTTGTAGAGGGTCGCGATCCGTGGGAGATTTTCCGCGACCGGCGGTTCATCGGCAACAGCGGCGCCGACCCATGCTCCGAGGTGGCGAAGCGCCTATGTTTCGCGGACTGGCGCTCTGCCAACTGCCATCGCATTGGCGAGCTGTTCGGGCCGCCGGACACGTTCCTCGTCGGGATCGGAAACCACGAGGCCGAGCGCTTCTTCGGCGACGCAAAGTCGATGGGCATTCTTCACCGGAATGCCTTGGACGGCTGGCACTACCAAGCCCCGCTGATTGACGCTGAGCGCGCGTTTGATGCCGGTCTCGCCCTTCCAGATGGGGTCGCGACGATGCTGTTCGCCCCGATTGAGGAATTCGGCATCGCGGCGCCGCGTCTCTACGGCCTCGGATACGTGCACAACAACTGCGGCGGATTCTGCTGCAAGGCCGGTCAGGCGCACTGGGCCAACCGCTTCCGCGTTCAACCCGATCGCTACGCCTACGACGCGATGATGGAGCGCAAGCTCCGCGCCTATCTAGGCGCAGACGTGGCGATGATGACCGACCGGCGCGGTGGCGACAAGAAACCGCTGACGCTCGACACTTTCGCCCAGCGGCTGCACGCCGAGCCCGACCGCGAGTACCTCTATCAGCCCGGCGATAGCGGCTGCGGTTGCATGGGCGTGTCGGCATGAACCGCACCGATCCCGTCGCCCGCGACTGGGCCGGCCTCGCGGCCGAAACCGCTAGCCTGCACGCCGCACGCCAGCGCCACGCGGAGCAGCTCGCCCAGGCCGGCGACGATCGCGCCGCCGGTGCGGCTGATCGGGCGCGCGTGTCCGGCGCGCTGGCGGCAATGTGGGCGGCGATAGCCAACCGCCAGCCGGAGCCGGAGCTGCAGGCCAGCCATAGCGAGATGCGCGAAGATCTCGCCTGCATGCGCCAGAATCTCGCCCAGCACGTCGCCCGTGCGCCCGGCGAGGCGAACGCGGCGCAGCTGGCCCGCATCGAGGCGCTGATCGATCACCACGCGCCGTGGGCGCCGGGCCACGATCTGCCCCACATCCTGTTCCTCCATCACTGCAATCTGGAAGCGCGCCGCAAATGGCCGCGCCTGCCCGAGCCGAAGCGCGCAGCGCGCAGCGCAACGCCGCCGCCCCCGCGCCCAGCCGCACCTGCCAACCACCAGCCGGGACTGTTCTGATGACGGACCATATCAAGCGCATAACCATCGACCTTGCCGACGACGCGACGGCAGAGGAAGCACAAGGCATTGCACAGGCGATCTTCGGGAAGCTTGGCCGGTGCTGGGCGGAAACGACCACTGGACCGATCTATTGCAATGGCCGCCATGTCGCCAATGCGAGTGTGAAGATCGTCCCGCTCGATCTGCAACTGGCCACGACACAGGCTGATTCCGACGATCACGAGTCTCCAGACCGGCCCGTTGCCGTCGATTGGAGCGAGGCCACCTTTGAATGCATAGCCGAAGCGCTGCGCGCCGCTATGTCGCGGCGCCGGCAATATTGCGCAGAGCATGCGATTTCAGAACCGGACGATAGGCTGGAAGCGGCAGTCGATACGATCATGGGCAAACTCCACGATCAGTCGCAGGCCCTTCGCGCCGCTATCATCAACACGCCCGAAACATCTGACTTCATGGCGGCCGTGCCTCTTGAAGCCGCCCATCAGCGCGAGCGTTGGGGAGCCAGTCACGACGAAGGCAAGACGCCTTTCGATTGGTTCTGGCTTGTCGGCTACCTTGCCCAGAAGGCGGCAGATGCTGCCGTTCGTGGAGACACCGATAAGGCCAAGCATCACACCATAAGCACAGCCGCCGCGCTGGCGAACTGGCATGCGCACCTGACCGGGGCAAGCATCGAAATGCGACCGGGTATCAGCGCCCGCGAATGGAAACTTGATGCAGCCGAAGCGGAGGCCAACCGTGGCTGACCTGATCGAATCCTCCCGGCCTACGCGGCTTATGGTGCGCACTCGGCTCTTTCGGCGCCCGCTCATCGTGCTGCAGATCGGTGTGCCCATGGACATAGGCCGCGTCCCCCCACGCCCGGGACACCAACCTTTTAATTCCATTCTGATCTGGCGCGATGCCACACCAGAAGATCTATCGTTTAGCGTTGCGCTGAAGCACGAGGTGCGGGGCCTCGGCAGACCGCCGAACCAAGGCAGTGCCGTGTCCAAGCCATCGCAGAGCAACTGCCACGGTACCGGGCATGCAGGCTGCGGTACGTGCGACGCTTGTCGCGGTGGCGAGGCCGATGCCTAAGCCGCCGGCCCCACCCTTGTTACAAGCGTGCCCTGGGGAGGGCCACAATCGCATGCCGGGGCAACAGGCCACCCGGTGGCACCCGCGCACCTGCCCCGAATGTGGCAAGCTGTTCGAGCCCAACCGCGCCAACCAGCTCTTCTGCTCCAGCCAGCACAATGCCGACTGGAACAACCGGGCGACCGCGCGCGGCCGGGTGCTGACCCCGTTGTCGATCGTCGCCCGCGTCACCCGCAACGGCACGCGCGGATCGGCCGAGGCGCGGGAGGCGGGGCGGCGCGCCAGCAATCGCCACAATCAGCTGATCCAGCACTATCGCGACGAAGATAGAGCTGCCGGCCGCATGGCATGGCCCGAATATATGGTCCACCGCATCCGGCTGGGCCTGGACCAGTCGCTATGAACGCCCCCGCCCGCGTCCAGTCCCCGCCCGAACTGATCGCGCTGGCGCAGGCTCTTGCGCGCGCGGCCGTTCGCAGGGACATTGCCGCCGCCCGCGCACAAAAGGAATCGAACGGTGCGGACCGTAGTCTACGCCCGCTTCAGCAGCGATAACCAGAACCCGCGATCGACAGCGGACCAGATCGCCGCCTGCCGCAAGCGGGCAGAGGCGGAAGGCTGGCCGATCGTCGGCGTGTTCGAAGACAGCGCCATTTCCGGCGCGGCCGGTATCGGGGAGGATCAGCGCCCCGGCCTTGCCGCGATGCTGCGCCTGATCGAGGCCGGCGGCATCGATCAGGTGATGGCCGAATCGACCGACCGCATTTCCCGCCACGTCGCCGACGCGCACATCATCCGCGAGCGGATCGAATATGCGGGCGCGCGTCTGTTCACGCTGTTCGACGGCACCGTGACGCCCATCGTCGGCTTGATCAAAGGCTTTACGGACAGCCAGTTCCGTGCCGATCTGGCCCAGCGCGTCCGGCGCGGCCAGCGCGGCACGATCGCCCAGGGCCGGTCCAGCGCCAATTGCGCCTATGGCTATCGCATTGCCAACCGGCTGGACGAACGCGGCCAGATCATCCGGGGCCTGCGCGAAATCGACGACGAACAGGCAGCGATCGTGTTGCGCATCTTCCGCGAATATGACGCGGGCGAAAGCCCCCGCGCCATTGCCGGGCGGCTGAACACCGAAGGCGTGCCGCCGCCGGGCTGGGGCCAATATTGGCATGCCAGCAGCATCCTCGGTCAGGCAAAGACCGGCAACGGCATCCTGCGCAACCGCATCTATATCGGCAGGCTGGTCTATGGCCGCACGAAGACGGTGGTGAACCCGATGACGCGGCGCCGCGTGATGCGCCCGAACGACGGCACCGAATGGACGGAGGGCGATGCACCGCACTTGCGCATCGTCGATCAGGCTCTATGGGACCGCGTCGCGGACAGGCTGGAGGCTGCGAAGGTGACACGGCCCGAATATCAGCGCCGGCCGAAGCACCTGCTGTCCGGATTGATCTTCTGCGGCGTTTGCGGTTCGCCCGCCATCGTTTGCGTTGGTGATTGTGTGGGCTGTGGCAAGCACCGCAACGGCAACGCCTGCACCAACAACCGGCTGATCCGCATGCCTATCCTCGAAAGGCGCGTGATCGCGGACCTGAAGGCGAACATGCTCGCGCCCGATGTGGTGGCCGCCTATGTGCGCGAATATCACCTGGACTTCGCCCGCCAGAGCGCGGCGATCACGCGCGACCGCGACAAGATCGAGCGCAAGCTGGGCGAAGCGACCCGCAAGATGGACCGTCTGCTGGATGCCTTCGCGGCCGGCGGAAACGAGTTTGCGGAAATCCGCGACATGCTGTCCGCCGCCAAGGCGGAAAAGCAGCGGCTCACACAGGAGCTGGCCAGCCTGGACGCACTGCCGCAGATCCTGCCGCTGCATCCGGCGATCGAGGAATCCTATCGCCGGCAGATAGAGGAATTCGAACGGGTGCTAGCCGACCCGGAAAGCGCGGCAGAGGCAGTGCCGATGGTCCGCGCCCTGATCCACCGGATCACCCTGCACCCGAGGCTCGACAAACAGCGCGGCGCGATAATTCACGTCGAACGCAAGATCGATCAGGCGCTGGCGCTGACCGGTGCCGATATAGAAGCGCTAGGCCGCGCGGCTGGATAATAGCAATCAAACTTTGTGTGGGTGGACTCGGTTACCCCGCAGTGTCGGACTCCGATAACTGAGCATCCAACAGCTGCGTCATCAGTGTATGCAATGGGGCAAGTTCAAGCGTGCCAGTTTGCGCCGATGCATCCACCGCCTTCAGCGCAGCAACATATTCATCGCGCCGCTCAACCAAGCGCTCCGGAAGCACTTTCTTCCCGGGCAACCAGCCCCCGGCTTTGAGACACAATACATAGTATGCAGTGACCCGAGCCGTACGTCCGTTTCCATTAACGAATGGATGGATGTGGTTTAGCTTCCACAAAACGAAGGCAGCCAGCGTTACCGGATCGGATTGCTCCCAGTATCTATTCACCTGATTGGTGAACATCTGCATCAAAGCGGGAACTTGAAAATGCGGGGGCGGTACATAATCACCGACAGTGACCTGACACGGACGAAACTCGCCAGCGCTAACATGTAAGCAAGAAATAGCGTGAAAATTTAGGGCCTTAATAACCTCTATTGCCAGCATAGGCTGGTTTACGCCCAGCGCGGCATATACTAGAGATTGCAAAAAACTATACTGGCGGCCGAGATTTTCGACCGCCAGCCGAGAATATACAGGATCGTCTTCTCTACCAACTAGCTCGAAGAGGAACACGCTTCGTTAACGCCCCTCAAGTTTATCCAGATGGTCGAGGACTTGCTCGACCTGATGCTTGGACATTGCGCTGTTCTTAGGCAGGTTCCCGTACACGAACGACACGCGCTGTTCGCGACGCTCTTGATCCGAGACCCCCTTCTTTGCGGCCTGCATAAGCCGCTTGAGGAGCCCTTGATCCGTAAGAATCATCGTCATGGGCATCTGCACCTCCACCTCACATCGCCAGCAAAGCTAGCAATGGCAAAACACACTCCCGCTGTTATTGTTCAGCGCCCCTGCCGGTGAATGAACCAGCTTGTTGCGTGGTACACACCGGCACGGCCGATCGCAAGATTCGACCGCCGTTTTTTGGAGATAGCGAACAGCAGCTATCCTCATTATAGGAACGCCGGGTCCATAAATTGTAAATTTCCCTATTTACGCAAGCGCCCAATGGGCTTCGGCAAACTCGTCCAGATAATGGCCGGAGACGAAGATCGAAGCCGGGTGGCGCAGCGGCAGCACCGGGATCTGCACCGCCGCATAGCGTTCCAGATGCGCCGCGATCACCTGCAGTTCGAGCGGATGGACAATGTCTTCGGCGTCGTGGAGCACCACGGCGGCCGCGGCCCATCCTTCGGCCGCCTCGTCGCGCAGCAACGCCCGCCACAGCGCGTTGAGGCAATCGGCTTTGGTGGTGGGGCCAGGCGAAGGCCCCACCACCAGCCGAACCCGCGGATCATCGGCCGCAACCGCGGCAACCGCCTCGATCGTCGCCGGATCATTGGGATAGGTACCGACATAGAGCCGGTACTCGGGATAGTCGAACCGCTGCAGCGCGGTCCGGAGCATCCGCCCGATCACGGCCGATTCGTCCCAGGCGGCGACGAACACCGCCAACGGCACCGCCGGTGCCCCGCGCAAGGGCTCTCCCCTCCCCCTCGCGCGAAGCATCCGCCCCAGCCGGCGAATGCCATACAAGACGTCGACCAGCAGATCGTCGATCCCGCCGATCAGGAAGAAGATCGCTGCGAACAGCATCGCCTCGCGTGCAGCCGCATCGACCCCAACCAGGACAGTCGCCACCCCCACGCGATGCCTCCGATTCGGATGTGGAGAACCGCCCCCCGGCCGCTCCACACAGCGTTTACTGCCGCGTTTCTTGTCGTTCCGCATTCGCAACTTCATCCGTTACGGATCGATCGAACGTCACAAATTTCCTGCAAACATCGCTGGACTTGGCGGTTTCGGCACAGCAATCTCGCGCCACCTCAAGGGGAGAGGATTTTACATGAAACTGGGTGTGCGGATCGGCCTGCTTGCTCTGGTCGCAGCGCCGCTGGGGGCGGTCGCCGCGCTGAGCGACAACAGCCCGCAGGTGGAACTCGCCACGCCCGGCATCGGCGGCGGCGCGATCGAGCGCTTCACCGTTCGCTTCTCGGCCCCGATGGTACCGCTGGGCGACCCGCGCGCCGCCAGCCCCTTCGACGTGAAATGCCCCGTCGACGGCCAGGGCCGCTGGGTCGACCAGCGCACCTATGTCCATGAATTCGCGAGCCCTCTGCCGGGCGGCATGACCTGTACCTTCACGCTGAAGGACAAGCTGAAAACGCTGCAAGGCTATGAAATCGGCGGCCAGCACAGCTTTACCGTCGACAGCGGCGGCCCGGTCGCCCGCGCGGTGCTCCCCAGCCGCTACGGCAATGCAATCGAGGAGGATCAGGTCTTCCTCGTCGCCGCCAACCAGGCACCCGACCCCGCCTCGGTCGCCGCCAATGCCTATTGCGCGGTCGACGGCATCGGCGAGAAGATCCCGGTCGACCTGCTGCCCGCCGACACCGCCGGCAAGCTGCTCCACGACCTCGGCACCGATCGCTGGGAAGTGCGCAGCTTCCTGAACGACGCCGGCCTGCCCGAGGCGCTGCCCGCCGAGGCCGCCGAGCGCCAACGCGCCACCGCCAGCGTCGTCGCGCTCAAATGCCGCCGCCCGCTGCCGCCGGGCCGCGACATGGCGCTGGTGTGGGGCAAGGATATTCGCGGCGCCGGCGGCCGTACAGCGGGTGCCGACCAGCGGTTCGACTTCACCGTCCGCAAGCCCTTTACCGCGCGCTTTGAATGTTCGCGCGTCAACCCGCAGGCCGGCTGCAGCCCGGTCGAAGACGCCTGGGTTCGCTTCTCCGCGCCGATCAAGCGCGAACAGGCGCTGGCGATCCGCATCCAGATGGCCGACGGCAAGCAGCTGACGCCCGAGCTGCAGAAGGACGACAAGACCAAGGCCTATGTCGCCGACCTTCGCTTCAAGGCGCCACTGCCCGGGCCGGTCACGGCGCGGCTGGTGCTGCCGCAGGGGATCACCGACGAAAGCGGCCGCAAGCTCGGCAATGCCGAGCGCTTCCCGCTCGACATCCGTTTCGATGCGCCACCGCCGCTGGTGAAGTTCGCCGGCGATTTCGGCATTCTCGAAGCGAGCGAAGGCGGCGTGCTGCCGGTCACGGTGCGCAATGTCGAACCGGCGCTGCGCGGCAACCAGATGGCGGTGAACGGCCAGAGCCTGCGCGTCGCGGGCGGCGATGGCGAGATCGCCAAATGGTTCCGCGCGGTGATCGACGCTGGCGAGACAAAGTACGACCATGTGAAGCGCGGCGACGACACGATCGCGATCAACCAGACCGGCGCCAAGCCGCTGCTTACCGGCGGCACCGGCAAGCCGTTCCAGGTCAGCCTGCCCGGCAAGGGCAAGGATTTCGAAGTCGTCGGCATCCCGCTGACCAAGCCCGGCTTCTACGTCGTCGAACTCGCCAGCCCGCGCCTGGGCGAGGCGCTGCTCGGCCGCAAGGCGCCGCGCTATGTCGCCACCGCCGCGCTCGTCACCAACATGGCGGTGCACTTCAAATGGGGCCGCGACAGCTCGCTCGTCTGGGTAACGGCGCTCGACAGCGGCAAGGGCGTGGGCGGCGCCAGCGTCCAGATCACCGATAGCTGCACCGGGGAACTGCTCGCGCGCGGCACCACCGATGCCTCCGGCCGGCTGGGCGTGCCCAAGGGGCTGCCGGAGCCGCAAACCTATTCAAGCTGCGAAAATGACCACAGCGCCTCGCCACTGATGGTGTCGGCGCGCAAGGGGGACGATTTCAGCTTTTCGCTCAGCATCTGGGGCGACGGCATCCGCCCCTATGACTTCGAGCTGCCCTATGGCTGGAGCGCGCCCGAAGACAAATATCATACCGTGTTCGACCGCGCGCTCGTCCGCCAGGGCGAGACGGTGCACATGAAACATTATGTGCGCAGCCCGGTCGCCGCCGGGTTCAAGGCGCCGGCGCCGTTCGACGCGACGCTGCGCCTGTCGCACCAGGGATCGGACACCAGCTACGACATTCCGGTGCATTTCGATGCGAACGGCACCGCCGAATCCGAATGGACCGCGCCCAAGGGCGCCAAGATGGGCGATTACACGCTCACCTTCCTGCTGAAGGATCCGGCCGATCCCAAAGGCGAGCCGAAGACAATCTGGACCGGCCAGTCGTTCAAGGTCGACGAATATAAGCTGCCGACCATGAAGGCGAGCGTCGCCGGGCCGAAAGAAGCACAGGTGCGACCGGCCAATATGCCGCTCGACCTGTTCGTCGGCTATCTTTCGGGCGGCGGAGCCTCGAACCTGCCGGTCGAACTGCGCGTCGCCTATCTCGCGAACTTCGCCACGCCCGAAGGCTATGAAAGCTACAGCTTCGGCGGTCAGGCGATGACCGAAGGGGTGAAACCCCTCGACGGCGATTCCCGCGATGCCGACGAGGGACCGAAACTGCCCCCCACCCAGACGCTGCCGCTGACGCTGAATGCCGAAGGCAGCGCGCGGACCAGCGTGACGGTGCCGCAGGCGGTCGACCGCAACACCACGATGCTGGTCGAAATGGATTATCAGGACGCGAACGGCGAGATCCTCACCGCCTCGCGCCGCATCCCGCTGTTCGCCTCGGCAGTGCAGCTCGGCGTGAAGACCGACGGCTGGCTGATGAAGCAGGACGATCTGCGCCTGCGCTTCGTCGCGCTCGATACCGCCGGCAAGCCGATCCAGGGGCAGCGCATCTCGGTCGAGCTGTACAGCCGCGAAATCCTCACCGCCCGGCGGCGGCTGATCGGCGGCTTCTACGCCTATGACAATCAGGTGAAGACCACCAAGCTGTCGGCGACCTGCGACGCAACCACCGATGCGCAGGGGCTGGCCGCCTGCCAGCTTGACCCCGGCGTATCGGGCGAAGTCTATGCGGTTGCGACCACGCGCGACGCCAATGGCAATGTCGCCCGCGCCGTCCAGTCCACCTGGCTGGTCGGCAATGACGAATGGTGGTTCGGCGGCGACAATGGCGACCGCATGGACGTCATCCCCGAAAAGAACGAATATAAGGCGGGCGAGACGGCGCGCTTCCAGGTCCGGATGCCGTTCCGCGAGGCGACCGCACTGGTGACGGTCGAGCGCGAAGGCGTGCTGTCGAGCTTCGTCGTCGGCCTGTCCGGCAAGGATCCGGTGGTCGAGGTGCCGATGCCCGGCGATTATGCCCCGGATGTCTATGTCTCGGTGATGGCGGTGCGCGGGCGCGTCTCCGGCTGGGCGCAGTGGCGATCGGAAATGGCGCGCAAATGGGGCCTGCCCTGGTCGAAGGACGGCGGCGAGCCGACCGCCACGGTGGACCTGGCCAAACCCGCCTATCGTCTTGGCATGGCGCGGGTGAAGGTCGGGTGGGAAGGCCATCGGCTGGGCGTGACGGTGAAGGCCGATCGCGCCAGCTATGCCACGCGCGACACCGCCAAGGTGGATGTCGGCGTGACCAATCCCGACGGCAGCCCGGCGGCGCAGGCGGACGTGGCATTCGTCGCGGTCGACGAGGCGCTGCTCCAGCTTGCCCCGAATGATAGCTGGGCTTTGCTCGACGCGATGATGGGCGACCGGCCGCTGTCGGTGCTGACCTCCACCGCGCAGACGCAGGTGGTCGGCAAGCGCCATTACGGCAAGAAGGCGGTGGAAGCCGGCGGCGGCGGTGGCGGCGATCTGTCGGGCCTCAATCGCGAGAATTTCCAGCCGGTGCTGCTGTGGAAGGGCCGGGTGGCGCTCGACGCCAGGGGCCATGCGCAGGTCGATGTGCCGCTGTCCGACGCGCTCACTTCGTTCAAGCTGGTGGCGATCGCGAGCAGCGGCGCGCAATATTTCGGCACCGGCGAGGCGTCGGTGCGTACCGCGCAGGATCTCAGCATCTATGCCGGCGTGCCGCAGCTGGTGCGGAGCGGCGACCGGTTCGGGGCGATGTTCACGCTGCGCAACGGATCGGCCAGGGCGATGCGCGTCACCGCCACCGTTGCGCTCGATCCTGCCGTGGCGAACGGCAAGCCGCTGACGGTGGACCTGCCGCCCGGCGCCGCCAAGCCGGTCGTCTGGACGCTCACCGTGCCCGAGGCGATGGAAGGCAAGCTGCGCTGGACGGTGAAGGCCCGCAGCGAGGACGGCAAGGCGCAGGACCAGTTGACCGTCACGCAGGACGTGATCCCGGCGGTGCCGGTCGAAACCTGGGCGGCAAGCCTCACCCGCGTGGGCACCGGGCCGATCCTGATCGCGCCGCCTGCCGGCGCGATTGCGGGCCGCGGGCTGGTCGATGTGATCCTTACCGACACACTGGCCCCGCCGCTCCAGGGCGTGCGCGACTATATGCTCGCCTATCCCTATAACTGCCTCGAGCAGCGGACCTCGCGCGCCATTGCCACCGGCGATGCCGCGGCATGGGCGGGGATCGCGGCGGACATTCCCTCCTATCAGGACAGTGACGGGCTGCTGCTCTATTTCCCCACCGGCGGCCAGGGATCGGAGGCGCTGACCGCCTATATCCTGTCGATCACTGCCGAAGCCGGCCTGCCGCTGCCCGATGGCCCGCGTGCCAAGATGCTGACTGCGATGAAGGCGGTGATGGACGGCAGGCTGCGGCGCGAGGATTATGGCGATGTACGGCTGCAGCGGGTCGCCGCCTTCGCGGCGCTGGCCCGCAGCGGCGCGGCGACGCCCGCCATGCTCGGCCAGATCGGCATGGCGCCGGCGGAAATGCCGACCGCTTCGCTCGCCGACTATATCGCCGCTTTGGGCAAGGTTTCGGGCCTCGCCAACGGCCCGCAACTGCGCGCCGCAGCGGAAAAGGTGCTGCGCAGCCGGCTGGTCTATGAAGGTACCCGCATCGACCTGTCCGACAAGGGCAGCAGCCCTTGGTGGCTGATGGCATCGGACGATAGCGCCGCGATCAAGGCGCTGCTCGTCACGCTCGGCCGCCCCGGCTGGCAGGACGAGAATGCCAAGATGATGGTCGGCGTGGCGATGCGCCAGCAGCGCGGCCATTGGGACACGACACCGTCCAATGCCTGGGGCGCGCTGGCGGCACGGCGGTTTGCGGCGCTCTATCCGGCACAGGCGATCGCGGGCATCACCACCGCCGAACTGGGCGGCACCCGCATCACCCGGAGCTGGCCGCTGGCCGAACCGCAGCGCAGCTTCAGCCTGCCGCTGCCCGGCGTGCAGGCGCCGCTGCAACTCGGCCAGAGCGGCGGGGCCGGCCCCTGGGCGTTCGTGCGCGTCCGCGCGGCGGTGCCGCTCACCCAGCCGCTGATGGCCGGGTACAAGATGCGCCGCAGCGTCGCAGTGGTGCAGGCGGCACGGCCGGGCACGCTGACTCGCGGCGACGTCGTCAAGGTGACGATCACCGTCGATGCCTCGGCCGAGCGCAACTGGGTGGTGATCGAAGACCCGCTGCCCGCCGGCGCCACGGTGCTGGGCAATCTGGGCGGCCAGTCGGAACTGCTCGACCAGAGCAAGAGCGAAGGCGATTCGAGCCCCAGCTATATCGAGCGCGGGCGCGACAGCTGGCGCGCCTTTTTCGGCTGGATGCCGCGCGGCAGCTTCACCGTCACCTATACGATGCGGCTGAACACGGCCGGCACCTTCCGCCTGCCGGCATCGCGAGTGGAGGCGATGTATGCCCCCGAAATCCGCGCCCAGTTGCCGGGTGAGACGGTGACTGTGGCGGAGCGGTGACGAAACCGGCATTCGTCACTCCTCTCCGCCGCATCGTTGCGCAGATCGACGCGGCGCCGGGCGCCGCCTGGGGCTGGCTGCGCGCGGGCGGCTGGCGCTGGCTGTTGGCACCGACCAGGCTGGCGCTGGCGGCGCTGTGCCTGCTCGTCGCCGGGCTGGTGGCGCTCGACTGGATCACCGCCCCCCCACCGCTTCCATCCCCCGCCGCCGTGCGCACGCACTGGCAGCCGAGCGAGGCGTGGCTCTATGACCGCAACGGCACGCTGATCGACAGCAGCCGCGTCGATTTCCTGGCACGGCGGCTTGCCTGGACGCGGCTGCGCGATGTGGCCCCGGTGGCGCGCGATACGATCATGGGCGCTGAGGATCGCCGCTTCGCCAGCCATGCCGGCATCGACTGGCTTGCCATTGCCGCCACACTGCGCGACCGGATCGAAGGCAAGCGCCCGCGCGGCGCCTCCACCTTGTCGATGCAGGTCGCGGCGTTTCTGGCGCCCGAGCTGGCCCGGCCCGGCCGGCGCGGCTGGATCGACAAATTGCGCCAGATGCGCGCCGGTGCGCTGATCGAGCGGGTCTGGACCAAGGACCAGATTCTCGAGGCCTATCTGAACCTTGCGGGCTTCCGGGGGGAGTCGCAGGGGATCGGCGCCGCTGCGCTCAGCCTGTTCGGCAAGACACCCGCGACGCTGACGCAGGACGATGCGCTGCTGCTCGCCGCACTGCTGCCCGATCCGCGCGCGGGCGCCGCCGCCATCGCCGCGCGTGCCTGTGCGATGGCGCGGCGGGCGGATTGCGCGAGCCTTGCCGCCGGTGCCGCCTCGATGCTCGGCCCCGCGCGCAGCCTGGCGCTCGATCCGGGCCTTGCCCCGCACCTCGCCGCCAAGCTGCTCACCGCGCCGGGGATGCGGGTGAAGACCACGCTCGACGCGGGCATCCAGCGCGTCGCCATCGCCGCGCTACGCCGCCAGTTGCAGGATCTGGGCGGCAGCCGGGCGCGCGACGGCGCGGTGGTGGTCGCCGACAATGCGACCGGCGCGATCCTCGCCTATGTCGGCGGCATCGGTGGCGAATCGACTGCGCCGCAGGTCGACGGCGCCGCCGCCTATCGCCAGGCGGGATCGACGCTGAAGCCCTTCCTCTACGCCGAGGCGATCGAGAAAGGCTATCTGACCGCCGCCTCGCTGCTCGACGATTCGCCGGTGCAGCTCGACACCGCCTCGGGCCTCTACGTGCCCCAGAATTACGACCGCGCCTTCAAGGGGCCGGTATCGGCGCGGGTGGCGCTGGCCGGATCGCTCAACGTGCCGGCGGTGCGGACGCTGCTGCTGGTCGGTGTCGATGCGTTTCGCGACCGGCTATGGGACACCGGCTATCGCGGGCTGACCGAGGACGGCCAATATTATGGCTATTCGCTGGCGCTAGGCTCGGCCGAAGTGACGCTGGTCGAACAGGTCGCCGCCTATCGCAGCCTGGCGATCGGCGGGCGCTGGGCGCCGCTCCATGTCGAACCCGATGCGAAGACCTTCCCGCCGCGCGCCGTCACCACCCCGGCGGCGGCATGGATCGTGGCGGACATGCTCGCCGATCCCAATGCCCGCGTCGCCACCTTCGGCCCCGATTCGGCGCTGCGCCTCCCCTTCTGGGCGGCGGTGAAGACCGGCACGTCCAAGGCGATGCGCGACAATTGGTGCATCGGCTTTTCGGATCGCTTCACCGTCGGCGTCTGGGTCGGCAATCTCGAAGGCGATCCGATGCGCGCCGTCTCCGGCACCAGCGGCGCGGCCCCCGTGTGGCGCGACGTGATGGTGGCGCTGCACGAGGGCCGGCCCGGCCGCGCGCCGCCTCGCCCCGCCGGAATCGAGACCCGCACCGTCCGCTTCGCCCAGGGCGCCGAGCAGCCGCGCCGCGAATATTTCCTGACCGGCACCGCACTCGACCGGGTCGCGCTGGCGCCGGAGGCCGCGCGGCGGCCGCACATCACCAATCCCGCCTCGGGCAGCATCTATGCGCTCGATCCCGACATTCCGCCCGCCAACCAGCGGCTGGCGATCCAGCTCAGCGGCGACGTGGCCGGGCATCGGCTGCGGATGGACGGGCATGATCTGGGCGCGGCCGATTCGCCGCCGCTCATGCTCGCCCCGCCCGGCAGCCATCTGCTCCAGCTGGTCGATGCGGGCGGCCGGGTGATCGACCAGATCCGCTTCACCGTGCGCTGATGCCGCCAGCCCGGGCGGCAACCGGCTTACGGGCCGGTGTTGCCGCCGCTCGGTCCGCCTACGCCGGCCGCACCGACCGTGCCGATATTGCCGAACAGATCCTGGAAGAAATTGTGGTGGCGCCCCAGCGTCGGCGTCTTCTTGCCATAGGGCGAGACCGAGGCGATCAGCTCGGCACCGGTCTTGTCGACGGCGATGACGTTGCCGGCCTGATCGAATCGCACGCGCAGCGTCATCTGGCTCGTCACCCGCGGCTTCTTGTACTGCAGGTTCGAGTTGGCGCGCGACACATAATACCATTCGCCTTCGTTGAACTGGCTGGTCAGCGTCGGATGGCCCAGCGTCTGCAGCACCGACTGGCGCGTATCGATGCCCGGCTGGACAGAGGAAATCAGGTCATTGTCGACAACATAGCCGGTGTGCGTCCGCGTCGGCGCGCAGGCGGTGGTGCCGAGCGCGGCGAGCAACGCGGCGGCGCCGAGCGTGCGAACGGAAAGCGACATGGGAATCTCCAGGCAAACGCAACCGGCCGCGCATTGCATCGCGGACCGAACGCCTCAATATGCGGCAAAATGCGGCCAAACAAGGTCGCGACCGAGGAACGGACGAACAACAGCGATGCGAATGCTCCAGCGGCTCCTGCGCCGCCCCGATCGCGGCACCGCGCCGCAGCTCTATCGCGCCGTGGTGGAACGCGGCCGCGCGCCGCACTGGTATCTCGACGGCGCCGTGCCCGACACGGTCGACGGACGGTTCGACATGATCGCCGCCGTGCTGTGCATGGTGCTGCTGCGGCTGGAGGCGGAACCGGCGGGAATCGCCCCCAGCACCGCGCTGGCCGAATGCTTTATCGACGATATGGACGGCCAGTTGCGCGAGATCGGCATCGGCGACATCATCGTCGGCAAGCATGTCGGGCGGATGATGGGCATGCTGGGCGGCCGGCTGGGCGCCTATCGCGCCGGGCTGGAAAGCGGCACGCTGGCACCTGCGCTGGTGCGCAACCTCTATCGCGGCGCCGAGCCCGAGCCCGCCGCGCTGGCGCATGTCGAGGCGCAGCTTCGCGCCCTGCACACCGCACTCGCCGCCCAGCCGATCGCGCAGCTGATCGCCGGAGAACTGCCCCGATGACCGCCCCCGAATTTTCCCGCCCCCACCGGCTCGACCAGATCGGTGCGGGCGAAAGCGAAGTCCCCGTCGCCGCCGACGAGGCCGAGCGCGCCGCCCTGTCCCGCCGGTTCGGCCTTGCCGCGATCGAGCGGTTGGAGGCCGTCTATCGCCTGCGCCGCGATGCGCAGGGCATCGTCGCCCATGGCCATCTCTCCGCCCGGCTGACCCAGAGCTGCGTCGTGACCGGCGATCCGCTGCCGGCCAGGGTGGAGGAAGATTTCGCGATTCGCTTCGTCCCCGAGCCGGAAGCAGGCAGCGCCGACGACGAAGTCGAGCTGAGCGAGGACGAATGCGACATCGTCTTCTACACCGGCGGCACGATCGACCTTGGCGAGGCCGCGGCCGAAACGATGGCGCTGGCGCTGGACCCCTATCCCCGCAGCCCCCGCGCCGCCGACGTGCTGCGCGCGGCGGGGGTGAAGACCGAAGAGGAAGCCGGCCCGATGGGCGCGCTGTCGGGGTTGAAGGATTTGCTGGGGAAGAAGGGGGGCTAGGCGGGCAGCAGCCCCTGCGCCTTCAGCCGATCGGCCACGGCGCGCACCTGTTCGGCGCGGCCGGGCGCGTTCCGCTCGACCATTGCGTGATAGCGCGCCAGCGTTTCGGCATCGGCGCGGTCGGGCGAGCCGCTGTCGAACGGCGGCGCAGGATCATATTCGAGGCTTAGCTGCACCAGCCGCGCATGCGCCTCGCCCCGTATCGCAGCCGTCAGCGCCAGCGCGAAGTCGATGCCCGCCGTCACGCCGCCGCCCGTCACGCGGTTGCGATCGAACACCACGCGCTCGGCAACCGGCTCGGCGCCGAACCAGGCAAGCTGGTCGCGCGAGGCCCAGTGGCAGGCCGCCCGATAACCGGTGAGCAACCCCGCCGCCGCCAGCAGCAAGGAGCCGGTGCACACGCTCGTCACCCACTGCGCGCCTTCCCCCACCTGCCGCAGCCAGGCGAGCGTCGCTTCGTCCTGCATCGCCGCCACGGTGCCGAAGCCGCCGGGCACGCAGAGCAGATCGGTTGCGGCAAGCGAATCGAAAGTCGCGCTGGGCAGGAGCGGAAATTGCGCGTCGGTCAGCACCGGCGCCAGAGACGCAGCAACCAGATCGATCTTCACATCGCCCAGGCGCGACAGCACCTGCGCGGGGCCGGTCAGATCGAGCTGGGTAACGCCGGGAAACAGCAGAAAGGCGATATGGAGCGGTTCGGCCACAGGTTCCTCCATCGGGAAGGGTGCCCAGGCGATGCGGCCATTCTACCCCGCGCTCCCCGATGGTGCTCCATCCGATCGCCAGTCACGCGGGTAGGGTTGGGATAGCATCTTGCTCCGCCGCTGTCATCGGGGGAGCGGAGGCTGCGAAAGAATCAGGTCTCCATTCCGCCTGCGCCGGTAGCGATTTTCATATCCCGACAGCGCCTCTCCGCGCCGCGACCAACACCTGCGTCACCATTGCAACGGGCAGCCTCTCCCGTCTGGGCTTCCCGTCATGTCGCGCCGGCTCTACCGCTTGTTGCCGCGTCGCCATGCTGCCCAGTCCACGTCCTCGGTTGAGCGGACCTCAAGCGAGGTCGCAGCGTCGCGGTCCATGAACACGACGAGATTCTGAGAGCGATGTCGAGCGCTCGGGACAAGAAGCCCATCGAACTCCATGAAGTGCGCAGCCGCCGCAAGCGCCTGGCAAGCCTCATAGTCGAAACTGGAATAGCGATCGGTGTTGATGCCGAATGCAGCGAGCGCCGGCACGTCTGCAAAATGGAGGGTCCGCTCGGTCTGGACTCCAATCGCGTGGATCTGATGCGAGATGCGACTTGGCCAGACGGGTTCGAGGCCGAGCCGAAACCCGATTTC
The DNA here is from genome assembly GCF_056314185.1 of Sphingomonas sp. DMC8. Classification (NCBI taxonomy): domain Bacteria; kingdom Pseudomonadati; phylum Pseudomonadota; class Alphaproteobacteria; order Sphingomonadales; family Sphingomonadaceae; genus Sphingomonas; species Sphingomonas sp. DMC8. Next base: position 105,686 of record NZ_JBQUYV010000004.1, on the reverse strand, counting down.
GGCAAGCGCGCCATCGCGTTGGAGACTCGTGTAGAGCACTTCGATCGAACCGCCGGGGCTCCACCGCCCCGGTGCCGCAGAACCGCGGATCGGATCGCGATCCGACCGTGTGACCCGCCACACGTCCAAGGTTAATGCTGTCGTTTCGGTAGCCTCAAGGGCGTCAAGGATCGCCCGGTCATGCATCCGCGGCGAGCCCGTCACCTTAGCTGTACGTCCCTTCGTTCAGCCCTTCGATGATACCCAGCACCGCATCCGCGCGACCTTCGTGGATGAGATCGATCGCACGCTCGCCGTTGAGCAAGGGATGCTTGGCGTAGAGCCAGAGGCGCGTCTCTTCGGGATCGTAGAGGTCGGCGAGCCGATCAACGACATAGCGAAGATCCGAGATCAGAAGCTGGGTCTTGGGCTGCGGGAACGACGTGCCGGTAGTCCAGCGCGATACCGTGGCGGGGGACACGGCCGCGATGTTCGCGACGTCCGTGCCTTTCAGCCCTCCGCGCTCCCGCAGGTCGTTGATGATTGTAGCGACTGCACTTGCCATATTTATCGTCCGAAAACCGCGCTAATGCCCTTTGATCCGCCCCTGAAGATGGTGGCGGGCGACCGGGTATCAGGCTTCTTTTGAATCAAGGCCGGAGCGCGCATCGCGGAGACGGATTTGCGGTGGCCCGTAAGCCCAAGACGGAGAAAGCCGGCAAGCGGGGGCGTCTGTGGTCGGAGGACGTGAAGCGTAGCAGCCATAGCCGAGCCTTCCTAATCGACCCAATTTATATACATTTTCATTTCACAAAGTCAATTCGTGAAACGCTAATGCAATTTCAGGTTGGTGCCATTCGCCGTTTGGTGCAGCCGAATCTGGTCGCGAACCGCCCTTGCCAACCACCCCATTGTTCCCCATATGTTCGAATCGCACCTCACAAGGCGCCGCTCTTTGCACCCGCCGGATCAATACCCCCTCACCTCTCGCGCATGCGCGCGTGAGCCTAAACTTCGTCCCGCCCGCCCGCAGGAAAATCCGCTCGGCGTCGGCACCGAACCGGCCTGCGAGATATACGCGAGGTGCCTAAACTTCCTAAACTTCGACAATCGTGCAGGTACCGCCTGCACTGCCGCCCCTTGCGCGAAACGGTTCGCGCGCCGATGTTCCCGGCGAGCGCCCTTCTATAAGGGACGGGCAGATTTTTTGGTACGAACTGGGGAATTAGGTGGCGGATCCTTACGCAACGCTGGGTGTGGCGCGCAGTGCGAGCGAGGCGGACATCAAGAAGGCCTATCGCAAGCTGGCCAAGGAGCTGCACCCCGATCGCAACCAGGACAATCCGAAGGCGGCCGAACGGTTCAGCCAGGTGACGCAGGCCTATGACCTGTTGACCGATGCCGACAAGCGCGCGCGGTTCGACCGGGGCGAGATCGACGGCGACGGCAACCCCACCGCGCCATTCGGCTTTGGCGGCGCAGGCGCCGGCGCGGGCGGCGGCTTTCGCCCCGGCGGCGGCCATTTCGATTTCGGCGGCGGCGAAAGCGACATCGGCGATATTTTCGAAGGGCTGTTCGGCGGCGGCAAGCGCGGCGGCGGTGGCGGGTTCAGCGGCGGCTTTGGCGGGTTCGGCCGGCGCCAGCAGCCCAAGGGCGCCAATATCGCCTATCGCCTGGCGGTGGCGTTCGAGGATGCGGCCCGGCTGGCGCCGCAGCGCATCACCCTGCGCGACGGCAAGACGATCGACCTGAAGCTGCCCGCCGGGCTGGAGGACGGCACGCAGATGCGCCTTGCCGGCAAGGGCGAGGAAGGCCCGGGCGGCCCCGGCGACGCCATCGTCACCATCGAAATCCAGCCGCACCGTTTCTACACCCGCGAGGGCGACGACATCCGGCTCGACCTGCCGGTGACGCTGGCGGAAGCGGTGCTGGGCGCGCAGGTGCGCGTGCCGACACCCGACGGCCCGGTGATGCTCACCGTGCCCAAGGGCTCCACCTCGGGCAAGGTGCTGCGCCTAAAGGGGCGGGGTTTCCACCACAAGGCGGGCGGGCGCGGCGACCTGCTCGTCACGCTGATGGTCGACCTGCCGGTCGATGACGATGCGCTGATCGAATTTGCACAGGGCTGGCAGAACAAGGGGAACCCGCGCGGCCGCATGGGCGTCTGACCGCCTGTGGACGACCCGCAGCGCCTCCCCTTCTCGCCGCAATCGCCCGAGGCGCGGCGGACAGGCGCGGGCGGTACCATCCACCGCCGGCTCAGCGATCTGGGTATGCCCGAGCGCGTCTATGAAGTGCTGAAGCGCGTGGTGGTCGGCACGTTCAACGACGGGTTCACCTATGCCGGCAACCTTGCCTATCTGTCGCTGGTAACGCTGTTCCCCTTCTTCATCGTCGCCACGGCGGTGGCCAGCCTGCTCGGCCGCACCGGCACCGGGGTGCACGCGCTGGAGGCATTCCTGCGCACCGTGCCGCCCGATGTCGCCCATCTGCTGCGCGATCCGGTGGTGGAAGTGCTGCATGCCCGCACCGGCTGGCTGTTGTGGTTCGGCGCGCTGGTCGGGCTTTGGACCACCGCCGGCTTTATCGAGACGATTCGCAGCATCGTCCGTTCTGCCTATGGCGTGCCGGCGGGCGAATCCTTCTGGCGATACCGGCTGGGGGCGATCGGGCTGATCGTGCTGTCGGTCCTGCTGGTGATGCTGGCCTTTGCCGTGCAAGTACTGCTGACCGGGGTGGAGCAGTTCCTCTACCGGGTGCTGCCCTGGGCGGTGGAGGCACAGCGTTTCGCGGCGTTCAGCCGGCTGGTACCGGGCTTTGCGCTGTTCGGGGCGCTCTACATCCTGTTCTACTGGCTCACGCCTAGCCGGTATCGCCGCACCGCCTGCCCCAAATGGCCGGGCGCGGCGTTCACCACCTGCTGGTGGATGGCCGTCACCGCCATTCTGCCGCGGGTGCTGGGAACCATGGGCGGCTACGGCGCCACCTATGGCAGCTTGGCGGGCGTGATGGTGACGCTGATCTTCTTTTTCCTCGTCGGGCTTGGCCTTGTCGTAGGGGCCGAACTCAACGCCGCACTGGCGGAAACGCCCGAACCCGGTCTAGAGGGGCAGCAAGGACAGGAGATTCAGACGAAGTGACCGGATTGATGCAAGGGAAGCGCGGGCTCATCATGGGCCTCGCCAACGACAAGTCGCTGGCCTGGGGGATCGCCAAGGCTTTGCATGCGCAGGGGGCCGAACTCGCCTTTTCCTATCAGGGCGATGCCCTGCTGAAGCGCGTGAAGCCGCTGGCCGAACAGCTCGGCTCCGACTTCCTCCTCGATTGCGACGTCGCCGATATGGCGGCGCTCGACGGCACGTTCGAAACGCTGGCGGCGCGCTGGCCGACGATCGACTTCGTCGTCCATGCGATCGGCTTTTCGGACAAGAACCAGCTCCGCGGGCGCTATTACGACACCACGCTCGACAATTTCCTGATGACCATGAACATCTCGGTCTACAGCTTCACCGCCGTCGCCCAGCGAGCGCGGCGGCTGATGCCGAACGGCGGCAGCCTGCTGACGCTCAGCTATTATGGCGCGGAAAAGGTTGTCCCCCATTACAATGTGATGGGTGTGGCCAAGTCGGCGCTGGAGACGTCGGTCAAATATCTGGCGATGGACATGGGGCCGGAAAATATCCGGGTGAACGCCATTTCCGCCGGCCCGATCCAGACGCTGGCGGCGCGCGGCATCGGCGATTTCAACTATATCCTGAAGTGGAACCAGCTGAACTCGCCGCTGCGCCGCAACGTGACGATCGAGGATGTCGGCGGCGCCGGGCTCTATATGCTGTCGGATCTGTCGGCCGGCGTCACCGGCGAAATCCACCATGTCGATGCCGGCTACAACGTGATCGGCATGAAGGCAGAGGACGCGCCCGACATCGCGCTTTCCTAATCCTGCCAGCCGACGCGGCCGGGGCGATCAGGCCCTGCCCGCGCCGCAGCGGCGCCCCCTTGTAACGGGGCGCCGCAGTGCCCTGCATCGCCGAGAGAATGCATCCAGCCTGGATCTTTAGGCCCCGAAATCGTTGCGCGCCGCAACCGAATTGCTAGGCAATGCGCCGGCGGGGGGAGCCTATATGGTTGGGGGTATCATGTCGGACGAACAAACCATCGCGGAACAGGCGCCGCACGGCCATCCGCTGATCGCCGTGCTGACCGGCGGCGCGGTGCTCGTGCTCGCCGCCATTGCCGCGCCGCGGCTGCTGCCGCCGCAGCCCTTCGCCCTGCTGCTGGGGGCGGGCTTCGTGCTCGGCATTCTGCTGTGGCTGGCGGGCTTCGTCTGGACGATCCGCCGTGCGGAAATGGGCTGGCGGCTGGGCTCGCTCGCGCTGCTGGCGGTTGCCGGCATCGGCACCGGGCTGGTCGCCAACGGCCAGTTCCAGAGCCGGGCGCGCGCCGATGCCAGCAGCTTCGCCGACCTCGAGCTGACCGCCGACGGCACGCCGCAATTCCCCGCCGATGCCGCCGGCCGCGGCCCGATCTCGCAGCATTTCGCGCAGGTCGCCGCCGCCGAGCAGCAGGCCGAACACAGCTATGACGAGGGACTGAAGCGGTTGGGCGTGGGCGCGCTCAACAGCCCCTACACGCTGGGCCAGGACCCGCGCGCGATTGCCGATTGCAATGCCTTCACGGCGCTGCGCCGGCAGGCCGAGGCGGCCGGTGCCGATCGCGCCAAGGCCCGCACCGCACTGCGCCAGGCGATTGCCGGCGCGCAACTGGCCGAGGGCGCGAAGAAGGGCATTGCCACCATGGCCGGCACCGACGGGGCAGGCGATCCGCGCCTCCAGAACCGGCTGGCGATGCTCGATGCTACCCATCAGCTGTGCGTGCTGCTGGCGAAGAAGAGCTGGTCGAATGCCGGCGGCTATTTCGGCTTTGCAAGTGCCGCCGACATGGCGACGTTCCGCCAGCTCCAGGCCCAGCGCCAGTCGCTTGCCGCCGAGGCCGAAGGGATCGACCGGGCGGAACGCGCAAGGATGATCGAAGGCCGCGACGCCGTGCGTCAGGCGCTTAGCGAATCGATCTTCTTCGCGCGCTGAGCGGGGCTCAATCGGCGAATAGCAGAACCGGGGTTTCCAGCAGCTTCTTCACCGCCTGAACGAAGCTTGCGGCATCCCAGCCGTCAACGACACGATGGTCGCAACTGATTGAGAGGTTCATCAGCTTGGCGCGGACGATATCATCGCCGTGAAAAACCGGGCGCTCGACGATCTTGTTCGGGCCGATGATCGCCACCTCCGGCCGGTTGATTACCGGCGTCGTGGCAATGCCGCCGAGCGGGCCGAGCGAGGTGACCGTGAGCGTCGAGCCGCTCAGTTCCTCCGATTTCGCCTTGCCGGTGCGCGCAGCTTCGGCAAGGCGCGTGATCTCGCTCGCTAACTGCCAGACATTCTTGTCCTGCGCATCGCGGATCACCGGCACCATCAGCCCGGCATCGGTCTGCGTCGCCATGCCGAGATGGACGCGGCCGTGGCGGGTCACCACACCGGCCTCGTCGTCATAGCGGGCGTTGAGCATCGGGAAGTCGGGCAGCGTGCGGCACAGCGCGACGATCAGGAAGGGCAGCATGGTCAGCTTGGGCCGCTGGCCACGGTTGGCGTTGAGGTCGGCGCGCATCGCTTCGAGCGCGGTGACGTCGATCTCGTCGACATAGGTGAAGTGGGGGATGGCGCGCTTCGACGCGGCCATGTTCTCGGCAATGCGGCGGCGCATGCCGATCACCTTCACCGGCTGGTCCTCGCGGGCGCGGCTGGCGTGCGGCGCGTGATAGCCCTGCGCGCTGCCATAGCGGAGGAAGGCGTCGAGATCGGCGTGACGGATGCGATCACCCTCGGCCGGCTTCACCTGCGCAAGGTCGATGCCGAGGTCGGCCGCACGGGCGCGCACGGCGGGGGAAGCGAGGACGTGCACCTTCTCTCCCCCTTCCGCTTGCGGGAGGGGGGCGGGGGGAGGAGGTGACGTGGTAGTGGCGGGTGTGGGCGCAGTTTCAGCCCCTCCCCCGGCCCCTCCCGCAAGCGGAAGGGGAGCGCCGGCTTCAGCCTCGGTCGCTTCCTCCACACCCGGATTCTCGGCCTCGACCTGTTCCTCGACCGGCGTCTCCGCCTCGCCTTCGACCTCGATCACCATCAGCGCCGAACCAATCGGCACCTGGTCGCCCACTTCGCCGGCGAGCTCGACCACCACGCCGGAGACGGGCGATTCCATCTCCACCGTGGCCTTGTCGGTCATCATGTCGGCGACCTGCTGGTCTTCCTCCACGCGATCGCCGATCTTCACGTGCCAGGCGACGATCTCTGCCTCGGCGATGCCTTCGCCGATGTCCGGCAGACGAAAGGTAAAACGAGCCATGGGCGTCAATCCTTGAGGAGTTTGTTGAGCGCCTCGCGGATCCGCACCGGACCCGGGAAATAGGCCCATTCGAGGCTGTGGGGATAGGGCGTATCGAAACCGGTGACGCGGGCGATCGGCGCTTCGAGATGGTAGAAGCAGCGCTCCTGCACCAAGGCGGAAAGCTCGGCACCGAAGCCGGAGGTGCGCGTCGCTTCATGGACGATCATGCAACGGCCGGTCTTCTTCACCGACGCCTCGATCGCCGCGATGTCGAGCGGCACAAGGGTGCGCAGGTCGATGATCTCGACGTCGACGCCCAGCTCCTCGATGGTGCTCGCGACGACATGCACCATCGTGCCGTAGCATAGAATCGTCACCGCCTCGCCTTCGCGCACCGTTGCTGCTTTGCCGAGTTCGACGCGGTAATAGCCTTCGGGCACTTCGCTGGCGGGATGCGCCGTCCAGTTCTTCGCCGGGCGATCATAATGGCCGTCGAACGGGCCGTTATAGATGCGCTTGGGCTCGAGGAAGAGGACGGGATCGTTATCCTCAATCGCGGCGATCAGCAGGCCCTTGGCGTCATAGGGCGTCGACGGGATCACCGTCTTGATTCCCGAGACGTGCGTGAAGATGCCCTCGGGCGACTGGCTGTGCGTCTGTCCGCCGAAGATGCCGCCGCCATAGGGCGAGCGCACCGTTATCGGCGCGGTGAAGTCGCCGTTCGAGCGATAGCGCAGCCGCGCCGCCTCGGATACGAGTTGGTCGAGCGCCGGGTAGATATAGTCGGCGAACTGGATTTCGGGCACGGGGCGCAGGCCATAGGCGCCCATGCCGATCGACACGCCGACAATGCCGATCTCGGTGATCGGCGTATCGAAGGCGCGGGTCTTGCCATATTTGGCCTGGAGCCCAGCGGTCGCGCGGAACACGCCGCCGAAATAGCCGACATCCTCACCCATCACGACCACATTGGGGTCGCGTTCCATCATCACGTCCATGGCGGAATTGATCGCCTGGATCATGTTCATACGGGTAGTGGTGCTCATGCTGCACCTCCGGGGAGCGTGGTGCGGCCACCCTCACCCTTCCGCGCCTTCGGCGCTCCCTCCCTCTCCCGGTGGGAGAGGGAAGGGGCCCATCGCGCAGCGATGGGAAGGGTGAGGGTGATATGTTGGCAGTCCATGCCGCTCATATGCCGGCCGCCTTGCGCTCGGCGATCATCTGGTCGCTCTGTTCCTTCAAATGCCAGGGCATTTCCTCGAACACGCCCTCGAACATGGTCTCGAACGGCTGGTGCATGCCGTGACCGAGGATGCCGTTCTTCTCGGCAGCCTTTTGCGCGGCCTTCACCGTCTCGGCGAGCTCGAGGTCCATCGCCGCATGGCGTTCCTCGTCCCATTCGCTTAAGGCGATCAGATGGTCCTTCAGCCGCCGGATCGGATCACCGAGCGGCCAGGCATTGGGCTCGCCGGCCGAGCGATAGGCGCTGGGATCGTCCGAGGTGGAATGCCCCTCGGCGCGGTAGGTGAAATGCTCGATCAGCGTCGGCCCCTGATTGGTCCGCGCGCGCTCAGCCGCCCACTGGGTCGCCGCATACACGGCTAGCGCATCATTGCCATCGACGCGCAGCCCGGCGATGCCATAGCCAATCGCCCGCGCCGCAAAGGTGGTCGCCTCGGCACCGGCAAAACCGGAGAAGCTCGAGATCGCCCATTGGTTGTTGACGACGTTGAAGATCACCGGCGCGCGATAGACGGTTGCGAAGGTGAGCGCCGAGTGGAAGTCGCCTTCCGCTGTAGAGCCTTCGCCGCACCAGGTGGCGGCGATGCGAGTGTCGCCGCGCGCCGCGCTCGCCATCGCCCAGCCCACCGCCTGCGGGTATTGCGTGGCGAGGTTGCCGGAGATTGAGAAGAAACCCGTTTCCTTCGACGAATACATGATCGGCAGCTGCCGGCCCTGCAGCGGATCGCCCTTGTTCGAATAGATCTGGTTCATCATGTCGATCAGCGGATAGCCCCGCGTGATCAGGATGCCCTGCTGGCGATAGCTGGGGAAACACATGTCGTCGCCGGCCATCGCCAGCGCGGCGGCGACGGACACGGCCTCCTCGCCGGTCGACTTCATGTAGAAGCTGGTCTTGCCCTGGCGCTGGGCGCGGAACATGCGCTCGTCGAAGGCGCGGGTCAGCGCCATGCTGCGCAGCATTTTGCGCTTCGCCTCTGCATCCAGCCGCGGATTCCACGGACCAACGGCGTTCCCCGAATCGTCGAGTACGCGGATCAAGCCATAAGCGAGGTCGTGGAACTGCTCTGCCTTTTCCGCGCTGTCTGGCCGGCGCGCGGCACCCGCTGGGGGTATCGACAGGTCGCTGAAATCGGCTTCGTCCCCGGGGCGGAATCGCGGCTCGGGCACATGCAGCGATAGCGGCGGCAGGTTGGCGCGCGGGGCGTCCACCGTCATGGTCTCTCCATCAAAAACGGCCGTGTCGCCACGGACAACGCACGAACTCGAATTGCGCGACTCTGTTATAAAATTTCAAAGCGGCTGTCGAGATGGGGCAGCAGGGCTGGCCTAAAAATTTGACCTTCGGAGTCCGATTGACTTGCGACGAGATTGGAACAAAATAGGAACGAACGAGTCGGACCTGTCATCAACCCCGAGCGAGTCGCCGTGCCCGATCCTGCCACTCTCGACCAGTTGCGCGCAATGCTCAGCGCCATCGACGGCACCGGATTCCGCAGGCGCCCGGTGCTGCCGTTCGGGCTGGAGCAGCTCGATTCGCGGCTGGCGGACGCAGGACTACGCCTCGATGCGCTGCACGAAATTGCCGGCGCCTCGCCCGACCTGACCGACGATTGCGCCGCCACCACCTTCCTCGGCGGGATTGCCGCGCGCTGTTGGGGTCCGGTGCTGTGGGTGGTGCGCCGCCGCGACCTGTTCGCCCCTGGGCTGGCGCAGGTGGGGCTCGACCCCAAGCGCGTCATCTATGCCGAGGCGCGCGACGACGACGAACTGCTCGCGATCATGGAGGAAGGGCTGCGACATCGTGGTCTGGGTGCGGTGATCGGCGAAGTGAAGCGAGTCGCCATGCCCGCCACCCGGCGATTGCAACTGGTGGCCGAAGGCGGCCGCACGATCGCGCTGCTGCTCAAGCGCCATGCCCGCGAAGGAAGCGATCCTTTCGGCGCGCCGTCTGCGGCGGTTACACGCTGGCGGGTTAGCTGTGCTCCCTCGGCACCGTTGCCGGTGGAGGGCGTGGGCCGGCCGCGCTGGGAGCTGTCGCTGGCACGGCAACGTGGGGGGGAATCGTTCCAACTGTTGGTGGAGGCTTGCGATGCAACGGGTCGCTGCGCTCTTCCTGCCCCACTGGTCGCTCGACCGCGTGCGGCGGGCCGAGCGGCGCGCGCTGCCGCCTGAGCGGGGCCGGGCGCCTTCCACCGATGCTATGCCTTCTGTTCCCCTCCCGCTTGCGGGAGGGGTTGGGGGAGGGGCGGAAACGGCACAGCGCACCTTCCACGTCAGTCCCTCCCCCATCTCCTCGCGCAAGCGGGAGGGTGGTGAAAGCGACGAACGTCTAGCATCTCTCCACACGCTCGCCACCGCCGAACTGGACGCCGCCTGCTCCGTCCAGCGCGGCGGCGGGTGGCGGCCGGGCGCGCGCTGGGCGCGGGCTGCGCGCGATGCCGCCATCGCCGCGCTGCCACTGCACCAGCGCCCGCCAATGCGCGAACTCGGCCGGCGCAGCGAAGCTGCAGACCATGCCTTCAAGCGGATGCGGCCCGACGAGGGCGGCGCGATGGCTGGCGGGGTGGTGCGGCTGGCGTTGACGGGGCGCGCAATTGCGCCGTCCTTTGCTGCGCCCGCGGCCTGCCCACAACCGTCATCCCGGCGAAAGCCGGGATCCATTCGCCTGGCGGTTTCAGCTTCTTCTTCGACGGAGAAGATAATGGATCCCGGCTTTCGCCGGGATGACGAGAGGAGGGATACGTCCCCCCGCATCCTCTTCCGCCGCACCGGCAGCCGCAGCGAAGTCGCCGCCGTCTGCCCGGCTGCCATCGCTGCCGGCATCCGCATCGGTATGGCAGTCACTCAGGCACGGGCAATGGTGCCTTGTCTCCGCATCGACCCCGCCGATCCGCAAGGCGACCGCGCCGATCTCAACCGGCTGGCACACAGCCTCGCCCGGCGATGGTCACCCAGCGTCACCATCGCCGGCGATGACTTGTTGTTCCTCGACCTGACCGGCGTCGCCCATCTCCATGGCGACGAGGCGGCCATGCTGCGCGGGCTGTACGCCCTGCTTGCACGGCTGGGGTTCGCGAGCCGAATCGCTGTCGCTGACACCGCCGGCGCCGCCTGGGCGTTCGCCCGCTTTCGCCCCGAGCCATTGCTCATCTGCCCGCCCCGTGACCATGGCGACTGGCTCGCGCCCTTGCCGGTAGAGGCGCTGCGGCTGGAGGAGGACGCAATCGCGCTGCTCCACCGGCTGGGCATCGATAATATCGGACAGCTCGCCGCCCTCCCCCGCGCGCCGCTGGTCCGCCGTTTCGGCACGACGATCGCCGCACGGCTCGACCAGGCGCTGGGCCGCATCGCCGAGCCGATTACCCCCGTCACTCCGCCCGAGCCGATTGCCGTCACCCAACGCTTCGCCGAGCCGATCGCCACCCCCGAGGCTATCGCCCATTGGCTGGGCGATCTCGTCCGCCGTTTCGTCGAGGCGCTGGCGGAAGCGGGACAAGGTGCCCGCCGCATCGGGCTGGTCGCTGATCGGGTGGACGGGGTACCGCAGCGGATCGGTATGGGCCTCGCGCGCGCCAGCCGCGATCCGGCGCATCTCCTCCGCCTGCTCGCGCGCCGGATCGACAGCATCGAGCCCGGCTATGGCCTCGATGCGATGACGCTGCATTTGCTGCGCAGCGAGCCGCTAGGCGCGCTGCCGGTGGACGAGCGGCTCGATGACGAGACGGTGCCCGATCTCGCGCCGCTGATCGACACGCTGGCAACGCGGATCGGCATGGCCCGGCTGTGGCGGATGCAGCCGGTGGAAAGCGACGTACCCGAGCGCTCTGCCGTCGCTCTGCCGCCCCTCGACCCGCCTGAGCGCGCAGCCCCGCCGCTGAAGGCCGACGATGTCCGCCAGCTTGATCGTCACGCGCCGCTGCCGCCCTGGCATCCGGACTGGCCGCGCCCGATTCGCCTGCTGCGCCGGCCCGAACGGCTCGACCATGTGCTGGCCGAACTCCCCGATCAGCCGCCGCGCCGCTTCACCTGGCGCGGCGAACGGCACGAGGTGGTTCGCGCCGACGGGCCGGAGCGCATCCATGGCGAATGGTGGAAGCGCGCGGCGGAGACCCATGCCGTGCGCGACTATTTCCGCGTCGAGGACGAACGCGGTCGCCGCTACTGGCTATTCCGCAAGGGCGATGGCGAGCGCGCAGTGACCGGCGACCTCAGCTGGTATCTGCACGGCCTGTTCGGGTGAGTTGTCCATGTACAGCGAACTCCAGGTCACCAGCCATTATTCCTTTCTCCGCGGCGCCTCCGCCCCTTCGGAACTGTTCGAGGTTGCGGCGGCGTACGGCATGCCCGCGCTGGGCATTACCGATCACAACAGTGTCGGCGGCATCGTGCGCGGGCTTGTTGCGGCGGAGCAGACCGGCGTGCGACTGGTCACCGGCTGTCGGCTCGATCTGACCGACGGCAACGGGGTGCTGGTGTGGCCCGAGGATCTCGCCGCCTGGTCGCGACTCACCCGGCTGCTCAGCATCGGCAAGGCGCGGGCGGACGCGCAGCATGGCGAGAAGGGGCAATGCTTCCTCCATTGGGAGGATGTGGCGGGGCATGCGGACGGCCTGGTCGCGGCACTCGTCCCCGGCATGGCGGACGGTGGCGATCCGGCGGCGCTGCGCTGGATGGCGGATGTGTTCGGGGATCGCGGTCATGTGGCGCTCACTCGGCATCGCCGGCCCCAGGAGGCGGTGCGGCTGCATGGCCTGGCGGAAGCTGCTGCCACACATGGCCTGACCCCGCTCGCCACCGGCGACGTGCTCTATCATCATCCGGACCGGCGGATGCTGCACGACGTGATGACCGCGATCCGCCACACCACCACGGTCGACGATCTCGGCTTCCGCCGCGCCCGCAGCGCCGGCCGGCACCTGAAGCCCCCGCACGAAATGGCGCGCCGCTTCGCCGCCTGGCCCGAGGCACTGCACGCCGTGGAAGCGGTAGTCGAGCGCTGCAGCTTCAATCCGCGCGAGCTGGGCAAGCTCTATCGCTATCCAGACGAAGTGGTAATGTCCGGCCGCAGCCCGCAGGAAGCGCTGGCCAAGCTCGCCCGCGACGCGCTCGCCGCGACGTTTCCGGAGGGGCCGCCGCCCGCCTATGCCGAACTGCTGGGGAAGGAACTGGGGCTGGTCGAGAAGTTCGGCTACGCGCCCTATTTCCTGACCGTTCATTCGATCGTCCGCTTTGCCCGGGCGCAGGAGATACTTTGCCAGGGGCGCGGCAGTGCGGCGAACTCTCTGATCTGCTTCCTGCTAGGCATAACCTCGATCGATCCGGTGAAGCACAAATTGCTGTTCGAGCGGTTCATTTCCGAGGACCGCGACGAGCCCCCCGATATCGACGTCGATTTCGAGCATGAGCGGCGCGAGGAAGTGATCCAGTGGATCTACGAGACCTATGGCGCCCGCCATGCCGCGCTAACCGCCGTAGTCAGCCGCTATCGTACAAGGGGTGCGGTGCGCGAGGTCGGCAAGGCGCTGGGGCTGCCCGAGGACGTGACCGCGGGACTTGCGGGGCAGGTCTGGGGCTGGTCGAATGAAGGCGTGAGCGAGGCCGATGCCGCCGCGCTCAACCTCGACGCCAGCGAGCCGCGGCTGGCACTGACGCTCGACCTTGCGCGCCAGCTGATCGGCACGCCGCGCCACCGCTCGCAGCATCCCGGCGGCTTCGTGCTGGCGCAGGCGAATCTCGACGAGATCGTGCCGGTCGAACCGGCGGCGATGGTCGACCGGCGGGTGATCGAATGGGAGAAGGACGATATCGAGGAGCTCGGCCTGATGAAGGTCGACATTCTCGGGCTCGGCATGCTCGGCTGCATGCGGCGGGCGTTCGACCTGCTCGAGCAGCACAAGGGCGTGAAGCTGACGCTCGCATCAGACGCGATGCAGGAGGACGATCCGGCAACGTTCGCCATGATCCAGAAGGCCGACACACTCGGCACCTTCCAGATCGAGAGCCGGGCGCAGATGTCGATGCTACCGCGGCTGAAGCCACGGGAATTCTATGACCTCGTCATCCAGGTCGCGATCGTGCGGCCGGGGCCGATCCAGGGTGACATGGTTCACCCTTATCTGCGCCGGCGTGAGAAGAAGGAAGCCGTCGAGTATCCGAGCGAGGAACTGCGCGACGTGTTGGAGAAGACCTTCGGCGTGCCGCTGTTCCAGGAACAAGCAATGAAGGTCGCCATTGTCGGCGCGGGTTTCGAGCCCGCCGAGGCCGATGCGCTGCGCCGCGCAATGGCAACGTTCAAATCGACCGGCGGCGTCACCCATTTCCGCGAGAAGATGATCAGCGGAATGCTCAAAAAGGGCTACACACAGGACTTTGCCGAACGGACCTTCAAACAGATCGAAGGGTTCGGCAGCTATGGCTTTCCCGAGAGCCACGCGGCCAGCTTCGCGAAGATTGCCTACGCCTCTAGCTGGATGAAGTGCCACCATCCGGACATTTTCTGCGCGGCGCTGCTCAATGCGCAGCCCATGGGATTCTATGCGCCGGCGCAGATCGTCCGCGATGCACGCGAGCATGGGGTCGAGGTGCGTGCGGTGTGCGTAAACGACAGCGAGTGGGATACGCGGGTCTTACGACCCTCTCTACCTGCGCTCCCCTCCCGCTTGCGGGAGGGGCTAGGGGAGGGGCTGACAACCACATCTACCGCCAAGATCGAAAGCCCCCTCCCCCGACCCCTCCCGCAAGCGGGAGGGGAGCGCAGTGCGGCACACACTTCCCTCCTCCCCCTCCGCCTCGGCATGCGGGTGGTGCAGGGCCTGTCCGCCCGCGATGCCGAGGCGATCCTCGCTGCCCTTGCCGCACGGCCCTTCACCTCGATCGAAGATGTCTGGCGCCGCGCCCGCGTGTCGCCCGCCGCGCTGGAGAAGCTCGCCAATGCCGATGCCTTCCGCTGTTTCGGCAAGGATCGGCGCCAGGCACTCTGGACGATCAAGGCGCTCGACCAGGCACCGCTGCCGCTGTTCGCCGCGATCGAAGGGTCGATTCAGGCGGCCGAGCCGGTTGTCTCGCTCACGCAGCTCACCGCCGGCCGAGAGGTGGTGGAGGACTACCGCGCCACCCAGCTAAGTCTTCGCGCGCACCCGCTCCACTTCCTGCGCGGCACGCTCGCCGCACGCCGCATCCGCCCGTGCGGCGACCTCAAGGCCCTGAAGGACGGCGCCCGGGTGGAGGTGGCCGGTATCGTCCTCGTCCGCCAGAAGCCGGGGAGCGCCAAGAGCATCTTCCTGACGCTGGAGGACGAGACCGGCATCGCCAATGCGATCGTCTGGCCGGCACGCTTCGCACTCTACCGCCCGATCATCCTTGCGGCACCCATGATTTCGGTGCGCGGGCGCCTCCAGCGCGAAGGCGAGGTGCTACACCTGATCGCCGAGACGATCACCGACCTGACCGAACTGCTCCGCAGCGTCGGCGCACGCGGCCTGCCGCAGATGACGATGCCCGGTGACGGCGCAACCCATGGCAGCACCGTCGATACGCGCGACCGTAAACGGGCCAGATCGAGCGATCCGGCCCACGC
Source organism: Sphingomonas sp. DMC8 (assembly GCF_056314185.1). Taxonomy (NCBI): domain Bacteria; kingdom Pseudomonadati; phylum Pseudomonadota; class Alphaproteobacteria; order Sphingomonadales; family Sphingomonadaceae; genus Sphingomonas; species Sphingomonas sp. DMC8. The sequence goes on along the minus strand of NZ_JBQUYV010000004.1, from coordinate 90,508 downwards.
CTATCCCCGGCAGCGCACGTCCGAAAGCTGGCCGTCACGGCGCGAGGACATTATCCCCATCAAATCGCACGATTTCCACTGATGGTCGCGATCGCCCATCGCTACTTCTTCGCGCTCCGGCCTTCCCCCGTGTGCAACCAGATCGCATGGCATCGGGACCAGTTAGGGCCGGCAGATAGCAAAATATCCGACAGCCGCCTGCACGCCACACTCGCAATCACCGACGATCTCGACCATCCGCTCGCGACGGTCGCGGCGCAGTTGCATGCGATCGGCGAAGGCGTTCTGGCGGGCACGATACCGATGGCGCTGGACCAGCTTTCCGCAAGCGGCGAATCGATTGCGCTGCGGCCGAGCCGGTGCATCCCCGCGCTAGCCGTGCTGGCGGAATCGCTCCAGCACAGCATGGCAAGGGTAGGATTGCTGCGAACGGGCTGGCACTTCCGCCCCCATGTCACGCTGATGTACCGCAAGGGGCGGCCCTTTTCCCGCGCCCTCAGCCCGATCCGCTGGACCGCAACCGATTTCGTGCTGATTCACAGCATCGTCGGCGCCCACCGGCATATCGAACTGGGCCGCTGGCCACTCGTCGACCGTCAGGGCAGCTTCGATTTCTGAAGCCGCCCCGACAGCCGGAGATCACCCCGCCACCACCGTCTGCTCGATCGCGCCGAAGATCGGGTGGTGCTTGTCGTCTTCCGCCCAGATGCGGACGGTATCGCCCGCCTTGAGGAACGGCGTCTCCGCGCTACCGCGCAGGATCGTCTCGACCGTACGCACCTCGGCCAGGCAGCAATAGCCCTTGCCGCCCTCGCCGATCGGTTTGCCCGGTCCGCCATCCGCATCGCGGTTGGATACGGTGCCCGACCCGATGATGGTACCGGCACCCAGCGCCCGCGTCTTGGCGGCATGGGCGATCAATGTGCCGAAATCGAAGGTCATATCCTCACCGGCATCGACTCGGCCGAATGGCTTGCCGTTCACATCGACCATCAGCGTACGGTGGAGCTTGCCATCCTGCCACCAACTGCCCAGCGCATCGGGCGTAACGAACACCGGCGAAAAGGCGCTGGCCGGCTTGGACTGGAAGAAGCCGAAACCCTTGGCCAGTTCGCCCGGGATCAGGTTGCGCAAGGACACATCGTTGGTCAGGCCGACGAGCCGGATCGCCGCCAGCGCCTCTTCGCGGCTGGCCCCCAGCGGCACGTCGCCGGTGACGACCACCACTTCGGCCTCCAGATCACAGCCCCAGCTTTCGTCCCTCAGCGGAATCGCGTCGCGCGGGCCCAGAAACCCGTCCGATCCGCCCTGATACATCAGCGGATCGTGCCAGAAGCTGTCGGGTAGTTCCGCCCCGCGCGCCTGCCGCACCAGCGCGACATGGTTCACATAGGCCGACCCGTCTGCCCATTGATAGGCGCGCGGCAGCGGGGCCGCGGCGTGGCGCTCGTGAAAGCGCATCATCGGGATGGTTTCATGCTCCAGGTCGGTGGCAAGGTTGCGCAGATCGCCCTCGACCCGCTCCCAATCGTCCAGTGCCGCCTGCAGCGTGGGCGCAATATGCGTCGCATCCGCGCACCAGGCGAGATCGTTCGAGACAACGACGAGCTTGCCGTCGCGGCCGTGCTTGAGGCTCGCTAGTTTCATTTGACACCATCTCCTTCGCGCCCGCCTTATCGCAGTTTTACCCACCACGGAACCGTGCTGCCTCCCCGGGATTTGGAGCGCTGATTGACTTATGCCGGGGTGGGTATCATCGAAGTCTGCATGGCCTTTCCGCTCCGATTCCTGGATCATGGCGGCGAAATGGCCGGGCGTATCCGCGATTTCGACTGGTCGACTCACCCGCTGGGCCTTCCCGAGCAGTGGCCCGAACCCTTGCAGCGTATGGTGGATGTTGCGCTGGCATCGAGTTTTCCGACAGCCATTTACTGGGGGCCGGAATTTCGGCTGGTCTACAATGATGCCTGGGCGCCGATTCCCGCCGAGCGGCACCCGTGGGCGCTGGGACGCCCCGGCGCGGAGGTCTGGGCCGACATCTGGGACGTCGTAGGACCGCAGATGGAACAGGTGGTAGCAACCGGCCGCGGCTTTGCCGCCTATGACCAAATGCTGCCGATGGCGCGCGACGGCGTGCCGCGAGAAACCTGGTGGAATTACAGCTTCACGCCAATTCGCGATGCCGAAGGTCGGGTGCTGGGCATTCTCAACCAGGGCAATGAGACCACCCGCGTCGTACTCGCCGAACGGACACGAAAGGCCGAACTGGAGCGGCTGCGCGACTATTTCCAGCAGGCACCGGGTGCGATTGCGCTGCTGGAAGGGCCGGAGCATCGCTTCGTGCTGGCCAACCCGGCCTATCTCGACCTGGTCGGCCGCGCCGAAGTGGAAGGCCAGCGGCTGGCCGACGCGCTGCCCGAAGTGATCGACCAAGGCTATATCGACGTGCTCGACACCGTCTATCGCACCGGCGAACCCTATCGCGCGATCAACCGCGATGTGTTGCTGCGCCGACAGCCCGATGCTGATGCCGAGCGCCGGGTGCTCGACTTCGTCCTCCATCCGATCAAGTCGGGGGATGGCAACGTCACCGGCCTTTTCATCGCCGTCACCGATCTCACGCCTCGCAAACGGGCCGAACAGGCCGCCGAGGAGGCAGCCGAGGAACTGCGTAGCGCGAACGAGGCCCAATCCTTTCTCCACAGCTTGGCCGAACGCCAGCGCGCGCTCGATACGCCCAACGCGATTATGCGACTGGCGGTGTCGGAGCTTGGGCGGCAATTGGGGCTGGCTCGCGTCGGCTTCTATCGCGTAGCGGGTGAAGAGCTGCATTTCGGCCCCTGCTGGACCAATGGCGAACTGCCCCCGCTGAGCGGCGTGATGCCGGTCGATGCAGTGGGGCCGCTAGTCGACAGCTATCGCCGGGGCCGCACCATGGTGATGGCCGATACGCGCGCGTTGTTCCCGGAAACGCAGCTCAGCCGCGTCTCCCCCTCGGCGATCGGCGTGCCGCTGTTGCGCGGCGGCCAGTGGGTGGCGACGCTCTACGCCAACAGCGCGGCACCGCGCGACTGGACGCCGGAGGAAATCGCGTTCGTCGAAAATGTCGTCGAAACGAGCTGGGATTCGGTCGAGCGCGCCGATGCGGTGCTCGCGCTGCGCGAAAGCGAGTCCAAATTCCGCGCCATCGCCAATTCGATCGACCAGATGGTCTGGTCGACCCGTGCCGACGGCTATCACGATTATTATAACGACCGCTGGTATGAATATACCGGCGTTCCCTATGGCAGTACCGACGGCACCGCCTGGGCCGGCATGTTCCATCCGGAGGATCAGGTCCGCGCCTGGGCGGTGTGGGAACATTCGCTGGCGACGGGGGAACTCTACCGCATCGAATATCGGCTGCGCCACCATAGCGGCGAATATCGCTGGGTGCTGGGCCGCGCGCAGCCGGTGCGCGACGAGGCGGGGCGAATCACCCGCTGGTTCGGCACCTGCACTGACATCCAGGAAATCGTGGACGCCCGCGAAGTGCTGGCCCGCTCGCGCGAGGAGCTGGAGGCTGCAGTACGCGAGCGGACCGAACAGCTGATGTCCGCCGAGGCGCAATTGCGTCAGGCGCAGAAGATGGAAGCGGTGGGCCAGCTTACCGGCGGCATCGCCCATGATTTCAACAATATGCTGGCGGTGATTATCGGCGCGCTCGATCTGCTGGAGCGGCGGCTGCAACAGGGACGCACCGATCTCGACCGCTATGTCGTCGCCGCGCGTGATGGCGCCACCCGGGCAGCGGCACTTACCCAGCGGTTGCTCGCCTTTTCGCGTCAGCAGCCGCTGGCGCCCACTGCACTCGATGCAAATGAGATGATCGAAGGCATGATAGAGCTGCTGCTGCGCACGCTCGGCGAAGGCGTGACCATCGAGACGCAGCTGGCACGACAGCTTTGGCCGGTGGTGGCGGATCGCAACCAGCTCGAAAATGTCGTGCTGAACCTTGCCGTGAACGGCCGCGACGCCATGCCGCAGGGCGGCACGCTGGCGATCGAGACGGCGAATGTCACGCTGGATGACAGCGCAGCCAAAGCACACGAGATTGCAGCGGGCGATTATGTCGAGATCGGCGTGCGCGATACCGGATCGGGTATGGCACCCGATGTCGCCGCGCGGGCGTTCGATCCGTTTTTCACCACCAAGGGCGTGGGCAAGGGGACCGGGCTGGGCCTGAGTCAGGTGTTCGGCTTTGTCCGCCAGTCGGGCGGCCATGTCGCGATCGATACCCGGCCAGATCAGGGCACGGCAGTGCGGGTATGGCTTCCGGCCGCGCCGGGTGTCATACCCCAACCGCCGCTACCCGCCGCCAAACAGGCCCTGCCACGCGCCGAGGCCGGGGAAACGGTATTGGTGGTCGAAGATGAGGAGCGGGTTCGCAGCTATTCGGTCGAGGCGCTGCGCGAGCTCGGCTATGCGGTCTTCTTCGCGCATGACGGACCAGAGGCACTTCGCCTGCTCGAACGCAGCCAGCCGGTATCGCTTCTATTCAGCGATGTCGTGATGCCCGAAATGAGCGGGCGCGAACTAGCGCGGCTGGCCGCTGAGCGACACCCGCAACTGAAAATCCTCCTCACCAGCGGCTATGCCCCCGACGAGCCGGTGATAACCGAACCGGGCGTCACCATCCTCGCCAAGCCGTTCGATATTGCCGCCCTGGCTGTCGCGGTGCGGGCAGCGCTGGACGGATCGGCACACACCGGGCCTTGACGCGCGCGCTGCGGTTCGCCATGCGCGCCGCGGCTTCGGGCAACACGCCCGGATGATTCAGCCCGGCCGCCGAGTCCTGTCGAAGGGCGGCCCGGGTCCGCCCCGGCAGGCGGAGGACGTGTATCCATGGCAAATGTTGCAGTGATCGGCGCCCAATGGGGTGACGAAGGCAAGGGCAAGATCGTCGACTGGCTCGCCGAGCGGGCCGATGTGGTCGTGCGGTTTCAGGGCGGGCATAATGCCGGCCACACGCTGGTGGTGGGCGAGAAGGTCTACAAGCTGTCGCTGCTGCCCTCGGGGATCGTGCGCGGTACGCCCAGCGTGATCGGCAATGGCGTAGTGCTCGATCCCTGGGCACTGCGTGACGAGATCGCCCGGCTACGCGAGCAGGGTGTCGAAGTGACGCCGGATACGCTGAAGGTCGCGGACACCTGCCCTCTGATCCTGCCATTCCACCGCGATCTGGACGGGTTGCGCGAGGATGCGAGCGGCGCGGGCAAGATCGGCACCACGCGCCGCGGCATCGGCCCCGCCTACGAGGACAAGGTCGGCCGCCGCGCGATCCGGGTGTGCGACCTTGCCCATCTCGACGATCTCGGCCCACAGCTCGATCGTCTCGCAGCGCACCATGACGCGCTGCGCGCCGGTTTCGGCCAGCCGCCGATCGACCGCGCTGCGCTGGTCGAGGCGCTGCGAGAGATTGCCGGCTTCGTCCTGCCCTTCGCCCAGCCGGTGTGGAAGATGCTGGCCGAGGCACGAGCGCGCGGCCGCCGCATTCTGTTCGAAGGCGCGCAAGGCGTGCTGCTCGACATCGACCATGGCACTTATCCGTTCGTCACCTCCTCCAACACCATCGCCGGTACGGCGGCGGGCGGATCAGGTATGGGTCCGGGTGCGGTCGGCTATGTGCTGGGGATCGCCAAGGCCTATACTACCCGCGTCGGTTCCGGCCCCTTCCCCAGCGAGCAGGACAACGAAGTCGGCGAGCGGCTAGGTACGCGAGGGCATGAATTCGGCACCGTCACCGGCCGCAAGCGCCGCTGTGGCTGGCTCGACGCGGTGCTGCTGCGCCAGTCGGTCGCGGTTTCCGGCATCACCGGCATCGCCCTGACCAAGCTCGACGTGCTCGATGGGTTCGATGAAATCCAGGTCTGCACCGGCTACCGTCTGCGCGGCGAGGTGCTCGATTATTATCCGAGCAATGCCGCCGATCAGGCCGCAGTCGAGCCAATCTACGAGACGATCCCCGGCTGGCACGAATCGACCGCCGGCGCGCGCAGCTGGGCCGAGCTGCCGGCGGCGGCGGTGAAGTATATCCGGCGGGTGGAAGAGCTGATTCAATGTCCGGTGGCGCTGGTGTCGACCAGCCCGGAACGTGAAGACACGATTCTCGTCCGCGACCCCTTCGCGGACTGAGCAGGTAAAAAGCATCGCCCCCGCGCTGCATCGTGCAACGCGGGGGCGACCAGCGCTTAGTGCGGACGCTTGCGCTTCGGACGATCGGCCGAATCGCTGCCGCTGGCGGTAGAACCCGCCTGGCCAGCCGTCGGATCGGTCGGCTGGGTCGAGGTCGTCGTGTCCGGGGTGGTGGTCGTGGTGTCGGGCGTCGACGTGGTCGTGCCCGGCGTCATCGAACCCTGGTCCGTCGTCGTCTGGCCCGGCCGGTGCTGGCCCGTCGGGTCGGCCGTCGTCTGACCGGGAGTCGTCTGCCCCGGCGTGGTCTGGGCAAAAGCGGCAGGCGCAGCGACCAGTGCGGCCGCGGAAATCAGGATCTTGAGCGTCATATCGGCAGTCCTCTGCTGTTGAATACGCCCCACCTGAACGCGCCTGCACGGTTCGGGTTGAATCACTCCCCGCGGATTATCCCGCCGAGACAACAGCTTGAGGGCAGAGCGAGCCGGGGGTCAGCCGACCTGAGCCCGATGCAGCAGCTTTTGGTCCGCCAGCACCAGCGCCACCATGGCTTCCACCACGGGTACCCCGCGAATGCCGACACAGGGGTCGTGCCGCCCCTTGGTGCGGATTTCACTCGCCTCGCCTTCGCGGGTCACGGTCTCGACGGGGATCAGGATTGAGCTGGTCGGCTTGAACGCGACGCGCAGCCGCACCGGCTGGCCGGTCGCTATGCCCCCGGCGATTCCACCAGCATGGTTGGCAAGGAAATCGACGCCACCTTCAGCATTGGGCCGCATGGCATCGGCGTTTTCCTCGCCGCGCAGCGCTGCGGCGCCGAACCCGTCACCAATCTCGAAGCCCTTAACGGCGTTGATCGACATGCACGCTGCCGCCAGTTCGCTGTCGAGCTTTGCATAGAGCGGCGCGCCCCAGCCTGCCGGCACGCCGGTCGCCTCACACGCCACCACAGCGCCCAGCGACGAGCCCGCCTTGCGCGCTTCATCCATCAGCCCCTCCCAGCGGGCGGCAGCCTCCGCATCGGGGCAGAAGAACGGATTGTTGCCGATCTCACCGGCGTCGAACTTCGCATAGTCGATCGCGTCGCCGCCGATCGCCTCGACCCAGGCAGTGATCGTCACTTCCGGGATTACCAGCCGCGCAACCGCGCCCGCCGCCACCCGCGCCGCCGTCTCGCGCGCCGAGGAACGCCCGCCACCGCGATAGTCGCGAAAGCCATATTTCTGGTCATAGGCATAATCGGCATGACCGGGGCGGTACGCCTTGGCGACTTCCGAATAGTCCTTCGATCGCTGGTCGACATTGTCGATGTGCAGGGCGATCGGTGTGCCGGTGGTGCGCCCCTCGAACACGCCGGACAGGATGCGAACCTGATCGGGTTCCTGCCGCTGGGTGGTGAAGCGCGACTGACCCGGGCGGCGGCGGTCGAGGAAAGGCTGGATGTCGCCCTCGCTCAGGTTCAGCCCCGGCGGACAGCCATCGACCACGGCGCCCAGCGCCGGCCCATGGCTTTCGCCCCAGGTAGTGAAGCGGAATACGCGACCGAAGCTGTTGAACGACATCGGCCCTCCGCGCCGCTGGTTGGGAAAGCGGGCCGTTTCGCAGGTGTGGCGCCGCCCCGCAACCCTTGTGCTCAGTCGCGGAACTGCGGCGCGCGCTTCTGCATATTGGCCATCACCGCCTCGATCTGGTTGGGCGTCCGCAGCAAGCCCGCCTGCTCGACGCTTTCGGCCATCAGCACGGCGGCGGCGTCTCCCTCGTGATTGGCGAGCCGCTTGGCGGCGCGCACCGCCTCCGGATTCCGCCCCGCAATCGCGCGGGCGAGCGCCAGTGCCTCGGCATGCGGATCGTCGGCAAGGCGCGTGACAAAGCCGAACGCCTGCGCTTCAGCCGCGCTAAATTCGCGCGCGGTATAGGTCAGTTCGCGCAACACATCGTCACGCACCGTCCCGCGCCACAGCACAAAACCGCCCATGTCGGGCACGATGCCCCATTTCAGTTCCATCACCGACAGCCGCGTGTCGGGTGCGGCGACCCGCACATCCGCGCCGCTGGCGATCTGAAGCCCACCACCGAACGCCACGCCGTGCACCGCCGCGATCACCGGCACCGGCAGCATCCGCCAGCCCCAGGCGACCTGCTGAAAGCGATTGGCAAGGCCGTGCGTCCGCACCGCCAGGTCGGCACCTTCGCCGGCATTGGCCATGCTCGCCATGTCGAGCCCGGCACAAAAGGCGCGCCCCTCGCCCGACAGCACCACCGCACGCAGCCCGGGCGTGGCGGCCAGCGCATCGATGGTGGCGATGATTCCGTCGAACATTGCGGGATCGAGCGCGTTCATCTTGTCCGGCCGGGCCAGCCGCACCTCGGCCACGCCTTCCGCCATCGTCCAGGTCACGCGCTCGCTCATCTGCATCCTCCTGCCGCGCGCCTCGCCGGGCGCCGGTCCTGCCAGCGATAGTGCGGCGAAGCGTTTGCGCGGGCAAGGGAGCACCGTTACCAAGAGGCATGTCCAGTACCAGCGAACCCGCGGCGCCCCCGCGCTTCGATCCGCAGATGTTCTTCAAGCTGCGCTTCGCCAGCCATGGCGGCCGGCTGGGCGTCGGCTATCGCGACCATGGCGACGACTGGGCGGAACTCGAACTGCCGTGGCATGCCGATCTGGTGGGGCAGGTGGAAACCGGCGTACTCGCCTCCGGTCCGATTCTGGCGCTGATGGACATGGCAACCAGCGTCGCCGTGTGGCTGAAACTCGGCACCTTCCGTCCACATGCAACGCTGGACCTGCGTATCGACTATCTGCGGCCGGCACGCAGCGGCCAGACGGTGATAGGCCGCGGCGAATGCTATCGCCTCACCCGCTCGATCGCCTTTGTGCGCGGGCAGGCGCATGACGGCGATCCCGCCGACCCGCTGGCGCATGTCGCGGGAACGTTCATGGCAGCGGAGGGCTATTGGTGAAACTGCCCCCTTATGCCGAGCTGCTGGGCCTGCACATCGAGCCGGGCGAAGATGCGCCGGTGTTCGTCATGCCCTTTTCCGGCGATGTCGTCGGGAGGCCGGGCTTCCTGCACGGCGGCGCCATCGGCGGCCTGCTCGAAATGGCCGCGATCGGCGCACTGATCCGCGCGCTCGAGGCCGATGGCGGCGCGCGGTTCAAGCCGGTCAACGTAACGGTCGATTATATGCGCGGCGGCCGCGAGAAGGAAACCCGCGCCCGCGGCATCGTCACCCGGCTGGGCAACCGCGTCGCCAATGTCAGCGCCATTGCCTGGCAGGACGAGGAAGACCGGCCGATTGCATCGGCGCGGATGAATTACCTGATCGTGCGATAGCGGGGCTTCCCCTCCTGCTGGCGAGAGGGAGCGCAATCAGGCGGTTTTCGCCCCTATTGCTTGGGGCTCAGCCGCATCAGCCACCCGCCATCGCCACGCCCGCCATCCTGCAGCAGCCAAAGCGATCCGTCCGGCCCCTGCGCCACATCGCGGATACGCATGCCCATGTCCCATTGATCGGCCTTGCGGGCATCGGCGCCGCTGATAGCGATGCGGATCAGCGCCTGCCCCGACAGAGCGCCCATCAGCAGCGATCCCTTCCACTGCGGAAAATCATTGCCGGTGTAATAGAGCAGCCCGGCCGGCGAGATCGACGGTACCCAATAGAGCTTGGGCATTTCATAGCCGTCCCCCGCTTTCGGCTTGGGAATCGGCGTGCCGTTATAGTTCTCGCCGAACGAGACATTGGGCCAGCCGTAATTTTTGCCGGGCAGGATCAGGTTCAGCTCATCGCCGCCCTGCGGCCCCATCTCATGCTCCCAGAGATTGCCCGCCGCATCGAAAGCGAGGCCGTAGGGGTTGCGATGCCCGCTGCTCCAGGTCGAGGCGGGTGCCGGATTGGCCCCGTCAAAGGTGAAGCTGCGCGTCTTGGCAGTCTTCGCGACCTCGGTATCGGCGGGGGGATCGATCACCTGGATCGTCTGCGCACCGGCCTTTCCGGCATCGGGATTGCCCGCAAAGGGTTTGCCGTCGAGCGTGAGGTGCAGGATCTTGCCGAGCGCCTGGTTCGGATCCTGCGCCGGCGTAAAGCGCTGCCGCTCGCCCGAGGAGAGGAACAGCGATTTGCCATCGGGCGCGAAGGCAATCACCGCACCGAACTGACCGCCCTGACCATCGGCACCGCTGCGGAACAGCACTTCGACATTGTCGAGCCGCGGCGCCAGCGCCTTGCCGCGCGTCAGGCGGGCACGGGCCATTGCCAGCGCGCTGCCGGTCGCGCGCGGTTCGGAATAGGTGAGATAGATCAGGTTGCTGCTGGCGAAATCCGGTGCCAGCGCGACATCCAGCAGGCCGCCCTGCCCGCCTGCTGCAACCTTGGGCACGCCGCTTACCGCCTGCGTCGTCTCGCCTGCCTGCCAGAGCTGCAGCTGGCCTGCCTTTTCCGTCACCAGCGCGGCGCCGTCGGGCAGGAAGGTGACGGCAAAGGGCGAATCGAAATCAGCAATGCGCGTGACAGTGAAGGGCAAGCCTGCAGGGACCGGCGCCGGCGTGCCGCTTGGCACCGCGATCGGCGAGGGGGCGGGCGTCGGGCTGCCGGCAGCCGGCTGCTGGGCGTTCGATGCCGGCGAGGAACAGGCCGTGGTGAAGGCCAGCGCGATCAGCATCGGCGAGCGGGGCATGGGCGAATCTCCGGCATGAGGGGCTCCGCCGAAACCACCCGGTTCGGCAAAGAGTTGCAACCGCCATTTGGCCGGGCTGCCGCAATTTCGGCTTTTCCTGTCATTTCGCCAGTCGCTTGCCACGCCCCCTTGCTCCCGCCGCTGGCTGCGCGTATATGGCAGGTGCTTTCTCGGACATCGTCAAACATGATCGAGGTCGGAGCCCCCGCGGTTCCGGCGCTGAAGCTGCTTGAATGCCATTGGAGAATCGCGTGGCGGAACTCGCCGAACTGACCCGACAGATCGAAGCCGAAGCAAAGGCGCTTGGCTTTGCGCTGGTGCGCGTCAAGATGTTCGGCGGACAGAGCGATCCGACGCTGCAGGTGATGGCCGAGCGCCCCGACACGCGCCAGCTGACGATCGACGACTGCGCCGATCTGTCGCGCCGCATCTCCGACCTGCTCGACCGGCTGGAAGCCGAAGGGCGCGATCCGATCGACCATGCCTATCGGCTGGAAGTCAGCTCGCCGGGCATCGACCGGCCGCTGACCCGGCTGAGCGACTTTGCAGACTGGAAGGGGCATGAAGCCCGCATCACGCTCGCCGAAAAGCTGGACGGGCGCAAACAGTTCAAGGGCGATCTCGCGGGCATCGACACAGAGGCTGCGAGCATCACGATCGTAACGCAGGACGGCACCGCGCATGTGCTGCCGTTCGCGGCGATCGAGGATGCCAAGCTGACGATGACCGACCGCCTGATTGCCGCCACCGCGCCGCTCTCCGCCGAGGGCGCCGACAAGATTATCGAAGTAGAAGGATAAGCCCGAATGGCCACCGCCATTTCCGCCAACAAGGCAGAACTGCTTGCCATCGCCGATGCGGTTGCGCGCGAGAAGCTGATCGACAAGGCCATCGTGATCGAAGCGATGGAAGACGCGATCCAGCGCGCCGCCAAGAACCGCTATGGCGTCGAAAACGACATCCGCGCCAAGCTCGATCCGAACACCGGCGACCTGCGGCTGTGGCGCGTCGTCGAAGTGGTCGAGGCCGTCGACGACTATTTCAAGCAGGTCGACCTGAAGGGCGCGCAGAAGCTGCAAAAGGGCGCGAAGGTCGGCGACTTCATCGTCGATCCGCTGCCCCCGATCGAGTTCGGCCGCATCCAGGCGCAGGCATCGAAGCAGATCATCTTCCAGAAGGTCCGCGACGCCGAGCGCGAGCGCCAGTTTGACGAATTCAAGGATCGCATGGGTGAGATCATCACCGGCGTCGTGAAGCGCGTCGAATTCGGCCATGTCGTGGTCGACCTCGGCCGCGCCGAAGGCGTGATCCGCCGCGACCAGCAGATCCCGCGCGAAGTGGTCCGCGTGGGCGATCGCGTCCGCTCGATCATCCTGAACGTTCGCCGCGAAAATCGGGGCCCTCAGATTTTCCTCAGCCGCGCGCATCCGGACTTCATGAAGAAGCTGTTCGCGCAGGAAGTGCCGGAAATCTACGACGGCATTATCGAAATCAAGGCCGCCGCCCGCGATCCGGGCAGCCGCGCCAAGATCGGCGTGATCAGCCATGACGGCTCGATCGATCCGGTCGGCGCCTGCGTCGGCATGAAGGGCAGCCGCGTGCAGGCCGTCGTGCAGGAAATGCAGGGCGAAAAGATCGACATCATCCCCTGGTCGCCGGACACCGCGACCTTCGTCGTCAACGCGCTGCAGCCGGCCAATGTCAGCCGCGTCGTGATCGACGAGGAAGAAGACCGCATCGAAGTCGTCGTTCCCGACGACCAGCTCAGCCTCGCGATCGGCCGTCGCGGCCAGAATGTCCGCCTCGCCAGCCAGCTGACCGGCAAGGCGATCGACATCCTCACCGAGGCAGATGCGAGCGAAAAGCGCCAGAAGGAATTCGTCGAGCGTTCGGAAATGTTCCAGAACGAGCTGGATGTCGACGAGACGCTGGCGCAGCTGCTGGTTGCCGAAGGTTTCGGCGCGCTGGAAGAAGTCGCCTATGTCGAACTCGACGAGCTGGCGGCGATCGAAGGCTTCGACGAGGATCTGGCGCAGGAACTGCAGAACCGCGCACAGGAAGCACTGGAGCGCCGCGAAGAAGCCAATCGCGAGGAACGCCGCGCGCTGGGCGTGTCGGACGAACTGACCACCATGCCGTATCTGACCGAAGCGATGCTGGTCACGCTCGGCAAGGCGGGCATCAAGACGCTCGACGACCTGGCCGATCTGGCGACCGACGAACTGGTCGAGAAAAAGCGTTCGGAACCGCGTCGCCGCGGCGACGACACGCCGCGCAAGGAAGCCAAGGGCGGCATCCTGGCCGAATATGGCCTGAGCGACGAACAGGGCAACGAGATCATCATGGCGGCCCGCGCCCATTGGTTCGCCGATGAAGAACCCGCGCAAGCGGGCGAGGAGGACGCAATTGCGGACTCCGAACAATGATACGCGCCGACTGACATCGTTAGGCTCCGCAGCACGCCGCATCGGCGCTGCTGCGGCTGCGTTGCCAGCCTTCGCTCCCCTCCCGCTTGCGGGAGGGGTCGGGGGAGGGATCGACGTGGAAGGTGCGCTGATCCGTTTCAGCCCCTCCCCCAGCCCCTCCCGCGAGCGGGAGGGGAGCGCATATCCGCGCCGTTTGCACTTCTTCCGTAACGGGAGGGGCCGATGAGCGACGCAGTTCGCACCTGCATCCTGTCGCGGGAAGAAGCGCCGCGCGAAGGGCTCATCCGGCTCGTGCTATCGCCGGAGGGCGAAGTGCTGCCGGACATTCGCGCCAAGGCCCCCGGCCGCGGCGCGTGGATTTCTGTGGACAAGGCAGGGCTTACCGCATCGCGCGACAAGGGGCGCTTGCGAGCGGCGCTGTCGCGCAGCCTGCGCACCGGCGACATCCGCATTCCCGACGATCTGGAAGACCGGATTGCCACCCAGCTGGAGCGCGCCGCGCTCGACCGGCTCGGGCTGGAGGCGAAGGCCGGCCATGTCGTGATCGGTGCCGAGCGGATCGAAAAGGCCGCCCGCAGCGGCCGGCTCCATCTGCTGCTCCACGCCGCCGATGCAGGCGAGGATGGCAGCCGCCGACTGGCCCAGGCATGGCGCGTGGGATCGGATCGCGAAGGTTCTGCACTCAAGGGCTTAACATTGCCCTTGCCACGTACCATATTGTCCTTGGCGCTTGGCCGCGAAAATGTGGTACATGCCGGCCTGACCGACGCCCGGGCGGCGCAGCGGACGAGCGAAGCGCTCAACCGCTGGCTGAATTTTATCGGACTCGAGACTGCTCCTGTGCCTTGCGAAACAGCCTCGCAAGGCGCATCGGCATTTCCGTCCGGCGTGCCATTGAACGACGTACACTTTGAGGAACTTGAGTAGCCGCATGAGCGACACCGAAAACGACAAGCCGAAACTGGGCATGCGCGCGCCGCTGGGACTGAAGCGCACGGTCGAGACGGGCAAGGTGAAGCAGAGCTTCAGCCATGGCCGTTCGAACACCGTGGTCGTGGAAGTGAAGCGCCGCCGTGTTCTCGGCCCGCAGGGTGCGCCGCAGGAAGAAGCGACGCCGGCCCCTGCGCCTGCGCCCGCCCCTGCTGCTCCGGCTGCTCGCGCCCCGCAAGCGGCGCCGCGCCCGGCGACACCGGCCCCGCGCCCGGCAATGGACAATTTGTCCCCGCAGGAACGCCAGGCCAAGCTGCTGCGCGAGGCGGAAGAACAGCGCATGCAGGCGCTGGAGGAAGCACGCCGTCGTGAAGAGCGCGAGCGTGCCGAGGCCGCCGAGGAAGAGCGCCGTCGCGCCGAAGAGCGTGCCCGCGCCGAAGCGGAAGCAGCCCAGCCGGTCGAGGCAGCGCCAGCGCCCGAGCCGGAACCTGCCCCTGCGCCCGAGCCGGCAGCAGCAGCACCTGCTCCGACTGCGGAAGCAGCGCCCGCGCCGGCCCCTGCCGCAGACCCGGCGCCTGCAGCCGCGAAGTCTGCGCCCAAGGCGCCGCCTGCGCCGCCGCGCCCGATCACGCTGCAGCTCGACGCCGGCCTGCCTGCGCCGCGTCGCTTCACGCCCGTGCAGCGCCCCGAAATCTCGAAGCCCGCACCCAAGCCGGAACCCGAAGCAGCGCAGCCCCAGGCCGCTGCATCGCAGGCCGCCCGTCCGGCGGGCGCACCTGCCGGTGCCGCACGGCCAGCAGCCGCCGGTGCCGCTCGCCCGGCCTCGCCCGGCGCCCCGGCACGCCGTCCGGGTGCCGAACCGGCCAAGCCGCAGCGCGACCGCAAGGGCGACGACCGCCGCCAATCGGGCAAGCTGACCGTTACCCGCGCTTTGGGTGGCGACGATGGTGCGCGTGCCCGTTCGCTCGCCGCGCTGAAGCGCGCCCGCGAGAAGGAAAGCCGCCGTTCGTTCGGTGGCGCACGCGAGCCGCAAGTCAAGCAGGTCCGCGACGTGGTCGTTCCCGAAGCGATCACGGTGCAAGAACTCGCCAATCGCATGGCCGAAAAGGGCGCGGATCTGGTGAAGGCCCTGTTCAAGATGGGCATGATGGTCACCGTCAACCAGTCGATC
The DNA here is from genome assembly GCF_056314185.1 of Sphingomonas sp. DMC8. Taxonomy (NCBI): domain Bacteria; kingdom Pseudomonadati; phylum Pseudomonadota; class Alphaproteobacteria; order Sphingomonadales; family Sphingomonadaceae; genus Sphingomonas; species Sphingomonas sp. DMC8. The sequence goes on along the minus strand of NZ_JBQUYV010000004.1, from coordinate 75,135 downwards.
GACCAGGACACGGCTGAACTGCTGGTCACCGATTTCGGCCACAACGTCCAGCGCGTCAGCGAGAGCGACGTCGATCTGCAGATCGATACCGAGCTGGATCCGGAGGACAAGCTCCAGCCGCGTCCCCCGGTCGTCACGATCATGGGCCATGTCGACCACGGCAAGACCAGCCTGCTCGATGCCCTGCGCGGCACCGATGTGGTGAAGGGCGAAGCCGGCGGCATCACCCAGCATATCGGCGCCTATCAGGTCACGCTGAAGGACAAGTCGAAGATCACCTTCCTCGACACGCCGGGTCACGAAGCCTTCACCGAAATGCGCGCGCGCGGTGCGAACGTCACCGACATCGTCGTGCTGGTGGTGGCGGCGAATGACGGCCTGATGCCGCAGACGATCGAGGCGATCAATCACACCAAGGCGGCCGGCGTGCCGATGATCGTGGCGATCAACAAGGTCGACCTCGACAGCGCCAATCCGCAAAAGGTGCGCGAGCGCCTGCTCGAGCACGAGGTGATCGTCGAAGAAATGGGCGGCGACGTCCAGAATGTCGAAGTTTCGGCGCTGAAGAAGATCGGCCTCGACGAACTGATCGAGAAGATCCAGCTCCAAGCCGAACTCCTCGAACTGCGTGCCAACCCGGATCGCGCCGCGGAGGGCACGGTGATCGAGGCGAAGCTCGACAAGGGCCGCGGCCCGGTCGCGACGATCCTCGTCAACCGCGGCACGCTGCGCGTCGGCGACGTATTCGTGGTGGGTGCCGAAAGCGGCAAGGTCCGCGCGATGATCGACGACAAGGGTCGCCAGATCAAGGAAGCCGGGCCGGCCATGCCGGTCGAGGTGCTCGGCCTGTCGGGCGTGCCGATGGCGGGCGATCCGCTGCAGGTGGTCGAAAGCGAGGCGCGTGCCCGCGAAGTCGCCGAATATCGCCAGGGCGTGCTGCTCCAGAAGCGCACCACCCAGGCACCGGCCAGCCTGGAGAGCATGTTCTCCGCGCTCAAGGAAAAGCAGGCGATCGAATATCCGCTGGTGGTCAAGGCCGATACCCAGGGTACGGTCGAGGCGATCGTGGGGGCGCTCAACAAGATATCGACCGACGAGATCAAGGTGCGCATCCTTCATTCGGGCGTCGGCGGTATCACGGAAAGCGACGTGACGCTGGCCGGTGCCAGCGGCGCACCGATCATCGGCTTCAACGTTCGTCCCAATGCCAAGGCGCGCGAAATTGCCGATCGCAACAAGGTGGCGCTGAAATATTACGACGTCATCTACGACCTGACCGACGAGATCCGCGCCGGTATGGCGGGCGAGCTGGGTCCGGAAGCCTTCGAAACGGTCGTCGGCCGCGCCGAGATCAAGGAAGTCTTCTCGGCCGGCAAGCACGGCAAGGCGGCCGGTTTGCTGGTCGTCGACGGCTTCATTCGCAAGGCGCTCAAGGCACGCATCACGCGCAACGACGTCATCATCTACAATGGCGAAATCGCGTCGCTGCGTCGCTTCAAGGACGATGTCGCCGAAGTGCGCGCCGGTCTCGAGTGCGGTGTGACGTTCACGCAGAACTTCACCGACATCAAGCCGGGCGATTATCTGGAAACCTTCGAAGTCGAACTGCGCGATCGTACGCTGTAACGGCAAGGTCGCCAATGTTCCGTTTTTGTTCCTTGGCAGGCTAGTCTGTGATACGCTTCCTTTTCGGCTGCACCTGCGGCCGAAAAGGAGGTGGTTCATGTGCCAATAGAAGTAGTTGCAGGTCTGGTTCTGGGTTTCGCGACATTCATCGTCGCGTTGCTCGGGCTGGTGGCTAAGCTCATCGAGCTGAGTCGCAGATAACCCAGTGCGGGCTCCTGGTGCTGGAACGCCGGGAGCCCAAAACGATTTGAGCCCGGGCGCTGGAACACCCGGGCTCAAGAGGTGACGTCTTGCCAACAGTCACAGTTGCAGTGTCTCTCACATAGCGAAAACCGGTCAGAATCACAAGATGCGCAACAACGAAACCGATGAAACCCGCTCCGTCCGCGTGCTGCGCGTCGGCGAACAGGTGCGCCATGTGCTGAGTGAAATCCTCCAGCGCGGTGACGTGCATGACGAGGTGCTGGCCAGCCACATGGTCTCGGTGACCGAAGTGCGCATGTCCCCGGACCTGCGTCACGCCACCGTGTTCGTGAAGCCGCTGCTCGGCAAGGACGAGGAGGTGGTGCTGAAGGCGCTGCGCACCAACACCGCCTTCCTCCAGCGCGAAGTCGCGCATCGGGTGAAAATGAAATATGCCGCGAAGCTGAAGTTCCTCTCCGACGAAAGCTTCGACGAAGGCAGCCATATCGACAAGCTGCTCCGCGCGCCGAACGTCGCACGCGACCTCGGCGAGGGCAGCGATTGACACCGCCGCCAGTAAGACGCATCTTACCAGCATGAATGCCACCACAACTCTCTCGGCAAAAGGCCAGGTTGTGATCCCGAAAGAAGTTCGGGACGCGCTTGGCTTCCTGCCCGGTCAGCAGTTGGAGGTCGTGCGCAGCGGCGCTTCGATCGTGTTGCGGCCCATTACAACCAAATCGGGCCGCTCCTTCGACGAGATTGCCAGCGCCATTCGCGCGAAGCTGCAATACGATGGGCCTGCGCTCAGCATTGACGATATGAACGACGCAATTGGAGAAGCTGCCGCCCGCGCCGCAGCCGCGCGGGACAATCGTGCGCGCGGTTGATACGAACGTCCTCGCGCGCTTTCTGATTGGGGACGATCCGGTCCAGTCCGCAATCGCAACCGAGGTACTGCGCGGTGATGTCTATATATCGAACAGCGTGCTCCTCGAACTCGAATGGCTTTTGCGGTCGCGCTATCGACAACCCATAGACGCGGTTGCGCAAGCCTTGCGCGACCTGATCGACCTCCCGACTGTCCAGGTTGAGGACGCTGGTGCGCTCGTCTGGGCACTGGATCGGTTTTCGCAAGGCGCAGACCTTGCGGACATGCTCCATTTGCTGGCCGCGGGCCCAGCCAGCATGTTCGCGACTTTCGATCGGGCGATCCAGCGCGCCGCCGGTCCGAACCCACCCGTTTCGATCGAGACTCTCGCCTGATGGCCAAGCTCTATTTCTACTATGCCTCGATGAACGCGGGCAAATCGACCACGCTGCTCCAGGCCGATTTCAACTATCGCGAGCGCGGCATGCGCACGCTGTTGTTCACCGCCGGCGTGCATGATCGCGGCGGGCACGGCGTGATCGACTCCCGCCTGGGCATCCATGCCGGTGCGATTCCCTTCGAGGCGGACAGCGACCTGCGCGCGACGATCCAGGATGCGCATTTCGCCGCCCCACTCGCCTGCGTACTGGTCGACGAGGCGCAGTTTCTGTCGGCGCAGCAGGTTCGCCAATTGGCGGCAGTGGCCGATGAGGACGAAATTCCCGTGCTCTGCTATGGCCTGCGCACCGATTTCCGCGGCGTGCTGTTCGAAGGCAGTGCCGAACTTCTCGCGCTTGCCGACTCGCTCGTGGAGATCAAGTCGGTCTGCGAGTGCGGCCGCAAGGCGACGATGAACCTGCGCGTCGATGGCGAGGGCCAGGCGGTCCGCGAAGGCGAGCAGCGCGAGATTGGCGGCAACGACCGCTACGTCGCACTCTGCCGCCGCCACTTTACCGAGCGGCGCGGCGCAATCGGCTGAACGGTTGCGTTCCACGCCCACCGGCGTAAGCCGCGCGCGATGCATGGCTGGATCATTCTCGACAAACCATTGGGGCTCGGCTCGACGCAGGGCGTGAGCGCAGTGAAGCGTGCGCTGCGCGAGGGCGGCTATGGCAAGGCGAAGGTCGGCCACGGCGGCACGCTCGACCCGCTCGCGACGGGCGTGCTGCCGATCGCGCTGGGCGAAGCGACCAAGCTCGCCGGCCGGATGCTCGACAGCGACAAGGTGTATGATTTCACCATCCAGTTCGGGGTGGAGACGGACACGCTCGACGCCGAGGGCAAGATGGTTGCCGAGTCCGCGGTGCGGCCGACCCTGGGGCAGATCGAGGCAGTTATACCGCGCTTCACCGGACCGATCGAACAGGTGCCGCCGGCCTATTCGGCGCTCAAGGTGGATGGCGAGCGGGCCTATGATTTGGCGCGCGCCGGCGAAGCGGTGGTATTGAAGAGTCGCGCGGTGACGATTTACAGGCTGGAGGTAATAGCGGCCCCAGAGGTCAGTCACCCTCACCCTTCCGCGGCTTCGCCGCTCCCTCCCTCTCCCGATGGGATAGGGAAGGGTGAGGGCGACGAGTATATCCAGCAAATCACCCTGCGCGCCCATGTCTCCAAGGGCACCTATATCCGCAGCCTCGCGCGCGACATCGCGGTTGCGCTGGGCAGCGTCGGCCACGTCACCTATCTGCGCCGGATCAAGGCCGGGCCGTTCACGCTCGATCAGGCGATTTCGCTGGACTTTCTTGCCCGTGCCGCTAAGGAGCGGCGCCTTGAAGACATTCTCCTGCCGTTGAGGGCGGGGCTGGACGACATCCCGGCTCTATCTCTCTCCCCCGATCAGGCAGGGCTGCTCCGTCAGGGACAGGTCTTGGTCGGGATCGCCGCAGACGATGGCCTCCATTTCGCGCTTTCGGGAGAAACCCCGGTCGCGCTGGTAGAGGCAGAGGCCGGACGCATCCGGGTCGTTCGCGGGTTCAACCTGTAGCATGATGTCGAAGGAAAACGCATGTCGATCACGCAGGAGCGCAAGGACGCGCTCGTCAAGGAACACGCCCGGGCAGAGGGCGATACCGGCAGCCCCGAAGTGCAGATCGCGATCCTCTCGGAGCGCATCGCCAACCTGACCGAGCACTTCAAGACCCACGCGAAGGACAATCACTCGCGCCGCGGTCTGCTGATGCTGGTCAACAAGCGCCGCAGCCTTCTCGACTATCTGAAGAAGAAGGACGCGACCCGCTACACCGATCTCATCGCGAAGCTGGGTCTTCGCAAGTAACACGGAAAGGCGACCTTCGGGTCGCCTTTTTGTCATTCCGGTGCGATAACGCACCGGCAGTCCCGGCATGTGCCGGGGCAGACGGGGGATCCGGCAATACGGTCGGTCCCACGAGCCACAATCGGCTCACGCATAGGCCCCCCGCGTGATTGGCACCGGGGAGTGAAGGAAACGAAATGTTCGACAAGAAGACTGTATCGATCGAGTGGGGCGGCAAGACGCTGACTCTCGAAACGGGCAAGGTTGCCCGCCAGGCCGACGGCGCGGTGATCGCGACCCTCGGCGAAACCGTGGTGCTTTGCGCCGTCACGGCTGCGAAGAGCGTAAAGGAAGGCCAGGACTTCTTCCCGCTGACCGTCCACTATCAGGAAAAATTCTCGGCCGCCGGTCGCATTCCGGGCGGCTTCTTCAAGCGCGAGCGCGGCGCCACCGAGAAGGAGACGCTCGTCTCCCGCCTCATCGACCGCCCGATCCGCCCGCTGTTCCCGGAAGGCTTCTACAACGAAGTCAACGCCATCGCGCAGGTGCTGAGCTATGACGGCGAGAACGAGCCCGACATCCTCTCGATGATCGCCGCGTCCGCCGCCCTCACCCTGTCGGGCGTGCCGTTCATGGGCCCGATCGGCGCGGCGCGCGTCGGTTATCTCAACGGCGAATACATCCTGAACCCGACCGACGCGCAGGTTGCCGAGGGCGAGCTCGATCTCGTCGTCGCCGCCACCTATGACGCGGTGATGATGGTCGAATCCGAAGCCAAGGAGCTTTCGGAAGAGGTCATGCTCGGCGCCGTGCTGTTCGCGCACGATGCGTGCCGCGAAGTGGTGAAGGCGATCGTCAAGCTCGCCGAGCAGGCCGCCAAGGATCCGTGGGAAATGGCGTCGCAGGACGACAACGCCAAGCTCAAGGACAAGATCAAGAAGCTGATCGGCAAGGACATCGCCGCCGCCTACAAGCTGACCGACAAGTCGGCCCGCTCGAACGCGCTCAACGAGGCGCGTGCCAAGGCGAAGGCGCAGTTCACCGAGGACGGCCTGTCCCCGCAGGAAGTCATGGCCGGCATCAAGCTGACCAAGAAGCTGGAAGCCGAGATCGTCCGCACCGCCATCCTGAAGGACGGCAAGCGCATCGACGGCCGCACCACCACGCAGATCCGTCCGATCGAGGCGGAAACGCACTTCCTGCCGCGCGCGCACGGTTCGGCGCTGTTCACCCGCGGCGAGACCCAGACCATCGCAACCTGCACCCTCGGCACCAAGGACGCCGAGCAGATGATCGATGGCCTGAACGGCCTCAGCTACCAGAGCTTCATGCTCCACTATAACTTCCCGCCCTATTCGGTCGGCGAAGTGGGCCGCTTCGGCGCGCCGGGCCGTCGCGAAGTCGGCCATGGCAAGCTGGCATGGCGCGCGCTGCACCCGGTGCTGCCCGCCAAGGAAGACTTCCCCTACACGATCCGCCTGACCAGCGACATCACCGAGTCGAACGGCTCGTCGTCGATGGCGTCGGTGTGCGGCGGTAGCCTGGCGCTGATGGACGCGGGCGTGCCGATCAAGCGCCCGGTCTCCGGCATCGCCATGGGCCTGATTCTGGAAGGCAAGGATTTCGCGATCCTGTCCGACATCCTGGGTGACGAAGATCACCTGGGCGACATGGACTTCAAGGTGGCCGGCACCACCGAAGGCATCACCACGATGCAGATGGACATTAAGATCGCCGGCATCACCAAGGAAATCTTCGAAGCAGCGCTCAACCAGGCGAAGGCCGGTCGCGCCCATATCCTGGGTGAGATGAACAAGGCGCTGGGCGAAGTTCGCACCGAACTGTCGGCGCACGCACCGCGCATCGAGACGATCACGATCGACAAGACCAAGATCCGCGACGTCATCGGCACCGGCGGCAAGGTGATCCGCGAGATCGTCGCCACCACCGGCGCAAAGGTCGACATCGACGACGAGGGCATCATCAAGATCAGCTCGTCGGACCTCGACCAGATCGAAGCCGCGAAGAAGTGGATCCTCGGCATCGTCGAGGAGCCCGAAGTGGGCAAGGTCTACACCGGCAAGGTGGTGAACCTGGTCGATTTCGGCGCCTTTGTGAACTTCATGGGCGGCCGCGACGGCCTGGTCCACGTCTCCGAAATCAAGAACGAGCGCGTGGAGAAGGTGGCCGACGTCCTGAGCGAAGGCCAGGAAGTGAAGGTCAAGGTGCTCGAGATCGATCCGCGCGGCAAGGTTCGTCTGTCGATGCGCGTCGTCGATCAGGAAACCGGCGCCGAGCTGGAAGATACCCGCCCCGCCCGCGAACCGCGCGAGCCGCGCGGCGACCGGGGTGATCGTGGCGATCGCGGCGGCGACCGCCGTCGCGAAGGCGGCCGTGGCGGCGAGCGTGGCGATCGCGGTCCGCGCCGCGACCGTGGCGACAAGCCGCGCCGCGAGCGCAGCGAGGACAAGGAAGACGGCGGCGATGTCGGCCTGCCAGCGTTCCTGACCGGTGACCGCGACTGACCTCATCGGTTCGCGATACCCAAAACAAGAAAAGGGCCCGAGCGATCGGGCCCTTTTTCTTTACTGGTGCGAATCAGCGGCGAGTATTGTATAAATATTCGTTACATTCGCCATAAGTGATATTCCGACTGACCTTTGGTCCACGAAGAGCGCAAGAGGCTACCTCAGGAGGGCTTCATGAGCAGAGCGACGATAACCGAATTGCGGCATGATCATCAGACAATCGAGGTACTTGCGCGACGCCTTTCGGACATGCTCGACACCGATGCGCCGCCGCAGACGCTGTCGATGACACTGAACCATTTGCTGCAGGCAGTGGCGGACCATCTCGATCGCGAAGATGCGACTATCTACACGCTGGCGATGGCGGCGCAGCCCGGCATTTCCCAGGATGCGGCAGAGAATGTCCGCGACGAGTTCGAGCGGCTGAAGGCCAATTGGCAGGATTATCTGCAGAGCTGGACACCCGAGGCGATCGCCGCCGATCGGGGTGGCTTCGCAGAGGCATCGCGCGCCATGCTGCCGCGCCTGCGCGACCGCGTGAAACTGGAAGAAGACCTGCTGATTGCCAGCGCGCTTTCACCTTCGCCCAAAGCGCAAGTCGCGGCGCGATAAGTTCGCGGATACGGTCCAGGGGGTTCTGTTGCCCGGCCCCCCTGGCGGCCGCTGGAATCCACTTCTGTTGCCCGGTGTGGTCCAACCGCGCTTTTGTCAATCTAACCTAGACCGTGAGGTCTTGGGTTAGGCCGCAATCGCGAGCGCCTCGTTATCGTTGGCACTTGTAAAATGGGCCGTCACGGTGGACCCACTCCGGACGAAAACAGCGCTTTTCAACACACGTCGATCCTGGTTCGGCCCCGTCAGAAACGGTGTCCAGATACACCACCGGTTATGGTGGAGCCGCCGGGTACTGCCCCCGGGTCCGCTGCGTCTATTGCACGCCGCAGTTTATCGCCATAGCCGGGCGAACCCGGCAGAACCCCATATAGGGGCTTTCCGCTTAATGAAAAGGTCATGTTGAAGCGCCTAAGGGCCTTCACAGCGCCGCATTCGATAGGCAAGGAGGATGCGTAATGTTGACGCAGCGTTCCCGGTACGCGCTTCGCGCGATGCTCTTCCTGGCCGAACAGCCCATCACGGGCGCGCCGGTTCCGATGAACCGGATTGCCGCGGAAGCCAATGTACCGCGCAAATTTCTCGAGCTGATCCTGGCCGATCTGCGCGAGGCGGACTTCCTGTTCTCCACGCGCGGCAAGATGGGCGGCTATCGACTTGCTCGTCCGGCCCATCTGATTTCGCTGGGTGAAATCATTCGCGTGATCGAGGGGCCGCTAGCGCTGGTCCCCTGCGTCAGCCGCACGGCCTATCGTCGCTGCGCCGATTGCAAGGACGAGGCGAGCTGTGCGATCCGACAGGCGATGGCGCGGGTACGCGACGAAACTGCCCGCATCCTCGACGGCACCAGCCTGGCCGATGCCGTTGCGGAAGATCTGGCAGCGGCGTGACCCGACTTATCCGCGCGCGGCAGTGAAGCGGGCCAGCCCCGCTTCCAGATCCGCGATCAGATCGTCGGCGTCTTCCAGACCGATATAGAGACGGACCGCAGGCCCTTCCGCCTGCCACGGCACGATCGTGCGGATGCGCTGCGGATCGGCCGGGATCGCCAGGCTCTCATAACCACCCCAGCTGAACCCGATGCCGAAATGGCGCAGACCGTCGATCAGCGCGGTGCGTGCCGCCTCGTCCCCGCCGTTGAGCACGAACGAGAACAGGCCGCAGCTTCCCCGGAAATCGCGCACGAACAGGTCGTGCCCCGGACAGTCGGGAAGCGCCGGATGCAGCACCCGCGCCACTTCCGGCCGGGACTTCAGCCACTGCGCGATCTTCAGCCCGCTCGCGCCAGACTGGCGGAGGCGCACTTCCATCGTACGCAGGCCCCGCGCCGCCAGATAGGCGTCGTCGGGGCTGGCACACAGGCCGAGCTGATAGGTCGCGGCCCGCAACCGCTCATACTGGCCCGGTGCCGCCGTGACCGAACCCAGCATCACGTCCGAATGGCCGACGACATATTTGGAGCAGGACAGGATCGTATAGTCGATCCCCTTCTCGATCGCCGGGAAGAACAGCGGCCCCGCCCAGGTATTGTCGAGCAGCGTGGTGATGCCGCGCGCCTTCGCCACCCCGACGATCGCGGGGATGTCCTGAACCTCGAAGGTCAGGCTGCCCGGACTTTCGAGAAGGATCGCCCGCGTACGCTCGCTGCACAGTGCGGCAATGCCCTCGCCGATCAGCGGGTCGTAATAGGTCGCGGTGATGCCCAGGCGCTTGAGCATGCCGTTGCCGAACGCGCGGGTCGGCTCGTAACTGCTGTCGGGCAACAGCACTTCGTCGCCGGGGGACAGCACCGCCAGCAATGCAGTGGTAATCGCCGCCACACCTGACGGATAGAGCAAGGTCGCCTCGGCGCCGGGCTCAAGCGCCGTCAGCGCATCGGCGAGCGACCACTGGGTCGGCGTGCCGCGCCGGCCATAATAGAGCTTGTGATGCGTGTCGGCGCTGCCGCGTTCGCGCATCTCGGCGATATTGTCGTAGAGAATCGTCGATGCACGCCACACCGGCGGATTGACGATGCCCTGCGTCCATTCGGGGCGGCGCCCCGCGTGCACGACGCGGGTAGCGTCCTTGTCTTCCTGGCTCATGCGCCCACTGCCTTTTCCGTTTCGGGATGCGCGCCCCATTCGGTCCAGCTGCCGTCGTAGAGCGCAATTTCGTGGCCCAGCAGATGTGCGGCGAAGACGATGATCGCCGCCGTGATGCCCGAACCGCAGGTGGCGACCAGCGGCTTGGTGAGGTCAATGCCGGCATCGTCGAACAGCGCCTGGAGCGCCGCGGGCTGCAACCAATGCCCGTCAACCTGGAAGAACCGGCCCGAGGGCATGTTCTTCGATCCCGGAATATGCCCGGCGGCGCATTCTGGACGCGCATCGGGTTCCGCACCGGAAAAGCGCGCTGCCGAACGAGCGTCGACGATCTGCTCACTGGTCGTCCGCATATCCTGCAGCGTGCGGAGCTGCGCGTTGGGTTCCCCCGCCTTGAAGCTGGAGGGGGTAGCGATGTGCGGACCGGTCTCCAGCGGCAGCCCTTCAGCGCGCCAATGGCCGATATTCCCGTCGAGAATGGCGGCATGCACCCCGAACATGCGCAGCACCCACCAGGCACGGCAAGCGGTGTGATGTGGGCTGTTGTCGTAAAGGACAATGCGCGTCGAGCCGGTCACGCCCAACGCCGCCATGCGCGCCTCAAACACGGCCCGCTTCGGCAGCATCGACGGCAGCGGATTGTCGGCATCGACCAGCATGTCGAGGTCGAGCAGCCGCGCGCCGGGAATGTGCCCGGCCTCGAACTCGGCACGCGGATCCTGCTTCGCCGCACCGGGAATGGTGGAGGTATAGGTAGCATCGAGGACCAGCAGGTCCGGCGTACCAAGCTGCGCCGCAAGCGCCTGCGTGCTGATCAATCCGTCCATGGGGGCGGTCCTACCCCTATGGAAACCGCATCGCAAACGCCTACATGGCGCGCATGGACGCCAAGCATCTCGGAAAACAATCCGCCCTGCCCGCCAGCCCCGAAGAAGCGGAGCTCGACTATGTGCCCAACCCCCGGCCGGGCAGCCGCTATCTGGTGCGCTTTGCAGCACCCGAGTTCACCTCGCTCTGCCCGATCACCGGCCAGCCCGATTTCGCGCATCTGGTGATCGACTATGTGCCGGGCGAGCGGATCGTCGAATCCAAGTCGCTCAAGCTGTTCCTGGGCAGCTTCCGCAATCACGGCGCCTTTCACGAAGATTGCACCGTGGGCATCGGCGAGCGGCTGTTCCGCGAAATGCAGCCGGAATGGCTGCGGATCGGCGGCTATTGGTATCCGCGCGGCGGCATTCCGATCGACGTGTTCTGGCAATCGGGCAAGGCACCCGAGGACGTCTGGGTGCCGGATCAGGACGTTCCCGGATACCGCGGACGCGGCTGAACGTCAGATTTACAGACCGCCTCGGCGGGTATAGCGTGGTGCATTGCAGCACATCTGCAACTGATTCGAAAAGCGGGAGTTTATCAAGGCATTAGGCCCGTCCCGGGCCGAATTGATGATGCATTAGCGAAAGGTCAGCCATGGCACGGTCTCCGATTCAACCGAGGATCCGGCATCTTGCCCTGATCGGCAACTTTCTGCCGCGCAAATGCGGGATCGCAACCTTTACTAGCGACACCTATTCGGCACTTGCCGAACGCTATCCGGCTATTCAGGTCGACGTCTATGCAATGGACGACAAGCCGGGCCATTACGCCTATCCGCCGCAAGTGACGCGCGCGATCCCACAGGAGGATCGCGCCGCCTATCTCGATGCCGCCCGCGCGATCGAGGCGAGTGGTGCCGAGGCGCTGTGGATCCAGCATGAATATGGCATTTTCGGCGGTGCAGCTGGCGACATGCTGCTCGCGCTGACCGACCGTGTCTCGATTCCGGTGATCGCCACGCTCCACACCGTGCTCGAGCGGCCGAGCGCCGACGAGCGCCGGGTGATGGAAGCGCTGATCCGCCGCGCCTCGACGCTGATCGTCATGGCCGAGAAGGGCCGCGAGATACTGCAGCGCGTCCACGGGGTAGAGGACAGCAAGATCGTCGTGATTTCCCACGGCGTACCCGACCGCCCCTTTGCCGATGCTGATGCGTTCAAGCCGCGCTTCGGCTGGGAAGGGCGACACGTGATCCTCACCTTCGGCCTGCTCGCGCCCAGCAAGGGCATCGAGACGATGATCGAGGCGATGCCCGCAGTCGCCGCTGCCCATCCAGACGCGCTGTACGTGATCCTGGGTGCCACCCACCCCAATCTGGTCGCCCATGAAGGCGAAGCCTATCGCGACCGGCTGAAGGCGCAGATTGCCGACCTGGGCCTGGAAAACCATGTCGCCTTTGTCGACCGTTTCGTCGAGCAGCATGAGTTGCTCGATTATCTGCAGGCGGCGGACATCTATGCCACCCCCTATCCCAATCCGGCGCAGATCACGTCGGGCACGCTTTCCTATGCGGTGAGCATGGGCAAGCCGGTCGTTTCGACGCCCTATTTTCACGCTACCGAAATCCTTGCCGACGAGCACGGCTTGCTGGTCGATTTCGGCGACAGCGCCGCCTTTGCCCGCGAGATCAACCGCCTGCTCGGCGACACGCCCGCACGTCAGGCGCTGGCTGACCGCGCCTATGCACGCGGCCGAACGATGTTGTGGGCGCGGCTGGCCGAACGCGCGGTCGGCGCAATCGAGCAGGTTCTGGGCGAAAAGCCGCAGCGCATTGCCCGCACTGCTGCCGAACTGGCGCCGCTCGCTCCCGATCTGAGCGCGGTGGAGCGGATGAGCGACTATACCGGCATGCTCCAGCATTCGATCTATTCGGTGCCGGATCGTCGCCACGGCTATTGCATCGACGACAATGCCCGTGCGCTGATCCTGATGTGCCGGATCGACGAAATCGACGAGGTCGTGCGCGACAAATGGATGGCGGTCTATGGCGGCTTCGTCCAGCATGCCTGGAATCCGGACACGCGCCGGTTCCGCAACTTCATGAACTTCGACCGCAGCTGGTGCGAGGAAGAAGGGTCGGAAGATTCCAACGGCCGGGCGCTCTGGGCGCTGGGCGTCGCCGCCCGTGATGCCCGCGCGCAGAAGCATCGCGACTGGGCATCGGTGCTGTTCGACGAAACGGCGTCGATCGCACTCGAACTGGGCAGCCCGCGCGCCCGCGCCTTTGCGATGTTGGGCGCTGCGGCAATGGCAGAGGCGCATCCCGGCCATCCGCTCGCGCGTGAAATCCTCACCCGCTTCGGCGAGGAGCTGATCGCGCTGCTCGAACAAGCGCGCCGGCCCGAATGGCGCTGGTTCGAAATCGTGCTCGCCTATGACAATGCCCGTCTGCCCGAAGCACTGCTGCGCGCAGGGCAAGCGCTGGGGCGGCGCGACTTCGTGGCGGTGGGTCTCGACACGCTGGACTGGATCGTGGCGCGCCAGACCTCACCCGAAGGACGCTTCCGCGCCGTGGGCACCGAAAGCTTCGGCCGACCCTATGCCGATCCGCTGCCGTTCGACCAGCAGCCGCTGGAAGCACAGGCGACGATTGACGCCTGTCTGGCGGCGCATGACGTAACCGGCGAAGCGCGCTGGGCGGAAGAGGCGATGCGCGCCTATCGCTGGTATCTGGGCGCCAATGACCTTGATACGCCGCTAGCGACGGTGGCCGATGGCGGCTGTTTCGACGGGCTGATGCCCACCGGCCTCAACCGAAACCAGGGCGCCGAGTCGATTCTGGCACTCCAGTTGGCGAATTGCGCGATCTCGGCTCTTTCAATGCGCGCAAAAATCGTGGCAGGACCGGAAATGGCAGTTGCCTGATCCGCGGATCGGCGGCAGCCAAAAGACTGGGTCGCCCGGGGGTTGCCGATGCTCGAACTGTTCCACCATAGCCTGAGGCTGCGGGCCGACCCTTCGCGCGTAGTGGTGCGGCCCTTCCACATCGCCTGGGCGTCGAACGGGCAGGCGCCCAGCCGAACCGAGCGAATCGTGCAGGAAGTGCTGGCATTGCCCCCGGCCGAGGCGCGTACGCAGTTGGAACTGGTGCTCAAGGATTTCGAGGCGCGCCACTGGCAGACGCGCCGCGTGTTCATGACGCGCTATGACGAAATCGAAGCGCTGCTCCAGCTCGACGGCAGCATGATCGGCGACGAGAAGCGGCAGTTGCTCGGCGCCTATTTCTGCCACGAATATAGCTATGCCGCCGCCGCGCTGATGAACCCCAGCGCCGTGCCGCATTATGACCAGAGCGGCATGCCGCCCGGCAGCATGCGCATCCTGATGTCGCTGCGCGCCGTGGGCGAAGGGCATATTTCGTCGGTGGCGTTCCGCGAAGGCATCATCACCGACCAGAACGAGCTGACCCTCGCCCCCGAGCCGCCCTTTGCCACCGCCGCGGACGCGCGCGAGAATGAGGAGCGGATGCCGGAGGGGCCGGTGCGCGTCTATCGCCACCGCGATTCGACGCTGTCGGGCACGGTGATCTTCCCGATCACCCGCGCCCAGTCGAACGGGCTGGAGGATCTGCGCATCTGCCATTTCCACCATGCCGACGGCACGCCCGAATGGATCGGCACCTATACCGCCTATAACGGATCGGTGATCCAGTCGGAGCTGCTGCGCACCCGCGACTGGCGCAGCTTCGACCTGGTGCCGATGACCGGCAGCGCCGCGCGCAACAAGGGCATGGCGCTGTTTCCGCGCACGGTTAACGGCCGCTACATGATGCTCGGCCGGCAGGACGGCGAGAATATCTTCCTCCACGCCTCCGACAGCATCACTCATTGGGAAGGCGGCGAGTTGCTCATCAAGCCGCGCTTTCCCTGGGAACTGGTGCAGATGGGCAATTGCGGGCCGCCCATCGAAGTCGACGACGGCTGGCTGGTGCTGACGCACGGCGTGGGCGCCATGCGCAAATATTCGATCGGTGCCGCGCTGCTCGACAAGAACGACCCGTCGAAGGTGCTGGCGCGATCGAAGGAGCCGTTGCTGGCCGCCGCCGACCAGGACCGCGAAGGCTATGTTCCCAATGTCGTCTATACCTGCGGCGCGATTCGCCACGGCGACAGCCTGTTCATTCCCTATGGTGTGGCTGACAGTTCGGTGGCCTTCGCCTTCACGCCGATCAAGGCGCTGATCGCGCAGATGGACTGAGCGGCGCCGGCAACGCACGGTGGTTGCATTGCCGGCGTCGTTCCGCTAAGGGGCCGCCTTTCCGCGATCGAGGGACCGTCCGGCTAATAGGGCTGCCGAGGCTGTCTGCAATCGTCGAACCATAAGGAGACGAAAATGCCCAAGCTCAAGACCAAGAGCGGTGTGAAGAAGCGCTTCAAGTTCACCGCCACGGGCAAGGTGAAGCACGGCGTCGCCGGCAAGCGCCACCGCCTGATTTCGCACAATTCGAAGTATATCCGTACCAACCGCGGCACCAGCGTGCTGGCCGACGCCGACGTGGCACACGTCAAGGCGTGGGCGCCGTACGGCCTGAAGTAAGGGAGGTCCTGAAAAATGGCACGAGTGAAGCGTGGTACGACCACCAAGGCGAAGCATAAGCGGATTTTGGATCAGGCGAAGGGCTATTATGGCCGTCGCAAGAACACGATCCGCATCGCGCGCCAGGCCGTCGAAAAGGCCGGCCAGTACGCCTATCGCGACCGCAAGGTAAAGAAGCGCAGCTTCCGCGCCCTGTGGATCCAGCGCATCAACGCCGGCGTCCGCGCCGAAGGCCTGACCTATTCGCAGTTCATGCACGGCCTCAAGCTGGCCGGTATCGAACTCGACCGGAAGGTCCTGGCCGACATCGCGATGCACGAAGGCGAGGCGTTTACCGCCATCATCGCGCAGGCGAAGGCGGCACTGCCCCAGGCCGCCTGAGCGGTACTGCGAGCAAGCTGAAAATGGGGCGTCGAAGCTGCGGCTTCGGCGCCCTTTTTCATTCCGACCGGGAGGGACGATCCCATGGCTATGAAAACCTGGTGGCTCTACGTCACGGCTGTGTTTTTCGTGTCGATGACGCCGGGGCCGAACATGCTCCACGTCATGGTGCAGAGCATCCGCGAGGGCGCGGGCCGGGTACTGCCGACGACGGCAGGGCTGATGAGCGCGAATCTGTTCTGCCTGGTCGCCTCGGCGGCGGGACTGGGCGCGCTGCTCAAGGCGTCGCCGGGCCTGTACGACGTGCTGCGTTACGCGGGTGTCGCCTATCTGGTGTGGCTGGGGATCAAGGCCTGGCGCGCGCCGGTGGAAGCGGCGCATGCCGACGCATCGGTGCCGGTGCGCCAGTCGGTGCGGGCGCGCTACCTGACCGGGCTCGGCACGGGGCTGTCCAACCCCAAGCTGATCGTCTTCGCCGCCGCGCTGTTCCCGCAGTTCCTCGACGTGACCCGCCCGTTCCTGCCGCAGCTGGCGATCCTGATTGCCAGCTTCGCGGTGATCGAGGCTTTCTGGTTCTCGGTCTATGCGCTGGGCGGCCGCTCGCTCGCGGCTTGGCTGGCGCCGGCGGCGCGGCAACGGATGTTCAACCGCGTCACCGGGGGTGTGTTCGTCGCCTTCGGTGCTGCACTGCTGGGCAGCCGGGTGTAGCGTTCCCGCAAATGCCTTGACCTGGGAGCCCGTCTGGGGTTCCAGCCACCTCGCACAGTGAACGGAAAACGATGACGACCGATCTCGATACCCTGCGCGGCGAGTTGCTTGCCGCGATCGATGCCGCCGGAGCGCTCGATGCGCTGGAGGCGGTGCGCGTCCAGGCGCTCGGCAAGCAGGGCGCGATCACCGGCCTGCTCAAGACGCTGGGCGGCATGAGCCCCGACGAGCGCCAGGAACAAGGCCCGCGCATCCACGGCCTACGCGAAGCCGTCACGGAAGCGCTCGCCACGCGCAAGGCCGCGCTGGAGCAGGCCGCGCTCGATGCGCGCCTCGCCAGCGAGACGGTGGACATGACGCTGCCGGTCGACGGCGTCGCCCCGGGCTCGGTCCACCCGGTCAGCCAGGTCATGGACGAACTGGCCGAGATCTTCGCCGATCTCGGCTTCGCCGTCGCCACTGGCCCCGAGGTCGAGGACGACTGGCACAATTTCACCGCGCTCAACATTCCGGAAACGCATCCGGCGCGCGCGATGCACGACACCTTCTATATGGCTCCCTCTCCCCGCTCGCGGGGAGAGGGTCGGGGAGAGGGGCAGGATGCCGCCGCTTCCGATATGCCCCTCTCCCCAGCCCTCTCCCCTGAAGGGGAGAGGGAGCAGCCGAAGATGGTGCTGCGCACGCACACCTCGCCGGTGCAGATCCGCACGATGACCAGCCAGAAGCCGCCGATCCGCATCATCGCGCCGGGCCGTGTCTATCGCTCGGATTCGGACGCGACGCACACGCCGATGTTCCACCAGATCGAAGGCCTGGTGATCGACAAGGGCATCACGCTCGGCCATCTGAAATGGACGCTGGAGACGTTCCTCAAGGCGTTCTTCGAGCGCGACGATATCGTGCTGCGCCTGCGCCCCAGCTATTTCCCCTTCACCGAGCCTTCGGCCGAAGTCGATGTCGGCTTCACCTGGAAGGAAGGCAAGCGCGTGATCGGCGGCAGCGGCGACGCGCCCGGCGGCGGCTGGATGGAAGTGCTGGGCAGCGGCATGGTGCACCGGCGGGTGATCGAGGCCTGCGGGCTCGATCCGGACGAATGGCAGGGCTTCGCCTTCGGCACGGGCGTCGACCGGCTGGCAATGCTCAAATATGGGATGGATGACTTGCGCGCCTTCTTCGACGGCGATCTGCGCTGGCTCAAGCATTACGGCTTCTCGGCGCTCGACGTGCCCACGCTGAGCGGGGGAGTCGGCGCATGAAGTTCACCCTGAGCTGGCTCAAGGAGCATCTGGAGACCGAGGCCTCGCTGACCGAGATTCTCGAGGCACTTACGCGGGTCGGTCTTGAAGTCGAAGGCGTCGAGAACCCCGGCGAGCGGCTGAGCGGCTTCCGCGTCGCGCGCGTGCTGACCGCCGAGCGCCACCCCCAGGCGGACAAGCTGCAGGTGCTGAGCGTCGATTTCGGCGAAGGCCCGTTGCAGGTGGTGTGCGGCGCGCCGAACGCGCGTGCGGGGCTGGTTGGCGTTCTCGGCCTGCCCGGCGCGGTGGTGCCGGCCAATGGCATGACGCTGAAGGTCGCGGCGGTGCGCGGCATCGAATCGAACGGCATGATGTGCTCGACCCGCGAGCTGGAGCTGGGCGAGGACCATGAAGGCATCATCGAGCTGCCCGCCGATGCGCCGGTCGGCACCGCCTTCGCCGACTATGCAGGCCTCGACGATCCGGTGATCGACGTATCGATCACGCCCAATCGCCAGGACTGCATGGGTGTGCGCGGCATTGCGCGCGATCTGGCGGCAGCAGGCCTCGGCACGCTCAAGCCGCTCGACGCGGTGGTCGCGGACCTGCCGACGATCGTGCCGCAGGGCGCTGGCCCCGACGTGCGCACCGACGACAGCGCAGGCTGCCCGGCTTTCTATGGCCAGGCGGTACGCGGCGTGAAAAACGGCCCCTCGCCCGAGTGGCTGCAGCGTCGCCTCAAGGCGGTGGGACAGAAGCCCATTTCCGCGCTGGTCGACATCACCAACTTCGTGATGTTCGGCCTCGGCCGTCCGCTCCATGTGTACGACATGGCGAAGCTCTCGGGCGGGCTGGTCGCGCGCAAGGCCCGGGACGGCGAGACCGTGCTGGCGTTGAATGGCAAGCCCTACACGCTCAGCGACACGATGACCGTGATCGCCGACGACGCGGCGGTGCACGACATTGGCGGCATCATGGGCGGCGAACATTCGGGCTGTTCGGACGACACCACCGACGTGCTGATCGAATGCGCCTATTTCGATCCCGAGCATATCGCCCGCACCGGCCAGAAGCTGCTGCTGACCAGCGATGCCCGCACCCGTTTCGAGCGCGGCGTCGATCCCGAATTCCTCGACGAAGGGCTGGCGATCGCGACCCGGCTGGTGCTGGCGCTGTGCGGCGGCACCCCCAGCGAAGTCACCCGCAGCGGCACGCCGCCCAAGGTCGGCGCGGTGATCGGCTACGATCCCAAGCTGGCCGAGACGCTGGGCGGCCTTGCCGTACCGGCAGAGCAGCAGGTCGATATCCTCGAAAGCCTCGGCTTCACCGTCCAGCCGCTCGACGGCAATGGCGATCCGGTTGAACTGGGCGAAAGCTTCGACGCGTTCCGCGTCACCGCGCCAAGCTGGCGCCGCGATATCGACGGCCCGGCCGACATCGTCGAGGAAGTGATCCGCATCGCCGGCATCGACAAGGTGCCGTCGACCCCGCTGCCGCGTACGCCCGGTGTCGCGACGCCCACCGCCACGCCCGAGCAGAAGCTCGAGCGCCGGATGCGCCGCACCGCCGCCGCGCGCGGGCTGAACGAGGCGATCACCTGGAGCTTCCTGCCGGAGTCACAGGCAGCCGTGTTCGGCGGCGGCGCCTGGACGCTCGCCAACCCGATCAGCGAGGACATGAAAGTCATGCGCCCGTCGCTGCTGCCCGGCCTGCTGGCGGCGGCGGAGCGCAACCTCAAGCGCGGCGCGACCAGCGTCCGCCTGTTCGAGGTCGGCCGCCGTTATCTGGCGGACAAGGAGCGACTCACGCTGGGCGTGGTGCTGGCCGGTGCCAAGGCCGCGCGCGGTTGGCAGGCCGGCAAGGCCCAGCCCTTCGATGCGTTCGACGCCAAGGCCGAGGCGCTGGCGCTGCTCGAGGCTGCCGGTGCGCCGGTCGCCAATTTGCAGGTGATGGGCGAGGCGGGTGCCGCCTACCACCCCGGCCAGTCGGCGACGCTGCGGCTGGGGCCGAAGAACGTCCTTGCCAACTTCGGCATGGTGCACCCGAGCGTGCTCAAGGCGTTCGACCTCGACGGTGCGGTGGCCGCGGTGGAAATCCATCTCGACGCGCTGCCCGCGAAGAAGGCCAGCGGCTTCATGCGGCCCGCCTTCACGCCGCCGGCCTTGCAGGCGGTGACGCGCGACTTCGCCTTCCTGGTGCCGGCGGCGCTGGCGGCGGGTGACCTTGTTCGTACCGTGAAGGGTGCGGACAAGGGCACGATCGTCGATGCGCGGCTGTTCGACATCTTCACCGGCCAGGGCGTGCCGGAGGGGCAGAAGAGCCTTGCCATCGAAGTCACGCTGCAACCCGGCGAGAAGAGCTTCACCGATGCTGACCTGAAGGCCGTGGCCGACAAGGTCGTCGCGGCAGCGGCGAAGCTCGGGGCGACGCTGCGCAGCTGAGCGGAAAGGTGTGCAGAGGGGGGTGTCGTCCCCCCCTCTGCGCTGCCTGCCCCAAAATCCACCCCGAACCCGAAGCGGGGGGAATTTCCCCATTCTGCGCGTTGCCTCCCGGTCGCGAAGCCCGCATAGCGCGCGGCGCAGATCAGGAGACCCGCCCATGCCTACCGTTCTCGTCACCGGCGCTACTTCGGGGATCGGCGAAGCTGCCGTCCATGCCTTTGCGGAAGCCGGCTGGCATGTCGTCGCGACGGGCCGCCGCGCCGACCGGCTGGAAAAGCTGGCCAGCGAGCGCGTGCATACGCTGGCGTTCGACGTGCGCGATGCAGAGGCACGGGATGCGGCGCTGGACGGCCTGCCCGCACCCTTTGCCGAGATCGACCTGCTGATCAACAATGCCGGCCTCGCGCTGGGTCTTGAGCCGGCGCACCAGGCATCGCTCGACAACTGGCAGACGATGATCGACACGAACATCACGGCGTTGGTGTCGATCACCCGCAAGCTGCTGCCTGGGCTGGTGGCGCGGAAGGGCGGCATCATCAACCTGTCGTCGGTGGCGGCGACCTATCCCTATCCCGGCGGCAATGTGTACGGCGCGACCAAGGCGTTCGTCCGCCAGTTCAGCCTGAACCTGCGCGCCGACCTGCTCGGCACCGGGGTGCGCGTGACTTCGATCGAGCCGGGCATGGTGGAGACGGAATTCACGCTGGTCCGCACCGGCAGCCAGGAAGCATCGGACAAGCTCTATGCCGGCGTGAACCCGATGACCGCCGAGGATATTGCCGAGACGATGCTGTGGGTGGCGACGCTGCCGCCGCACCTCAACATCAACACGCTCGAGCTGATGCCGGTGAACCAGGCGTTCGGCCCCTTCGCGGTGCATCGCGAGGCCTGAGCCATGGCGGACTGGGTCGAGATCGGATCGGACCGGCTGCGCGCGGCGATCAACCCGCATGGTGCCGAACTGTCGTCACTGCGCGATGCCAAGGGGCAAGAGCTGATGACCGATGCCGATCCGGCCTTCTGGGCGGGTCGGTCGCCATTGCTGTTCCCGATCGTCGGGCGCCTGGCGGGGGACCGCTATCGGCTGGACGGGCGGGAATATGGCCTGCCGCAGCATGGCTTTGCCCGGCGGCGCGGGTTTGCGCTGGTCGATCAAGCCGCAGACCGCGTGTCGTTCCGGCTGGAGGACGATGCCGAGACGCGCGCGGTCTATCCCTTCGCCTTCGCACTCGATGCGACTTACCGCGTCGAGGGTGCGACGCTGTGGATCGAGATTGCCCTCACCAATCGCGACGACCGCGACATGCCGGCGAGCTTCGGCTTCCATCCCGCCTTTGCCTGGCCGCTGCCCTATGGGGCGGCGCGTGAGGACCATCGCATCCGCTTCGCGGCGCCCGAGCCGCAGGGGCTGCGCTATCTGGCCGAGGGCGGCATCGCGCCCGACCGCCGGGCGAGCCCGGTTGCCGGCGACACGCTGGCGCTGGCCGATGCGCTGTTTGCGAACGACGCGCTGATCTGGGACGACCTGACCAGCCGCGAACTATTCTATGGCGCGGCGGAGGGGCCGCAGCTGCGGGTGCGCTTCCCCGACACCGGGGTACTCGGCATCTGGACCAAGCCCGGCGCGCGCTTTGTCTGCATCGAGCCCTGGTGGGGCATTGCCGATCCGACAGGCTTTACCGGCGAAATCTGGGACAAGCCCGGCATCCAGCGAATCGCACCAGGCGAGACGCGGCATTTTGCGATGGACGTCACGTTGCTCGATTGAAGGCGGCACATTGCGGAGAAGCTTTGCGGACCGCCCTTCCGCCCGCGATTACTCCTTGCTGGATATCGCGCCGCACGCAGACTAAGGCGTCGCGATTATTCCCCTCCGTTCGAAGTTGCCCATGTCCCCCTCCGATCGCCGTACCTTTGCCATCATCTCGCACCCGGACGCGGGCAAGACCACGCTGACCGAAAAGCTGCTGCTGTTCGGCGGCGCGATCCACCTTGCCGGCGAGGTGAAGGCGCGCGGCGCCGCCCGCCGTGCCCGCTCCGACTGGATGAAGATCGAGCAGCAGCGCGGCATTTCCGTCACCAGCTCGGTGATGACGTTCGAGCGCGACGGCATCACCTTCAACCTGCTCGACACGCCGGGCCACGAGGACTTCAGCGAAGACACCTACCGCACGCTGACCGCGGTGGACTCGGCGGTGATGGTGATCGACGTCGCCAAGGGCATCGAAAGCCAGACCCGGAAGCTGTTCGAGGTCTGCCGCCTGCGCAACGTGCCGATCATCACCTTCGTCAACAAGGTCGACCGCGAGGGGCGCGAAGTGTTCGCAACGCTCGACGAAGTGGCGGAACTGCTCCAGCTCGACGTGGTCCCGATGACCTGGCCGGTCGGCATGGGCGGCACGTTCGAGGGGATTTTCGACCTCGCCACCAACCGCCTGCTGCTGCCCGAGGGCGACAGCCGCGAGTTCCACGGCAAAGTGATCCAGACCAGCGGCATCGACGACCCGCAGCTCGACGCGATCGTCTCGGCCGACAATCTCGCCAAGCTGCGCGAGGATGTCGAGCTGGCGCTGGCCGGCTATCCCGAGTTCGACGCCGAAGCCTATCGTAACGGCGATATGACGCCGGTCTATTTCGGATCGGCGCTGAAGGAATTCGGCGTCGACTCGCTGATCGCCGCAATCGCCGAATTCGCCCCGCCGCCGCACGCACTGCCCGCGGAGCCCGCGCCGATCGAGCCGAGCCGCGACGAAGTCACCGGCTTCGTGTTCAAGGTCCAGGCGAACATGGACCCCAACCACCGCGACCGTATCGCGTTCATGCGGCTGGTGTCGGGCACGTTCAAGCGCGGCATGAAGCTGACGCCGACCGGCCACGGCAAGCCGATCGCGATCCACTCGCCGATCCTGTTCTTCGCCCGCGAGCGCGAACTGGCTGACGAGGCCTTTCCCGGCGACATCATCGGCATTCCCAACCACGGCACGCTGCGGGTGGGCGATACGCTATCGGAACGCGCCGGGGTGCGCTTCACCGGCCTGCCGAACTTCGCGCCCGAAATCCTGCGCCGCGTGGCGCTGAAGGATCCAACCAAGACCAAGCAGCTCCGCAAGGCGCTCGACGATCTCTCCGAAGAAGGCGTGATCCAGGTCTTCTACCCGGAAATCGGGTCGAACTGGATCATCGGCGTGGTCGGCCAGCTCCAGCTCGACGTGCTGCTCAGCCGGCTCGATGCCGAGTACAAGGTCGGCGCGATGCTGGAGCCCTCGCCCTATGACACGGCGCGCTGGATTTCGTCGGACGATCCCGCGGCGCTGAAGGAATTCCTGGACCTCAACCGCGGCGCGCTGGCCAAGGACCGGGACGGCAATCCTGTGTTCCTCGCCAAGTCGGCCTGGGAAGTCGGCTATATCGCCGAACGGTACAACAAGGTGACCTTCGCCGCGACACGCGAGCGCTGAACATAAGCCACCCTCACCCTTCCGGCGCTTCGCGCCTCCCTCCCTCTCCCAATGGGAGAGGGAAGGGTGAGGATGATGTCCCCCTACGCTGCCTGGCGCGCGTCCTTCAGCGTGGTCGCGATCCATTCGCGAACGCGACGGGCGCGGCCCAGGTCGCTCTCGAACTTGGCGAGCAGTTCCTCGGCGCCCTCGGTCGAGGTGCCGGCGGCGCGCATCATCGCGATTACTTCCTGCTGGGCGGCAATGTGGCGCTCGGCAAGCACCACATTCTTCTCGGCTTTGGCGAGGTCGGTCGGGGTGTAACGCATATGGTTACTATAGGATGGCGAAGGCACCAGCGGGAATCGGGTGCTCAATCTACCCAATCGCGCGCCACCCAGCGGCTGGCCAGCGCCATCAGCGCGCCCGCCACCAGATAGAGCGACAGCGCCGCCGCAATGGCATAGCGCAACCCGTCCGCCGCGCCATAGGCAGGCGCAAGCCCCTTGGACAGCAGCCCGATCGACCAGCTCCCCAGCCCCAATCCGATCAGATTGTTGATGAGCAGGAACGAGGCCGATGCGGTCGCGCGCATCTGCGGTGGCACCAGATGCTGTACGGCGGTCAGCACCGGCCCCAGCCAGACATAGACCAGCGCCTGCGGGACCAGGAACAGGGCGAAACTCGCCTGCCAGCTATGCGCCAGCACGCCCGCAACGAACAGCGGCACGCCGGCGACATAGCTGAGCGCCGGCGCCAGCGCATACCATTTGCGGTCGGTGGCACCCAGACGGTCGCCGAGCCAGCCGCCGATCAGGATGCCGGCAACCCCGCCGGTCAGCAGGAGCGCGCCGAAGAACTGGCCGACCTGCGCCAGATTGAACTGGTAACTGCGGATGATCATGCTCGGCAGCCAGAAGGCGACGCCATAGCCGCACATCGACCCCGCCGCCGCGCCGAACGCCAGCAGCCAGAAACTTGGCTTGGCCGCCAAGATGCCGAATACATGCCAGAGCGGCGCCTGCCCGGCCCCCCTGCGTGTGCGCGGCGGATCGCGCACGATCCACTTGAACGGCAGCATGATCGCAATGCCGAGCAGCCCCACCGTCAGGAAGGCCGTGCGCCATTCGACATGCTGCGCGATATAGCCGCCAAGCAGCGCGCCGCCGGCAGAGCCCAGCGGAATGCCCAGCGAATAGATCGAAAGCGCCCGGGCGCGGCGCTCGGCCGGATAGGCATCGCCGATCAGCGCGTAGCTGGGCGCGACGCCGCCGGCCTCCCCCACCCCGACACCCAGCCGGTAGAGGAACATGGTCGCGAAGCTGTGCGCCGTTCCGCACAACGCAGTGAAGGCACTCCACACCCCCAGCGACACGGCGATCACCCAGCTACGGCTGGTCCGGTCCGCCAGCATCGCCAGCGGAATGGCCAGCGTCGAATAGAGCAGCGCGAAGGCGAAGCCGCCGAGCATACCCAATTGCCCGTCGTCCAGCCCCAGATCGGCCTTCACCGGCTGGGCGAGGATCGACAGGATCTGCCGGTCGAGGAAGTTGAAGATATAGACCAGCAACAGCATCGCGAGCACGAGACCACGCGGGGTGGCGGTGCGGCTGGGGGATGCGGGCTTGGCCATGGTGTCGCTTTCCACAGTGCGCTCCCCTCCCGCAAGCGGGAGGGGTAGGGGGAGGGAATGACCTAGCGGAAGCGCTGAACGGTTTCAGCCCCTCCCCTAACCCCTCCCGCAAGCGGGAGGGGAACCCATTATCCTCAGAACCGCAATTCGAACGATCCGGTCACGGTCCGGGGCGGACCATAATAACCGATGATCGAGTTGCCGTAGAGCGCGCCGGGGAAGTAGTAGCCGCCCACCCGGTAGCGCTCGTCGGTCAGGTTACGCCCAGCAACCCCGATGCGGTAACGGCCGCTGGCCGAGGTCCAGTTCAGGCTCGCCTCGACCAGCGCATAGCCATCCTGATCGAGCGGCGAGGCATATTCGAACATCGAGATGTCGCTGCGCAGCGAAACCGACGGCGTGAACGCAATCGTACCGCCTGCCAGATCCTCCGACCAGGTCGCCGATGCATTCACCGTCCAGCGCGGCGTGTTCTGGAACACGCGCTGGTTCGACACGTCGACCGGCGTGGTGCCGCCGGCGATATAGGTCAGGAACTTCTTGTATTCGGCATGGGTGTAGCCAACCACCAGGCTGGACGAGAAATGGCGTGACGGCACCATCCGCGCCTCCGCCTCGAAGCCGTAAATTTCGGCCTTGCCGGCATTGTCGACAAAGCTGGCGATACCGCCGCCCGCTGCCGGTGCCTGGATCGTCACCTGCTGATCGCGATAGTTGGAATAATAGCCGGCAAGGTTGAGGAAGAAGCGGCGGTCGAGGAACGCACCCTTCATGCCGACTTCGTACGAATCGATCTTTTCGGGCTGATAGCCATTGACGGTGGTGGGCGTCAGGATCGCGTCGCCGCGCATGTCGAAGCCGCCCGATTTGAAGCCCTTGCCCCAGCTGGCATAGAGGTTCAGGTCCTGGCGCGGTTCATAGCTGAGCGAGATGCGCGGCGTTGCCTGCTCGAAACTGCGGCTGTTGGTATAGTTGGTGCGCAGCAGCCCCGGAACCGCCGCCGAATTGCCGAAACGCGGGCTGCGGATGCCGGTGAAGTTCTGGCGATAGACGCTGCCGGTCTTGTCGTCCTTGGTGTAGCGCAGGCCGACCGACAGTTTCAGCGCATCGGTGATGCCGTAGGTGACATCGCCGAACGCGGCATAGCTCTTGGTATCGACGGTGCCCGAGGTGAGGATGGTCAGGTTGGCCAGCCCGACGACCGTGTCGAACGCACCCGATGCCCGGGAGTTGAGATAATAGAGGCCCGCCACGCCCTGCAGCCGCCGTCCGGTGTAGAGCAGTTGCAGTTCCTGGGTGAATTGCCGGTCCTGATAATAGGCCGGCACGTCGAGCGTGGGCGCGGGCGTGTTGTCGAAATCGATGATCGTATCAGTATTGCCGTTGCGCCAGGCGCTGATCGATTTGAAGGTGAGCCCTTCCGACAAGCCGATTTCGGCGGTGGCCGACACGCCCTGGCTCATCACCCGGTTCTTGTCGCCGGCGCCTGCCGTCGTGTCATAGACCGAGCCCACCGGCTGATAGGCGGCGAGCCCGCCATTGCCGAACAGCCGGTGGCCATGGCGCGGATTGGAATGATCGACGGTGCGATCGGCGGCGATGCGGAAGAACAGCCCGTCGCGCGGCGCATATTCGGCCGAAGCGCGGCCGGCGACGACATCCTTGTTATACTGGTCGACGCCGGTGTTGAGGTTGTGGCCATAGCCATCGCGCCAGTAACGCGCGACCGAACCGCCGACCGACAGCGTCGGGGTCAGCGGCACGGTGACGGTGCCGACCAGATCGACCTGATTGTAGCTGCCATAGGCGACGCGCGCCGTGGCGTGGAATTCATCCCCCAGCCGCTTGGTCACATATTTGATCGCGCCGCCGATCGTGTTGCGGCCATAGAGCGTGCCCTGCGGCCCGCGCAGCACCTCGACCCGCTGCACGTCGAAAATGTCGAGGATCGCGTTTTGTGGCCGAGCGACATAGACATCGTCGATATAGAGCGCGACGCCCGGCTCGAACCCCCAGAGCGGATCCTGCTGGCCGACGCCGCGGCTGAACGCGATCATCGTCGAATTGGAGCCGCGCGCCACCTGCAGCGTCAGGTTGGGCGTCATGTCCTGCAGCGCGGTAATGTCGGGCGCGCCCTTGGCCGCAAGCGTGTCGCCGGAGACGACCGACAGCGAAATCGGCACGTCGATCAGATTTTCCTGGCGGCGGCGGGCGGTGACGACGATCTCGCCGTCCTGCGGCGTTGCCTCGGCCGCCGCCGGGGCGGCGCTGTCCGGCGCCTGTTGGGCAAAGGCGGGTGCGGTGGTGATGAATGCGGCGCTGGCCAGCGCGACAAGACGAACGGAATTCCGGCGCGTCATGCTAATGATCCTCCCCTGCAGCAACCCGTCATTGGTGCGGGTTGTAAGCCGTTGCACTTCGCTATACTGAAACCTGAACCGGGTTTCAACTTGGAATGAAAGGGAGGAAGGATGCAGGCGGACGGGACGGGTGCAGCCGGTACCGTGGCACCGCTCGACACGGGTGACGCCGCCAGCGAAGGCAAGACGCCGCGCACCGAACGCGGGCGTCGAACGCTGCGTGCGATCCTCGATGCGGCGGCGGCGGAATTCGGCGAGAAGGGATTTCACGAGGGGTCAATCAGCGGGATCACGCGGCGCGCAGGCGTGGCGCTGGGCAGTTTCTACACCTATTTCGATTCGAAGGACGATGTGTTCCGCGCGCTGGTGCGCGACATGAGCGACCAGGTGCGCGAACATGTCGCGCCCGCGCTGCGCGACGCGCGCGACCAGATCGATGCCGAGCGCGCCGCGCTGCTCGCGTTCATCCGCTTCGCCCGGGCGCATAAAGAGATTTATCGAATCATCGACGAAGCGGAGTTCGTCGACCCCGCCAGCTTCCGCCAGCATTATGCCAGCACCGCCGAGCGGATCGCGGCGCGGTTACGGGCGGGTGCGGAGCGGGGCGAGCTGCGCGACGAGGTAAGCGAAGTCCATGCCTGGGCAATCATGGGCATGAACGTGTTTCTGGGTCTGCGCTACAGCGTTTGGGACGAAGCGACGCCGCCGGAAGCCATTGCCCAGCTTGTCGCGGATATGCTTGCGCGGGGGATTGGCACGGGCCGCTAGCGGCGGCTGCGCAGGCCTGCGTGCATATCGACTCCCCGCCAGGTCGGAACAATGTTATTATGCAGTCATGTCCCATGCAGGCGAAACGGCTCTCGCCGCCGGCGAAATTGCGCGTCGTGAGAAACGGCTCGACGACGCCGCGACGGCATTCGCCCGCGCCAGCGCGATTTTTCGCGAGGCCGAAGACATGCCGCGACTCGCACACGCGCTCAGCCGGCAGGCGCAGATCGCCCGTGATCAGGGCGCTCTGCAAGAGGCGGTGCAGTTGCAAACCGAATCGCTCGCTATCGCCCGCAGCGCAGCGCCCCCGGAGGCGCTGCCGCACCTGATCCGGCACCTTGCCGACATGCTGCGCGAACAGGGCGACCCCGCCGCCGCGGCGCCGCTCTATACGGAAATGATGGCGCAGTATCTGAGCGCTGCCGATACGCCACCGCTGGAACTGGCCAATGCCACG
The DNA here is from genome assembly GCF_056314185.1 of Sphingomonas sp. DMC8. Classification (NCBI taxonomy): domain Bacteria; kingdom Pseudomonadati; phylum Pseudomonadota; class Alphaproteobacteria; order Sphingomonadales; family Sphingomonadaceae; genus Sphingomonas; species Sphingomonas sp. DMC8. The sequence continues at coordinate 46,148 of NZ_JBQUYV010000004.1, read as the reverse complement.
CGCAGCATCGCCTGCAACGCCGAGGCGCTTGGGGATCGTTCGGACGCAATCCGGCACTGGCAGGATGCGCGTGCCCGCTATGCGGCGCTGGAGGATCTGTTCCGCACGCACTACGGGCTTTCGGACAATCCAGGCGTGCGCGAGGCCGACGAGCGGCTGGCTGCGCTGGCGGAGGACTGAACCCGGTCAGTGCCGCGCGGCCGGTCACGCGCGATCATCGCCCGGCAAATGCGCCTCGGCGCGGGCGCGCTCCTCGGACTTGCGCCGTTCGAACACCTTGCCCAATCGCTCTTCGTCCGCCGCGGAAAGCTGCGCCTCGGCGGCAGGGAACATCTCTTCCTCCTCCTCATCGATATGGTGGAGATAGCGGTCGCGCATCGTCCGGAACTTTGTCAGCCAGGCCGAAGATGCCATTTCGATGTCCACCAGCTCGCCCAGCAGATCGTCGACTTCCTTGTGTTCGGACACCGAATGGCGCGCATCTTCGCGCAGTTCGGGGTCGGCGAGCATCGTGGCGTACAGCGTCTCCTCCTCCGCCGCGGCGTGCGACTGAAGCTCAAGCCGCAATTGTTCGAACAGCTCGCGCCGTTCAGCGCTGTCGCCCGAGGTGCCGTCGATGCGCTGAATCAGTTCACGCTGACGGTCGTGGTCGGCGGTCAGGTCGGCGAAGATGCGAGACGCTTTGGCCATTATGGGCACTCCCTTGGTTCTCCGGCTCCAACCGGCGGCGCGGCACGGAGTTGCTGCCGCGAGTCGTTCGCAGCCGCTCGCCGCGATGGACGCCGGCCGGCGCGCTGGCTAAGCAGGCGCTGAAAGGGGAGCGGGGATGGCGGCTCGGGCCGACAGACAATGGCTGGCACCTGCAATCGGGCTGGCGATCACATGCCTGCTCGGCTGGATATTCAAGGCGCATTGCACGGCAAACGGCTGGGTGGCGTCGATCCAGTACACCACCGGCTGCTACAGTGATGCGATGCCCTTCTGGCAGGCGCGCCATGTCGACCGGGGCCTGATCCCCTATTTCCAGACGCCGATGGAATATCCCGTGCTGACCGGCGCGCAGATATGGATCGAAGGCGCGATAACCCGGCTGGCGGGGGGCGCCGCCAATGCGCCCCTGTTCCTGAGCGTGGTGACGGCCGCGAATGCAGCGCTCGCCGGGCTGATCCTGGCGATGTTCTGGCGCGCGGGGATGGACCGTGCGCGGCTATGGCTGTGGTCGGCGGCGCCACCGCTGGTCTTGTATGTGGGCCATAACTGGGATCTGGCCGCCTGCGCGCTCGCCGTAGCGGCGATGCTGGCGGCCCGACGAAACCGGCTGGTGCTGGCGGCAGCCCTTGCCGCCCTGGGTACTGCCGCCAAGCTGTTCCCGGTGCTGATGCTGCCGCTGATCGGTCTGGCGGCGCTGTTCGCGCCGGGCCAGTCCTGGCGCGCGCGGATCGGCCGGGCTGCGGCTTGTACGGGCGCCGCCATCGGCGCATGGTCGGCGGTGAACCTGCCGGTCGCGCTGGCGGCACCGGAGAACTGGTCGGAATTCTACCGCTTCTCGCAGAGCCGCACGCCGACCGCGGCATCGATCTGGGGCGTGCTGGTCTATCAGAATATCTGGGTGCCGACGGTCGCGCAGCTCAACCTCTATGTCGGCATCGCGTTTCTGGCCGGCGCAGCGGCGATTATCGGAATCGGCTGGCGCAAGCATGGCGCGCGGCCATGGGTGCTGTTCACGCCGGTACTTGCCTGGTTCATGCTGACCAACAAGGTCCTTTCACCCCAGTTCGACCTTTGGCTCTATCCGCTGCTGGTGATGACGGCGCCGCGCTTCGCCCCGCTGATGCTGTTCGTGATCGGCGATGTCTGCGCCTATTTCGCCGAATTCTGGCTGTTCGCCGGCATGGACGGCGCCTGGCCCTATGCCACGCCGCACGATGTGATGATCGCCGCCAGCGTCCGCACGGTCGCGATGCTGTGGTTGATCGCCGACATGGTCGCGAGAGCGGCGCCGGACTGGATCACCCGCCCGGCGCGTCAGACCGCCTCAGGGTAGCGGAATATTGGTCTCGGCTTCTTTCTGCATGCGACGCTCGGCGCGGGCGCGGGTAATCTCCCGCGCAAGGCAGCCGGACTGGCCGCCCGCACCCACCGTCGAGCAACTGCCTATGCCGAAGGCGCCGCTGTTCAGCGCATCCTCAGACCGTACGGCCCAGCTCTCCCGCTTCTGGGGCGCGCTGCTGTCTTCGCGCAGATTCTTCGGGATGCGGAAACGCTCGGCCTCGTCGAGGCGCTGGCAGACGACGATTTCCTCGCCATTCTTGTTGGTCGGGCACTTGTCGTTGCCATAGATGACCAGCACGCCGTTCTGCGCGGCATTTTGCGCATGAGCAACTGCCGGCATCAGCAGCGGCGCCGCAACGGCCGCGGCGGCGAACGCAATCCTGTTCAGCATGGCATTTCTCCTCGCAGCCCGCATTCTGTCATACCCGCGCATATCTGAACCCCGACTGTCATATCCGCTTCGACAGAGCAATCGCCGCGCGGCAGCCCGCGCGGATCAGCCCCGAAAGCAACGGATAGGCCGGCACGCTCTCCGCACCCGCGGCAATCGCAGTGTCGCGATGCTCGATCTCTTCATCGCGAAACCGCGCGACCGCCTCGCCGAGCTCGGGATCGTCGCTGCCGAGCTGATCGAGCTGCTGGCGGTAATGCAGGTCAATCTCGGTTTCGATCGCGGCGGTGCAGGCCATGGCCGCCTGCGGCCCCATGGCTGCGGTTGCAGCGCCCAGCGCAAAGCCGGCGACATTCCAGAAGGGCTGGAGCAAAGTCGGGCGCACGCCGCGGCGGGCGATCATCGCGTCGAAAAAGGCGCGGTGTCGCTCTTCCTGATTGGCCATGCCGTTGATCGTACGCGCCGCCGTCGTGCGATCGCCCATCACCGCCAATTGTCCGGCGTAAATGCGCGTCGCGCCATATTCGCCCGCCTGATCCACCCGGACCATGGTGGCGGTGTCTTCGCGTCGATCGCCCGGCTTCCAGCTCATCGTACCGGCTTTCCTGCTGCCAGCACGAAGATGGTGGCGGCACCGGCCAGCGAAAAGAGGGCATTAAAGCCTGCCAGCGAAATACCGAACAGCGTCCATTGCGGAACGTCGCAGCGAATGAGCGGGCGGCGCAGCGCGGCGTTCAGCACGTCCATCGGCGAGCCCTGCGCGGACGTGGCGGTGCAGGCCGTGACGCCCTGCCACCAGTGATATTCGACACCGGCATGATAAATGCCGATGCCCCCGCTGACCGCGATCAGCACCGCCGCCAGCAGCACGAGCAACCGTGACGGCAGCGGCGCCCGCACGACGAACGCCAGCAGCGCCACCACGATCGCGGCGAGGTGCGGCCAGCGCTGCCACATGCACATCTCGCACGGCACCAGCCCGAACAGCTGCGATCCGATCGCACCGCCGAGCAGCGCCGCCGGCAGCAGCAGCGCGATCCAGCGGGCGAGCCCGGTTCCGTTACGCGGCATCGTCACTTGCCCTTGCTCGCCACACCGGTCTTCGGCCCAAGCCGGCCGATCGTCTGCAGCGCGTAATAGAGCTGGAAGTCGTCGATGCCCTTCTTCTTCAGCTCGTCAGCAGTCGCCGAGAAGCGCGGATCGGTCTTGCTGTCCTGTTCCAGCGTGCCGTCATCGACCTTTTCCTGGTTGATCAGGTGCCGGCGCAGATCGGCTTCGCGCAATTCCGGGCGCGTCTTGTAATCGGGATCGGAAAGTTGCGGTACCATGATATCGGGCTTGATCCCGCCTTCCTGCACCGAATGGCCCGACGGTGTGTAATAGCGTGCGGTGGTAAGCCGCAGCGCCGCGCGCGGCCCCATCGGCAGGATCGTCTGCACCGATCCCTTGCCGAAGCTGCGCACGCCCATCACCAGTGCGCGGTGCTGGTCCTGCAACGCACCGGCAACGATTTCGGAAGCTGAGGCCGTGCCCGAATCGACCAGCACCACCACCGGCAAGCCCTTGGCGAGATCGCCCGGGAACATGCTCTCGGCATAATAGCGCTCGATATCGGTCTTCTCGCGCCCGCGCTGCGAGACGATCTCACCATGGTTCAGGAACACGTCGGACACGCCGATGGCCTCGGTCAGCAGGCCGCCGCCATTGTTTCGCAGGTCGACGATATAGCCGAGCGGCTTGTGGCCCAGCTTCTTGTCGATCGACTGGATCGCCAGCGCCGTGTCGCCGCCGGTATGCGCCGTGAAGGTGGTGATGCGGATGATGCCGACACCGTCCTTCACGTCCCACTTCACCGGCTTCTGGACGATGATCTCCCGGGTCAGGGTGAATTGCAGCGGCTTGGGCGCACCCGGGCGCACCACCGTCAGCGTGATCTTGGTGCCCGGCTGGCCGCGCATCTGCTCGATCGCCTCGTCAAGGCTGCCGCCGACGATGAACTTGCCGTCGAGATGGGTGATGAAGTCGCCAGGCTTGATACCCGCGCGCGCCGCGGGCGTGTCGTCGGCAGGCGCAATCACCTTCACCGCGCCGTCTTCCTGCGTCACGGTCAGGCCCAGCCCGCCATAATTGCCTTCGGTCTGGATCTTCAGATTGTCGAAATCCAGCCCGTCGGCATAGCTCGAATGCGGATCGAGCGCCGCGAGCATCCCCTGGATGGCGCCCTTGACCAGCGTCTTGTCGTCGACCTTGTCGACGTAATTCGCCTTCACCTGGTTGTAGACTTCCATGAACGTGTCGAGCTCGCGGTAGCTGCTGGTGTCGACCCCGGCCATGGCGCCGGACGTGATGGGAATGAGTGCGAGCGCGCCAACGGCGGCGGTAACCTGAAGAAACGGACGCAGCATCAAGGAACTTTCCGGAAAGGCATGCAAGCTTGTCTGCCAGACGATAACGGCTTTTGCACTAGCTGTCAGTCGAGCATTTGGGTCAGGTCCATGGGCTGGCCACGGCGGCGCAGCTCCACGGTGATACGCGGATCGCCGTTCGCTGACGCCTTGCCGAGCGCGGCCCCCTGCCCGACCCGCTCGCCGACATGCACCGCGACCGTGCCCAACCCCGACACCAGGCTGGTCCAGCCTTTGCCATGGTCGACGATCACCACGCCACCATAGTCGCGGAAGGGCCCGGCATAGGCGATCGTGCCCGCCGCCGGTGCCGTAACGGGTGCTGCCGGAGCGACGGCGAAGCTGAGTCCGCGCGCGCGCACCCCGGCATCGGACAACGCGCCGAAACCGGTGACCAGCCGGCCCGCGACGGGCAGGCGATAGGGTGAGGCCGGCAGCGCCGGGGCGACGGCCGTACCCGGGCGCGGAAGCGGACCGGGCAGCCCGATCAGGTCCGCCTGCACCTGCGCGGCGGTTTCCCGCAGCTCCATCTGCCCGGCAAGGTCGCGCGCCTGTTCCCCAAGCGCCAGTGCCTTGTCCGATTCCGCAAGCGCGCTGCGGCCAAGCGCCACCGAACGCAGGCGGTGCTGCGCCTCCAGATCGAGCGCCGCCAGCCGCTGACGTTCGAGCCGGGTACGGCTTGCCTGCAGTTCCGCCACCGCCCGCGCGGCGGCGTCGCGCAGCCCGCGCGACTTGTCGAGATCGGCACGCACGCCCGCGCTGCGCACCTGGACGGCGGGCAACACCGTCGCCAGCACCGCGCGGACATGCACCATGTCCTCGGTCGAGCCGGGCTGGGCCAGCGCCAGCATCGGCGGCCGCCGCGCCATGGCCTGCAATGCCGCCAGCAGGCGCAGCACCGGCCCCTGCTTTTCCGCCAGCAGCGTCCGCTGACGCGCGACCAGCCGATCGAGAATCGCAATCCGCGCCTGTGCGGCGGCAAGATCGGCTTCGGCCGCCTTGATCCGCTCGGCGGCAGCAGCTTCCTCACCGCGCGCGCGGGCGGCCTGATCGCGCTCCTGCGCAGCGGCTCGCTCCAGCGCACGGGCGCGCGCCTCGGCAGCCTTGGCATCGGCGGTCGCGGCGAGCAGGCGCTGGCCCTGCGCCGCTGCCGGATCCGGCGCGGCACGGCCCAGCGCGGCGACCAGCACGATTCCGGCGAGCGCACCCAGCAGGATCAGGCTGCGTGCCGGTCCCATGGATCAGCCTTCACGGTGATAGGGATGGTTGGCAAGGATCGACGCCGCCCGCCATAGTTGCTCGGCAAGCATCGCGCGCGCCAGCATGTGCGGCCAGGTAGCCTTGCCGAACGACAGCAGCAGGTCCGCCTGGGCGCGGTCGGCATCGTCGAAGCCGTCGGCGGCGCCGATCAGGAAGCGCAATTCGCGCACCCCGTCGTCACGCCAGGTGCCGATCCGCTGGGCCAGCAGGCGCGAGGGCAGGTTCTCGCCCAGTTCGTCGAGCATCACGATGCGGGTGCCGGGGGCGACAGCCGGCATCTTGCCGCCGGTGTCGGGCATTTCGGTGACGCGCACCGGCCAGGTGAGCCGCTTCAGATAGCGGTCGACCAGCTCTGCCTCCGGGCTGCGCCCGATCCGGCCGCGCGCGACGATGTGCAGCAGCATGAAGGGCGTCCGGCGCGGCGGCAGTTCAGCGGATCAGGCCTGACCCGCTTCGCCGAACGACCACATCCGCTCCAGATTATAGAAGCTGCGGACCTCGGGGCGGAACAGGTGGACAATCACGTCACCCGCATCGATCAGCACCCAGTCGGCCGTGGGCAGGCCCTCGACGCGCGGCGTGCGGCCCTGGTCGGCCTTGATCTTGTCGGCCAGCTTCATCGCCATCGAGGCGACCTGCCGGGTCGAACGACCCGATGCGATCACCATGTAATCGGCGATGCTGCTCTTGCCGGCGAGCGGGATCGAAACGGTTTCCACCGCCTGATCGTCCTCCAGCGAGGTGAGCACGAGCCTATGCAGCGCTGCGACGCCATCGGCATCGGGCGAACGCAGCATATTGGGGGATGTGGCCAAGGTTGCTCCTAGTCTAGCGACTGTCTGTGCCAAGTGATGGAGACGGCGTCGGACCCTTCATCTCCGTATCCCGAAGAGTGCCGAGGAATCGCCGGTGCCAGGCAGGATCGGCAGCCCGAAGGCGCGTTGCCGAAGTCGGATCGGGGCGGAAGCGCAACAGCACAAGTGCCGGCAATCTCCATCGCGTCCAATGTTTCGCCTGGCCTGCGGGCCGCACAGCGCGCCGCAGCCAACCCATTGCAGGACTTGCATGGGCAGGGCGATCATAACCCGGACGGGCCACAACCGCAATCGGAACCTGTCGCGCGATATGGCGCCACCGCTCCCAGCGGTGAAACTGCGCCAGATTGTCGGCGCCCATCAGCCAGATGAAGCGATGATTGGGATAGAGGCGGGGCAATTTGGTGAGCGTATCGGCCGTGTAGCGGGTCTTGAGGCGCTTCTCGACGGCGGTCACCCGAATCGGCGCATGCCGGGCCATCGCCCGCGCCGATGCGATCCGCGCCTTGAACGGCGCCATGCCGGCCTTGTCTTTCAGCGGATTGCCCGGCGAGACCATCCACCACACTTCGTCGAGGTCGAGCGCACGCAGCGCATGGAGCGACAGCCGCCGATGCCCGCGATGCGCCGGATTGAACGACCCGCCGAGAAGACCGATGCGTTTCAACGAGCGACGAGCCAGTCTTCGCGTTCGTGGCGGATACGCAGGATCTCTAGCCTCTCGTCTTTCAGTCGATAGAGGAGCACGTACGGCGTTTCATGCACATGGAGAATGCGTATACCCGCACCCATACCCGCCGGACGGCCCAAATGCGGAAATCGGGTCAAGGACTCGGCACGCTCGCGAAGCTTCCCAAGGCGACGCTCCGCCAGCTCCGGGGTCCGATGCTCCGAAAGCCAGAGGTCGATTGCCTGAAGGTCGCTGACTGCCGGCGTGGTCCAGACTAATTCTGGCATCGCTGCCGATGCCGCCCGATCATCGCATCGAGTTCCGCCATCACCCGCGCGTGCGGTACGACATCGCCGCGGTCCGCTGCGTCGATGCCCTCCTGAACGAAAGCGCGGTAATCCACTTCCGTCTCCGCAACGCGCTGGATTGCCTCGGCAGCAAATGCCGCGACGCTACGACCCTGCCAGGCAGCCACCTGCTCCACCATCGCCAGCGTCGCGGCGTCGAGTTCGGTGGTGATTTTGGCAGGCTTGTTCATGACACGAGTCTACGCTTCGCGCTTCAGTGCTTCAAGGCCGCGCCTGGCCCGTCCCAAGCACCAGCCATTTATAGGTGGTGAGCCCCTCCAGCGCCACCGGGCCGCGCGCGTGAAGGCGGCCGGTCGAGATGCCGATTTCCGCGCCCAGCCCGAATTCACCGCCATCGGCGAACTGGGTGGAGGCGTTCCACATCACGATCGCGCTGTCGACGCCGTTCAGGAAGCACGCCGCAGTGTCGGCATCCTCGGTCACAATCGCGTCGGTGTGGTGCGAGCTGTGCGCCGCAATATGCGCGATGGCACCCTCGACGCCATCGACGAGCTTCACCGACAGGATCGCGTCGAGATACTCGGTATCCCAGTCTTCGTCGGTCGCCGGCATCACGCGCGCATCAAGCGCCTGCACCGCCGCATCGCCGCGCAGTTCGCAACCGGCCTCGATCAGCGCCGACAGGATCGGGCGGGGGTCGGCAAAGCCGCGGTCGATCAGCAGCGTCTCCGTTGCGCCGCAAATGCCGGTGCGCCGCATCTTGGCGTTGACCGCGAGCGTGCACGCCATCGCCGGATCGGCCGCGCGGTCGATATAGCTGTGGTTGATCCCGTCGAGATGGGCGAGCACCGGCACCCGCGCCTCCGCCTGCACCCGCGCCACCAGACCCTTGCCACCGCGCGGCACGACCATGTCGATCAGGCCCTCGGCGGTCAGCATCGCCCCCACGGCGGCGCGATCGGTGACGGGCACCAGCTGGATCGCATCGGCGGGCGCGCCGCCCTGGGCGAGCCCGGCGGCGAGCGCGGCATGGATCGCACGATTGCTGCGGATCGCCTCCGACCCGCCGCGCAGGATCGCCGCGTTGCCCGACATCAGGCAGAGCGCGCCGGCGTCGGCGGTCACATTGGGCCGGCTTTCATAGATAATGCCGATTACCCCGATCGGCACGCGGACCCGGCGCAGCACAAGCCCGTTGGGCCGCGTGCTTTCGTCGATCACCCGGCCGACCGGATCGTCGAGCCCCGCCACCGCCTCGACACCGGCAGCCATGCCCTCGATGCGCTTGTCGTCGAGCAGCAGCCGGTCGAGCATCGCATCGGACAGGCCATTGGCCCGGCCCGCTGCCATATCCTCGGCATTGGCGGCGAGAATGGCAGGTCGTGCCGCCCGGATGGCAGCAGCAGCAGCGCGAAGCGCCTGCGCCTTGGCAGGACTCGGCATCGCCGCCAGCACCGAAGCGGCCGCGCGGGCGCGGCGGCCCAGATCGGCGATCAGCATCTGTGTGTCCAGCGTGTCTATGTCTGCCATGCGCCGGTCGCTAGCACGGATGACCCAAAGCTGATAGCCTTGCGCGCCATGGGGGAAATAGACGCAGCCGGCGAACTGGTGATGGGGGGCCTGCTCGGCCGCACGATCGAGCCGCGTGCGGGCGAGGCGCATGGCGAATCCCATGGCACGATCTGCCTCAATTGCGGGACCGCCTTGATCGGCCCGCATTGCCACGAATGCGGACAACCGGGCCATGTCCATCGCTCATTGGGCGCGATCGGGCACGAACTGCTGCACGGCGTCGCCCATTTCGAAGGCAAGATGTGGCGCACCTTGCCGCTGCTTGCCTGGCGGCCGGGCGACCTGACCCGGCGCTACGTCGCCGGCGAGCGGGCGCGGTTCGTGTCGCCGATGGCGATGTTCCTCTTCTCGGTCTTCGCCATGTTCGCGATCTTCCAGATCCTCGGCATTTCGACGCCGACCGATCTGGGCAATGTGAACGCCCGGCCAAAGGCCGCGATCGAGCAATCGATCAAGCATAGCGAAGAGGCGCGCGCCCGCGCCGTTGCCAAGCGCGACAAGCTGGCGGCGGACGATCCCGACCGCGACGAATATACGCAGGACATCGCCAAGGCGGATGCGGACCTTGCGACGCTCAAAAAGGCGCTGGGCGGCCTCAACAATGTCGAGGTGACCAGCGAGTTCGACGGGCATACCGGGTGGCACACGCTCGACCATGGCATCGAGAAGTGGCAGCAGAACCCGTCGCTGATGCTCTACAAGCTGCAGTCGAGCATCTACAAATTTTCCTGGTTGCTGATCGTGCTGTCGCTGCCGTTCGTCTGGCTGCTGTTCTTCTGGAAGCGGCAGTACAAGATGTACGACCATGCCGTGTTCGTGACCTATTCGATCGCGGCGATGTCGCTGTTCCTGATCGTGCTGACGCTAGCCGGGGCGGTGGGTGTTTCCAGCGATGTGATCGGGGTCGTCGCGCTGGTCGTGCCGCCGGTGCATATCTGCCGGCAGCTGAAACAGGCCTATGGGCTGCGCTGGCGATCGGCGATCCTGCGGACCGCGGTGCTGCTCTGCTTCATTTCGATTATCGCGACGCTGTTCCTCGCGATTCTGGCGCTGATGGGAATGATGGGGTGAGGCGCACCCGGCACGGGAAGCGCCGGCGCATCATCGCGTAAAGCGCCGTTTTCAAACTGATACCGCGCCGGGCGGCAGGGATGCGTTCCAGCTCGGCAATCAGCTGGCTGGCCGTCATGCCGAAATAGGGATCGTGCGGCGGGCAGCTGTGCGGGGTTCGGCCGGCGGCGCGGGCGGCAGCCAGATCCGCACGATAGGCCGCGGCGATCCGCAAAACTTCCCGGCGGAGCAGCACCATATCGGGTGACAGCGGCGCCAGCGGCCCCTGTGCCCGCAACGCATGGGCGCGCGCGAGGAATTCGGCGACCGTCATCGCCGATGCGGGCGCGGCCGCCAGCATCAGGGCACCGGCGATCACCGCGGCGAGGCGGGACCGAACGCGAAAACGCTCCCGGATGTGACCATCCGGGAGCGTTTCAAACCATCGCGTCCGGTTGCGGACCAAGCGGTATCAGGCCCCCTGCGGCGCCGGATTGCCGAACGGGCCCTTGGGCCGGCGCGTCTTGGGGATGGAGGTGCCGCCCGGTGCGACCTGCGTCTGGGTGCCGGCATTGTCCTCGCGGCCCACTTCGCCGGTCGACACCAGCCGCTTGATCTCCTCGCCGGTCAGCGTCTCGAACTCGAGCAGCGCGTTGGCGAGCAGGTGCAGCTTGTCGATATGGGTGGTGAGCACGTCGCGGGCGCGGCCCAGACCGCTTTCCACCAGCCGCTTGATCTCGTCGTCAATCAGCTGCGCCGTCTCGTTCGACATCGGCACGCGCCGCACGCCCGACTGGCCGAGATAGCTGTCCTCGGAATAGCTGAGCTCGAGCGGGCCGACCGCGTCGGACATGCCCCAGCGCGTCACCATGTCACGCGCCAGCCGGGTTGCCGACTGGATGTCGCCCGAGGCGCCCGAGGAGACCTTTTCATAGCCGAAGATCAGTTCCTCGGCGACGCGGCCGCCCATCGCCACTGCGAGGTTCGCGTGCATCTTGTCGCGGTGATAGCTGTACGAATCGCGTTCCGGCAGCGGCTGCACCATGCCCAGCGCGCGGCCGCGCGGGATGATCGTCGCCTTGTGGATCGGGTCCGACGCCGGTTCGTGCAGGAACACCAGCGCATGGCCCGCCTCGTGATAGGCAGTCATCCGCTTTTCGTCGTCGTTCATCACCATCGAGCGGCGCTCGGGGCCCATCAGCACCTTGTCGCGCGCTTCGTCGAACTCGCTGCTCGCCACCAGCCGCTTGCCACGCCGCGCCGCCAGCAGCGCCGCTTCGTTGACGAGGTTGGCGAGATCCGCGCCCGAGAAACCCGGCGTGCCGCGGGCGATCACGCGCGCATCCACATCGGGCGCCAGCGGCACCTTCTTCATATGGACCTGCAGGATCTTCACGCGGCCTTCGATGTCGGGCAGCGGCACCACGACCTGACGGTCGAAGCGGCCCGGGCGCAGCAGCGCGGGGTCGAGCACGTCGGGGCGGTTGGTCGCGGCGATGATGATGATGCCTTCGTTCGCCTCGAATCCGTCCATCTCGACGAGCAGCTGGTTGAGCGTCTGTTCGCGCTCGTCATTCTGGTTGCCCAGACCCGCGCCGCGCGAACGACCGACCGCGTCGATTTCGTCGATGAAGACGATGCACGGCGCCGACTTCTTCGCCTGTTCGAACATGTCGCGCACGCGGCTGGCGCCGACGCCGACGAACATTTCGACAAAGTCCGAACCGGAGATGGTGAAGAAGGGCACGCCCGCCTCGCCGGCAATTGCGCGGGCGAGCAGCGTCTTGCCGGTACCGGGCGAGCCGACCAGCAGCGCACCCTTCGGGATCTTGCCGCCCAGCCGGGCGAATTTCGACGGATCCTTCAGGAAGTCGACGATTTCCTGCACTTCCTCGCGCGCTTCATCGACGCCGGCAACATCGTCAAACGTGACCTTGCCTTCCTTCTGGGTCAGCAGGCGAGCGCGGCTCTTGCCGAAGCCCATCGCACCCGAGCCCGAATTCTTCTGCATCTGGCGCAGCACGAAAAAGGCGATGCCGAGGAACAGCAGGAACGGCAGCGACTGATAGAGCAGGATCACCCAGACCGATGCCTGTTCCTCCGGCCGGGCATTGATGATCACGCCCTTGGCACGCAGCGTATCGACCAGCTTGGGATCGCCGGGATTGTTCGTGCGGAACTTGCCTTCGCCGGTGGTGCCGGTAATCGCGCCCGTTCCGACGGCAATGTTCACTTCCTTCACATCGCCTGCCTGAACCTTGTCCAGGAAGGTCGAATAGGGGATCGTGTTGCCAACGGGTTGCGTGTTGCGGCTGTCGAAGAACGTGACGAACAACGCCAACGCAGCAAGAATGCCAACCCAGATCAGCAGGTTCTTCATCCAGGGGCTGTTGCCGCCATTGTCCGGACCCTGCTGCTTGCCGTTATCGCTCATCGTGTGCCCAGTACCTTTCCACGCCCTAAGATAGGCGTGGGGAAGCCAATGACAATGGAACAACGTCGATCAGTGTGATCGTCGCGGCGGCGCCGGGCGAAAGCGCCAGCGCTTGCCCGGCCGAACCGCGACTCCGGCCAGCGTCGCCCCGCGGCCACTGTCGAGCGCGGCGACCAGCCGGTCAAGTCCGTTACTTGCCGCAGCCGGAGGCAGCGCATCCGGTCCGGCCACCGCGGACAGCGCGCGCAGCACCAGCCGGCGCCGCAGTTCATAGGGAAGCCCGGAGACATCGAGCGTGACCACGCCGTGCTCGCCGATAGCGTGCCGCGCTGCCCATTCGCGGTCCGCCGCCCAGGCGAGCGCCGCTTCCGCATCGCGCAGGTTGCGCGCCGCCGCCGCCAGCCGCACCGCCGGCAGCTCGTCGCTCGCGCCCAGCAAGTTGCGGATGCGGGCGCGGTCGAAGCGATCGGCCTGGTTCGACGGATCCTCGACGGGATCGATGGCCGCCGCCGCGACGATCGCCGCGAGGTCGCCGCGCGACCAGCCGAGCAGCGGGCGGACCAGCACCGTGCCTTCGTCAAGCGATCGCCGGGGCGCCATCGCCGCCAGGCCGGCCACCCCCGCGCCGCGGCGCGCGCGCATCAGAAAGGTTTCGGCGACATCGTCCTGCTGATGCGCGGTTGCGATCCAGCCGATCGCCGGAGAAGCGCCCGCCGCCCATCCGGCGAGCAGCGCATAGCGGGCCTCGCGCGCCCATTGCTGGAGATTGCCCTGCGGCCCGCCGTCCGGCGCCAGAACCGTGTGCGGCACGCCCAGCCGCTTGCAGAGCGACGCGACCCATGCCGCCTCCCCCGCCGCTTGGGACCGCAGCCGGTGATCGACGGTCGCGGCGGCCACCGCGCCAGGAAAGGCAGCATGCGCGAGAAGAAGCAGCGCCAGACTGTCGCCGCCCCCCGAAACCGCAATCCCCAGCCGAAGCGCAGCGTCGGGCGCCACCCCCGTCAGGGCGATAAGATCGTCGCAAAACCGCGCAACCGCCGGCGCATCGGGCGCGACGGTCAGCAGCGGCTCACTTGCACTTGGAGTCGGCACGTCCCTGAGCGACGCCGGCGCGCATTTCGGTCGAAAGCTGGTCGGCATAGAGCTGGTTCAGCTCGTCATAGACCTTGCAGACTTCGCTCGCCGGCTTCTTCAGCTTCACCAGCGCCTGCGCGAGGTAATAAAGGCTGTCGGGCGCCCGCTCGCCGTTCGGATCCTTCTTGTAATTGTCGTAGAAGGCGACGGCCGCGAGGCTGGGGGCATTTTCTTCCAGATAGCTACGGCCGATCAGGTTGCGGGCATAACTGGCGCGGCGCTGCTTCGGATATTTGGTGGCAACCGCTTCCAGTTCCTTGCGGGCTTCCGGATAGAGCTTCGCCTGCCACAGACGGAAGCCATAGGTATAACCGTCCTCGGCCGCATCGCCGGTGTTGGGGCGCTGTATTGCCGCCAGGCGTTCGGCGCGGGCGGGATTGGCCTTTGAAGCGCCGGGCTGGGTGTTGCCGGCGGCCGGCATCGCCCCGGTGCCGACCGGGGCATCGTCGGCACCATCTGCCGGCGGCGCCGCGTTCGCGGCAGACTGCGCCTCCAGCGTCTTCAGCCGCGCCTCGGTGGAAAGCTTATAGGCGTCGAACGCCGACTGAAGCTGGCGAACGCGATACTGGTTCTGCTCGGCCTGCGCGGTGATCGTCTGGATCTGCCCCTCCAACGCGCTGACGCGCAGGGTAAGATCGGTCAGCGGCGAACTGGCCGGCGTGCCAGGCGCGCTCGCATCGGGCTGCGGCGTGATCTGCGGTTCGACCAGCTGGCCGGCGCCGTTCGGGAACACCTTGCGCTGCACGGCGCGCATCTCGCGTTCCAGCCGGTCAACGCGCGGGGCGAGATTGCCGTCGCCCTGGGACTGCGCCTGGGCAACGCCCTGAAAACCCAAAGCCGCCGTTGCCAGCGCCGCTGCAAGAAGGATGCGCATCGTCAAGAAACCCCGGTGTCGTTCAAAATCCATCCCCCACATGACGCTATAGCGGAGCGATCCGCCGGAACGCCACCCCTCAGGCCCGTCTAAGCACTTAAACGGGTAGGTCTGCCTGGCATTTGCCGCCGATAGAATGGCGGCGAATCCCGAACGGCCCCTCAGGGATTGCTGCTGTTGCCGCCGGCAGCCTCGGGCACGGCCGCGCCGCCGCGATCGATGCTGTCGGACGCGCGCGGGCCCAGCCGGCGCTGGCGCGGAGCCGGGGCGTCGGCGGCCGCCGGCGTGCCGGCGGCGGCAGGCCCAGGCTGGCCGCGGCTGCGCAGCGCCGCCGCGCTCACTTCGACATCGATCGCCTTCTCGCCGGTGCCGAGCGGCGGCACTTCCGAACCGTTCACCAGCACCTGCAGCTTTTCCGGCCGGCCGGTGCGGACATGCGGATGATCGGCATCGTCGGGCACTTCATAGCGCTCGCCCTGCGCCAGTTCCTTCTCGAACAGCTTCTTGCCAGTGGCGTCGGTCACGCGGATCCACACGGAATCGAGCGCAACCAGCGTGACATGCTCGATCGTCGGCACGGTAGGGCTCGGGCTGGGCGCCGGCGCCGCGCTGGGCGTGGGGCTCGGCTCGGCCTGCACCAGCCCGTCGCTGTTGCCGAAGCGGTCGCGGAACAGGTCGGTGCCGTACCACAGGCCGACGCCCGCCACGATCAGGATGGCGACGATGACGCCGAACCACATCAGCCCGCGGGGCGCGACCCGCGCCGGCTCGTCGAGCGGATATTCGGGCGCCGGCGTGCTGACCCGCTCATAGCTGCCCAGTTCGGCGCGGACCTCGCGCGCGATCGCGACTTCGTCCAACCCGACGGTACGGGCATAGGCCTTGGCAAAGCCCAAGGCATAGGTGGTGGAAGGCAGGCCCGCATAGCTGCCGCTTTCCACTGCCTCCAGGTGCCGCTGGGGTATCCGCGTGCGCGCCGCAATTTCGGCGAGGTCCAGTTTCTGGGCCTCACGCGCGGCGCGCAGCTTTTCACCGGGACGGGCGGGGAACAGCGTGGGATCTTCGGGCGTCTCGCCTTCCATTCGGTCCTCCGGCGAACGGGGTTGCCTGGGTGCCGCCCGCCTTGCTCGTCGGGGATGTCCCCTGTTGGGCGTCGCCTGTCAACGCCGCCCTGCAAACATTCCGCCGCCCGATCAGGCCAGTTCGACGTTATGTGTCGCCGCCCAGCGTGCCAGCGCCTCGCGCAGCGGCCCGCGCGGATCGGCGAGCAGCCCCTCGACCGCCGCCGTCACCGCGCCGCGATCGAGCGAACGCACCATCGCCTTGATCGGTCCCACCGCCGCCGGGGTGATCGAAAGCCGGTCGATCCCAAGACCGATCAGCGCCATCGCCTCCAGCGGCCGCCCGCCCATTTCACCGCACACCGTCACCGGCACCCCCGCGGCCCGCGCCTGGATGGTGACGCGCTGAATGAAGCGCAGGATCGCCGGGCTCAGCCAGTCATAGCGCAGCGCCAGCTTGGGATGCGCGCGATCGGCGGCAAACAGGAACTGCGTAAGATCATTGGTGCCGATCGACAGGAAATCGAGCCGCGGCAGCAGCAAGTCGAGCACTTCGGCAAGCGCCGGCACTTCGAGCATCGCGCCATAGCGTATCTCGATCGGCAGCTTGCGCCCGCGTGCCGCCAGCCAGGCGCGCTGCGCCTCGAACAGCGCCCGGGCCTCCTCGAACTCCCAGGGTTCGGACACCATCGGGAACATCACGTTGAGCGTCTTGCCCGCCGCCGCCTCGATCAGCGCACGGGCCTGCGCCTTCATCAGCCCGTCGCGATCGAGCGCGAGCCGCAGCGCGCGCCAGCCCATCGCCGGATTTTCCTCTTCACCATCCTCGTCATGGTTCAGATACGGCAGCGCCTTGTCGCCGCCGATGTCGACGGTGCGGAACGTGACCGGCCGGTCTCCGGCAATGTCGAGCACGTCATGGTACAGCCGCCGCTGCGCCTCGCGCTGGGGCAGGGTGGCAGAGACGAGGAACTGGAATTCGGTGCGGAACAGGCCGATGCCGTCGGCACCGGTCAGGTCGAGCGCCGCGATGTCGTCGCGCAGTCCGGCATTGACCATCACCGTCACCCGGTGCCCGTCCTTCGTTACCGGGGCTTCGCCCTTCAGCCGGGCAAAGGCGGCACGGCGCTTCTGGCTGAGCGCCAGCTTCGCCTCGAACGCTTCCTGCATCGCTACGGTCGGGCGGATCAGCAGGCTTTCCTCACCGACATCGAGCAGCAGCAAATCGCCTTCGGCCACCAGCCGGCGCACGTCGCGCACCCGGCCCAGGACCGGCACACCCATGGCGCGCGCGACGATGGTGACGTGCGCGGTCAGCGATCCTTCTTCCAGCACCACGCCCTTCAGCCGGCGCCGGTCATATTCGAGCAGCTCGGCCGGGCCGAGGTTGCGCGCGATCAGGATCGAATCCTGGCGCAGGCCCAGCTGCGCCGCAGTGCCGAGCTGGCCCGAGACGATGCGCAGCAGCCGGTTCGCCAGATCCTCCAGATCGTGCATCCGGTCGCGCAGCAGCGGATCGTCGATTTCGCGCATGCGCTGGCGAGTGCGCTGCTGGACGCGCTCGATCGCCGCCTCGGCCGTCAGACCTGAATCGATCGCCTCGTTGATGCGCCGGCTCCAGCCTTCGTCATAGGCGAACATCTTGTAGGTCTGGAGGATCTCGTCATGCTCGCCGCCGCCGCCGAATTCGGCCTGGCTGGCCATGCGGTCGATCTGCTCGCGCATCTTGTCGAACGCGGCATAGACGCGGTGGCGCTCGGCCTCGATGTCTTCGGCAACCGTGTGCTCGATCACGATGCGCGGCTGGTGGAACACCGCCACGCCTTGCGCCATGCCCTCGACGAGCGGGAAGCCGCGCGTGTTGCCGGCGGTGGTCGGGTGCAGCCGGGTCGTGGCGGCCGTGGAGGCGTCGATCAGTTCGGCATTGGCGATCAGCTCGGAGAGCACCATCGCCACGGTCTGCAGCGCCTCGATCTCGACATCGGCATATTTGCGCGGTTCGACATGCTGCACCGCCAGCACGCCCACCGCCCGTTCGCGCCGGATGATCGGTACGCCGGCAAAGCTGTGGAAGCTCTCTTCCCCCGTTTCCGGATTATGGACGAAGGCGGGGTGGCTGGTCGCCTCGTCGAGGTTGAGCGTCTCGACATTGGCGGCGATGGTGCCGACCAGCCCCTCGCCCAGCCCCAGCTTGGTGACGTGCACCGCCTCCTGCTTCAGCCCGCGCGTGGCAAACAGCTCCAGCGCGCCTTCGCGCAGCAGGTAGATCGAGCAGACTTCGCTGTGCAGCGCCTCGCCGATGATGTTGACGACGGCGTTGAGCTTCGATTGCGCCGGCAGCCGCTTCGCCATCAGATCGTGAAGGCGGGTCAGGATTTCCCGGGCGGAGGCGGCTGCGGTGAGGGCCATGCGACAGCGCTATCAGATTGTGCGTGGCACCGCCAAGCGGGACGTAACGGGAAAGGGAACGAAGTTTGCGGCGCGCTTCTCGGGCGCGTGCGCCGTCTGGTCTTCCTTCGTCGCAGTCAGGATCCTCCTGGGCCCGCCGGGGGCGCCTTTGCCGTCCGGGCAAAAACCTCGCGCGCAGCCTCGGCGCCGTGCATGAGCACGATATCGTTTGGGCCGATCTTCGCGCGCAGATCGTCATAGCCGTCGATCGCGAACAGGCCCTTGTCGTCCAGCGGCCGCATGACGCCCCCTTGCGGCCGTTTGGGTCGATCGCTCCGGTAGAAGCGGAGCCCTTCGACCGAAGACCTGATTTCGATCGTACCGAAGGTTCCGGCAAGGGCGGCCAGCCGGGCGGGAGATCGTAACCGGATGAAGACGCGCGTCGACGGCGACCCTGGCCCAGCGATAGTCGGCCAGCGCTTCGCCGGTTACGCCCGGTACGGATGCAAGATGGTCGAGCGCCGCGACCTGCGCCGCCTCCAGCGCCTTGTCTCCCGCAACTGCAATGTCCGGCCGTACACCAACACCTTCCCAGTTGGTGCCGCTGATCGGATTGACCGGCCGGTTATAAGACACGCTCAGCACGAATTGCGGCGCGACAGGAAATTTCTTGTTGTTATTGGCCGCGCCATAGGTCGTCGTTCCAACGATAATTGCCGTTTTCTCCTGCTGGGCGTTATAGGCGACGGCCTCGGCGGCAGATGCCACCCCCGCGTCGACCAAAAGATAAAGCGGCTTGCCCTTCCATGCAGGATCGCGGTTGCGGGATGCCGGCGCGCTCGGACGTTCCGGGTCCGGCGCCACGAAGGATTTCGCAAAATAATCCGCAGCATCGCTGTTACCCCCGCCATTGCTGCGAAGGTCGATGATGATCGCATCACCGTCACGCAGGAACCGCGCCGCATCGTCATAAGCCGTGGGGGTAATCCCCGGAATCCATTGAAAGTGCTCGAGCTTCATGTATCGGATATTGCCCGGAAGAATCGCCAGATTCGTGATCCCGCTGTGATCCCGGATGGCGAGCGCGCGGCGATATTGTTCCAAGCCGTCGCCGCGTTCGGGCGGCGCAATCATGGCGACATATTGGTCGCGATCGTTCGCCAGATACAGATGCCCGTCATGCGACACTGCCTCCAGATCCTCATTGATCCGGGTGACAAACATATCGGGGTCGGCAACGTCGTACCGATGCCTGAGCCTGGCCTGCTCAAGGCGGGCGAGGATCGTAGGGCGCATCGCTTGGTTGACATAGGTATCGGCGATATGCTGCTCGATTTCCTGGACCGTTACCGAGCGATCCACACCGCCGGGCTGCGCCATCGCAGCCGTCGTGCCGACCCCCGAAATCGACAGTGCCAGGATTAAAGGCGCCGCGCGCAGGCGCGTGACCCTATTGTTCGGCATCCCCGAGTCCTCCAGCGGATAGTTCTACGCTTCTATTCCGCCTGGGGATAGCGGGGCAGAGAGCGTCCGCGCGTCGGCTCGCCTCCTCCGGGAATCAAACACCATCGCCCTCCCGCAATCGGGAGGGTGAGGACTCACGCCGCGCGCTTCTCCAGCGCGTGCGCGGCTTCCGCCATCAGGGTTTCGATGATCGTCGCGACCGGCTCTTCCTTCGTCACCATGCCGACCGACTGGCCGGCCATCACGCTGCCATGCTCGACATCGCCTTCAATCACCGCGCGGCGAAGCGCGCCGGCCCAGTAATGCTCGATCTGGAGCTGCGCCTCGGCCATGGCGATCGTGCCTTCATCGAGCGCCTGCGCGACTTCGCGCTGCTTGGCGGTGAAGGCTTCGGCGCCGGCATTTTTGAGCGCACGCACCGGAATCACCGGCAGGCGCGGGTCGATCTGGACGCTGGCGATGGCGTCGCGGGCGGAGGCGCGGATGAACGCCTTCTTGAAATTGGGATGGGCGATGCTCTCGGTCGCAGCGGCGAAACGCGTGCCGAGCTGGACGCCGGCCGCACCCATGTCGAGATAGCCGGCAATCGCCTCGCCGCGGCCGATGCCGCCGGCGACGAACACGGGCACCTGGCTCGCCACTTCGGGCAGGATTTCCTGCGCCAGCACGCTGGTCGAGACCGGGCCGATATGGCCGCCGGCCTCCATGCCCTCCACGACCAGCGCGTCGACGCCCGAGCGGATCAGCTTCTTGGCGAGGCTGAGCGCAGGGGCGAAGCAGATGAGCTTGGCGCCATGCCCCTTGATGGCATCGAGCGACCCCGCCGGCGGCAGGCCGCCCGCCAGCACGACATGGCCGACGCCGTGACGCCCGCACACCTCGATCAGCTCGAACAGCTGCGGGTGCATGGTGATGAGGTTGACGCCGAACGGCTTGCTCGTCAGCGCCTTGGTCGCCGCGATTTCGGCGTCGAGCAGTTCCGGGCTCATCGCGCCGCAGGCGATGACGCCGAAACCGCCCGCGTTCGAAATCGCGGCGACCAGGTTGCGCTCGGACACCCAGGACATCGCGCCACCCAGAATGGCGACTTCGCTGCCCAGAAATTCGCAACCGCGCGCCATGCGGCGGGCCAGGCGCTCGGCGCCGATCGAGGAAGATGCGTTCATGGGCGCCCGCCTAGCCCCGGCAGTGGCGCCGAAGCAAGAGGCTCGCGTCCCGCCGGCACCCGTCGATCAGGCGGCGACGTCGTCCGCGTCGAGGCCATAGGCGGTGTGCAGCACGCGCACCGCGAGTTCGGTGTAATCCTCTTCGATCAGCACCGAGACCTTGATCTCCGACGTGGTGATCGCCTGGATGTTGATGCCGCGCGCGCCCAGCGTCTGGAACATCGTCGCCGCCACGCCGGCATGGCTGCGCATGCCGACGCCGACCACCGAGACCTTGGCAATGCGGGTGTCGTGGCTGATGTCGCGGAAGCCGATCGAGTCCTTCGCCTGCGCCAGGATCTCCAGCGAGCGGGCCAGATCGGCCGCCGGCACCGTGAAGGTCACGTCGGTCGCACTGGTGCTGCCGGCGCTCTGGTGCGCGATGTTCTGGATGATCATGTCGACATTGATGCTGGCATCGGCAAGCGGGGTGAAGATCGATGCCACCGCGCCGGGCTTGTCCGGCACCGCGGTAAGGGTGATCTTGGCCTCGTTCTTGTCGTGCGCGATGCCGGTGATGAGCTGGCGTTCCACGTCCTGAATCTCCTCTTCGCCCACGATCATCGTCCCGGGCAATGTATCTGCCATCGGCGCATCGTCGCCTGTGAACGACGACAGCACCTGCACCCGAACCCCTTCCTTCATCGCCAGGCCGACCGAGCGGGTCTGAAGCACCTTGGCGCCGACGCTGGCGAGTTCGAGCATTTCCTCATAGGTCACGCGCTTCAGCTTGCGCGCGCGGGGCACGATGCGCGGATCGGTGGTATAGACCCCGTCGACATCGGTGTAGATGTCGCAGCGATCGGCCTTCACCGCCGCCGCGACGGCCACCGCCGAAGTGTCCGAGCCGCCGCGGCCGAGCGTCGTCACCCGGCCTTCGTGCACGCCCTGAAAGCCCGGCACCACCGCGACTTCGCCCGCATTCATGCTGGCGAGCAGCGCATCGGTGCCGATCTCGCCGATCCGTGCCTTGGCGAAGGCATCCGAGGTATCGATCGGCAACTGCCAGCCGAGCCACGAACGCGCCGGCACGCCGATCGCCTGCAGCGCGATCGCCAGCAGGCCGCTGGTAATCTGTTCGCCGGCGGAGACGACGACGTCATATTCCTTGGGATCATAGAGCGAGCTGGCCTCGCGGCAGAAACCGACCAGCCGGTCGGTCTCACCCGCCATCGCCGAGACGACCACGGCGACCTGATTGCCCGCTTCCCATTCGCGTTTGACGCGCGCGGCAACGCTGCGGATACGCTCGATACCGGCCATCGAAGTGCCGCCGAACTTCATTACGATACGCGCCATGGCTGGTTGCTTGTTTCCTGCCCTTGGGAGAGATGGGCGAGCCTGATAGGAGCGGCGGATGCCGAACGCAACAAAAGCTACGATTGACCCCCGTGAAGCTGAACATTTCGGTCGTCTGGCGGCCGATTGGTGGAATCCGAAGGGCTCCTCCGCCATGCTGCACAGACTGAATCCTGCGCGGCTGGGGTATATCCGCGCTGCCGTGGACGCGCATTGGGGCGGCGACTCGAGCGGTTTCACGCCGCTGGCCGGCAAGACCGCGATCGATGTCGGCTGCGGCGCCGGACTGCTCTGCGAACCGCTGGCGCGGCTGGGGGCAGCGGTGACGGGGCTCGACGCCGCACCCGAAAATATCGGCGCGGCCGCCGCCCATGCCGCGCAGTCGGGGCTGGCGATCGACTATGTCGCCGGGGGTATCGAGGATCTGTCCGGACGGCAGTTCGACCTGGTCACCTCGATGGAAGTGATCGAGCATGTCAGCGACCCGGCGGCGTTCGTGCGCGGCCTCGCCGGCGCGCTGGCCGAGGGCGGGCTGATGATCCTGTCGACCCCCAACCGCACGCCGCTGTCGCGCCTCGCGATGATCACGCTGGCCGAAGGCACCGGCGCGATCCCCAAGGGCACGCACGACTGGAGCCGTTTCCTGACGCCCGAGGAGCTGGAAGCGCTGCTGAGCGAGGCGGGACTGAAGGTGATCGACCGCAAGGGGCTGAGCCTGTCGCCCGCGCGCGGCTTCGTGGTGAGCGAGCAGGAAGCGCTCAACTATCTGGTCACCGTCGTCCGGGCCTGACGCAAGGAGAGTCGCACATGCCCTCGCTCGACCGGTTCGTTGAAGCGCAGGACCGCGATTTTGCCCGGGCGCTCGCGGCACTGCAGCGCGGCCGCAAGACGAGCCACTGGATCTGGTATGTCTTTCCGCAGATTGCCGGGCTCGGTCACAGCGCGATGTCGCAGCATTACGCGATCGCCGACCTCGGCGAGGCGCGGGCCTATCTCCGCCACCCGCTGCTGGGACCACGGCTGCAGGAAACCACCGCCGCCATGCTCGAGCATGCGGGCCGGCGTTCGGCCGACGAGATTTTGGGCGCAATCGACGCCATCAAGCTCCGCTCGTCGATGACGCTGTTCGAAGCGGCAGCGGACGATGCCGACAGCGTCTTCGCCGCCTGTCTCGACGCCTTCTATGGCGGCGCGCGCGATCCCGAGACGCTGCGCAGAATCGGGCACGATTGACAGGCGCGACGACGCACCGGAGAGCAGAGGCGATGTCGACGATCAAGCTGCACCCGAGCTGGCTCGCACCGCTCGAACAGGAATTCGCCCAGCCCTATATGGCGGCGCTTCGCGACTATCTGCGCGCCGAAAAGGCGGCGGGGAAGCGCATCTTCCCGGCGGGCAGCGAATGGTTCCGCGCGCTCGACCTGACGCCCTTGGAGCAGGTGCGCGTCGTGATCCTGGGGCAAGATCCCTATCACGGCGAGGGCCAGGCGCATGGCCTGTGCTTCTCGGTCCGCCCCGGCGTGCGCGTGCCCCCGAGCCTCGTCAATATCTACAAGGAAATGGAGGCGGACCTCGGCATTCCGCGCGCGCAGCACGGCTTTCTGGAGCATTGGGCGGAACAGGGCGTGCTGTTGCTCAACGCCGTGCTGACGGTGGAGATGGGCCGCGCGGCGGCGCACCAGGGCCGCGGCTGGGAGCGGTTTACCGACGCGGTCATCCGGCTGGTCAACGCCCGCGCCGAGCCGGTGGTGTTCCTGCTGTGGGGCAGCCATGCGCAGAAAAAGGCGGCGTTCGTCGACTCGATCGACAAGGGCGGCCGGCATCTGGTGCTGAAGGCCCCCCACCCCTCGCCGCTATCGGCGCATTCGGGGTTCTTCGGCTGCCGGCATTTCAGCAAGGCCAACGCGTTTCTGGAAAGTATCGGCCAGAAGCCGATCGACTGGGCGTTGCCGGCGATTGGGTGAGATTGAAATTTTGTACAAAATGACGTACAAGATTCGCCATGCAGACCCTGACCGTCTCGGAAACCCGCGCCAATCTTAAGGCCGTGCTCGACCGTGTCGTCGCCGACAAGGCGCCGATTCAGATCGTCCGCCCCAAGGGGGAAGGCGTGGTGCTGGTCTCCGAAAGCGAATGGGAAGGCATGCTGGAGACGATGCACCTGCTGTCCTCGCCGGAAAATGCGCGGCGGCTGATGGAGCGGATCGCACGGTTCGATGCCGGTGAAGGCGAGGAGCACGAGCTGATCCAGCCGTGAAGGTAGCATTCGACCGCGATGCCTGGGCGGAGTATGTCGATTGGCAGCGCGAAGACCCGAAGATCGCGGAGCGCATCAACGCGTTGATCGAGGAATGCCGACGCCATCCGTTTACCGGCACCGGGAAGCCGGAGCCGCTGCGGCGCAATCTCTCCGGCTGGTGGTCGCGCCGGATCAGCGGCGAGCACCGGCTGGTGTATCGGGTCAGCGGTTCAGGCGAGGCGCAGGCGCTGGAAGTGCTGAGCTGCCGCTATCATTATTGAGTCTCAAGCCTACTCCTGCTATATTTGTATAGCAAGGAGATTGCCATGCTCGCGGTGCGGATCGACGCAGATACGGAAAAGCGACTGGAAGCGCTGGCGGCGCGGACGGGGCGGACCAAAACCTTCTACGCCCGAGAAGCGATTCTCGCCCATCTCGACGACCTTGAGGACTTTTACCTCGCCGAGGAGCGGATGAAGGACTTCCGTTCCGAAGACGCGATCCCGCTTGCGGACCTGAAGGCCGAGCTTGGCCTGGACGATTGAGTTCGCGCCGGAGGCGGCAAAGGAATTGCGCAAGCTCGGCAGGCAAGAAGCCGGACGCATACTCCGCACTCTGGAGGAGCGGATCGCAACCTTGGAAGATCCCCGGTCGATCGGCGCACCTCTGACCGGCGATCACAGCGGCTATTGGCGCTGGCGGATCGGCGACTACCGTGTAATCGCGCGAATCGAGGATGCGCGCCTGGTCATCCTCGTCGTCCGCGTCGGCCATCGCCGGGCGATTTATCGGTAGCCGGGCGAGCGCACGCGCGCCCGGCCGTCGATCTTCAATCGTGCTCGCGGCCGCCGGCACCCATATACAGCTCGCTGCCGGTTTCGCGGAACACCTTGCTCATCTCCGCCATGCCTGCCTCCGCCTCAGCCGGTGCCGCCGGCGTCGCCGCCAGGAAGGTATCGGCCGACGCATTCTGCTTTGCGGCGAAGTCGCGGACTTCCTGCGTGATCTTCATCGAGCAGAATTTCGGGCCGCACATCGAGCAGAAATGCGCGGTCTTGGCGCCCTCGGCCGGCAGCGTCTGGTCGTGATACTGCTCGGCGGTGTCGGGATCGAGCGACAGGTTGAACTGGTCGCGCCAGCGGAACTCGAAGCGCGCGCGGCTCAGCGCGTCGTCGCGCACCTTGGCCGCCGGGTGGCCCTTGGCGAGGTCCGCCGCATGCGCCGCCAGCTTGTAGGTGACGACGCCGACCTTCACGTCGTCGCGGTCGGGCAGGCCCAGATGCTCCTTCGGCGTGACGTAGCAGAGCATCGCCGTGCCGTACCAGCCGATCATCGCCGCGCCGATGCCGCTGGTGATGTGGTCATAGCCCGGCGCGATGTCGGTGGTCAGCGGCCCGAGCGTGTAGAAGGGCGCCTCGCCGCACGCCTCGAGCTGCTTGTCCATGTTCTGCTTGATCTTGTGCATCGGCACATGGCCGGGGCCTTCGATCATCACCTGCACATCCTGCTCCCAGGCGCGCTTGGTCAGCTCGCCCAGCGTGTAGAGCTCGGCGAACTGCGCCTCATCGTTCGCATCGGCGATCGAGCCGGGGCGGAGACCATCGCCCAGCGAATAGGCGATGTCATACGCCTTCATGATCTCGGTGATCTCGTCGAACCGCTCGTAGAGGAACGATTCACGGTGATGCGCGAGGCACCATTTCGCCATGATCGAGCCGCCGCGGCTGACGATACCGGTGACGCGCTTGGCAGTCATCGGGATATAGGGCAGCCGGACACCGGCATGGATGGTGAAATAGTCGACGCCCTGCTCGGCCTGCTCGATCAGCGTGTCGCGGAAGATTTCCCAGGTCAGTTCCTCGGCAATGCCGCCGACCTTTTCCAGCGCCTGATAGATCGGCACCGTGCCGATCGGCACCGGCGAGTTGCGCAGGATCCATTCGCGCGTGTCGTGGATGTTGCGGCCGGTGGAGAGGTCCATCACCGTGTCCGCGCCCCAGCGGATCGCCCAGACCATCTTGTCGACTTCCGCAGCCACGTCGCTGGCGACCGCCGAATTGCCGATATTGGCGTTGATCTTGACGAGGAAGTTGCGGCCGATCGCCATCGGCTCACTTTCCGGGTGGTTGATATTGTTCGGGATGATCGCCCGGCCCCGCGCCACTTCGTCGCGGACGAATTCCGGCGTCACGTAATCGGGGATCGAGGCGCCCCAGTCCTGCCCGTCGCGGACATATTCCGCCAGCCGCTCGCGGCCGAGATTTTCGCGCTCGGCGACATATTCCATCTCGGGCGTGATGATGCCGCGCTTGGCATAGTGCATCTGGGAGACGTTCATGCCCGGCTTGGCGCGCAACGGGCGCTTCACCACATTGGGGAACTGCGGCACGCCGGCCGAGCGATCCGGCCCCTTCAGGCCATTGTCTTCCGGCTTCACCTGCCGCGCGTCATAGGCCTCGACATCGCCGCGCCCCAGAATCCAGTCGCGGCGCAGCGCCGGCAGGCCGGCCATGATGTCGATATGCGCTTGCGGGTCGGTATAGGGGCCGGACGTGTCGTAGACGCGCACCGGCGGCTCGCCCGAGGACGGCTCGAGCTGGATTTCGCGCATCGCCACGCGGTGCTTGCCGACATGAATCTTGCGGCTGCCCCGGATCGGGCCGGTAGTAACGCCGATTTCGGTCTTGGCGGGGATGTCGGCCATGGTTCGTCCATTCCTTGCGCTTGCGCAGGGGAGAACGAGCCTTGGGTAAAGACCGCTCCCTCCCTACGCCGGTATCAACCGGATCAGGTTCAGCGGGTCGGGGGCTGCGGCCCCCCTCTCAACCGCCGTGTCAGCGGTCCCCCGGGGAAAGCGCCTGTGTAGGCGCAAGCAGGCGAAGGGGCAATCCTCAGAAGCTATAGGCCTCAGAAGGTATAGGCGAGCCCAACTGCCCCATAGAACTGGTTACGCGAGCCGGCGATCCGCACGATCGGCGATTCCGCGGCATCGTTGAGCAGCCGGCTATACCCCACGCCCGCCACGGCCGACAGGCCACGCGTCAGATCGCCGGTGAGCGACACGGCAGTGTAGCCGGCAATGCTCCAGTCCTTCCACCCCTTGCCCGCGCGATAGACCGGCAGGCCGCTGGCAGCGCTGCCCGAAGGCGTCACGCTGAAATAGGTGTTGGCATAGCCGTCGCCGACATAATCGGCCGACAGGTTGAGGCCGACATAGGCCTTGCGGCTGAGCGGCGTGCCATATTCGATCGCAGGGGTGATCATATAGCTTTTGTGAACCGTGCCGACGTCATGGACATAGGAAACGCTGACGCTCAGCTTGTCATAATCGCTGGTGAGCACCCCCTGCTTGCCGATGCCGACATAGCCGCCCAGCTCCGCCGCCGCCTTGATCTTCCCCAGCGCGCGCACGCGCACATTGTCGATCCGGGCAGTGCGGTTGAGGTTGAGATTGGCGACCGGCCCCAGCTGAAAGTCCCAGCCGGGCCCACCCGATGTGGGGATCAGGTCCGCCGACGCGCGGCTGCCGAGCAGCGTGAAGTTAATGCCGGAGACATGGCCGCGCACCGCCGGCACGCCGGTGACAACGCTGTGGTCCGACCCGTCATAGCTGGGCACCACCGCCGCGCCGATCCCGACCGACACCGAATCGCGATCGAGATCGAGATCGGGCGCATCGGCAGATTGCTGGGCATAAGCGGGCATGGCAAGCAACGGCGCGAACGCAAATGCGCCGGCCAAACAGGTGCGAACAAAGGACATTCAGGTCTCCGGGAAAGGAATATCCCGGGCAACGCTGGCCGCCGGTGGCAGTTCCTCTAGAGCAGGTAGCGAATGCGCACTTCCTGTCGCTCGCCCGCCGGCGGCACCGCGAACCGCGCCGCCGAGAAGCGCGGCGGGCCGAAGCCGATCGTCGGGTTGCGCGAGAAGCCGAAGCCTTCGCGGGGAATGCCCATGAAGGTGTCGAGCTTGCCATTGCCGTTGGCGTCGTGGATCACCGCCACCGCATAGTCGCCGGGCGCCAGATCGCCGATCCGCAGCCGCCCCTCGGATGCCGGAATCGAGCGCTTGATCGCGCCGCGCCCCTTGCGGCAATCCGGAAATTCCTCGGCCGCCGGCGCGATGCAGATCTGCAGCAGCCCTTTGGCCGAGCGCATCTGGGTGAAATCAATCTCCAGGCTGGCGAGCGGCATCGCTCCCGGCAGCAGCGTGAGCAACACTGCCCCGGCCGCGCACCGGCCGGCGATCGAAACTGCCCAGCCCCTGGTCGGTCCCGCAAAGCCGATCCCAGAAGCGGAAATAAAGCCCATAATTGCACCCATATCGCTCATGATGGCGCTGGTGATGACTGGCCGTAATCACCCACGCTCCCAATGGCCCCCGCCAAACCCAGGCTGGAAAGATTTCCCAGCCCATATGGTTGGTCACTCCCATAACCGTCATCACGGTCAGCACCAAGCCAAGTGCGGCGACATGAATCGGAATTACGAAGATCAGCAGCGGAATCACCAGTGCGCCGGACAGCGCCTCGCCCCAATGGAAGCTCATCGCTGCCCAGGCGGTCGGCGGGCGGCTGGCATGGTGGACCGCGTGATAGCGACGGAACAGCGCAGGAATGTGCATCCAGCGATGCGTCCAGTAGAACCAGGTGTCGTGCGCGAGCAGGTAGAGCAGCACCGAGAGCGGCCAGTACCAGAGCGGCCAGGCATGGATGTCGGCGTAGATCCGTGTCCAGCCCAGATTCTGCCAGCCCCAGGCGACGATTCCGGCGGGAATGCCATAGATCGCCGCCGAGGCCAGGCTCCAGCCGATCTCCATGCGAATCTGGCGGTCCAGCCCGGCATAGAGACCGGGATGGCGCAACCGCGTCGCCAGCGCGAACCCCGCCGAAGCGGCGAGATAGCGCACGCCCACGATCAGCGTCATGGCGATCGCGGAGGCAGTTAGGGCGAAAGCGGCGGTCATCGACATCGGGCTAGTCTTTCCCCATCCTGTCCGCAATTCGATACGCAAGATTCCAGGGAAGTTGGGGGCGGATATGGCAGGGCATGGCGAACGAAGCGTAACGCGGCTGCGCGTCCATTGCCCGGTCAGCGCATCGACGCTCGCGCGACTGGCTGCGGGCGAACCCGCCCCGGCCGGCGATCCGGTGCTGGCGGCGATGCTGGCAATCGTCCGCGCCGACAATCCGGTCGGCGATTTCGGCGCCTATCGCGGTGTCGTCGAACTGTCGCCGGGCTGGGAGATGTTCACCCCCGGTCCCGACGCGCGCCCGACACTGGGCAGCGCCGCGTGCGAGACGATGTCGCCAACGGTGATCCTGACCCTGCACATTCCCGCGGAAGCCGGCGCTGCGGCAACCGATACCGCCATTGCCGCGATCCTGTCAGCCCACCCCTGGGAAGTACCGGTGATCGAGCGCGACGAAAGCCGCCTGATTACGCGCGGCTGACAGACAAACCGCCACAGTCAAGCACGCCGAAGACGCATCGCAATATAATCAGCGGTCATCCTGAATTATGAAGAAAGCTATTACGCACCAAGCGCAGCTTCAGCGTAAGTAATAGTCCATACCCCGCCACCCCTGCCTGCAATCTATAATAATCTGGATAAAAACCAGTCTCGGCAGGAGTTGTCTCGTGACCTTCCGGTACCTTTTACTCGCCTGCACCGCGGGTATCGCTGCGCAGCCTGCGCTGGCACAGTCTGCAGATAGCGACTCATCGAGCGCCAAGCCACGCAGTGCGCAGCCTGCACCCGAAAAGGAAGTCTTTTCGACCGGCGTAGCCAAGGGTCGCGACCGGCTCGACAGTGCGACCTCGACCAGCGCGCTCAAGGCCAGCGAGTTTCAGGAACTGGGTCCGCGTCCGCTGGGCGACGTGCTGCGCACCATGCCGGGCCTGCGCGTCGAAAGCGGCATCGGCGAGGGCAATGCGAACTACACCGTGCGCGGCCTGCCGCTGGCGGCGGGCGGTTCCAAATATATGCAGATGCAGGAAGACGGGTTGCCCGTCCTGGAATTCGGCGATTTCTTCAACATTGCTGCCGATGTCTATATGCGCGCCGACTTCAACGTCGCGGCGATCGAATCGATTCGCGGCGGATCGGGATCGACCTTCTCGTCGAATGCACCCGGCGGCGTCATCAACCTGATTTCCAAGACCGGCGACACGCCGGGCGGCGCGGTGCAATTCAGCACCGGCCTCGATTATGGCGAGAAGCGCGTCGATTTCGATTATGGCAACCGCCTGGGCGGCGGCTGGCGCTTTCATGTCGGCGGCTATTACCGTTCGGGCGAAGGCCCGCGCGACATCGGATTCACGGGCTACAAGGGCGGCCAGCTGCGCTTCAACGTCACCCGGCAATTCTCGAACGGTTATGTCCGGGTAAGCGGCAAGTGGCTCGACGACCGTTCGCCGACCTTCGCACCCTATTTCGTCCGCATCACCGGCACCAACGACAATCCGGTCTATAGCAACTATGCCGGGTTCGACGTCCGCAAGGATTCGACTCTGTCGCCCAATATCGGCCCGGTGGTGACGCTGGACGGCGACAACAAGCTGCAGCGCTTTCCGCTCGCACGCGGGATGCACCCGGTCAGCAAGTCGGTTGGATTCGAGGCCCAGTTCGACGTCGCCGGCTTCACGATCAGCGACAAGGCCCGCTATTCGGCCAATTCAGGTGACTTCCTGCGCGTCTTCCCCTCTGCGGTGAATACCGTGGCGGCGCTGGCCGCCTCGCAGGCCGGGACGGGCGCAGTGGCGACCTATGCAACCGGCCCCAATGCCGGCCAGCCGGTGCCGGCCAATGCCAACGGCAATGGGCTGCTTGCCTTTTCCTACATGGCCGAAACGCGGGCGCGATCGCTCGACAATTTCACCAACGACTTCCGCGCAACCCGCGTGATCAAGACGGGCGGCGGCGACCTGACGCTTACCGCCGGCCTCTACAAGGCCAATCAGAAGCTTTACACCCAGTGGCTCCACGCCGGCATCGACACCGATGTCGCAGGCGATGCCGGCACGGCGATGGTGGATATACGCAGCGCCGGCGGCGTGGCCCAGACGCTGGGCGGCTATTACACCTTCAGCCGCAACGGCAGCAAATTCCGCCGCATCTTCGATGTATCGTACGACATTGTCGCGCCCTATGGCTCGGCAAACTACCATATCGGCAAGCTCGCGATCGGCGGCAGCCTGCGCTATGATCGCGGGCGGGTGCGCGGCAAGCTCTATGGCGCAGATCTGGGCGGTGGCCGCAACGGCATCATCAGCTATGACATCAATGGCGACGGCGTGATTTCCGCGCCGGAGAAGCGGGTTGCCTATCTGCCGCTCGATGCGCCAGCGCCGGTCGACTATAATTACGGCTATCTCAGCTATTCGAGCGGCATCAATTATCGCGTCGCCGAGCCCTTCTCGCT
Source organism: Sphingomonas sp. DMC8 (assembly GCF_056314185.1). Taxonomy (NCBI): domain Bacteria; kingdom Pseudomonadati; phylum Pseudomonadota; class Alphaproteobacteria; order Sphingomonadales; family Sphingomonadaceae; genus Sphingomonas; species Sphingomonas sp. DMC8. The sequence goes on along the minus strand of NZ_JBQUYV010000004.1, from coordinate 14,104 downwards.
GTTTGCCCGCTACAGCCGCGGTGCGCGGGCCAATGCCGACAAGATCCTGTTCACCCCGGCGGTGAGCACGACGACCGGCGATGTGGCCAATGGCGACGACAAATATGACGATGTCCGCCAGCTGGAAGGCGGCTTCAAGTTCCGCAAATCGGGCGCGACGCTCAATGTCACGGCGTTCCTGGCCCATGCGGAGGACCATAATGTCCTGAACGGGTCGGCCAACCAGACCATTCGCCGCTACCGCGCCTATGGCTTGGAAATGGAAGGCAGCTTCCGTCGCGGGCCGTTCAGCATCACCGCCGGCGCGACCTATACCAAGGCGAAGATCACCGAGGACAAGCTGGACCCGACACTGACCGGCAAGCAGCCGCGCCACCAGCCCGCCTGGACGCTGGAAGCGACGCCGCAGATCGACCTGCGCGTGGTGACGGTCGGCGCCAATGTGGTGACCATCACCGACAGCTATGCCCAGGACAGCAATCTGCTGAAGATGCCGGGCTTCACCGTCGTCAACGCCTTTGCACTGGTGCGGCCGGTCGATCGCGTGACGCTGATGCTGAACGCCAGCAACCTGTTCAATACCATGGGCTTCTTTGAAGTGAACCAGAGCGAAGTGCCGGCCAATGGCATCGGCTGGGCGCGCTCGATCAACGGCCGCACCGTTTCGGTTTCGGCAAAGCTGGACTTCTGAGGTGCGCGGCGTGGCCGGTCTTTCCGGCCACGCCTGGCCCCGCTTCACCGCTGCAGACCAAGCTTGGGGTTCCCCCGGCGGCGCGCATGGGCTAGGCCGCCGCGATGCCGTCCACCATCAGTTGCGACGTCGCCATTGTCGGCGGCGGCCTAGCAGGCGGGCTCATCGCCCTCGCGCTCCGTCAGAAAAAGCCCAATTGTGACATCCGCCTGATCGAGGGATCGGGCACGATCGGCGGCAATCACCTCTGGTCCTTCTTCGGCAGCGACGTCGCGCCACAGCATCGCTGGCTGGCCGCGCCGCTGATCAGCCATGGCTGGCGCAACTATGATGTCGCCTTTCCCGAGCTCCACCGGACGCTGCGGGCGCCTTATTATTCCGTCGAATCCGACCGGCTCGACCAGGTGGTGCGCGCCGCGCTCGGCCCGCGCGCGCTGCTGCTGGGCCGTCGGGCCGCCGACGTGACGCCCACCGCCGTCGCGCTGGCGGACGGCGATCTGGTCGAGGCCGAAGGCGTGATCGACTGCCGCGGCATGGGCGATACCAGCGCGCTGCAACTCGGCTGGCAGAAATTCCACGGCGCAGAGCTGGCGCTGGCCGATATCCACGGCATCGACCGGCCGGTCATCATGGACGCGACCGTCGAACAGATCGACGGCTATCGCTTCGTCTATTGCCTGCCCTTTGCCGCGACCCGGATGTTCGTCGAGGATACCTATTACAGCGACACGCCGGAGATCGACCTGGACGCCACCGGCGACCGCATCGAAGCCTATGTCGCCGCGCAGGGCTGGGAGGTCGACCAGGTCATGCGCGAGGAAGCCGGCAGCCTGCCGGTCGCGATGGGCGGCGACATCGCCGCCTATTGGAACGCGGGCGGTGCCGGGGTCGCCAAGGCGGGCATGAAGGCGGGGCTGTTCCACCCGATGACCGGCTACAGCTTTCCCGATGCGGTGCGCACGGCCGCACTGGTGGCGGAGACGCGCGACCTTTCCGGCGCGGGGCTGCACCAAATGCTGTATGGCCATGCGCGCACGCTATGGCGCAAGCGCGGCTTCTATCGCATGCTGGCCGCGATGCTGTTCAAAGCGGCCGAACCGGGGGAGCGCTATCGCGTGCTGGAACGTTTCTATCGGCTGGACGCAGGGTTGATCCAGCGCTTCTATGCCGGCCAATCGACCTGGATGGACCGCGCCCGCGTGCTCACCGGCAAGCCGCCGGTGCCGATCGGCCGCGCGCTTGCCGCGATCGGGGGTCGATAATGAAGCGCGCTGCCGTCATCGGCGCCGGCTTTGGCGGGCTGGCGCTGGCCATCCGCCTGCAATCGGCGGGCATCGACACCACGCTGATCGAAGCGCGCGACCGGCCGGGCGGCCGGGCCTATTATTGGGAGCGCGACGGATTCACCTTCGATGGCGGCCCCACCGTCATCACCGACCCTGCGGCGCTGGGCGAGCTGTGGCGCCTGTCGGGCCATGACATTTCCGAAGACGTGACGCTGAAGCCGGTGCTGCCCTTCTACCGGCTGCACTGGCCCGACGGCACGACGTTCGACTATACCAACGAAGACGGCGTGCTGGCGGGCGAGATCGCCAAGCTCGATGCGCACGACATTGCCGGCTATCGCCGCTTCCTCAGCTATTCCGAAAGCGTCTATCGCGAAGGCTATGTGAAGCTGGGTGCCAAGGCGTTCCTCGACTTCAAATCGATGCTGAAGGCGGCGCCGGCCCTGATGCAGCATCAGGCGTGGCGGTCGGTCTATTCGATGGTCTCCAGCTTCGTGAAAAACGAGAAGCTGCGCGAGGCGCTGTCGTTCCACACGCTGCTGGTGGGCGGCAATCCGATGGCGACCAGCAGCATCTATGCGCTGATCCACAAGCTGGAGCGCGACGGCGGCGTATGGTGGGCCGAAGGCGGCACCAACCGGCTGGTCGCCGGCATGGTCCGCCATTTCGAGCGGCTGGGCGGCGTGGTACGGCTGGGCGATCCGGTCGACGAGATCCTGACGCTGGGCGACCGGGTGACGGGCCTGCGCACCGCGAGCGGATTTGAACTCGAAGTCGATGCCGTGGCGAGCAATGCCGATATCGTCCACAGCTATCGCGACCTGTTGCGCGGCTCGCGAAGCGCCCGGCGCACCTCGGCGCGCCTGCTCAACAAGCGCTATTCGCCGTCGCTGTTTGTCGTCCATTTCGGGCTGCGCGGCACCTTCCCCGACATTCCGCACCACATGATTTTGTTCGGGCCGCGCTACAAAGGGCTGCTCGACGACATCTACACGCACGGGGTGTTGAGCGAGGATTTCTCGCTCTACCTCCACCATCCGAGCGCATCGGATGCGAGCATGGCGCCCGAAGGCCATTCGACCTTCTATGCGCTGGCGCCGGTGCCGCATCTGGGCAAATTCCCGGCCGACTGGCGCGAGGTGGGGCCGATGCTCGAGCAGCGCATCCTCGCCGAAGTGCAACGCCGGCTGATCCCCGACCTGGCGGAGCGGATCGTCACCAAGTTCCATTACGCGCCGACCGACTTCCGCGACGACCTGCACGCGCATCTCGGCTCCGGCTTCAGCCTGGAACCGATCCTGACGCAGAGCGCCTGGTTCCGCGTGCACAATCGCGACGATGCGATTTCCAACCTCTATTTCGTCGGCGCCGGCACACATCCCGGCGCGGGCATTCCCGGCGTGGTCGGCAGCGCCAAGGCGACGGCCGAACTGATGCTGGGGGAGATTGGCGCGTAAAGCCCCTCACCATTCCCGGCAAAACACGCTAACAGGCCGCGCCATCAGGAGCATCCCATGAAGCGTATCGCCGTCTATTGCGGTTCGGCCAGCCCGGCCGATCCGGTCTATATCGAAAGCGCCCGGGCCTTGGGCCGTACGCTTGCCGAGCGCGGCATCGGCCTGGTCTATGGCGGCGGCCGGCTGGGGCTGATGGGCGCGGTGGCCGATGCGGCGCTGGCGGCCGGCGGCGAAGTGATCGGCGTGATCCCAACCCTCCTCGTGAACGCCGAAGTGGCGCATCGCGGGCTGACCAGCCTGGAAGTCGTCGAGACGATGCACGAGCGCAAGGCGCGTTTCACCGAACTGGCCGACGGCTTCGTCAACCTGCCCGGCGGCACCGGCACGATGGACGAATTGTGGGAGGCGATGAGCTGGGCACAGCTCGGCTATCACAGCGATCCGATCGGCCTGCTCAACGTCGCCGGCTATTATGACAAGCTGGTCGAATTCTGGCAGCATATGGGCATGGTGGGCTTTGTCCGGCCGCAGCATCAGGATCTGCTGATCGTCGACAATACGATCGACGGGTTGCTCGCCAAAATGGCGGCCGCGCAGCCGACCGTCTCGATCGTCCAGCTGCGACGCGAGCAGCTCTAGGATGCGCTTTCCGGGTCGCGATGCGATCGTCGCCACGGCCGGCGAGTCGATTGCGCGCGGCTCGCGCAGCTTTGCGGCGGCGAGCAAATTGTTCGACCGGGCGACACGCGAGCGCGCCTGGCTGCTCTATGCCTGGTGCCGGCGCTGCGACGACCTGGCCGACGGGCAGGACCATGGCCATGGCATGACCCGCGTCGCCGATCCGCAGGCGCGGCTGGCGGTGATCCGCGAGCGCACGGCGGCCGCGCTCGACGGTGCGTGGGTGGGCGAGGCGGCGTTCGATGCGCTGCGCATCGTTGTGCAGGAAACGGCGATGCCGCACCGCTTTGCCTGGGATCTGATCGAGGGGTTCGCGCTCGACGCTGCCGGCTGGCGGCCGCAGAGCGAGGATGATCTGCTGCGCTATTGCTACCATGTCGCCGGCGTGGTCGGCTGCATGATGGCAGTGGTGATGGGCGTCGCGCCCGAGGACGAGGCCGTGCTCGACCGCGCGTGCGATCTGGGACTGGCGTTCCAGCTCGCCAACATCGCCCGCGATCTGGGCGAGGATGCCGAGGCCGGGCGCTGCTACCTGCCCGCCGACTGGCTCGCCGAACTGAGGCTTACCGCCGAAGCACCGCTTGCCGACCGCGCCGCGCTCGCAGTGCTGGCACGCCGGCTGACCGACCGCGCGCAGGGATATGAGGAAAGCGCGCGCGGCGCGGCGGCGTCCTTGTCCTATCGCTCCGCCTGGGCCGTGCTGGCGGCGGCGGATATTTATGGCGGGATCGGCCGCAAGGTCGCCGCGCGCGGGGCCACCGCCTGGGACACGCGGGTTACGACCTCGGCGGGCGAAAAGCTCCACGCGATATTCGCCGCCGCGCTGGCCGCTGCCCGGCGCCAGCCCGGCCCGCGTCCGCCGGGGCTGTGGACTCGCCCACGCTGACACGCATCGGGCGTTGCATCGCGGCCGCCTGCGCCCCAGATGGGGACCATGCCTCCCGAAACCCCGTCTGCTGCGGCCGAGCGCCCGATGCTCGCCACCATGCGCCGCTTCCTTCCCTATCTCTGGCCGCGCCATGCGCCGGGGTTGCGGGTACGTATCGTGCTCGCGCTGCTGCTCGTGCTCGTATCCAAGCTGGTGCAGATCTATGGCGCGTTCGGCCTGCAGGGGGCGGTGGACGCGATGGCATCCGGCCCGCGCAGCGGCGTGTGGCTGGTCGTGGCGATGACCACCGGCTACGCCGCCGCCCGGCTGGGAACGGTGCTGTTCGAAAACGTCCGCAACGCCGTGTTCGAGCGGGTGGGGCAGGATGCGACCCGCCGGCTCGCCTCCGACGTGTTCCGCCACCTCCACCAGCTGAGCCTGCGCTTCCATCTGGAGCGGCGCACCGGCGCCGTCACCAAGGTGGTCGAACGAGGCACCAAGAGCATCGACACGATGCTCTATTTCCTGCTGTTCAACATTGCGCCGACCATCCTTGAGCTGGCCATCGTGCTGAGCATTTTCGGCACGAAGTTCGGCGGCTGGCTGGTGGGCGGCACGCTGGCGATGGTGATCGTCTATATCGCCTTCACCCGCTGGGTGACCGACTGGCGATCAAAGCTGCGCGAACAGATGAACGACCTTGATACCGGCGCGGTCGCGCACGCGGTCGATTCGCTGCTCAACTTCGAAACGGTCAAATATTTCAACGCCGAAGCCCGGGAGAGCGCGCGCTACGACAAGGCAATGACCGCCTATATGAACGCGGCCGTCACCAGCGAGAATTCGCTCGCCTGGCTCAATATCGGCCAGGCGATGATCACCAATCTGATGCTGGCAGCCGGCATGGCGCTGGTGGTGTTCGGCTGGTCGACGGGCCAATTCACGCCGGGCGCCGTGGTGCTGGTCTCTACCCTGCTCAGCCAGTTGTTCCGCCCGCTAGACATGCTCGGCTGGGTCTATCGCACGATCCGGCAGGGCGTGATCGACATGGGGGCGATGTTCGACCTGCTCGACACCAATGCCGAAGTGAAGGACGCAGCCGACGCGCCGCCGCTGGCGATCGCGCGCGGCCATGTCCGGTTCGAGGGCGTGCAGTTCGGCTATGATCCCGACCGGCAGATCCTGAAGGGCATCGATCTCGATATTCCCGCGGGCGCCACGGTCGCGGTGGTCGGGCCGTCGGGTGCGGGCAAGTCGACGCTCGCCCGGCTGATGTACCGCTTCTACGACGTGACCGGCGGCCGCATCACCATCGACGGGCAGGACATACGCGGCGTGACCCAGGCGAGCCTGCGCGCCGCGATCGGCATCGTGCCCCAGGATACGGTGCTGTTCAACGAAACGATCGGCTACAACATCGCCTATGGCCGCGAAGGTGCGACGCCGGAGGAAATCGCCGATGCCGCGCGCGGTGCGGCCATCGCCGGCTTCATCCAGGCACTGCCCCAGGGGCTGAACACCCGCGTCGGCGAGCGGGGGCTGAAGCTGTCGGGCGGCGAGAAGCAGCGCGTCGCGATCGCCCGCACGCTGGTGAAGAACCCGCCGATCCTGATCCTCGACGAAGCCACCAGCGCGCTCGACAGCCGCACCGAGGCCGACATTCAGGCGACGCTGGAAGCGATCGAGCAGGGCCGCACCACCATCGTCATCGCGCATCGCCTGTCGACCGTGGTCCATGCCGACCGCATCGTGGTGCTGGAGGCGGGCCGCGTCGTCGAGCAGGGCACCCATGCCGAGCTGCTGCGCGAAGGCGGCGTCTATGCCGAAATGTGGGCGCGGCAGGCGCAGGAACGCGAGGAAGGCGAGGAGTCCGTCGCGGGATGAAATTGCGACGAACTGTGCATATCCGTCGATAGACGGAGGGTTGGGAGCCCGATATATTGGCGGCGTTCCTCGAATCGGAGCCTCTGTCCTCATGCGCGTATCGTTGCTTGTAACGGCGCTCGCTGCAGCGCTGTCCTTCGTCTCGCCTGCTTCCTCCCAGCCTGCCCAGCCCAGCCTGCCGTCGCTGCCCTGGCGCAGTCTGCTCGACTGGCAACCCGACAAGGGCAGCGTCACCTACACCTATGACAGTCTGCGCCTGACGATCGCGCCGTCCGATGCGCCGAGCCCGCAGGACCGGGTCGCCGTCGTCACCATCACCCAGCCGGGGATGCAGCCGGTTACCCTTCGCGGCCTGCCGGGCATCAGCTATCGCTTCGGCATCGGCCGCGTCGACGAGCGGGTGAAGCAGCCGGCGGTCCTGCTGGAGACCTTCACCGGGGGCGCACATTGCTGCAGCGTGATCGATGTCGCCGTGCCCACGGGAGACCATTATCAGGTGGTGCGGCTGCGGCGACCGATCGGCAACGGCAAGACGACCGGCCTGTTCGATGCGACGATCGACGAATTCCCGATCGACATCTCCGGCGACGGGATCGCCGATTTCGTGCTGACCGATGACACGTTTCTCTATCGCTTCTCCAGCTATGCCGGCAGCATGCCGCCGCCGCTGGTGCTGAACATCCGGGACGGCAAGAGCATCGACGTATCGGCAATGCCGGGCCTGCGCCCGCTATTCGAAATGAAGATGGCGGAAGCGCGGGCGGCGTGCACGGCGCCCGCCTCGCCGGATGTCGAACGCAACGGCGCCTGCGCCGGCTATGTCGCCGATGCGGCCCGTGTCGGCCAGTTCGGGCGGGCATGGAAGGATATGCTGGCGCATTATGATCCGCATTCGACGTGGAACAAGGCGCCGTTCGTGCCGGACCTGAAGGACTTTCTGCGCAAGAACGGCTATATCCGCTAGGCATCGAAACATGCCGGGAGGCGTTCGATGGGGGAGGAGATATTCGGATGCTGATACCGTTCGGACTTGCGGGGATAGGCGTTCTCGGGCTCGCCGGCTGGTCGGCCTGGGTGGGGCGCAAGGCCGAGGAGATGGTGCCGCCCGACGGCCGCTTTGCCGATGTCGAAGGCGCGCGGCTGCACTTTGTCGAGCTGGGGCCGGAGGAAACACCCGACACGCCGCCCCCCGACACGCCGCCCATCGTGATGATCCACGGGCTGATGGGCCAGGTGCGCAACTTCAGCCATTCGCTGGCGGCGCATCTGGCGCGCGACCATCGCGTGGTTCTGGTCGACCGGCCGGGCTGGGGGCATTCGCATCTGACCGGTGCTCGCCCCGACCTTGCCGGGCAGGCACGGATGATCGCGGCGCTGATCGAGCAGCTCGGGCTCGAAAAGCCGCTGGTTGTCGGGCATTCGATGGGCGGCGCGCTGGCCCTGGCGATGGCGTTAGAGCGGCCGGACCTGCCCGGTGCGCTGGCGCTGATCGCGCCCTTGACCCAGCCGGTCGATCGCCCGCCGGCGGTGTTCGCCGGGCTGATGGCACCGCTACCGCTGCGCCGGCCGATCGCCTGGACCATTGCCGTGCCGATGGCGGTAGCGCGGGGCCGCAGCAATGCCGCCGCCGTGTTCGCCCCCGATCCGGTGCCGGCAGATTTCGCCACGGCCGGCGGCGGCGCGCTCGCGGCCCGATCCAAATCCTATGAAATGGGCAGCTTCGAACTGGGCATGGCCCGTGCCGCCGTCGCGGCGATGGTGCCGCACTATGGCGAAATCACGCTGCCGGTGGCGATTCTCTATGGCCGGCAGGATGCCGTGCTCGATCCCGCCGTCCATGGCGAGCGCACGGCCGCGCAGATTCCCGGCGCACAGCTTACCCTGATCGAAGGCGGCCATATGCTGCCGGTGACGCATCCGGGCGCAACCGAGGCCTGGCTGCGCGAGGTGCTGGCAGGAATGGCGTAGTCCGGCGCGGCTATTTCGCTTCGGCGATCAGCGCGGCGGCCTTGTCCCCGGCCCAGTCAAACTCACCCGAAAGGCGCCACACTTCCTTGCCGGCCGAATCGAACAGGATCGTCGTCGGCAGGTTCACGCCGAGCTGGAGCGAGAATGTGGAATCGGTATCAAGCCAGGGCTTCAGCGCCTTGTAGCCATGCTGGGCGAAGAAGGGCGCGACCACGGCCTTGCCCTTCTGGTCCTGGCTGAGCGGAATCACGGTCAGGCGGTCGCCAGCCTTTGCCGCGAGCGCGTCGAGCGTCGGCATTTCCTTGATGCACGGCGCACACCAGGTCGCCCACAGATTGACCAGCACCGGCTTGCCACGAAAATCGGCCAGCGTCGTCTTCTTGCCCGCCATGTCGGTGAACGCCAGCGTGGGCGCCGCTTCGCCCTTGTGGCTGCGATCGGGCGCTCCGGCAGCCGGGATCGCCGGCGCCGCGCTTGCGTTCGCTTGCTGTGGCGGCTGGGATTGCTTATCGCACCCCGCAACTGCAAGGGCGCCCAGAAGGAGAAGACCGATCACCGAGCGCAAGCATAGCTCCAATAGCATGTGGGGTGGGCGCTTTGCCGAAGGCCCGTCCGCGGTGATGCGGGAGATAAACGCCTCTATTCCCTTCGACAAGCGGATGTGGCGCCAGGATCTGCGCGGATCGAAGGCGCATGTCGCGATGCTGGGGCAGCAGGGCATTGTTGGCGCGGAAGATGCCGCGACGATCGGGGCGGGACTCGACCAGGTCGCCGAGGACTTTGCCGCGAACGGCGTGCCCGAGGATCTGGCGCTCGAAGACATTCACATGCTGTCCGAAAGCCGGCTGGCCGAGAAGATCGGGCCGGTCGCCGGTCGGCTGCACACTGCGCGCTCGCGCAACGACCAGGTGGCGACCGATTTCCGCCTGTGGGTGCGCGACGCGATCGACCAGGCCGATGCGGCACTGGGCGCACTGCAGGATGCGCTGCTGGCGCGGGCCGAGCAGCATGCCGACAGCGTGATGCCGGGCTTCACCCACCTTCAGGTCGCGCAGCCGGTGACTTTGGGCCATCACCTGATGGCCTATTTCGAGATGTTCGCGCGCGATCGCTCGCGGCTGAAGGATGCGCGGGCGCGGATGAACCTCTGCCCGCTCGGCTCGGCGGCGCTGGCAGGGACGGGGTTCAACCTCGACCGCGAGGCGACCGCGAAGGCGCTGGGCTTTGACGGGCCGACGCGCAACTCGCTCGATTCGGTATCGGACCGCGACTTCGCGCTCGATTATCTGACCGCCGCCGCGCAGTGCAGCCTGCACCTCAGCCGGCTGGCGGAAGAGTTCGTGATCTGGGCCAGCCAGCCCTTCGGCTTCGTCGCGCTGTCCGACCAGTGGTCGACCGGCAGCTCGATCATGCCGCAGAAGCGCAATCCCGACGCGGCCGAGCTGGTGCGTGGCCATGCCGGGCGGATCAGCGGCGCGCTGTTCAGCCTGATGATGACGATGAAGGGGCTGCCGCTCGCCTATTCGAAGGACATGCAGGACGACAAGCCGCCGGTGTTCGAGGCGCACGACCTGCTCGGCCTGAGCATCGCGGCGATGACCGGCATGGTCGAAAGCGCCACCTTCCGGCTCGAGCGGATGCGCGCCGCCGCCGAGGCAGGCTATTCGACCGCCACCGACCTGGCCGACTGGCTGGTGCGCGAAGGCGGCATCCCGTTCCGCGAGGCGCACCACATCACCGGCCGCGCGGTGGCGCGGGCGGAGGCCGACGGCGTGCGGCTCGATCAGCTATCGATCGATGCGCTAAAGGAAATCGACGCGCGCATCGATGATCGCGTATATGACGTGCTCAGCGTCGATGCGTCGGTGAACAGCCGCACCAGCTTCGGCGGCACGGCGCCCGCGCGGGTTCGCGCGGCCATAGCGGCGGCTCGCAAGGGCCGCGAGGAGGAAGCATGAGGAAGCGACTGCTGTTCGCCACGGGCCTTGCGCTCGGACTGTGCGGCTGCGGCGCGCGCGAGGGCCTTGCCCCCGCGCCGGGGGCCTCGTTGCCGGTTGCGCCCTATGGCGCCGCGGCGACGCCCTCGCCTTCCGCCCTTCTCAAAGCGCCGGCGCAAACCCGCCCCGCCCGCAGCGACGATCTGATCCAGAGTTCGGAAGCGCGGCGGAGCGACGAGTTCGACCTACCTCCCAACTGATCTGACGGCCCAGGGCCGCACCGAGGTTCATGACCGATTTTTCGATGATCGACGGCCAATTGCACGTCGAAGCTATTCCGCTTGCCCGCATCGCTGCCGAAGTGGGCACGCCCGTCTATGTCTATTCCGCCGAGCGGTTCCGGGCCAATGCCCGCGCCTTTCGCGATGCGCTGAAGCCGCTGGGCCGGGTGCATCTGGCCTTTGCGATCAAGGCCAATCCGAACCTGGCGGTGCTCAAGCTGCTCGCCAATGAAGGCTATGGCGCCGATGTCGTCTCCGGCGGCGAAATGGCGCGTGCGCTGGCCGCCGGCGTGGCGGCGAAGGACATCGTCTTTTCCGGCGTCGGCAAGACGCGCGCCGAGCTGGTGAAGGGGCTGGAGGCCGGGATCGGCCAGTTCAACCTCGAGCTGGAGGAAGAAGGCGTGGTGCTCGCCGCGCTGGCGGCCGAGCGCGGCCTTTCCGCCCGCGCCGCACTGCGCGTCAATCCCGATGTCGACGCCGGCACGCATGAGAAGATCTCGACCGGCAAGGCCGAGAACAAGTTCGGCCTTCCGATCGGCGAGGCACCGGCGATCTTCGACCGGCTGGGCAAGCTGCCGGGGCTGAACCTGCACGGCATTGCGGTGCATATCGGCAGCCAGCTGCTCGGCCTCGCCCCGCTGGAGGCGGCGTTCGAGCGCGTCGGCAAGCTGCTGGCCGAGCTGCGGGCCGCCGGCCACACCATCACGCATGTCGATCTGGGCGGCGGGCTGGGCGTCGCCTATCGCCCGGGCGAAGTGCCGCCGACGCCCGAAGCCTATGCGGCGATAGTCGCGCGGGTGACGCAGGGCTGGAACGTCGAGCTGATGTTCGAGCCGGGCCGCACCATTTCCGGCAATGCCGGCGTGCTCGTCACCGAAGTGCTGTGGGTCAAGCCGGGCGTCACCCATCCCTGGGTGATCGTCGATGCGGCGATGAACGACCTTGCCCGGGTGGCGCTGTACGATGCCTATCACGGCTTTGCCGCAGTGAAGCCGAGCGGCGAGCGCTTCACCGCCAATGTCGCCGGGCCGGTGTGCGAAAGCACCGACGTGTTCGTGAAGGCGCGCGAGATCGACAAGGTCGCATCCGGCGACCTCGCCGTGCTGGAAACGGCCGGCGCCTATGGCGCGACCATGGCGAGCACTTACAACAGCCGCCCGCTCGTGCCCGAGGTGCTGGTGTCGGGCGACCGCTATGCCGTGGTCGCCGGGCGTATCCGCGCCGAAGAGATCATGGCCGCCGAGCAAGTGCCGGACTGGCTGCAATGAGCCTGACCGCCCTGCCGCTGTTCGTCCGGCTGGCGGGGCGGCCGGTTATCCTGGTCGGCGAAGGCGAGCCGGCTGCGGCGAAACGCCGGCTGCTCGACCGCGCTGGCGCCATGGTGGTTGGCGAAGCGGCGGAGGCCGCGCTCGCGATCGTCGCTACCGAAGCGCCCGAAGCGGTGGTGGCGCGGCTTCGGGCGCGCGGCGTGCTGGTCAATTGCGTCGATCGCCCTGATCTGTGCGATTTCACCCTGCCCGCCATCGTGGACCGCGACCCGGTACTGGTGGCGATCGGCACCGGTGGCGTGTCGGCCGGTCTGGCCGCGGCGCTGCGCCAGCGGCTGGAGGCCTTGCTGCCACAGGGGCTGGGCACGCTGGCCCATGCGCTGGGTGCGGCACGGGCGGCGATGAAGGCGCGCTGGCCGGACCCTGCCGCCCGGCGGCGGGCACTCGCCGAAGCACTGGGCGAAGGCGGGCCGCTCGATCTACTGGCGGGCGGCGGCGATGTTGCGGGCTGGCTGGCGCCAGGCGATGCCCCGACGAGCGCGCTGGTGGCGCTGCGCATTGCCTCCCCCGATCCCGAAGAACTCACGCTCCGCCAGGCACGGCTGCTTGCACAGGCGGACCGGGTCTTCCATCTGGAGGACGTGCCCGAAGCGATCCTCAACCGTGCCCGCGCCGATGCCGCGCGAATCCCCTGTGCCACGCCGCCGGCCGATCCAGGCCCCGGCCTTTCGCTATGGCTGGAAATGCGCGCATGAGCGGCTTCGCCTATGTCGTGAAGGACGGCAAGGTCGAGCAGCCGACGATGCGCGCGGCGCTCGATGCGCAGGGCGGCCTCACCTGGATCCACCTGACCACCAATGACGAGCGCGCCCAGCTATGGCTGGGCGGCGAGGCGAAGCTGTCGCCCTATGTCATCGATTCGCTGACCGCGACCGAGACGCGGCCGCGCTGCGACGCCGTCGGCGAAGGCGCCGTGATCAACCTGCGCGGGCTGTCGTCGGAAGCGATGACGGCATCCGACCCGCTGGCGTCGATCCGCATGTACGCGCTGGGCGGCTGCGTCTTCTCCGTCACGCGCAAGCCGCTCAACGCGCTGAAGACCGTGCGCGAGCAGGTGGAGGCAGGCCGCATCCTCGATCCCGGCGACCTGATCGCAGCGATCGCGCTGGCGATTACCGAGGAACTGGACCCGATGGTGGCCGAACTCGGCGACTCGCTGGACGATTGCGAGGAGCAGATTTCGGGCCACCGCGCCTTCGAACTGCGGCGGATGGTCAACAAGGTGCGGGTGCAGGCGATCGGCTATCGCCGCTTTCTCACGCCGCAGCGCGCCGCGATCGAGAAGCTGGCGGCGCTACCCGGCGACTGGCTGCGCGAGGACGACCGGCTGCACCTGGCGGCCGCCGGCGACCGTGCCGCGCGGATGGCGGAGGAGCTGGAAAGCATCCGCGAACGCGCCGCGCTGACGCACGAGACGCTGACCGATCTGCGCGGCGAACTGCTCGACCAGCGCTCGCTGGTGATCGCGATCGTGGCGATGATCTTCCTGCCGCTGACGTTCCTGACCGGCCTGCTCGGGATGAATGTCGACGGCATCCCCTATGCCCATGAGCCCTGGGCGTTCGACGGCGTGGTCGCGATGTGCGTGGTGATGGCGCTGGCGATCGGCGCCTATTTTCTCCGCCGCCACTGGTTCGACGGGTAAATTGATGAGACCTGTGCGCGGGTGGCTGTAAGCAGTTGAAATTGATTGAACCTGAGGGGCGTTCGCTCGGGGCCGGCGGAG
>NZ_JBQUYV010000003.1:0-386248 GCF_056314185.1 Sphingomonas sp. DMC8 | reverse complement strand
CGGGCTGGCTGCTTGCCGATTGTGCGCCGGCTTCTATCATAGCCCCATGGCCAATATTCTGGTGGTAGAAGACGATCCGGCAACGGCGGACGCGATCGCAAGCGAGCTAGCCGCGCATGGCCATTGTGTCGATACCGCCAGCACCGGCAGCGAGGCGCTGGCTCGAGTGCGGTCGAATCCTCCCGAGGCGCTTACGCTGGACCGGTTGCTGCCGGACATGGATGGCCTTTCGCTGCTTGCCGAGTTGCGCGGCGCGGGCATTGAGGCACCGGTCCTGATGGTCAGTGCGCTGGGCGATGTCGATCAGCGGATTGCCGGCCTGCGGGCCGGCGGCGACGATTACCTCATCAAGCCGTTCGCGCCGAGTGAGCTGGCGGTGCGCGTCGAAGTGCTGCTCCGAAGGAGCAGGCCAGCGACCGAGGCGATACTGCAGGTGGGCCGCGTCCGGCTTGATCTCCTCCGGCGCGAGGCGCAGGTGGCGGGAACGCCGGTGCGGCTGCTCCAGATGGAATTCAAGCTCCTCGAATTCCTGATGCGGCACGCAGGCACCACCGTCAGCCGCCGGATGCTGTTCGAGCAGGTGTGGAACTATCATTTCGACCCAGGGGCCAACCTGATCAACGTCCATATCGCCCGCTTGCGCCGCAAGCTCGATGTGCCCGGCGCGTCCTCGGCGATCACCACGGTGAAGGGCGAAGGCTATCGGCTCGATGCCGTCTGACCGCCTCCGCTGGCGCGATGTGCGCAGGACCACGCCGTTTCGGCTGACGGTGATGCTGGGGGCGGTGTTCCTGGCCGGGCTTTGGGCTACGCTGGCGATCAGCTACATCTTCACGGCGCATGAACTGACCGTACGCAGCGACCAGATTCTCTATACCCGCGCTCGTACCCTGCTGGCGGCGCCAGCGGCGGCGTTGCCCGATCGTATGCGTGCCGAAATTGCCAACACCACGCCCGGCCTCAATTATTTTGCGCTGCTCGGGCGCGACGGTGAGCAGGTGATAGGCAATATCCGCCTGCCGGAGCCCTATCGCCTGGGCACGCCCTATACCTTGGCGGCGCGCGACGGAGCACATGGCATGTTGCGGGTGCTGGCGGTGCGCACGCCGAATGGCGAAACGATCATACAGGCACGGGATATCTCGCCGGTGCAGGATCTGCGGCTGCGGCTGCTACAGATCTTGCTGGTGAGCGGGCTGGCGGGGACCGCGACGGTGCTGACGGCGGCGATCCTGCTCAGCATGGGACCGCTTCGCCGGGTCCGCGATCTAGAACGCGCAAGCCGGGTGATCGCCGCGGGGGGCCTCGCGCACCGCATGCCCATCGCCGGACGCCATGACGAACTCGACCAGTTCGCCGCGACGGTGAATCTGATGCTCGAAGAAGTGGCGCATGTCGTAGCGCAAGTGAAGAACGCCACGGACGCGATCGCGCACGACCTGCGGACCCCGCTCACGCGCGTGCGGACTGCGCTGTCGCGGATGCTCCAGGCGGCCGATCTGCCGCCTGCCGCGCGCGCCACGACCCAAAGCGCGGTAGAAGACCTCGATGCGGTGGTCGATCGGTTCGCCGCGCTTCTCCGCATTGCTGAACTGGAGGCCAGCGGCCGACGCGCAGGCATGGAGGCGCTGGCGCTGGCGCCGCTGGTTCGCGCGCTGGCCGAGCTGTACGATCCGCTGGCGGAGGAACGGGGTGTCGCGCTGGCCGTCCGCATTGCGGACCAGCCGATCATATGCGCGGACCATGAGTTGCTGGCGGAGGCCATTGGCAACCTGATCGACAATGCCATCAAGTTTACCCGCAGCGCGGTGCGGGTTCATGTGCGCAGCGAGGGCGAGATCGCGCTGATCGAGGTGATCGACGACGGCCCGGGCATTGCGCCCGACGAGCGCGAGGCGGTGCTGCGCCGCTTCCACCGCGCGAGCGGCGCGGCCGGGGTGGAAGGCACCGGGCTGGGACTGGCGGTGGTCAGCGCGATCCTGCACCTGCATGGCTTTACGCTGGTGTTCGACGATGCCCGCCCGGGCCTGATCGCCCGTATCGGGATACCCCAGCAGCCAAGGTGAAATTCATTTAATTCGCCATTGCTGCAGCGCGGGAGCAAATGCCCTCGCGCCGGCGCCGGGGCGTCCCCCACCCCCTCGCGTCACGGGGCCGGCACTTCGTTCCCGTTGCGCAGGCTGCCCATGCTTCACCTCATCCGGATCGCGCTCAGCAAGCCCTATACCTTCGTCGTCCTTGCGATCCTGATCGTGCTGGGTGGCGGGGTGGCGGCGCTGGAGACCCCGACCGACATCTTCCCCGACATCAAGATTCCAGTGATCGCCGCGGTCTGGACCTATCGCGGCCTGCCGCCCGAGGAGATGTCCGGCCGCGTCGTCTATTATTACGAGCGGCAGCTCACCTCGACGGTGAACGACATCGATCACATCGAGAGCCAGAGCCTCGCCGGCATCGGCATCGTCAAGATCTTCTTCCGCCCGAACGTCGACATCCGCACCGCCACCGCGCAGGTGACGAGCATGAGCCAGACCGTGCTCAAGCAGATGCCGCCCGGCATCACGCCGCCGCTGATCCTGAACTACAACGCCTCGACGGTGCCGATCGTGCAGCTCGCGCTGTCGTCCAAGACGCTGTCGGAAGCGAAGATCTTCGACCTGGGTCAGAATGCGATCCGCCCGGCACTCGCCTCGGTGGGCGGCGCGGCCGTGCCCTCGCCCTATGGCGGCAAGGAGCGGCAGATTCAGATCGATCTCGATCCGGCCGCGCTGCAGGCACATCATCTCTCCGCCACCGATGTCGGCAATGCGCTGGCGCAGCAGAACCAGATCGTGCCGGCCGGTACCACCAAGATCGGCAGCTACGAATACAACATCCGGCTGAACAACTCGCCCGAAGTGATCGACCAGCTCAACGATTTGCCGATCAAGACCGTCGACGGCGCCACCGTGCTGATGCGCGACGTCGCCCATGTCCATGACGGTTCGCCGCCCCAGCGCAACATCGTCCGTGTCGACGGCCACCGCGCGGTGCTGATGACGATCCTGAAGAGCGGCGCGGCCTCGACCATCGCCATCGTCGATCAGGTGAAGGCGCTGCTGCCCCGGCTTGCCCAGACGCTGCCGCCCGACCTGAAGGTGCTGCCGCTATCCGACCAGTCGCTGTTCGTGAAGGCGGCCGTATCCGGCGTGGTCCGCGAAGGCGCGATCGCCGCTGCGCTGACCAGCCTGATGATCCTGCTGTTCCTCGGCTCGTGGCGCTCGACGGTGATCATTGCCGCGTCGATCCCGCTGGCGGTGCTTGCCGCCGTCGCGGGCCTCGCCGCCGCCGGGCAGACGCTCAACATCATGACGCTCGGCGGCCTGGCGCTGGCGGTCGGCATCCTCGTCGACGACGCGACCGTGACCATCGAGAACATCAACTGGCACCTCGAACAGGGCAAGACGGTGCGCGACGCGATCCTCGACGGTGCGCGTCAGATCGTGCAGCCGGCGTTCGTCTCGCTGCTCTGCATCTGCATCGCCTTCCTGCCGATGTTCTTCCTGCCGGGCGTCGCGGGCTTCCTGTTCGCGCCGATGGCGGAAGCGGTGGTGTTCGCGATGATCGCCAGCTTCGTGCTCAGCCGCACGCTGGTGCCGACCATGGGCAATTTCCTGCTCCGTCAGCATGCCGGCGCGCATACTGCCGAGCATATGGCCAGCCATGACGCAATGGCGGGCACGCCCAAGAGCCGCAATCCGTTCCGGCGCTTCCAGCACGGCTTCGAAATGCGCTTCGAAGCGATCCGCCGCTATTATCTGTCGCTGCTCGGTTTCGCACTCGCCCGGCGCAAGGCGTTCGTCCCCGGCTTCCTGCTGGTGGTGCTCGCCTCCTTCGCGCTGATCCCGATGCTGGGGCAGACCTTCTTCCCCTCGGTCGACGCAGGGCAGATCAACCTGCACGTTCGCGCGCCCGTCGGCACCCGCATCGAGGAAACGGCCGCGCTGTTCGACCGGATCGAGGACCGCATCCGCGGCGTCGTTCCGCCCGACCAGCTCGTCTCGATCGTTGACAATATCGGCCTGCCGGTCAGCGGCATCAACCGCGCCTATTCGAACACCGGCGGCATCGGCCCGCAGGACGGCGACATCCTGATCACGCTCTCCAAGGAGCACAAGCCGACCGACGGCTATGTGAAGGCGCTGCGCAAGGCGCTGCCCGAGGCCTTCCCGGGCTCGACCTTCTCGTTCCTGCCGGCCGACATCATCAGCCAGATCCTGAACTTCGGCGCGCCGGCCCCGATCGACGTGCAGGTCGCCGGCCCCGACCAGAAGGCGAACGAAGCCTATGCCCACCTGCTCGCCGAGAAGATGAACCATATCGCCGGTATCGCCGATGTCCGCGTCCAGCAGGCGAACGACTATCCTGAACTCGGCTTCGACGTGGATCGGGCGCAGGCCAATCGCGTCGGAATCACCGAAAACGACGTGACCAGGAGCCTGTCGGTCAACCTCGCCGGCAGCTTCCAGATTGCCCCGGCCTTCTGGCTCAACCCAAAGAACGGCGTATCCTATCCGATCGTCGTTCAGGCACCCCAATATCGCGTCGATACGATGTCGGACCTGCAGACCATGCCGGTGACCGGCGCGCAGGGCAGCGCCCAGTTGCTCGGCGGCCTCGGCACGCTCCACCGCGAACCGAGTGCGGCGGTGGTCTCGCATTATGCGGTTCAGCCAGTGTTCGACGTCTATGCAACCACGCAGGGCCGCGATCTCGGTGCCGTCGCGGGCGGTATCCAGAAGATCATCAAGGACACCGCCGCTCAGGCCCCCAAGGGTGCCACCGTCGCGCTGCGCGGTCAGGTCGAGACGATGAACACGGCCTTCTCCGGCCTGCTGTTCGGCCTCGCCGGCGCGGTGGTGCTGATCTACCTGCTGATCGTCGTCAACTTCCAGTCGTGGATCGATCCGGCGGTGATCGTTTCGGCACTGCCGGCAGCGCTGGCGGGAATCATCTGGATGCTGTTCGCCACCCACACGCCGCTGTCGGTGCCGGCGCTCACCGGCGCGATCATGTGCATGGGCGTCGCCACCGCCAACTCGGTGCTGGTGGTCAGCTTCGCCCGCGAGCGGCTGGCCGAAACCGGCGACGCGCTGAAGGCCGCGATGGAAGCGGGTGCCACCCGCTTCCGCCCGGTGCTGATGACCGCGCTCGCCATGATCATCGGCATGGCGCCGATGGCGTTGGGCCTCGGCGAAGGCGGCGAACAGAACGCCCCGCTGGGCCGCGCCGTGATAGGCGGCCTGATCTGCGCGACGCTCGCCACGCTGATCTTCGTCCCCGTCGTGTTCAGCATCGCGCACCGCCGCGACAAGCTTCGTCAACCCTCCGACCTCGCAGCCGAGGATCTTGTTTATGCAGAGTGAAGCTCCCCTGTCCTCCCAGACCCACGCCCCGCGCGGCCTGAAGACCGCCGGTATCGCCGCCGTCGTGATCGCCGGTGCCGTGATCGCGCTCGGCACGATGAGCCGCGCCCATGATGCCGGCGAGGCCCAGCACTGGTCTGATGCGCGCTCGATCCCAGTCGTCCACCTCGTGCCGGTACAGGCCGCCGCCGCTACCGGCACGCTCAGCCTGCCGGGCACGATGGAGGCCTGGGACGCCGCCAAGCTCTATGCCCGGGTGGCCGGCTATGTCCGCGCCTGGGACAAGGATATCGGCGCCACCGTCGCGGCCGGCACCCCGCTCGCCCAGATCGACACGCCCGAGCTCGACCAGCAGATCGGCCAGGCGCGCGCCGACCTTTCCAGTGCGCTCGCCAATGCCAGCCTCGCCAGGAGCACGGCGGCGCGCTGGAACGACCTGCTCACCACCCATTCGGTGTCGCAGCAGGAAGCAGACGAAAAGAATGGCGAGCTCGCCGTGCGCAACGCTGCGGTCAACGCTGCGCGGGCCAATCTCGGTCGGTTGCTGGCGATGAAGGGCTTCGCCACGGTGCGCGCGCCCTTTGCCGGCGTAGTGACGCAGCGCGCCGCCGATATCGGCGATCTGGTGGGGCCGAGCAGCGGCAATGCGCAGCCGCTCTTCTCGGTCGCCGATGTCCGCAAGATCCGCATCTATGTCAGCGTGCCGCAGGTCTATTCGGCCGCGATCCATCCCGGCCTTGCCGCGACACTGAGCGTACCCGATTACCCGGGCCGCAGCTTCACGGCGCAGGTAATCGCCCAGTCGGGTGCGATCAGCCAGCAGAGCGGCGCCTTCCAGGTCCAGCTCGTCACCGACAACCCCGGCGCAATGCTGAAGCCCGGCGGCTATGCCAAGGTCGCGTTCAACACCGCCGGTCAGGCAGGTACGGTGCAGATCCCGTCGAGCGCGCTGGTGTTCCGGGCGCAGGGCGCGCGCGTGGCGCTGGTGGGGCCAGGCGACCGCATCCACCTCCAGGCGATCACCATCGGCCGCGATCTCGGCCCGACGGTGGAAGTGCTGGGCGGCCTCAAGCCCGGTGACCGTGTCGTCGACAATCCGCCAGACTCGGTGAGCGAGGGCGAACTGGTGCGGGTGCAGCAGAGCCATGCGTAAGCGGCTGACGCTCGCCGGCCTTGCGCTGGCCACGGCACTTGCGGGCTGCGGGACCACGCCTGCCTATCATCCGCCGGTCGTTCCTGCCCCGCCGCAGTTCAAGGAAGCCGGTCCCTGGACCCAGGCTGCGCCCGCGCTCCCTGCCGATGGCCGCTGGTGGACGCTGTTCGCCGATCCGGTGCTGGACGGCCTCGAAGCACGGGTTGCGCAGGACAACCCTACGCTGGAAGCGGCAGTGGCACGCTATGAAGCGGCCCGTGCCTATATCGGCGCGACGCGGGCGGACCTGCTGCCTAGCCTCGGCGCGCGCGGCGACCTGACCCAGAACCGCCAGTCGGACCACCGCCCGCTGCGCGGTGGCAACCAGCCCGACGAATATGCCGCCGACACGCTTTCGGCCGGTATCGGCTGGGAACCCGATCTGTGGGGCGGGCTGCACGCCCGGCTTGCTTCCAGCCGCGCCGCAGCGCAGGCGAGCGCCGACGATCTAGCCGCCATCCGCCTCGCGCTCGAAACCGAGCTGGCGCAGCATTATGTCGAGCTGCGCGGTCTCGACGCGCAGGCGCATATGCTCGGCGCCACAGTGGAGGCCTATGCCCAGGCCGATGCATTGATCCGCAGGCGCTTTGCGGGCGGCATCGCCTCGGGCATCGACGTCGCGCGCTCGGGGGCATTGCTCGCCGATGCCCGCGCCCAGCTTGCCGACATCGCGGCAGCACGCGCGCTGGTCGAACATGCCATCGCCAGCCTGGCCGGCGCGCCGGCGAGCAGCTTCTCGCTCCCCGCCGCGGAGGGGCAGCCGGCGATCCCGGCGATCCCGGCGGTGCTGCCCTCGACACTGCTCCAGCGCCGCCCCGACATCGCCGCCGCCGAACGCCGGATGTTCGCCGCCAATGCCGGTATCGGCGCCGCCAGGGCGGCCTTCTTCCCCTCGATCGTGCTGGGCGGTACCGGCGGCGTGCAGAACACGGCGCTGGCCGGACTGGTCGCCGCGCCCAACAGCTTCTGGTCGATCGGCCCCAGCGCGATCCTCTCGATCTTCGATGGCGGCCGCCGCCGCGCTGCGCTTGCCACCGCCCGTGCGCGTTGGGACGAAACGACCGCCGATTATCGGACGCGGGTGCTCGCTGCGTTCCAGCAGGTCGAGGACAATCTTGCCCAGCTCCACCATTTCGCCGACGAGGCCGACGCCGAAGCGCAGGCTGTGCAAATGGCGGGGGAGGCAGAACAACTCGCGCTAAACCGCTACGGAAAGGGCGTTGTCACGTATCTTGACGTGGCGACGGCGCAGGCGACCGCCCTACAGGCACGGCGCAAGGTGATCGACCTCCAGACCCGCAGACTTGCGGCAAGCATCCGCCTGATCGGTGCGGTTGGGGGCGGGTGGGGCGCGCAGAATGGTTGCTGTGCGCGTGCCGAGTCAGTCCCGACGATGTGAGGGTGCGACGCCGGCGGTTTCTTTCTGGCCGCACCGGATAGTAACGGCACTTCCTGTTGCGGCAAAATGCAGGGTGAAGCCGTGCAAATCGACGATGCCCTTCACCAGCGACAGGCCCAGACCGGCGCCCGCGCTGTCGCGCCGGCCGCGATAGAAGCGCTGGGTGACGAGCGAGCGCTCGGCAGGGGGGACGCCGCTGCCCTGATCGGCGACGGTGATCGCCGGAACCCCTTCCTCTTCCGCGAGCCGGATGGTTACCGTTCCGCCGGCGGGGCCGAACTTCATGGCATTGTCGATCAGATTGGCGACGGCCTCGATCAGCAGGCTGGCGTCGCCCTGGATCGGCGCCACCGGCGCAATGGCGCAGGACAGGGTGATGCCGCGATCCTCGGCGGCGGGGCGGTGCAGGTCGCAGGCGTCTTCGACCAGCTGGGTCAGGTCGACCCGGGTGAAGCGGCTCCGCCGCTCGCCATCCTCCAGCTCGCGTAGCCGCAGCAGCGCGGCGACAATGCCTAGCAGCGCGTCGATTTCCGCCAGCGCGCGATCGACCACGGTCTCGAAGCCGGCGCGATCCTCCGCCTCGCGCAGTCCCCGTTCGAGGCCGGCGCGCAGCCGGGTAAGCGGGGTGCGGAGCTGGTGCGCGATGTCGTCGCCGATGCCGCGCACTTCGGCGACGAGCATCTGCAGCCGGTCGAGCATCGTGTTGATATGGGCGCAGAGCAGGCCGAAACTGTCGGGTCGGTCGGGGACGGGCAGGCGCCGGTCGAGCTCGCCCGCGACGATGCGCTGGGTCAGCAGCCGCACGGCATCCACCTGCCGCGCCGCGCGCCGTCCGGCGAACAGGCCGACGCCCAGCGCCAGGAACAGGCCGGGGAGGAGCCCCACGAGCAGCGAACGCCAGATCAGCCGCAGCGCCTCTTCGGTATCGTCCAGGTCCATGCCCGCGAGCAGCCGGGTGCCGTCCGGCATCGTGCACAGCGTCAGCCGGGCAACGTCGCTGGTCTTGCCGGGCAGGTCGGTCGGCGCGATCGTCGCGATAAAGGACTGGCCCGGGCCGACGGGGATGGGCGGCAGCGTTGCGACATTGCCGACCATACGCTGTCCGCGCGTATCGAACAGCGCCAGAAAGCGCTCGCGATGGATGTCGCGGGCCAGCCGTTCGCGCAGTTCCTCGCGCCGTTCCGCGACCGGGGTCAGCGAGAAGAAGCTGCAATCGTCGAGCAGCGTGTGCTCGATCGCGCGGCGGTGATTGTCGTTGGCGGTTACCCAGAAGATCGCGGAGAGGAGCAGCGACTGGACGATCAGGATCGCCGCCAAGGCACCACCCCAGCGCCAGGTCGCGCGGGTGCGTGGATCAGGCCGGAACATCGAAGACATATCCCTGGCCGCGCACGTTGCGGATCAGCTGCGGCTCGCCTTCGGCATCCACCTTGCGGCGCAGTCTGCCCATATGAACGTCGACGACATTGCTGTTCGGCTCGAAACTGTAACCCCACACGTCCTGAAGCAGCATCGAGCGGGTAACGATCCGCCCCGGCCGGCGGACGAGATAGTCGAGCAGTTTCAGCTCGCGCGGCAATAGGTCGAGCGGGCGGCCGGCGCGGCTCGCCTTGCCTTCGAGCAGGTCGAGATCGAGCGGACCGACGATCAGCCGCGTATCGCGTCGCTCGTCCGGGCGGCGCAGCAGCGCCTCGACCCGGGCGATCAGCTCGACGAGAGCGAAGGGCTTGGGCAGATAGTCGTCGCCGCCTGCGCGCAGGCCGCGCACCCGGTCGTCAAGGCTGCCCAGCGCACTGAGCACCAGCGCCGGCGTGCGCCAGCCTTCGGCGCGCAGGGTGGCGATCAGGTCCAGCCCTTCGCCGTCGGGCAACTGGCGGTCGACGATCATCAGGTCGGTTGTCCTGCCACGCACCACTTCTGCGGCCGCCGCCAGCGTCGTGCGATGGACGACGCCGTGGCCGGCGGCTGCGAGTTCCAGCCGGATCTCGTCGGCCGTGCCGGGGTCGTCCTCGAGGAGCAGTATCTGCGTCACGCGCTCCGTCTTCGCGCTGCGGGCGCGGCCGTCAACTGAATAGCAGTTCAGAGTCTGAACGCGGTTTTAATCGACGCTGCGGGCGGGCGGTGGCTAGGGGGCCGCAGGATCTGGAAACGGAGGCAGACATGCGGTGGCTGGCAGCAGCTTCATTGCTCTTCACGGCGGCGCCTGCGCTGGCGCAAAGCGGGCCCGCGCTGTCGCTCGACGCGCTGGTGCAGGATGTTCTCGCCAAGAATCCCGAGCGGCAATTCTACCAGCGCCAGATCGAGACTGCGGGCGTCGAGCGCGACGCCGCGGGACGCTGGGCGGACCCCGAAGCGGTGGTGGAATTCGGCCAGCGCCGCGCCAGCGATGCCAATAGCGGCGCGCTGATCGGCGAGGGCACGGCCTATGCCGTGTCGATCGTCCAGCCGATCGAGTTTGGCGGCCGCATCGCCCTGCGCCGCGCCATCGCCGACCATCAGGTGGCGCTGGCGCGGATCGGCTTGCAGCAGTTCGATGCGACGCTGGCGGCGCGGGCGCGGACGCTGGGCTACCGCCTGTTCGCCGCCGACGAGAAGGCCGCCGCGGCGCGTGCCGTCGCCACCCGGATGCGGGCACTTGCCCAGATCATCGTCGCGCGCGACCCGGCAGGCCCGGCGCCGCAGCTCGAGGCCGCCGCGCTCCAGGCCGGGGCGATCAGCGCCGAACGCAGCGCCGCCACCGCCGATGCCGAAGCCAATTCGGTGCTGTACGAGCTCAACCAGCTGCGCGGGGCCCCCTTTGCCGCGCGCATCCGTATCGTCCGACCCGACATGAGCTTGCCCGACCTGCCGCCGGATGCGCTGCTGGTCGACCGAGCCAGTGCCAATAATTTCGAGCTGCAGGCGCTGCGGGCGCAGTTCGCCCAGCAGGGGCTGCGGGTGGACCTTGCCAAGAAGGCGCGCATTCCGGTGGTGAGCGTCGGCCCCTATTACGACCATGCCCGCTCGGACATCCGTGAGACCAATGTCGGCATCCGCCTGTCGACCAGCCTGCCGTTCTGGAACCGCCAGGCCGGCGACGTCGCGGCCGAGCAGGGGCGCCAGGCCCAGGCCAATGCGACTCTGGTCGCTGCCGAGCGCCGCATCGCCCGCGACGTGTTCGATCAGGCGGCGCAATATCAGGCCAAGCGCGAGGCGCTGGCGAAATGGGACGGCGCCTCGGCCCAGCGCTTTGCCGCGGCAGCGGCGGAGGCCGATCGTAACTATCGGTTGGGGGCGATTCCGCTGACCACCTACACCCAGATGCAGCAGGCCTATCTCGACGCCACGGCGGCGATTCTCGACACCCGCCGCGACGCGATCGAGGCCCTGCAACAGTTGCGCGCCCTGAACGGCGGCAACCCGCTGACGCGCTGAGGGCCGCCCCGATGGCACGCTGGCTTCACTGGATGACGCGCCACCGACTGGGTGTGGCGCTGGCAAGCGCGATCGTCGCGGCGATCGGTCTCTGGTCTTATTTCAGCCTCCAGATCGACGCTATCCCGGACATCACCGGCGTGCAGGTGCAGATCAACACGCAGGTGCCGGCACTGGCGCCCGAGGAGATCGAGCGGCTGGTGACGCTGCCGATCGAGCGGGCGATGGGCGGCCAGCCGGGGCTGGAGCAGACCCGCTCGGTTACCAAGACCGGGCTGAGCCAGGTGACGCTGCTCTACAAGGACGGCACCGACCAGTTAAAGGCACGTCAGCTTGTCACCGAGCGGTTGAATGTCGTGCGTGACCAGTTGCCGCCGGGCAGCACGCCACAGATGGCGCCGATCACCACCGGTCTTGGCGAAATCTATTACTACACGCTCGAGTGGCGCCAGCCGCCGCCCGGTTCCAGCGCCCAGCGTCAGCTGATGGATCTGTACGAGGCGCAGGAATACACCGTGCGGCCGATGCTGCGGGCGGTCGCCGGCGTCGCGGACGTAAACTCCAATGGCGGCCTGGAAGAACAATATGTCGTCCAGCCCGATCCCGTCCGGCTGGCGCGCCACGGCGTCACCGCTGCAGAGCTGGCGGCGGCCGTGGCGAAGAATGTCGACAATGCCGGTGGCGGCATCATCGCGCGCGGCGCGGAGCGGTTCAGTGTCCGCACCAATGCCCGGGTGATGACCGCCGAGCAGATCGGCGCAATTCCCGTCAAATTTGCCGGCGGCGTGCTGCCGTTGCAAGTGCGCGATCTTGCCGATGTGGTGATCAGCCACGGCCCGAGACAGGGTGCCGCCACCCAGAACGGCCGCGAGACCGTGCTCGGCACGGTGATGATGCTGGTCGGCCAGAACAGCCGGCAGGTGGCCATGCGAGTCGAGGCCACACTTCCCGAAATTCAGGCGGCGCTGCCCAAGGGCATGGTGATCGAGCGCCAGTATAGCCGGGCCGATCTGGTCGATCGCACCATCCACACTGTCGAGCGGAACCTGGGCGAAGGCGCATTGCTGGTGGCGCTGGTGCTGCTGGTGGTCATGGGCAACTGGCGCGCGGCGCTGATCGTCGCGCTGGTGATTCCGCTTGCCTTTCTGGTGACGGTGTCGGGCATGCATGCCATCGGCGTGTCGGGCAATCTGATGAGCCTGGGCGCGCTCGACTTCGGGTTGATCGTCGACGGCTCGATCGTCGTCGTCGAAAATGCGCTGCGGCTGCTCGCCGAGCGTCGCCGCGACAAGGGCGATGACCTCACCCGCGAGGAACGCCGCGCGGTGATTGCCGAGGCTGCACAGCGCGTCGCGCGGCCTACCTTCTCCGGCATCGCCATCATCGCGCTGGTCTATGTGCCCGTGCTCAGCCTGGGTGGTGTCGAAGGCAAGCTGTTCCAGCCGATGGCACAGGCAGTGATGCTGGCGATCGTCGCTGGGCTGGCCTGGACGTTCACCATCGTGCCGGCGCTGTCGGCCTGGCTGCTGCGCACGCCTTCGGCACTCGATGCGGAGGGGCATGAAAAGGGGCTGATGCGGCTGGCCCAGCGCGCCTATGATCCGGTGCTGAACGCGGCGCTGGCGCATCCGCTGCTGCTGGTAATCGGCGCGGCGGCGTTGCTCGGCGCGACGTTCCTCACCTTCCGCACACTCGGCTCGCAATTCACGCCGCAGCTCGACGAAGGCGCGATAACAGCCATGGTCTATCGCCCGGTCGGCATGTCGCTGGAACGCAGCCTGGAAATCGAAATGGCCACCGAGCAGGCGATCCGTCGCGCCTTCCCGCAGGTGACGCATACCTTCTCGCGCATCGGTACCAGCGAAGTCGCGACCGACCCGATGCCGCCCGAACAGAACGACCTATACATCTTCTACACGCCCGAGGCGGACTGGCCGAAAGGGGAGGGCAAGCCGCGCACCAAGCAGGAACTGGTCGCCGGTATCGAGAAGGTCGCGAAGCAGGTCTTCGCCGAGCAGAATCTGGAATTCGCCCAGCCGATCGAGATGCGCTTCAACGAAATGCTGGAAGGCGTCCGCGCCGACGTGGCGGTCAAGATCTATGGCGACGATTACAACGTGCTCGAACGGCTCGCCGCACAGGCCAAGGCGATCCTGCAGAAACAGGCCGGCACCGAAGGCGTCGAGTTCGAAACCACCGGTCGCCCCAAGACGCTGGTGGTCGAGCTCGACCATGCGGCGATGCTGCGGCTGGGTCTCAGCACGCAGGAAGTGAATAAGGCGATCGGCGATGCCGTGGCCGGGGCCGAAGTCGGCTTCATTCCGCACGATGCCGCCCGCCACGCCATTGTCATCCGCATGGCAGAGGGTCTGCGCGCCGATCCGCAGGCGGTGCTCGCGCTGCCGCTGCGCGTCGGCGATTTCGGGATGGTGCCGCTGTCGCGCGTTGCCCGGCTGCGCGAGACACGGATGGTCGAGCCGATCCTGCACGACGGCGGCAATCGCCGCGCCGCGCTGATGGTCAATCTGTCGACCAACGACCTGCAAGGCTATGTCGATACGGCGCGCGCCGCGCTCGACCGGCAGATCAAGCTGCCGGCCGGCTATCGCATCGAGTTCGGCGGTCAGTATCACCAGCTCGAAGCGGCGCAAAAGCGGCTCGTGATCGTGGTGCCGGCGGCGCTGATCCTGATCTTCGCATTGGTCTATGCTGCGCTGGGCAGCGTGCGCGAGGCCGCCATCGTCTATACCGGTATTCCCTTCGCCATCACCGGCGGCGTGCTGGCGCTGTGGCTGCGCGGCATGCCCTTTTCGATCACTGCCGCCATCGGCTTCATCGCGCTGTCGGGCATCGCCATGCTCAACGGGCTGGTGCTGATCGACCATATCAGCGGCCTGCGGGATGGCCGCGAGGGCGAAAATCTGTCGGTTGACGAGGCAGTGCGCCGCGGCGCGCAGGACCGGTTGCGCCCGGTGCTGTCCACCGCGCTCGTCGCCTCGATCGGCTTTCTGCCGATGGCCATCGCCACCGGGGCGGGCGCAGAGGTGCAGCGGCCGCTGGCGACGGTGGTGATCGGCGGCATCGTTACCTCGACGCTGCTGACGCTGGTGTTGCTGCCAAGCCTTTATCGCTGGATTTTGGGCAGGGTGGCGCGGGGCGCGGGCGCGTAGTTATGCCGGGCGGTCGCTGCCGGCGCCGCGCCATTCCCGGGGCGTGGTGCCGAAGCGGCGGCGGAAACAGCGGCTGAAAAAGGCTGCATCGTTGAAACCCAGCGCAAAGGCGATGTCGGTCACGCTGCGGCCAGGTTCCGTCACCAGCAGTTCGGCGGCACGCACCAGCCGGCGTTCGGTGATGAAGGCAGTGGGGGTCCGGCCGGTCTCGCGCAGAAACGCTTTCTGGACCGCGCGTGGCGTCAGCCCGGTTGCGGCACACAGGGTAGCGGTGCCCAGTTCCGGATCGGCAAGATGGCGCAGGGCATAGGCGACCGGCGTCTCCGCAGCCGGGTGCAGGCAGGCGCCGGGGGTGGCAAGTCGCCGGCATACGAGCCGGGCCGCGTCCACCAGCAGGTCGCCGATGCCCTCGTCGACGTCGTCCAGCATCGCCCGCTGCTCCCACAGACCGACGAGCATATGGTTGAGGAAAGCGACATGAGGATCATGGCCGGCCAGCAGGCAGCCGTGCAGCGCGGTCGGCGCCACGGAATCGCTCAAAAGGGCGGCGGGCACCTGGAGGATAAGGCACTCGTTCGCATCGGAAATATCGATCGAATAGGGGCGGCTATCGTCGGCGATCAGAATGTCGCCCATGCCGCCGGAGACTGCCATTTCGCCTTGCAGCATGGTCAGCCTCCCGCGGCGCTGGAGGTGCAACAGCAGATTGTGGCCGTCGCGATTGACGGTGCGGCTCACCTGCGCCCGGCCGCTGCGTGCGCGGGCAAGGCCCACCGGCCCCAGACGCCACCGCGCGAGATCGGCGCAGATGCCCTCCGGCGCCGTCGCCGTCATGCCCGGAAAGGCTTCGGCGACAATCTCGCGCCAGAAGAGGTGTCGCCGCTGGGGCGGCACCGCCTGGGTGGTGAAATGCTCGACCGCGCTCAGGCGGCCGGCTCCAGCGCGACCGCGTTGACGATGTGCGGCTGGGTATATTCGTTGAGGCCCGCCTGTCCCAGCTCGCCGCCGAGGCCCGACTGCTTGGCGCCGCGGAACGGAATGCGGGGGTCGATGGCGAGATGCTGGTTGACCCACACGGTGCCGGTGTCGATCTTCATTGCCACTTCGGTCGCGCGCTCGACATCGCGGCCCCATACGGTGCCGCCCAGGCCATAGTCGGAGTCGTTGGCGCGGGCGATCACGTCGTCGATGTCGCTATATTTCAGCACCGGCAACACCGGGCCGAACTGTTCCTCGCGCACCAGCGGTGCATCGTCGTCCAGATCGCGCACGATCGTTGGCGGAATGAAATAGCCGGGCCGATCGAGCGGCTCGCCACCGGCCAGCACGGTGCCGCGCTGCTTGGCGTCCTCGATCAGCGCCTTGACCTTCTCGAACTGCATCGCGTTCTGGATCGGGCCGACCTTCGCACCCTGCTTGGCGCCGTCATCGACCACGGTATCGCGAGCGAGCTGGGCGATTTCCTCGCAGAACTCGTCATACATGCCTTCCGGCACATAGGCGCGCTTCACTGCGACGCAAATCTGGCCGGCATTGTACATCGCGCCCTGGAACACCTTTTTCGCCGCGAGCGCGGGCTCGACATCGTCGAGGACGATTGCGGCGTCGTTACCGCCGAGTTCCAGCGTCACCCGCTTCACGCCGGCAGCGGCGGTGGCCATCACCTTCTTGCCGGTCGCAGTCGATCCGGTGAATGCCACCTTGGCGACATCCGGATGCGCGGTCAGCATGCCGCCCAGATCATTCTGGTCGCAGATGACGTTGAAGACGCCCGCCGGCAGCAGTTCGGCGAGAAGCTCGCCCAGCAGCAGCGACGTCAGCGGCGTGGTCGGCGCGGGCTTCAGCACCATGGTGTTGCCGGTCACGAGCGCCGGGCCGATCTTGTTGGCGGCGAGGATGACCGGGAAATTCCACGGCGTGATCGCGGCGACCACACCCAGCGGGGTACGGTGCTCGATCACCTTGTTGCCGCCCTCGTCGCGCAGCACCTTGGTTTCAGGACGCATCGCGGCAAAGGCGCGCAGCGTGAAAACGGTGCCCATCACTTCGTTCAGCGCCTGATCGAGTGGCTTGCCCTGTTCGGTGGTGAGCAGGCTGGCAAATTCGTTGGCGCGCGCCTGGAGCTTGTCTGCCGCGGCTTCGAGCAGGGCGGCGCGCTGTTCGATTGGCGTTGCGGCCCAGCCGGGGAAGGCGGCTTTGGCAGCGGCGACGGCGGCTTCGAGCTGCGCGGCATCGGCCTTGGGGCAGCGCGCGAAGGGTTCGGCGGTCGCGGGGTTGATCACGTCGAAGCTGCCGGCGCCCTCGACGGTCTCGCCATTGATCACCAGTTTGAAAGTGCGTTCCAAGACCAACCTCCTAAAACAAGGGGCGACTCGCGGGAGCGAATCTTCTATTTTGAAAAAATGTATCCCAGGCATACCAACCCGACAAGATGACCCAGCAGATTCTGGACAACGAAATCGGCGAACTGATCGGCTATCAGCTCCAGATGGCGCGATTGCGGCTGATCGACGCGGCGCATGCGGCGCTGGCCGCCTATGGCATTTCGCCCGCCCGCGTGACGGCGCTGGCGCTGATCCGCGCCGAGCCGGGGCTGGACCAGTCGACGCTGGGGCGGGCGCTGTCGATCAACCGGGCAAGCGCGATGAAGCTGGTCAATCTGCTTGTCGAACGGGGGCTGGTGGAGCGCCGCGCCGGCCGCAACCTGCGCAGCCACGCGCTGCACCTGACAGCCGAGGGCGAGGCGCAATTGCCGGAAATGATCGCGCGATTGCGTGCCTCCGAAGCGCCGCTGATCGCAGGACTGAGCGATGCGGAGCGGGCGCAGTTGCTGGCGCTGCTACGGCGGATTCATGCGCCAGGAGCATGTGCATGAGGACAGGGTTCCCATATGCACATGCGAATGACTTGCAATATTAGATAGGCCTTGATAGGGCGCCTCCCGGTCGTCGCGACACCGTGCGGCGAAAGGGGGCCGTTGGATGTTATCTCGCGTACATACTGTTTGTTTTTCGCTACCCTTGCTGGCGCTTGCCGCGACGCTTCCGTCGATCGCCTGCGCCCAGACGCAGGATCCGGAGCGTGACGGGCAGACGGTGGTCGTCACTGCCGCCCGCACCGTGCTGCCGCCCAATGCCCTGCCGCTTACGATCGACGTGATCGACAAGACCGCGCTCGACCAGCAGATCGCGATTTCGGGATCGGTAACGGACGCGGTTTCGAACCTGACGCCTTCTTTTTCGCCTACCCGCCAGAAACTCTCGGGGGCAGGGGAGACGCTGCGCGGGCGCTCGCCGCTCTATGCGATCAACGGCATCCCGCAATCGACGCCGCTGCGGGACGGCAGCCGCGACGGCTTCACGATCGACGGTTTCTTTATCGACCGGGTCGAGCTGATCTATGGTTCGAACGCGCTGCAGGGGATTGGCGGCACGGGCGGCATCGTCAATCAGGTGACGGTGGGCGCGCCGACCAAAGAAGGGCTGGGCGGCCGGGTGCTGCTGCAGGGCAGCGCCGGCAACGACTTTCAGGGCGACGGGCTGGGCGGCAAGGCGGCGGGCCTGCTCGAATACAAGGCGGGGCGCTTCGATGTCGCGGCCGGTGCCGCGTTTGAGCGTCGCGGCGTGTATTATGACGGCGACGGGCGCCGCGTTGGCCTGAACCTCACC
This sequence comes from Sphingomonas sp. DMC8, assembly GCF_056314185.1. Lineage (NCBI taxonomy): Bacteria > Pseudomonadati > Pseudomonadota > Alphaproteobacteria > Sphingomonadales > Sphingomonadaceae > Sphingomonas > Sphingomonas sp. DMC8. The sequence continues at coordinate 368,000 of NZ_JBQUYV010000003.1, read as the reverse complement.
CAGGGCGAAACGCAGGATTCGAACACGCTCTCGCTGTTCGCCCGCCTCGGCTATCAGGTTAGCGACAGCGGCCGGTTCGACCTGATCGCCAGTCGCTTCAAGATGCAGGATGAAGGCGATTATGTCGCGGTGGCGGGCAACCGGCTGACGGGCGTCCCGACCAGCGCTCGTCGTGGCGACCCGCCGGGCATCGCCGCCGCCAGCCGCACCGAAAGCGTGGCGCTGTCTTACACGGATACCGCCTTGTGGGGCGGCAATCTGGTGAGCCAGCTCTTCTGGAACCGCACCCACGACACGTTCGGCGCCGAACAGACGCCGATTGCCGCGTTCCAGGATGCGCGAATCGCGCCCGTTGGCACGCTGATCGACCAGTCCGAGAACCGTTCACGCAAGATCGGCGGCAAGATCAGCTACGAACGCGCCGTGCCCGGGATCGAGACGCTGACGGCGATCCTCGGCCTCGACGTGCTGACCGATCGCACCGAACAGCGGCTGATCCTCACCAACCGCGTCTGGGTGCCGCCGACCGACTATCGCAGCATCGCGCCCTTTGCGCAGGCGAATCTCGCGCTGTTCGACAGGAAGCTGCGGCTGGCGGGTGGCGTGCGTTACGAGAATGTCCGCATTCGCATCGGCGATTACCACACGCTCGCCTCCACGACGACGCCGGCGGGCGGCGTGGCGGTTACCGGCGGCGCGCCGACCTTTGCGGCAACCTTGTTCAACGGCGGCGTGGTCGCGGAGCCGTTACCCGGCATCCGCGGCTATCTCAGCTATGCCGAGGGCTATACGGTGCCGGACGTGGGTCGCATCACCCGCGCGGTTAGCAAGCCGGGTGTTTCGATCGACAACTTCCTCAACATCGCACCGATCATCTCGAACAATCGCGAAGTTGGCGTGGAGGTGAAGCGCGGGCCGCTCGACGGATCGGTCGCCTATTTCTGGTCATCGAGCGACAAGGGCCAGTTGCTGATCGCCAATCCGGGCGGGATCTTCGACGTGCAGCGGCTTCGGGTCGAAATCCAGGGGCTGGAGCTGAACCTGGGCGTGAAGCTGCCGGTGCCCGGCGCCCGCGTGAGCCTGGGCTACGCGCATCTGGTGGGAAAATATGACAGCGACGGCGACGGCAAGGTCGATAGCGACCTCGACGGCACCAACATCTCGCCCGACCGGCTCAATCTGGCGGCGGATTTTGTCACCGGCCGGTTCAGTGCCCGATTGCAGAGCCGCTTCTTCCTGGCCCGCAGTTTTCAGGGGAAGGTCCGCGATCCCCGCAACGACTTTGGCGGCTATATGCTGGTCGATACGACTGCGCGCTATCAGACGGGGCTGGGCGGCTGGACGCTCAGCGTCTCCAACCTGCTGAATACGCAATATATCGACTATAGCTCGGACACGCGGCTGCCTACGGACAACTTCAGTTACTTTGCCGGCCGTGGCCGGACCTTCACGCTCGGCTGGGACTATCGTTTCTGATGAAGTGGCTTGATCTCGCACACCGCTGGACCGGCGGCTTTCTGGGGCTGATACTGGCGATACTGGGGCTCTCCGGCGCGCTGCTGGTGCACAAGGAGCGCTGGCTGTGGCTGCCGCATGCAGGCGATGCGCGTATCGCCGATCCTGCGGCGATTGCGGCGGCTACCCAACGGGTGCTGGAAGCCGAGCCGAAGACCCAGTCGATCCTGTATGCAAGCGACAATTTCGGGCTGCTGCAACTGCGCATGGGCCGGGGTATGGGTGCCTATACCGACCAGGCGGGGAATATCGTACTGCGCTGGCAGAGCCAATGGGAGCGGCCGGAAGTGTGGCTGTTCGACCTTCATCATCATCTGTTCACCGGCGATACCGGCGAGACGGTGATCGGCATTGCCGGCGTGGCGGGGATGTTGTTCGTCATCACCGGCACGATCCTGTGGTGGCGCACCCGCCGCACCTTCCATTTCCGCCTGTGGCCGAAGCGGATGAGCCGGCCGGCGATCGTGATGCATCACCGCGACCTGGGTATCGTGATGGCGCCGGTGCTGCTGCTCTCGGCCGTCACCGGTACGATGATGGTGTTCAAGCCCTTCGCCGCCTTGATGATTGCACCGTTCGGGAACGCCAATGCTGCACTCGCCGCCAACCGGCCGCCCCGCGTGAAGAGTGGCCCACTCGCGGCGCATCCTGACTGGCGGGCGATGCTGGCGGCCGCGCAGGCGCGCTTCCCCGATGCCCAGTTCCGCGGTCTGTCGCTGCCCCGCAAGCCTAGCGAGCCGATCATGATCCGGATGAAGCGGGCCGGCGAATGGCTACCCAATGGTCGCACCTCGCTGGCGTTTGATTCGGCAGACGGGCGTCTGCTCCAGGCAAACGACGCGCAGGCGCTGCCGCTGGGTGCCCGTGTGTTCAACACCGCTTATCCGCTCCATGCCGGCAAGGTGGGGGGACTTGCCTATGCATTGCTGATGACGGCGTCGGGGCTCGCCATGGCGATGCTGGGCAGCCTCGCGGTGTGGACCTTCTGGTTCCGTCGGCCGAAGCGCCGTCCTGCAATGCTTGGCATGGTACGGGAGCAGGCCGCCTGAGCGACTCGGGCTATATTACTTCGCCGACCGGTGACTTTATGGCGGAATCTGTCTCAGATGGTCGGCATGCGGGTGTGCATGTGTTTACCGCGCGCCTTCCCCCTTGCGCCGGGCAGCCGGAGCGCCGATGTTGTGGCGGGCAAGACAACAAGCACGAGACAATCCTACATGCATCCGCTTTCCGGTCAGATGACCATCGATCCCGTCACCGGCGCACTCGTTCCCATCGTCATCGAACAGTCGAGCCGCGGTGAGCGTAGCTTCGACATCTATTCGCGCCTGCTGCGCGAGCGGATCGTCTTTGTGACCGGGCAAGTGGAGGATCACATGGCCTCCCTCATTACCGCCCAGCTGCTTTTCCTCGAGTCCGAGAACCCGAAGAAAGACATCTGGATGTACATCAACTCGCCGGGCGGCGTGGTGACCGCCGGCATGGCGATCCACGACACGATGCAATATATCCGTCCTCGCGTCGGCACGGTGTGCATCGGCCAGGCGGCGTCGATGGGCAGCTTCCTGCTCGCCTCGGGTGAGCCAGGCCTGCGCGTGGCGCTTACCAACGCCCGCATTATGCTGCACCAGCCCTCGGGCGGCGCGCAGGGCATGGCGTCGGACATCGAGATCCAGGCCAAGGAAATCCTGCGCATCCGTGCCCGGATGAACGCGCTCTATGCTAAATATACGGGGCAGCCGATCGACAAGATCGAGACTACGATGGACCGCGACTCGTTCTTCGAGGCGGAAGAGGCAAAGGCATTTGGCATCGTCGACGAAGTGTATGACAAGCGTCCGGTGCCGACCGAAGAGGCGTCAGCATCTGCTTAAGACTGTTGCATTACCTGTTCTGCCCGGCGCCATCTTGCGATGGAACGTCGGGCGTGCAGGGCGATTATCGTTTGCCGGAACTTCGCCCGCGTGTAGGATGGCGGGCGAGCGTAACGCGCCGTGGGGCGCGAAGGATGGTTTGAATGGTTGACAAGGTGAGAGGCGGAGACGCCAAGAGCACGCTCTACTGCTCCTTCTGCGGCAAGAGCCAGCACGAGGTACGCAAGCTGATCGCCGGACCCACCGTATTCATCTGCGATGAATGCGTGGAGCTCTGCAACGACATCATCCGCGAGGAAACCAAGTCCTCGCTGGTGTCGAAGAAGGACGGAGGCGTGCCGACGCCGCAGGAAATCTGCGACGTGCTGGACGATTACGTCATCGGCCAGAAGAAGGCGAAGCGCGTCCTCTCGGTCGCGGTGCACAACCATTACAAGCGGCTGAACCACGGCGCCAAGGGTGCCGATGTCGAACTCGCCAAATCGAACATCCTGCTCGTCGGCCCCACCGGCTGCGGCAAGACGCTGCTGGCGCAGACGCTGGCGCGCATCCTCGACGTGCCGTTCACCATGGCGGATGCCACCACGCTCACCGAGGCCGGCTATGTCGGCGAGGACGTGGAGAACATCATCCTCAAGCTGCTCCAGGCCTCGGACTATAATGTCGAGCGGGCGCAGCGCGGCATCGTGTACATCGACGAGATCGACAAGATCAGCCGCAAGGCCGAGAATCCGTCGATCACCCGCGACGTGTCGGGCGAGGGCGTGCAGCAGGCGCTGCTCAAGCTGATGGAAGGCACCACCGCGAGCGTTCCGCCGCAGGGCGGCCGCAAGCACCCGCAGCAGGAATTCCTGCAGGTCGACACGACCAACATCCTGTTCATCTGTGGCGGCGCCTTTTCGGGCCTCGAGAAGATCATCGGCGATCGTCTGCAGGGCAAATCAATCGGCTTCGGCGCGCATGTCGCCGCACCGGACGAGCGCCGCACTGGCGAACTGCTTCGCCAGACCGAGCCGGAGGATTTGCTCAAGTTCGGCCTGATCCCCGAGTTCGTCGGCCGTCTGCCGGTGATCGCGACGCTGGAAGACCTCGACGTCGAGGCGCTGATCAAGATCCTGACCGAGCCGAAGAACGCGCTGGTCAAGCAGTATCAGAAGCTGTTCGACATGGAGACGGTCAAGCTCGGCTTCACCGATGACGCGCTGACGGCGGTGTCAAAGAAGGCAATCGAACGAAAGACTGGCGCGCGCGGCCTGCGTTCGATCCTCGAAGGCATTCTGCTCGACACGATGTTCGATTTGCCCAGCATGGATGGCGTCGACGAAGTGGTGGTCGACAAGGAAGTGGTGGAGGGCCGCAAGGAGCCGGTTCGCATCTACGCCAAGAAGGAAAAGGCGGGCAGCGCTGCCTGACCCCATGACGGCGCCCGTCAATCTGCGGGCGGCTGAGGCTAAAGACCGGGCGGGCATCGCAACGATGCTCGCCCGAGCTTTTATGAGCGACCCGGCGTTCGGCTATATCTTCCCCGATCCTGCCGATCGCGCGTGGCGGCTTCCCCTGCTATTTGCGCAATTGTTCGATTCGGACCTGCGTGGCGGTTATGTCCGCGTGACGCATTCCCACGAGGCAGCGACTTTATGGCGATCGCCCGGGCGCCCCAGTGCGGGCTGGGGCGAAATGTTCGCTCATGCCATTCCATTGTTTCGCGCGCTGGGTCCGGCAACGGTGCGCGCCTTACGGCTGCTTGCTGCGATCGAGGCGCATTTTCCCGACCATCCCTTCGCCTATCTTCACATTGCCGGCTGCGATCCCGCAGCGCAGGGGCGGGGGCTGGGCGGCGCGGCGATCCGCGCCGGCCTCGCTGCCGTGCCGCCGGGCACGCCTTGCTATCTGGAGACCGCGACCGAGTGCAATCTGGGTCTCTATGCCCGCTATGGATTCGTGCCCATCGGCGACTGGCGCGTCGGCGCCGATGGCCCGCGTTTCTGGTCAATGCTGCGGCCGGGGGAATAATCCTGTTTACAGATACGTGGGCCCAGTTCGATTGTGGCCATCCCGGTGCGGACTGGGGCCTCGATCGGCAGTGGTAAAAGGCTAAACCTCGCGTCGGTCACCTTTTGTGAGTTAGTCCATAGAAAAAGAGGGTGTTTTTTAGGAGCTAGTCCATCCAACGTAACAATCTTCTTCGATAAGAGCTGTTAGCTTCCGGCCGTCCTCGCCTTTGAAGCTGACTTTGGCAGTATAGCCGCCATCGTTCATGATGACTTCGGTCAGGTTGCCAGCGAAATTTTTCTGCTCGGTTTGAGCCGATCGGCTGAGCAAATCTCGCTTCTGCCGGATCGCTAGGGCCTGGGCTTTGGACGACGAAAGCCCTTTGCATTCGCTAGAGGGGACGTCTTGGCGGCAAGCGGCGCAGGCGAATGCGCATGCGATTATGATAATGCTGCTGTGGCTATTCATTCGGGGATGAATGCGCGCGGCGGGTGCGGCATGTAGTGCCATATTTACAGTCCTTTTCAGGATGGTGCCTGAAGCTGGCCCTGCTTACGGCGTGTCCAGCGCCTCGGGCCAACGCAGGGTGTGGATCAGGGTGGCGAAGGCGTCGCTGAAATCCTGTTCACGCGCCCAGGTGCCGCGCGCATAGACCAGCCATTTGCCGCCAGCCGGGCAGAAGAGATAGCTTTCTGATGCGAGTGGCCGCGCTTCGGTCTGGGTGCCCAGGGTGCCGGTCATCACGAAGCGGGTGTGAAACGCCACGGCGGGATATTTGCCGGAGGGTGAGGGCCAGTGGTCGGTCTCCAGCCGCTCGACGTCCTGATAGGATTGGGCGACATTCCCCGCCATCTCTTCAAAGGCGCCGGCGCAGCCCAGCGACGGGTCGGCGGGATAGATGTAGAGCGTGACGAAGGCCGCGTCGTCGCCGCGCTTCCAGAAATAGCCCGCGCTCGCGTCATTTCCGTCGGCATCATATTCGTGGATGTTGGTGCGTACGGCGTCGCCGATCTGCTCGGGAAACACCATGCCCGTCCCGCGGTGCGCCCAATCGCCGTCGGTGCGAATATCGCCCTGTGCATGGGCCGGTGCAGCCAATGCCAGCGCGGCCAGCGCCGCGAGCGTCCAGATGCCCTTCATGCCACTCCTTGTCGCGCGATCCGCCGCGCGGACGCTTCCCTGTTCGCAGACCTGCTACCGTGCCGCAAGACGGCCACGATTAGGGAATGCTACGGGGGCGGCGCGATTCAGAACAGGCCCGGCACGAAGCGTTTCACGCGCGCGGCATAGGCATCGAACGCCGCGCCGAACTGCTCGCGCAGCAACCGTTCCTCGGCGCGCACGCGAATCCAGGTGCCGAGCGCGAACAGCGGCACGCCGGCGACGAGGCTGCGCCAATGGCCGAAGGCCAGCGTCATCGCCAGCAGGTACAGGAACAGCGCGACATAGATCGGGTTGCGTACCCAGGCGAAAGGTCCCCAGGTGACGAGGGCATGGTCGTCTCTGGTACGCGCAACGACGCTCCAGTTGCGGCCCATGGCGCGAGAGGCGGCGAAGAACAGCGCCATGGTGGTGCCGCACAGGGCGACTACGGCGATCGCGCCGGCAATCTCCGCCGTGTCCGGCGTCGGCGAAAGGCGAAGCGGGCCGAAGCTGGCGAGAAAGAAGGCGGCGCCCTGCAGGCCAATGCCCCAAAAGGAGGCGCGTGCCGTGGCTTGTGTGCGCTCGGGCGCTGTCGGCGTGCTTCGGCGGCGGCGGGCAGCCAAGATCAGCACGAGCCCGATAAGGAAGAACAGCGTCAGCAAGACAGGTGTGAACATCCAGACAGGCTGGGGATCAACAAGCTCGGTCATCAGCGGTATCCCTGTTTCTGAACGGCCTCGACCGCCTCCGAACGCCGCAGCACATGCGCATCGGGATCGATTACGACGTGCGCGTCCGCAGGCACGTGCAGCGTGCTAATCCCGCCCTGCATCTCGACCCGCTGGCGCTTGCCGTCGACCGTTACGTCCAGCGGCATCGGGAAGGGCAGGTTGGCGGGCGTCTTCCAGCTTAGCGTCAGCAGGTCACCCTCGCGCTTCTGGATCAGTTCGGGCAACGCCGCCTGATACAGATAGATGTCGAAGAACCATTGCAGATCCTGGCCACTCACCTGCTTCACAATGCCGATGAACTCAGGCGTGCTGCCGAAGCGCGGCTTGAAATTGCCGGGCTTGGGGTCCGGGCGGCCATAGACGAGGCGGCGCGTGGCGTCGAAGAACTTGTCGTCGCCGATCAGGTAGCGCAGCGTGTGCAGCACCCAGGCGCCCTTCATGTAGATGTCCTGACCGGGGCCGCCATTGGCCTCTTCATACACCTGCTCTTCGGTGCGAATCTTGCCCGAGACGATCGGTGCCTTGTTCTGGATGGCGAGGCGGATTTGATCCATCATCGCCGCATAGCGGGCGTCGCCCTCGCGCCACTGGCCGTAGAGCGGCTGCATGTACTGCTCAAAGCCCTCGTGCAGCCAGTAATCGTCCCAGTTGGCGGCGGTCAGCTGGTTGCCGAACCATTCATGGCCGAATTCATGCTGAAAGATTTCGTCGAAGCCGGACGGCGTCTTGCGATAGTTGTTGCCATAGGCGTTGATCGTCTGGTGCTCCATGCCCAGATGCGGCGTTTCGACCACGCCCATCTTCTCGTCGCCCCAGGGGTAGGGGCCGATCAGGCGCTCATAGAATTCGATGGTCGGAGCAAACTCGGCAAACAGCGCCTTGGCCTTGGCTTCACGGCCGGGCAGGTACCAATAGTGCATCGGAATGTCGTTGCCGAAGCGGCTGTGATAGGTCGCCGAAAGTTCCTCATACGGCGCCACGTCGATCGCCACCGAATAGGGATTGGGGCTCTTCGCGCGCCAGTGCCAGGTCGTGCGGCCATCGGGCAGCGTGTCGACGCCGAGCAGGCGGCCGTTGGCGGGCGCCTTCAGCCCGGCGGGAACGGTGATATGCAGGTCGACCAGGTCCGGCTCGCCGCGCGGAAAGTCCAGGCAAGGCCAGAACAGATCGCAGCCATAGCCTTCTGCGGTAGTTGCTACCCAGGGCTTGCCGTCCTTGGTCTTGGACCAGACGAGTCCGTCATCCCATGGCGCCCGGACCGCGACGTGCGGCGTGCCGCCATAGGTGATTCGTACTACCGCCTTGTCTCCGGCCTTGAGCGGGCGTGGAAGCGAGATGGCGAGGCGTCCTTCCGGATTGGTCCACTGGCTGGGCTTCAGCGCCTTGCCGTCCAGATTGATCGCCGAGATCGGCAGGTTGCGGTCCAGGTCGATCAGCAGCCGGGTCTGCGGCGCGGCGGTGCGCAGCGTCAGGGTGGCGGTGCCGGCAATCCTGTAGGTGTCCGGAAAAACTTCGATCGCGAGATCGGCATGTTCGAGATGGAGGGCTGCACGTTCCTCGCTGATCGGGCCGCCCGATTCCTGTGTAGTCGGCGTGATCGGCGGCTCGCCGCGCTTCTGCGCCAGCGCGGGCGATGCCGCGATTGCCAGCGTTGCGGCGGAAACAAGCAAAAGAGTCGTGCGAATGACAGCCTCCCATACCGAACCTCCGCCGCCCCCCTGGCGCCGGTTTGGATCGTGTCGCTTCGAACTTGCAGGCAAATTCCCGTTCGCCGCAAGCCCCGCCATGGGGGATTGGTGTCAAATTGCCCGCTTTCGCGCTTCATCCACGGGTTAAACCCGCTGGACGATTGATGCGGCTGGCCCCGGCCCCATATATAGGGGGAAGAAGGGCCCGATCGGGCCGACCGGAGTTTTCATGAAGCAATCCTATCCCGTCCTGCCGCTTCGCGACATCGTCGTCTTTCCGCACATGATCGTGCCGCTCTTCGTGGGCCGCGATAAGTCGGTCGCGGCGCTGGAAGCGGCAATGGCTGCGGACAAGGAGATTTTCCTTGTCGCGCAGCTCGACCCTGCCGAGGACGATCCCGGCCGCGAGGACTTGTACGATACCGGTGTGTCGGCAGAGGTGCTCCAGTTGCTGAAGCTGCCCGACGGCACCGTGCGGGTGCTCGTCGCCGGCAAGCAGCGCGGCACGCTCGATTCGGTCGAGGAGACGGGCGCATTCCTGACCGCCCATGTCAGCCCGGTCGAGGAACAGCCGGTGGAGGGCGCCGAAATCCAGGCGTTGATGCGCTCGGTCGTCGACCAGTTCGAGAATTACGCCAAGCTCAACCGCAAGCTGCCCGCCGAAACGGCGGTGCAGCTGGGTGAACTGGATGACGCCTCGCGTCTGGCCGATGCGGTGGCCGCCAACATCGCAGTAAAGGTCGCTGACAAGCAGTCGCTGCTGGTCGAGACGGACCCCCACAAGCGCCTGGAGATGGTGTTCGCCTTCATGGAAGGCGAATTGGGCGTGCTGCAGGTCGAAAAGAAGATCCGGAGCCGCGTGAAGCGGCAGATGGAGAAGACGCAGCGCGAATATTACCTCAACGAACAGCTCAAGGCGATCCAGCGCGAGCTGGGCAATGAGGGCGAAGAGGGTGAGGGCGATGAAGTCGCCGAGCTGACCCAGAAAATCGCCACGCTCAAGTTGTCGAAGGAAGCGCGCGCCAAGGCACAGGGCGAGCTGAAGAAGCTGAAGACGATGGCGCCGATGTCGGCCGAGGCCACCGTCGTGCGCAACTATCTCGACGTGCTGCTGGGCCTGCCCTGGGGCAAGAAGTCCAAGCTGAAGAAGGACATCGCCGAGGCGCAGGGCGTGCTCGACCAGGACCATTATGCGCTCGAGAAGGTGAAGGACCGGATCGTCGAATATCTCGCGGTCCAGGCACGAACCAACAAGCTGAAGGGGCCGATCCTGTGCCTCGTCGGCCCGCCGGGCGTCGGCAAGACCAGCCTGGGCAAGTCGATCGCCAAGGCCACCGGCCGCGAGTTCATCCGCCAGTCGCTGGGCGGCGTGCGTGATGAGGCCGAGATCCGCGGCCATCGCCGCACCTATATCGGCTCGCTGCCGGGCAAGATCGTGTCGAACCTGAAAAAGGCCGGCACCTCCAACCCGCTGTTCCTGCTCGACGAAATCGACAAGCTGGGCCAGGATTTCCGCGGCGATCCCGCCTCGGCGCTGCTGGAGGTGCTCGATCCGGAGCAGAACAACAAGTTCAACGACCATTATCTGGAGATCGACATCGATCTTTCGGATGTGATGTTCGTGTGCACGGCCAACTCGCTCAACCTGCCGCAGCCGCTGCTCGACCGCATGGAGATCATCCGGCTCGAAGGCTATACTGAGGACGAGAAGGTCGAGATCGCCGAGCGGCACCTGATCGCCAAGCAGATCGACGCGCACGGCCTGAAGGAGGGCGAATTCGCCCTGACCAATGCGGGCCTGCGCGACCTGATCCGCTATTACACCCGTGAGGCCGGCGTTCGTACGCTGGAGCGCGAGATTGCGAAGCTCGCCCGCAAGGCGCTGCGCAAGATCCTGGAGGGCAAGGAGACGCAAGTCACCATCACGCCCGACAATCTGGCGGACTATGCCGGCGTGCGGAAATTCCGCTTCGGCATCGGCGAGGAAGAGCATCAGATCGGCGCCGTCACCGGCCTGGCCTGGACCGAAGTGGGCGGCGAACTGCTGACCATCGAGAGCGTCACCGTGCCCGGCAAGGGCGCGATCAAGACGACCGGCAAGCTGGGCGATGTGATGAAGGAATCGGTTGAGGCCGCATTCAGCTTCGTCAAGGCGCGCAGCCCCAGCTACGGCATCAAGCCCAGCCTGTTCGCCCGCAAGGACATCCACGTCCATCTGCCCGAAGGCGCGGTGCCGAAGGACGGACCCTCGGCCGGCATCGGCCTCGTCACGTCGATCGTCTCGACGCTGACCGGCGTGGCGGTACGCAAGGATGTGGCGATGACCGGTGAAGTCACGCTGCGCGGGCGTGTCTTGCCGATCGGCGGGCTGAAGGAGAAGCTGCTCGCGGCGTTGCGCGGCGGCATCAAGAAGGTGCTGATCCCGACCGAAAACGAAAAGGATCTCGCGGAAATTCCGGCGAATATCCGCGAGGGTCTGGAGATCGTGCCGGTTTCACATGTCGACGAAGTGCTGCGTCTCGCGCTCACCGAGCCGTTGGCTGCGATCGACTGGACCGACGCCGACGAACTGGCTGCGCAACCGCCCGTCGGGGTGCCGGCAATCGGGGATGCGGTGCATCATTGACAAAGCGTAACCTTTCTGACGCAATTCTGTCGGAAAGGCTTTGACTCCTTCGGAAAGCCAGTGCTCATTCGAGTACCGGCTTTCTGGAGCGAATCGCTCCAACTCCAATTGTTTCAACGCGATAGCGCTTTTCAGACTTCAAGGGGGTATGCACCAGCATGAATAAGCAAGAGCTGATCGGCCAGGTTGCCGATGTATCCGGCCTCGGCAAGGGCGATGCGAGCAAGGCCGTTGAGGCCGTGTTCGACGTCATTTCCACCGCGCTGAAGAAGGGCGACGAAGTCCGCCTGGTCGGTTTCGGCACTTTTTCCGTCAGCAAGCGCAAGGCCTCGACCGGCCGCAATCCGCGCACCGGCGAGGAAATGACGATCAAGGCTTCCAATCAGCCCAAGTTCAAGCCCGGCAAGGTGCTGAAGGACTCGGTGAACTGATCGTTCGACGCGAAATTCCTCGCTTCGAACGCGGATCAGGGCTGGACAGGGCGCATCGCTGCTCGTAAAGGCCCGCTTCCCGTTTCGGCCGAGAGGCCAAAGGGCGCGTAGCTCAGTGGTAGAGCACTGTGTTCACACCGCAGGGGTCGCAAGTTCAATCCTTGCCGCGCCCACCATTTCGAAAGCCCGTCGGTGTCGCACCGGCGGGCTTTTTCGTTGCCGGGTGCGGCGCCGGGCGATAGGAACGCCGTCGTATCGACAAGGCCCGCTTCGCTGATCGCCGCGTCGGGCGCGCGAGGGGGCGGTTTCCATGTTGTGGGCAGGCGCGACAGTAGCAGCGGCGGCGTTCCAGGTCGCGCGCAACGCTTTTCAACGCGGCATGATGGCTTCCAGCGGCCCCTGGGGCGCGACGCTGGTACGCTTTCTGTTCGGACTTCCTTTCTCCGTGGCGCTAATGCTGGTTGCCATCGCCGTGACCGGGCCGGACCAGTTGCACCCGCAGTTCGCGCTGGCCTTTTGGTGGCCTGCGCTGCTCGGTGCGCTGGCGCAGGTGCTGGCAACGGCCGCCTTGCTGCAGGCGATGCACCATGCTGGCTTCGCGGTGGGAACTGCGTTGCAGCAGAGTTCAGTGCCGCTGGCGGCGCTGGCTGGGCTGCTGGTGTTTGGCGACACGCTGAGCCCGCTTGGTTGGGTCGGCGTTGCCGTCACCACTGCGGGACTTGCCGTGCTGGTCTGGCCGCGGAACTTGGGCGGCGAAGGCCGGCTGGTGCCCGGTGTGCTATTCGGGACGCTGTCCGGCCTGTTGTTCGGACTGGCGCTCAACGGTTTTCGCCATGCCGGGCTGGCGCTCGAATCGCATCATCCCTTCTTCTCGGCGATGACCAGCGTTACGCTGGCACAGGCCGTCCAGACCGTCGGCCTGGTCGTCTTCCTGCTGTGGCGTGATCCTGCGGCGCTGCGCGCGGTGATCGCGGGGTGGCGCGGGTCGTTCGGTGCCGGGCTGTTCGGAGCGCTGGCCTCTTCGGGCTGGTTTTTCGCGCTCAATCTCGCCCCTGCCGCTGCGGTGCGTTCGCTGGGCGTGGTGGAAATGCCGATGGCGGCGCTGGCCGGACACCGACTGTTTCGCGAAAAGCTTACCGTGCGGCAGGCGATTGCCGGCGTCGCTGTCTGTGTGGGCGTGGTGCTTACCGCAGGGCTGTAAAAGCGCGCGGCCTCATCAGCCCCAGGGGCGTTCGCGGAACCACTGGGTAATCACATATTTGGTGCCGGCGCGGACCTTCATCGCATGATGGATGGTCGCCGGATTGGGGCTGCCATCGGCGCGCAGATTGTTCCAGGCGAGCAGCTTGCCTTGCTCCGGCTGGACGATCTTGTCGATCGCCTTGAAGCGCGTGGCACCACCCGACTCGACGGCGTTCAGATACACCATCGCGGTCCAGGTGCGTTGGCCGGCAACGCTGCAGAACCGGTCGAAATCGGCGGTGTTTGGCTCGAAATAGTCGGTATGCGCCTTGAACTCCTGGCCCACGGCATAACGCTGGCCCTGCATTGGTTCGGCATGGGCAGCGTCGATGCCGGTAAAGTCGAGAATCTGCGCCTGCAACGCGGCGACCAGCGGGTCATCGGACGAAAGATCGCAGGTCTCGCTGGTCCGAAAGGCATAGTCGCCACTGGCATTGGCGATGGTGGAGGGCCGGCGATCGGCGTCGATTCGCACCATCAGTTCCTCGCAGAGTTTGGGGTCCACGAAATTCCGGACGATGAACAGCGAAAGCTTCGGGTTCGGCACGCGCTGCACGCCGGGATGCCCAAGAATATGCGCGATGATCGGCTCGGAAGGGTGGCCACTGCCGAGAGAGAAGGGCGGGCGGGGCTGCAACGGCGTTTGGGAATCCATGGCGTAGTTTTGCCAAAAGCCCGCGGAGGGTGCTAGCGCGCAACGAAAATGTCATGAAAGCGCAGGACGCATGTCACACCATCTGCATAGCGCCACGAGCGTCCGCAGGGGGATAGCGATGGCACAGGCGCAGACGAGTACTAGTAAGCCGGTTGCCCGCGGCAGGGAAAAACAGGGTGATTCCCGCGCTTTCGCAAGCGGCGGGGCCGCAGGCGAAGCGTTGCTGGAACGGCTGCTGGCGGAGGCCGCCCAGGCCCAGGCAAGCAACATGCATCTTGAGCCGCTGGCGGATGGCGGTGCGGCGCAATGGTTCCGCGTTGCCGGAAAGCGCGTGCGTCGCGCCGATCTGCCGGCGGCGGAAGTCGATGCGCTGAGCGATGCGATTTTGGCTGCCGCCGGATTGCAGGTGGACCGGCGCGCGCCGCAGCGTGGCTGGCTGAACTGGGCGGGCGAACGGGTCGGCGTGGCGCTGTTGCCGCAGGCACAAGGCCTGCGGATCGCGCTGGCGCGCGAAGCGGTCGCCTCGGGCGAGCGCGGGCTCGAATCGCTGGGGATGCCGGGCGGCCTGGCGGGCGAAGTACGGCGCGCCTTGCAGCGATGCGGTCTGGTCCTCGTTGCCGGGCCGGAACGGGCAGGGCGGACGACGACGCTGCAGGCGCTGCTCCGCGTTGCTGCCGATGATGCTCGGTCGGGGCTGGCGATCGGCGCGGGGTTCGACGGCGGGCCTGCTACCCCGGCCGCGGTCAGCCCGAGCGACGCGGTGCCGATGGCCGACTGGATTCGCAGCGGCATCGATCAGGATTTCGATGTGCTGCTGATCGATTCGCTCGACGAGCGCAACGCAGCGCGCGCCGCAATCGAGGCGGCCCTGTCGGGGCGGCTGGTGCTTGCCGGTATTGTGGCGCCCAACGCGGTCGGTGCGCTGGGGCAGATGCGCAACTGGCGAGTCGATGCGTTTCAGCTTGCGTCCAGCCTCAACATCGTGCTCGCCCAGCGGCTGGCGCGCCGGCTGTGCGCCGCATGTCGCGAGCCGGTGCAGGCGCAAGGTTCGGTCTCCGCGCTGCTGGGCTTCGATCCCGGGGCGATCGTTTATGCCCCCACCGGGTGCAGCGCGTGCGACGGTACCGGTTTTGCCGGCGATACCGGCGTGTTCGAGGCGATTCGCGCCGATGCGGACATTCGCCGGCTGATCAACGATGGCGGCGACGAAGCGATACTTGCCCGCCATGCCTTTGTTGCGGCACCGAATCTCGGCTCGGCGGCACGGGCGCTCGCAAGATCCGGCGTGACGACGCCGGAAGAAGCGGTTAGAATTTCCCGCGGATAGGTTCGCAACTATCTTGCGCTACGGGCCGGAGCCCGCTAAGCGCGCTCTCCTTCGTGGCGACCATAGCTCAATTGGTTAGAGCGCTGGTTTGTGGTACCAGAGGTTGCGGGTTCAATTCCCGTTGGTCGCCCCATTCTCTCCCCCAATTTTCTCACGGCGCGGATCCATCCATGATCACCGACTGGGGCTTTCCCGACTTCGACGACCACGAGGGCGTTCACCTCTTCTCGGATCGGGCGACGGGCCTAAGCGCGATCATCGCGGTACACTCGACCGCGCTGGGTGCCGCAGCCGGTGGCGTGCGCTTCTGGCATTATGCCGATCACCGCGCGGCGATCACCGATGCGCTGCGTTTGTCGCGCGGCATGAGCTACAAGAACGCGATGGCCGATCTGCCGATGGGCGGCGGCAAGGGCGTGATCCTCGCTGAAAAGCCGGGCGCCGAAGTCACGCAGGCGCAGCTTGAGGCGTTCGGCCGCGCGGTCGAATCGCTCGGCGGCCGCTATGTCACGGCCGAGGATGTCGGCATGTCCGAAGCGCGGATGAAGGTGGTCGCCACCCAGACCCGCCATGTCTCGGGCCTGCCAGTTGCGGCGGGCAGCGCGGGTGGCGATCCGGGGCCGGTGACGGCGCGCGGCGTCTATCTGGGCGTCAAGGCGGCGGCGAAGCGCGGGCTGGACGCCGATTCGATGAAGGGCGTGCGAGTCGCAATCCAGGGGGTCGGTTCGGTCGGCGGCGGGCTTGCCCGGCTGCTGGCGGCGGACGGCGCGACGCTGGTGCTGGCGGACGTGAATGCCGATCGCGCCAAGGCGCTGGCGGCGGAGCTGGGCGCCGAAGCGGTCGCCGCCGATGCGATCCTGGCTCACGAAGCCGATATTCTGAGCCCCTGCGCGCTGGGCGCGATCTTCACCGAAGCCTCGATCGAGGCGCTGAAGGTGCGCGTGGTTGCGGGCGGCGCCAACAACCAGCTGGCGACGCGCGAGGACGGCCACCGAATGCACGCGCGCGGCATCCTCTATGCGCCGGATTATGTGATCAACGCCGGCGGCATCATCAATGTGGCGCTGGAATATCTGGGGCAGGGCGACCGCTCCGAAGTCGATGCGCGGGTGGAAAAAATCCCGGTGCGCCTGAACCAGGTTTGGGACGAAAGCGCCGCGACCGGCGACCCGGCCAGCGACGTTGCCGACCGGATTGCCCAGCGCCTGATCGGGCGGTGAGCGCGTTCCCCTCCCGCTTGCGGGAGGGGAGGATAGGGGCCTGTCACACCAGCCCCGCCGTCTGCGCCGCCAGCCACAGACCGATCGCGATGAATAACCCGGCGGCGATGCGGTGGACGGTCTGCAGCGGTACGCGGTCGATCACGGCCTTGCCCAGGAATACCGCGGGTACATTCGCCAGCATCATGCCGAGGGTCGTCCCCGCCGTGACCGGCAGCACCGCGTGGAAGCGCGCGCCGAGCGCGACCGTCGCCACCTGCGTCTTGTCGCCCATCTCGACCAGGAAAAAGGCGATCAGCGTGGTCAGGAACGCCCCGAACCGCGCCGGCTTTGGCGATTCCTCTTCGTCGAGCTTGTCGGGGATCAGCGTCCACAGGCCCATCGCCACGAAGGAGGCGGCGATCGCGTAGCGGAACCAGATGCTGTCGAGCAGCCCGGCCACTTCCGATCCGACCAGTGCGGCGAGGAAATGATTGGCGATCGTCGCCGCGAAGATGCCGAGGATGATCGGCACCGGCCGCTTGAACCGGGTGGCGAGCAGGATCGCGAGCAACTGCGTCTTGTCGCCGATTTCGGCGAGCGCGACGACGGCGGTGGAGGTGAGCAGGGCTTCCAAGGACATCACTCCGGGCCGGGCGGACTTGCGAATCCAACGACGCAGCATCTCTCCGCCCGGCAGGTGCGGAGATGCGGCGTCATTGGTCTCGCCCGAACCGCTGCTGCGGCTCCGCCTGCGCCATGGCCTCTCGACCAAGTATGTTGACGCGGACGCCCGGTGCCCGTGCGGCGCCGGCTGGCTACTCCCCAGATGACGGAGCAGCTGCTACCCGCTTCTGCGCGAGGGTGCAAGTCTGGCGCTGTGACCGCATGGTGAACTGCGGAACATTCCCAACATGGATTCGCGTGCCGATCCCCGCTATCCAGCGGCGGTGCCCGTACTTCACGCCCTCGCCAATCCTGCGCGCTTCCTGAAGATCGCCCGGCCGCTGACGCCCCTGCTGTTCTGGGCCGGCGTCGCGCTGGTGCTGTTCGGCGGCTGGGCAGGCCTTACCCAGACGCCCGCCGACTATCTGCAGAAGGACAGCGTCCGCATCCTCTATCTGCATGTGCCCACCGCTTGGCTGGGCATGGCCGGATGGAGCGGGCTGGCGGTGGCGAGCCTGGTCTATCTCGTCTGGCGGCACCCGCTGGCGCATGTCGCCGCGCGCGCGATCGCCCCGGCGGGCGCCACCTTCGCGGCGCTATGCCTGATCACCGGATCGATCTGGGGGCGGCCCACCTGGGGTACCTGGTGGGAATGGGACGGGCGGCTGACCAGCATGTTGCTGTTGTTCTTCGTCTATATCGCCTGGATCGCGCTGGCCCGCGCCGATGCGGACCGCGGCGGTGATGGCCGTATCCCCGCGCTGTTCGGCGTGGCGGGAACGGTGCTGCTGCCGATCATCCGCTATTCGGTGGTGTGGTGGAACTCGCTGCACCAGGGCGAGAGCATCGGTCTTGCCCGAACGACGATCGATGCGTCGATGCTCTGGCCGCTCTGGTACACCTTGTCCGGCTTCACCCTGTTTTTCGCCAGCATAGTGCTGATGCGGATGCGCGCATTGCTGGCCGCGCAGAAAGTCGAAGCCCGGCTGCGGAGGATGGCCGCCCAATGAATCACTGGTGGTTTGTAACCGCCGCCTATGCGGTGACGGCGATTGGCACCGGCGCACTGGCGCTGACGAGCTGGATCGCGATGCGGCGTGCCGAGGCTGCTGCCGACGCGCTGGGGCGCAAGCGATGAAGGCCAAGCATCAGCGGCTGGTGCTGGGGCTGGCGGCGATCGGTGCGATCATCGCGGCCGCGCTGCTCGCGCTGTCGGCGCTGAAGGATCAGGCGGCGTTCTTCTATGCCCCCGGCGACCTGACCGGAAAGCCGCTGCCGCTGGGCCGCGCGGTGCGACTGGGCGGCATGGTGGAGAAGGGGTCGTTGCAGCGTGCCGCAGACGGCGTGAGCATCCGCTTCACCGTCAGCGACGGCAAGGCGACCGTCCCGGTTGCCTTTCGCGGGGTGACCCCGGACCTGTTCCGCGAAGGATCGGGCGTGGTCGCCGAAGGCAAGTTCAATCCCGACGGCACCTTTGCCGCCGACAACCTGCTCGCCAAGCATGACGAGCGCTACATGCCGCCGCAAATGGCCGGCAAGATGCACAAGACAGAGACGCTGCAACAATGATCGCCGAAGCGGGACTGGCCGCGCTGTGGCTCGCCACGGCCTTCGCCGTGGTACAGCTGATGCTGGCGACGGGCGCCGCGCGTTCGCCGCAGGCGGCGGCCATGCTGCTCGGCCTGCGCCGCATTGCGCTGGTGCAGGGTGCGTTGGCCCTGACGGCGTTCCTGCTGCTCATCTGGCTGTTCGTGCGATCCGACATGTCGGTGCTGCTCGTGGCGCAGAACAGCAGCGTGCTGAAGCCGATGCTCTACAAGGTCGCCGGCGCCTGGGGGAACCATGAAGGCTCGATGCTGCTCTGGGTGACGGTGCTGGCCGTCGCCGGCGCCGGTGTCGCGCTGTTCGAACGGCGGCTGGCCCCCGGAACGCTGGCGGCGACGCTGGGCGCGCAGGCGGCGATCGCGCTGGGCTTCTACGCCTTCCTCGCCTTCGCCTCGAACCCGTTCCCGCGCCTCAATCCGGCGCCGGCGGACGGGCAGGGGCTCAACCCGCTGTTGCAGGATCCCGGCCTCGCCTTCCACCCGCCGACGCTCTATCTCGGCTATGTCGGCCTGTCGGTGGCGTTCAGCTTCGCAGTCGGCGCGCTGGTGATGCGCGATGTCGGCCCGGCCTTTGCGCGGGCAATGCGGCCCTGGGTGCTGGCGGCATGGATATTCCTGACGATCGGCATCACCGCCGGCAGCTACTGGGCTTATTATGAGCTGGGCTGGGGCGGCTGGTGGTTCTGGGATCCGGTCGAGAATGCCTCGCTGATGCCCTGGCTGGCGGCGACGGCCTTGCTCCATTCGGTGACGGTGCTGGCGACCCGCGACGGCTTGCGCGCCTGGACGCTGGTGCTGGCGCTGGTCGCCTTCTCCATGTCGATGATCGGCACCTTTCTGGTCCGCTCGGGCATCCTGATCAGCGTCCATGCCTTTGCGGTCGATCCGACGCGCGGCACCTTCATCCTCGCGCTGCTCGGCATCTATATCGGCGGCGCGCTGGCGCTGTTCGGCGCGCGGGTGAGCACGGTCACGCAGGGCTCGACGTTCGAGATCGTCAGCCGCGAAGGTGCACTGGTGCTCAACAACCTGCTGCTCAGCGTCATCCTTGGCGTGGTGTTCATCGGCACGCTCTATCCGCTGGTGGCGCAGGCTGCAGGCGTGCAGCTTTCGATCGGCGCACCCTTCTTCGACAAGACGACCGCGCCGATCGCGCTGTTGCTGGTGGTGGCAACCGCGGTGGGTCCGCTGCTCAAGTGGCGGCGCGACTCGCTGCAGGCGCTGTTCAGCCGCATCACCGTGCCGGTGGGGGTGGCGAGCGTCACCTTCGCGCTGGTTTTCGCGCTTTCGGGTGCGGCGCTGCTGCCGGTGCTCGCCCTCGGCCTGGCGGCCGGACTGGCCACTGCCAGCATCGCGCCTTTGTGGAAGCGCAAGCTGCGCCGCACGCCGCTCCATATCTGGGGCATGGTGATCGCGCATCTGGGCGTGGCGGTCAGCCTGGCCGGCATGGCGAGCGATTCCGCCTTCAAGCAGGAGCGACTGGCGGCAGTGATGCCGGGGGATAATCTGGAAGTCGGCCCGTTTCGCGTGACGCTGGACGAAGTGCGGCCGGCCGTTGGGTTGAACTGGTCGGCGATGGAAGCGAAGCTGAGCGTCCGTCGCGGTGATGGCGAGCCCTTCACGCTGTTCCCGCAGCGTCGCTTCTTCCCCAATCCCCGTACCGAGACGAGCGAAGTCGCGATCAGCACCATGGTGGACGGGCAGCTCTACACCGTGCTGGGCGCGCCTGACGGCAAGGGGCGCTGGCAAATCCGCTTGTGGTGGAAGCCTTTTGTGACGCTGATCTGGCTGGGCGGCGCGTTGATTGCGCTGGGCGGTGCGCTGGCGCTGATCGGCCGCGTCCGCCGCGAAATCCGTGATGCGCAGGCGGAGCATTACGCATGAAGAAGCTGCTGATCTGGTTGCCGCTGGCATTGTTTGCGCTGGTGTTCGTGCTGGTCGCCAACGGGTTGCTGAAGCCCGCCGATCATTTCGTGCGCTCGGCGATGATTGGCCAGCCGGTGCCGGCTCTGAACCTGCCGCCGCTGGTTCCCGGCAAGCCCGGCATCGCAGCCGGCGATTTCGGCAAGGGCAAGCCGCGGTTGCTGAATGTCTTCGCGAGCTGGTGCATCCCCTGCGTCGCCGAAGCGCCGAACCTGATGAAGCTGCGCCAGGCGGGCGTGGAGATTGACGGCATCGCCATCCGCGACACGCCCGAGGCGATGCAGGCGTTTCTCGCCCGCAATGGCGACCCCTATGCGCGGATCGGCGACGACAAGGCGAGCCGGGCGCAACTTGCCCTAGGTTCGTCGGGTGTGCCGGAGACGTTCGTGATCGATTCGCACGGTCGGATCGTCGACCAGCATATCGGCGACATTCGCGAAGATGATGTGCCGAAGCTGCTCGCCGCGCTGGAGAAGGCGCAGTGAGGCGGCTTGCGCTGTTCCTGCCGCTGGCGCTGGCGGCGTCGAGCGCCTTTGCCGATTCCGGCCAGCCGCCCGAGCCGCTCGCCTATACCCAGCTCGCCGATCCGGCGAAGGAGGCCGAGGCAAAGGCGCTGATGAACACGCTGCGCTGCCTTGTCTGCCAGGGCCAGTCGATCGCCGACAGTGATGCCGATCTGGCCGGTGACATGCGTGCGCTGGTCCGCCAGCGCATCCAGGCGGGTGAAAGCCCGGCACAGGTGCGGCGCTGGCTGATCCAGCGTTATGGCGATTACGTGACCTATGATCCGCCGCTGAGTTGGGTGACGGCGCCGCTGTGGATCGCGCCGCTGGTGCTGCTCGGCGTCGGGCTGCTGCTCGCGCGCCGGATTTTCGGGAGGCGCAAGGCATGACAGGCTGGCTGTTGTTCGCAGGCCTTGCCGTGGCGGTGGCTGCTATACTGGCGCTGTTGCGCTTTCCGGCGCGGTTGTGGATGCTGCCGGCCACGGCGCTTATGCTGGGTGCAGCAGGCTATGCATGGCAGGGCAGCCCCGGCCTTGCCGGGCATCCCGCCGAGCGCCAGGCGGATACGGCGGCGGTCGATCCCGACATGGTCGCGCTGCGCGAGACGATCTTCGGCCGGTTCAACTTCGACTACAGCTATTTCATGGCGGCCGATGCGATGACGCGCGCGGGATCGCCGGAGCTGGCCGCGAACATCATGATTGGCGGCGTGCGCAAGGCGCCCCAGGATGCTGCCTTGTGGACCGGCCTGGGAACCGCGCTGACCGAACATGACGATATGAGCATGTCGCCTGCGGCGCGCTATGCCTTTGAACATGCGATCGCGCTGTGGCCGAACCATGTCGGCCCGCCCTTCTTCTACGGCATCGCGCTCGCCCGGTCGGGCGATCTGGCAGCGGCGCGCAGGCAATGGGGCAGGGCGTTGTCGCTGGTGCCGGAAAAGGCGAGCTATCGCGAGGCGATGCTGGTCCAGATGCTGCGGGTCGATCCCGGCCTGGTAGAGGTGCTGCGCCAGATGCGCGCGGCACAGGGGGCGAAGGCGAATTGATGCGCGCTCCCGCGCGATAGACCACCGGTCACCCTCACCCTTCCGGCGCTTCGTGCCTCCCGCCCTCTCCCATTGGGAGAGGGAAGGGGCCCGCCGCCGATGGCGGTGGGAAGGGTGAGGTCGACCTGGCGGTTCAGGCTCAGCCCGCCCAGGCTTCGAAGGGCAGGTCGAGTGCTTCCGACACCGCCTGATGCCGGATCTTGCCGCCCGACACGTTGAGGCCGTTGGCAAGGTGACGATCCGCCTTCATCGCTGCTTCGGCGCCCAGATTGGCCAGCTTCAGCACGAACGGCAGCGTGGCGTTGTTGAGCGCGAAGGCCGAGGTGCGGGCGACTGCGCCCGGCATGTTGGCGACGCAGTAGTGGATCACGCCGTCGATCTCGAAGACGGGGTCGTCATGCGTGGTCGGACGGCTTGTTTCGAAGCAGCCGCCCTGGTCGATCGCGATGTCGACCAGCACCGATCCGCGCATCATCGTCTTCAGCATGTCGCGGGTGACGAGCTTCGGTGCAGCTGCGCCCGGCACCAGCACCGCGCCGATCACCACCTGCGAGGTGCGCACCGCCTCGGCGATCGCTGCCTTGCTGGCATAGGCGGTCTTGATCTGGCTGCCGAAATGCATGTCGAGTTCGGCGAGGCGTTCGTTGTTGATGTCATAGATGGTCACATCGGCGCGCTGGCCGGTCGCCATCTGCGCGGCGTTGATGCCGGAGACGCCGCCACCCAGAATCGCGACCTTGCACGGCGCCACGCCCGGTACGCCGCCGAGCAGTTCGCCGCGGCCGCCCTGTTCCTTTTCCAGATAGTGCGAGGCGACCTGCACCGACATGCGGCCCGCCACTTCGGACATCGGCTTGAGGAGGGGGAGGGCGCCCGAGTTCGACGTCACCGTCTCATAGGCGATGCAGGTGGCGCCCGAGGCCATCAGCCCTTCGGCCTGCGGCTTGTCGGCGGCGAGGTGGAGATAGGTGAACAGCAGGTGGCGCGCCTCGAGCATCGCGATTTCGCCCGGCTGCGGCTCCTTCACCTTCACGATCATGTCCGATCCCGCGAACACGGCGGCGGCATCGGGGGCGATCTTCGCGCCGACGGCGGTGTAGGCGGCATCGTCGAAATCGATGCCCATGCCGGCCTTGGTTTCGACCAGCACTTCATGGCCGGCATGGACCAGCTCGGCGACCGATGCCGGGGTCAGGCCGACGCGATACTCGTGATTCTTGATTTCCTTGGGAACACCGACGCGCATGGGATTTCCTCCACCTAAGAAATGTGGCGGCATCGTATCGAAAACCGCGCCGGGAATCCCTGCAAAGTACGCGCGTGAAGGCCGGTGCCGCGCATGAAAGATGCGTATTTTGGAAAAATATGATAGGTTCATGCGCAATGGATCGAATCGACACAGCAATCCTCAAGTTGCTCGCTGCGGATGCGCGCGCTCCCGTCAGCCAGGTGGCGGGCGCAGTGGGCCTGTCGCAATCCGCCTGCACGCGGCGCATCCAGGCACTGGAAGCGAACGGGCTGATCCGCGGCTATGGTGCGCGGCTGGGGCATCGACGGTTGGGGTTCCGTGTAACTGCGCTGGTCGACATCACCCTCGGCACGCAGGTGGAGGAAGACCTTGCTCAGTTTGAAGCCGCTGTGGGACGCATCGACGGGGTGGTGGAATGCGCGCTTGTCTCGGGGGGGCAGGATTATCGGCTGAAGATCCTCTGCCGCGATCTCGACGATTATGAGCGACTCCACCGCGAACATCTGGGACGACTCCCCGGAGTCGTGACGATCAACAGCAGTTTTGTTCTGCGCGAGGTGCCGACGCGCGGCGAGGCGGACGCCTTGTTTGGGGACAATCGCTGATTCTGTGACTGTTTTGGAACAGTTGCGGGCGATGTGCGTCTCCCCCTTGATGCGATGATTGCTAGGCCATGTTGCGCGTGCTAACGGCCCGCTTCCCGATGAAGACGAGAACACAGGTCTGCATGGCCCGTCCCGTTCGCCCCGCCCAGCGTAAGTCCTGCCGGTGACCACGCCTGCGACCGGAGACGCAGCAGCGCTCCTCCCCGATACCGCACCGCAAGGCGATCATGGCCATGGCCATGACGCGACGTGGAAGCTCGCGCTCGGTGCGATCGGCATCGTCTTCGGCGATATCGGCACCAGTCCGCTCTATGCGTTCCGCGAGACGTTCGCGAACGAGCATCACGAGCTGCCGCTCGACACGCCGCATGTGCTGGGTGCGATCAGCCTGATGTTCTGGTCGATGATGGTCGTCGTGACGTTGAAGTACGTCACCATCATCATGCGCGCTGATAATAAGGGCGAGGGCGGCAGCCTGGCGTTGCTGGCGCTGATTTCCGGGCGCGGCGGGCAGCGCCGCTGGACGCAGGGAATCGTATTGCTCGGCGTGTTCGCAACCGCGCTCTTCTATGGCGATTCGATGATTACCCCGGCGGTGTCGGTGCTGTCTGCAGTCGAGGGGCTGGCGATCGCCGCGCCGGGATTTCACCGGCTGGTGGTGCCGCTGGCGGTGGTGATCCTGGTCATGCTGTTCTCGATCCAGCGCACCGGCACCTCGCGCGTGGGGGCTTTTTTCGGCCCGGTCATGGCGGTCTATTTCGTCACGATTGCCACGCTGGGCGTGATCAGCATGGTGCAGACGCCGCACATCCTGCAGGCGCTGTTGCCACACCATGCGGTGCATTTCTTCACGCTCGATCCGCTGCGCGCCTTTCTCGCGCTCGGCTCGATCGTGCTTGCCGTTACGGGTGCCGAGGCGCTCTATGCCGATATGGGCCATTTCGGCCGCAAGCCGATCCGCATCTCGTGGCTGTGGTTCGTGCTGCCGGCGCTGATGATGAACTATATGGGGCAGGGCGCCCTGCTGATCCGCGACGCAGAGGCGCTGCGCAGCCCCTTCTACCTGCTGGCGCCCGAAGCGCTGCGGCTGCCGCTGGTGGGCATTGCCACCGCCGCCGCGATCATTGCCAGCCAGGCGGTGATCTCGGGCGCCTTTTCGGTTACGCAACAGGCGATCCAGCTCGGCTTCGTGCCGCGCCTGCGCATCGACCACACCAGCGCCTCGACCGCGGGGCAGATCTACATCCCGATCATCAACTGGGCGTTGATGGTGATGGTGATCCTGCTGGTGCTGTCGTTCCAGACCTCGTCGAACCTGACGGCGGCCTATGGTATCGCCGTAACCGGCGCGATGCTGATCGACAATTGCCTGCTGGCCGTCGTGCTGTTCAACCTGTGGCACTGGAAGAAGCGCTACGCGATACCGCTGCTGCTGCTCTTCTTCACGGTCGACTTCGCCTATTTCACCGCGAACCTGACCAAGGTGCCCGATGGCGGCTGGTTCCCGCTGATGGTCGGCTTCCTCGTGTTCACGCTGCTGACCACCTGGGCCAAGGGGCGCAAGCTGATGATCGAGCGGCTGCGCGAAAGTGCGATGCCGGTGCAGATCTTCATCGATTCGGCCGCCAATGCCGCCACCCGCGTGCCCGGCACGGCGGTGTTCATGACCTCCACGCCCGACGGCGTTCCGCACGCGCTGCTCCACAACCTTAAGCACAACAAGGTGCTGCACGACCGCGTCGTCCTGCTGACCGTCAAGATCAGCGACGTGCCTTATGTGCCGGAGGAAAAGCGGCTGATCGTCGAGGATCTGGGCAAGGGCTTCCACCGCATGATCCTTTATTATGGCTTCATGCAGGAAGCCGATGTGCCGGCGGCGCTGAAGCGGGTCGACGCCTGTGGCGGCGAGTTCAAGATGATGGAGACCAGCTTCTTCCTCGCTCGACAGACGTTGTTGCCGTCGCGGCGGCCGGGCATGGCGATCTGGCGCGAAAAGCTGTTCGCCTGGATGCTGCGCAACGCCGAAAGCGCGATGGAGTTCTTCCGCCTGCCCACCAACCGCGTGGTGGAGCTGGGCAGCCAGGTGGAGATTTGAGCGGCGGGGCCGCGCCCCTCATCGTCACGGCCTTGTTCGGCAAGGCCGACCAGGCCTGGTTCGATGCCCTGCGCCGCGTCCATTTCCCGCCCGAGCGTAACCAGCTCGACGCGCATCTGACCCTGTTCCACCATTTACCGCCCTCGGTGGCGGACGACCTGAAGCATCGCCTCATGCAAGAAACGCGCGGGCTGCGGGCGCCCCGGGCGCGGGTGACGGGCCTCATGTCGCTAGGGAAGGGCGTCGCCTACCGGATCGAGGCACCCGCGCTGGATGCGATTCGCGATCGCTTGCTGGATGCCTTTGCGGGACTGCTGACACCGCAGGATGCAGGGCGCTGGCGCCCACATGTCACCATCCAGAACAAGGTGACGCCGCTGCTCGCCAAGGCGCTGCTGGGCGCCCTGAGCCGCGATTTCCGCCCGCGTGAGGTGGAAATCGCCGGGCTCGCGAGCTGGTGGTATCGTGGCGGCCCGTGGGAAGCACATTCCCGTCACATGTTCGCTTGACTGGCGCGCGGGGAGGCCCTAAGCGGCGCCCTCGCTTCCGGGGCGGAGTAGCTCAGTTGGTTAGAGCAGCGGAATCATAATCCGCGTGTCGGGGGTTCAAGTCCCTCCTCCGCTACCATTCCCAAGTTGCTGATTATCAACAAAAACCGCGCAGTTGGTTGTGGGGTTCAGGCGGACGCCTGAGGCGTTTTTGGGAAGATTTTTGGCAAAATCAGCCGGATTCCAGCTTCCGGATCGCCGATTCAGCCAGGCGCTGGTCGCGATTCAGATAGTGGGAATCGAGGATGTCGTTCACGTCGCGCAGCGAGTGGCCGGTGATCGTTGCGATCTCCGGCGGGGTTGCTCCGGCAAGGGCCAGGCGGGTTACCGCAGTGCCGCGCAGATCGTGGAAGGTCACGCCCTCCACCCCGGCCAGCATGCATGCCTTCCGCCACGATGCGCGAAAGCCGCCCTCCGTCCATGGGGTGCCCCGCTCGGTCAGCAAGATCGTCTGGGCCGCAGCCGGTCTGGTTTCTGCCAGCGCGTCCAGCCGGGCCTTTAGCGGTTTGCCGACAGGGATGACGACGCGCTTGCCGCGCTGCCCTTCTTTCTTCCGGATCGTCTTTTGCTGGATCAGCCTCAGGCTGGTGCCGTCATAGGCACCCCATGTCAGCGCCAGCAGATCGCCCTGCCGCTGCCCCGTCCACAGCGCCAGCATCAGCGCCAGATGCAGATGCTCCGGTGCCCGCGCGTAGAAGGCGGCTTCGTTTTCCTGCGTCCACACCCGATCGGATCGCGCCGCGCGATAGACGCGCCCGCCCGCTCGACACGGATTGACCGGCGCCAGCCCGCGATCGACAGACCAGGACAATACCCGCGCCAGCACCGCATAGGCATAATCAGCCTGCCGCCGGGAGCGGATGGCGAGCCGATCCCGCCACGCCATGAACTCGCCCCGGGTTCGCCGATCCGCCAGCGCCGCGATGGGAAAATCGCCGAATTCCCCGTCGATCACCCGGAGCTGGCGGTTGTAATCGACGCGGGTGCGCTCGGCGAGGTCGGCAAAGGCGCTCGAATCCTGAAACGCATCGAGCAGCGTGCGCAGCGTGTCCGCCGCGCGCCGCCGGTCCTCCGCATGCGCGCGCTCATAGCTGGCGATAAACTCGGGCGAGCCCGGCGTGCCTTCCAGCCGCGGGCCGCCCTTCCACGCATAATAATATTCGACGACTCGCCCGTCTGCCGCGCGGATTCTGGTGCGGTTCAGCCCCTTCAGCTTAACCCGCATGGCGGCTGGCCTTCCATGCGTCGAACGGGCTTGCCGGCGCGGCCTGGGCGCCGGCGGCTGCGTGGAACAGGATGATGCGGCCATCGGGATCGATTTCGGTCCGCTCCACCTCCAGCCCCCCTTTGCGGGAGGCGCGGATGGCGCGGACCAGATCGGCCTGGCGGAATGTGGGGCGTGCGGCCATGGGCCTTTCCTTCGCTGTCGCCGTGTTCAGCGCCGCGCCGCCTGGGCGCGGCTGAACAGCAGAACCAGTTGGACGGGGACGCTGCACAGGGCAGCGCAGAGCAGCAGCGCGAACATCGCCGCGCGCGCGGTGGCGCCGATCAGCCGCATCGCCGCTCCCCCCGGCTGCACGCCGAGCAGCGATCCTGATCGTCCCAGCGGCACGTGCCGCCTTCGGCATCTCGGCAGCGGTCATGCGCGGAACAGCCGCAGGTGCGGCAGATGCGCGGGTGGCGATGCACCGGCTCTTCGGCGAGCTGCCAATAGACCGCCGTGTCGAACGGAAAGGCGCGCAACAGATGCGCGATGGTCGACCGGTACAGCGCGGTGCGTCCCGGCGTTTCCAGCCGGCGCAGAAACGCCTCTGCCCGGGCCTGATCGGCGCGGCAATCGACCAGCCGGCGGGCTGCATCGGCAATCGTCAGCCCGGCGGCAACACGCCGCAACCGCAGATAATCCGAAGGCGTCAACCGTGGCACCTCTGCCAGCGTCGGCCACAGGCTGGGCTGCAGTACGGATGCGGCACGCGGGCGCGCGCGGGTGGAGGCGAGGTGGGCCGCGATCATCGAATGCCCTCCCACAGCGCCACCACTGCCCAACCCGCGGCCATGCCGGCCAGCAGGCACAGACAGGCGCGATCGAGCGGGCGCAGAACCCAGCGGCCGCGCCGGCACGCCGGGCAGCTACATGCCGCAATCCGTGGGGGGCGGGGCGGGAAGGGGACTATCGCGTGCATCGGCATGGCTTCCTTTCGGACAAGGCAGGGGCGTTGCCCGACGCGCGGGTGCGTCGGGCCGTGGCAGGCAAATGGAGGCGGCGGGCCGCCGGGGGATCAGCGCGTCAGGGTTTCGGCGGCCTCGGGCGGGGGCGCTTCGTCGTCGTTGCCGGGCTGGCGCGTGTCGTCGTTCGCCGGGCGCGGGCCGAAATGCTGCAACCGCGGATTGGCAAGCGGCAACACGATGCCTGCGCGGGGCCGCGCGCTCTGCACCAGCGTGCGCACCAGCACCAGCTGGCCGGCGACGATGAAGCCGCATTCGTCGTTATCGCAGCGCAGTTTCACGTCGCGGACGGTTTCCGTGACCTGGGCACTGTGGCGAACGATCATGCGGCCCTGGCAATGCGGGCAAGGCATGCCGATGCGGCGCGAAGGACCGGCACTCATGACGGGGCTCCCCCTGTTAGGTTGCGCGGCACCGTGCCGCGTCGGAAAATGGAAGAAAGGCGGCGCGACAGCGTGCCGATCGCGCGGGCCGCTTCCTGTGTCTCACCCATGGCGCGCAGCATGGCGGATCGGCTGGCGCCCGGCTGGCTGGCGGCCAGGCTGAAACACACTGCCTCGCCGGCTTCGCGCGCGACATCGGCGATCTCGCCCACCAGCGCCTGCGGGCAGGCGGGCAGATCGATGGCGCCGCGATCCACCATGCGGCCATAACATTCCAACAGTGGCATCGCCGTGCCGCCGGCGGCAGCATAGGCGCGGTCCAGCGCCGCCGCCTGTGCCAGTGTGGGCGTGGTCGCCATGTCGGGATCGGACCATTTGTAAATCGTCCGTTCGCCCACGCCGGCGGCCCGCGCGGCATGGGGAACGCCCAGATGCTCGGCGATCAGCGTGACGGCGGCAGACGAGGTGCCGGGAATGCGTGCCTTCGTCATGCGCGGGTCTCCGCAAGGTTGCGGGGGCGGGCAGGGATGAGGCTCCGGTCGGCCCAGGCCGCCGGAGCCTCCACCGCAGTGCGACCCGCGGGGCTATCGGAAAAGGGGTAGGCGTTCGAAGCGGCGCGGGGATCGCACGCGACGCGATTCGAGGTGCGGCCTAGATCGAGATCATCGGGATAGAGATCGGGGCGAAGGAGCGAGCGCGAGACACCGGTGGCCTGTTCGACGCGGAGGACGTGCTCGGCGGGGAGGGGTTTCCCCTTGGTCAGCCACTTCCATACAGCCGCTTGAGATACAGCGCAGATTCGCGCGAGCGCGGATTGGGAGCCCGCTTTCTCGATCGCGGATCGAAGGGCTTCGGACGGGGATAGCTGAGGAGGCATGCTGGCTGCCTACAGCTATAGTGTTAGGCAGTCAATAGCTAAACCATTATACCGTTCTACAGCTAAAGGTGTAGCGTCGCGGCCATGTTTTCCTCAGAACGGTTTCGGTCACTCCTGGCCGAGCGCGGCATTAGCCAAGCTGAGCTTGGCCGCCGGATCGGAATTGCTCAGGCCACAGTCAATAAACTGGCCACCGGTGGGGTGTATGGCACAAAGCACATCCATCTGATCGCCCGCACCCTCCGAACGTCGCCAGCGTATCTGATGGGGGAGACGGATGATCCTGCACCCGATGCCCCGATCATTGAGCCCGAACGGCCGGTGCAGTTCGTAACCATGCAGGTCGCACTCCCTAGTGAGGACGCGCTGGCAACGATGTTCGAAGCGATGCTGCAGATCGTTCCGGCGGATGCGACCGAGGCCGAGCGCGCGCGAATCCTTGCTCGGCGCTTGCCAGCTGCGCTTTCGCAGCTTCGAGATCTCGCGCGCTGACCCGCCCGGGGTACAGCGCCCGCTCCCGGTGAAGCTGTTCCACTTCCCGCCACAGATCGTCGCGCAGCGCGGCAAACACTGCGCAGGACAGCACACACGCTTCGCACCCTTCCTCGCAACCGGGTGTCGTTCGTTGCACCAACTTCCCATCGTTCATCGCGGCCCCGTCTGTTGTTCTTGTTGTGTTCCGATAGGGCGCCAGGGGGCTTGTAGGACATCCCAAAAATTACAGCCGTTTCGGATGCGTTTTTCAGAGAACGGCCGGGTCTCCTCGCTTAGGACGGATCGGACCGGGAGGGGTGCCGCTCAGGTAACGTCATGTGGTGGGGTGAAAATTGCGACATTCGATAATTCGCGCGCGTGCGGTTGCCGTTGTTCTGGCGCTGCTCGCTCCATTGGCAATATTGCAGGCTTGTCGCGGCGCCGAAAAGTCGAGCGCCGCGAGCAATCAAGCCGGATCGGTGACTGTGCTGACAGCCCGTGATGTTATTAAGACCTTGTCGTCGGCCGGCATACGCATTGTCGACGTTCGCGAGGTTACCGATGTGACGGATGACAATCATCTACTCGGTCGACCTGGGCAATATACCAGCAAAGTCTTCTTCTTCGACGGCCGCCACCCGAGGGCCAGCGCGAACGATACGGAAGGGGAAAACACCATCGAGGTGTTTGCAAATGCGGCGGATGCAAAGAAGCGCCGGGACTATGTTGAGAGCGTCACCAAAGGGGCGCCGTTTCTGCTTCAGTATCAATTGCTCAAGGGACGCGCTTTGATCCGCTTGGACAAAATTCTCACTCCGGCAGAAGTGGCACAATACGAAGCCGCGCTCAAAGGGGTGGAATAGATCGCGCCGACGAACTGCTGCTATGGAGTTGGACCGCAACAGCAGCCCTGAAGCCCGAAAACGACTGAAAATCAGCCGGTACGCTCACGCTAAAATTTGTCTTTCAGATCGCTTCCAGGTCGACCGGAAAGCTGCCTTCTCTCCGCATGAGTTTGATCGGCCAAGTTTGGGACAAAGCCATCGTTCGTAAGCAGGGGCGGGAAGGGAGGGTTTCGATAGAAGCCGCCATCCGCGAGTCTGTATCGATCGCCCTTAGGCCTAAATTCGGTTTTGCGTGCGCAATTTTTCAATGATGAAATCTAATCGCGTGCCCATTATTACTTTTTCGGCACTATGAGATTCTGTCAAGATGCCCGCCAAGAGTGGTGGCCGGGGTAAAAAGCCGTTCAATATGCCAAGCGGGCCAACGTCGAATATAGCACCTCCACTAAAGCCGTTTTTTCTGCCGGGATTGATGCGTACACCATCTGGATTAAAGACGTACTTAGGATTTCTATCCACAAGGACATGCATTTCATTCTGAGCTCGATTCGGAAGCTGTGAAATGGCCCGACCCCTATTTGTATAACTCATCAGTTTGCTCCGCACGACCGTGGCGCCCCGATACGGATCGCGATTTTTCGAATTAGGATAGCCTAAACAAGTGAACATCTGGTCCTCGACGGGCCCTCCTATTCCGATCGAGCTCTCTGGTATAAATGTTGCATCTCCGATCTTTCCAATGAGGCCTACCGGGAACCGCGCAAATGCAAAATCAATGACATCATTATCACGATCTATATTTTGCACTTCTATCTCTTCAAATGAACACTTCAACTGCTCCAGTTCATTGAGTGCGATGTATAAATTGGATTTTTCAGCATTATCAATCACGTGCGCCGCAGTGAAAATGTATTTTTCTGACGCAATTTCTATGAGCGCGCACGAGCCGACATGGGTCGGGCGTCCGTTGGATTTCGCCATCCAGATTGGGCGCACTGCTGTTTTGAACGGAGCCGCACGATTCGCGGCTTCCTGGATACGCATTATTGCGAATTTCCGCAGTTCTTCTTTCGTGGGAGGGCGACCCACTTCTTCGGTAATTTGCTCCAGTATATCAGCAGAGGTTTGCTCGAGGCCGTGATCGGTAGTCTGTTGCGACATACAGTCCTCCGCTTTTAACCCTAGGGCCGCGCCCGTAATGAAGAGTACCTCGTCTGCCCAGCCTTAACAATGTCGGAGCGGCGTCCAATTCCAAAAGCGCGAATGTTCGAGCTGAGTGTCGAGAATAGAAGCATTCAAGCGTTGCAGCGCATAGTTTGCTTTCGGCCGATATCGACATGAGTCGCCATTCCGGAAATCGCCTCGGAATGGCGTGACTTGATCGACTGTTGCCGGAAACCTGATCGCCGTTTCTTGGGACCTTTCGGTCGTTGCAGAGCGATATGTCAAACGGCAACTCTTATTAGGAGCCGACGTTCGACGCCCGCTTGGCTGACATCGGAGAATGACAGAGATTGAGCCGGTTGCCGACAGGCAGCTTTCAAACGGATGCATTGCAAAAGCCGACGATCGCTAATGTGCCGGCTTGGTGGTGTCGGCCGCTTAACCGAAACGAAATGCCGACAATAATCCTAAAAACGAGCGAGATGTAGCTATGTAAAACGGGCAAACTATGGGTTATCGAAGGCATCCATAGAGGGAATGCGATGGCCTTTAAGAGTGCAGCTCCGACAGAAATTGTCCCAGCCAGTCCGGAAGAAATACTCCTCACGCTTCCGCGCAGAACCATCCCGGGCGTGCTGTTGCACCAGGGCGAGATCATGCGCAGCTATGCTATGCACGCGGTCGCCGACTCTGATGTCGCACTGCAGCTTCCGACGGGAAGCGGGAAGACTCTGGTCGGACTAATGATCGCCGAATGGCGCCGTCGGAAGTTCAAAGAGCGAGTCGTCTATCTTTGCCCAACCAAGCAGTTGGTGAACCAGACGGTGGAGCAATCGCGATCCCAATACGGGCTGATGGTGAACGGGTTCACGGGAAGCAATCGCGACTACGATCCGCAGGCGCGCGCCGAGTATCAAAATGGCGATCGGGTCGCGGTGACCACCTACAATTCGCTGTTCAACACCAACCCGTTCTTCTCGAACCCGGAAACCATAATCATCGACGACGCGCATGCCGCCGAGAATTATGTCGGCGAAATGTGGACGGTCCGTATCCAGCGCACCAAGCTGCAGCATCGTGCCCTTTTCGAGGCGTTGACCGGCGTGCTGCAACCGCATCTCGATGCGCACGACTTTTCGCGCTTGACGGGCCGCTGGGACAGCAATCCTGAGGACCGGCGATGGGTCGACAAACTGCCGACACCCGTCTTTGCGGAAATCGCTGGCGAAGTGACGGCGGTGATCGATACGCATGCGAACGAGTTGGATGTGCGGTGGGCCTGGTCGACGATCCGCAGCCATCTTTCCGCCTGCCATTTCTATGTTTCGGCGACGGAACTGCTCATTCGCCCGCTATTGTCGCCGACCTGGCAGCATGCGCCGTACCACAATGCGCGCCAGCGCATCTTCATGTCGGCCACTCTGGGTGCCGGCGGCGATCTCGAGCGGCTGACCGGGCGTCGCAGCATCAAGCGCCTCCCGGTACCAGAAGGCTGGGACCGCCAAGGTATCGGACGCCGGTTCTTCATCTTTCCGAACAGTTCGCTCGAAGCCGATGACGTCGTGAAGCTGCGGCACCAGCTGATGCGGCGCGCGGGACGCAGCCTGGTCCTCGTGCCCAGTGAACAACAAGCGCAGGAAATCCGCGAGGACGTCACGAATAATCTTGGCTTCGCGACTTTCACCGCCGATGCCATCGAGGATTCGAAGCAACCCTTCGTAACCACAACGCAGGCGGTGGCGGTGATCGCCAACCGGTATGATGGCATTGACTTCCCTGGTAATGACTGTCGGCTGCTGTTCATTGAGGGGTTGCCGCGCGCGTCAAATCTCCAGGAGCGCTTCATCATGTTGCGCATGGGTGCATCGCAGCTGTTCAACGATCGGGTGCAAACTCGCGTGCTTCAAGCAATTGGACGCTGCACGCGCTCGCTGCAGGACTATTCCGCGGTGGTCGTCTCGGGCGAGGAGCTGCCTGACTATCTCGCCGATCGTCGTAGGCGCGTCCATCTGCACCCGGAATTGCAAGCTGAACTGGAATTTGGCATCGAGCAATCGGTCGGCACGACTGTGGCCGATATCATCGAGAATTTCGACATCTTCCTCGCGAACGACGCGCGTTGGGATGCCGTCAACAACGACATCCTGCGCAAACGCGCCCAGGCGATACAGCTGCCTTTTCCCGCTCTGGGCGAATTGCAGGCGATCGTCGATAAGGAGGTCGAATACCAGGCCAGACTCTGGCAGGGCGACTATGAGAGCGCGGTGGAGGCAGCCGAGACCGTGCTGGGAAGCCTCGCCGATCCGGAACTGAAAGGCTATCGCGCGTTGTGGCATTATCTCGCCGGGTCTGCGGCCTGGTATGGCGAGCGCGCCGGTATCGGTTCGCTCGGCGCGAAAGCGCGGAGCCACTTCAATCACGCTAAGCGCGCTGCCACCGACTTGCCCTGGCTCGTGAAGCTTGCCCGCTATCACACTGCAGGAGAGTTGCCCGCCGGACGCAGCCCGCGACTATTGCAGCAGATCGAGCGTGTCGAAGGCGTTCTCGAACGGCTCGGCACGGTAACGGACCGCGAGTTTAACAAGCGCGAGATGGAAATCCTCCAGGGCCTCGCCTCCAGTGAGGGGTTCGAGCAGGCGCAGGTCCGGCTCGGCGAGATACTCGGCTTCCACGCCGGAAAGCGTGAAGTCGATGCGTCGCCCGATCCCTGGTGGGTGGTGGATGACCTGTGTTTCGTATTCGAGGATCATGCAGGCGCTACCAACGACGTGCTAGATGCCACCAAGGCGCGGCAGGCCGCCTCGCATCCAAATTGGATCCGTGAGCATGTAGCCCTGCCGGACAATGCCACGATCCTGCCGGTGCTAGTTACGCCGGTGACCAAGGTGAAATCGGGCGCGGTGCCCCATCTTCACACGGTTTCGCTGTGGGAAATAGAGAGCTTCCGACATTGGGCCGGACAAGCGCTCAGGACGCTGCGCGAGATACGGCGGACCTTCGGCCAAGCCGGGGACCTGATGTGGCGTGCCGATGCTGCCGAGAAGTTCGAACAGGCCGGCATGGGCGCCGATCAGATCTACGACTTCCTTAAGGGACGTATCGCTAGCGGCATTTTAGTGACCGTACCCTAAACCGGATCCGGAAGGGCGTGGGAGGGGCAAAGGCAATGCCGAATATGATCGGAGACGAACCGGACGAGCTTCTCAGCCCGACAAAGGCGGTCCGGGTTTGAAGATGCTTCGAGCACTCGCGCGTTTTTGGTCATTGCCCTAACCAAGCTGACAGAGGGCCTTGCAATATGTCCCAAAATATGCTCTCAGATGAGGGCGGATTTTGGGACACGACAATGAGCGAACCGGCGGTCTTCGATAACGGTCACGAACGCGAGGCCGAATTAACGGCGATGAAGCTTGATCTGGATGGGCTGCGCTGGTCAGCGCGCTCAGCCCATATAGAGGCAGGGTTCGCGACCGCCAACGACGTGAAGGGCTGGCGCCTGATCGTGACGCACGACAAACTGGTGCGCGCTCTTCGCGAGCGCTTCTGCGGTGAGGACTGGGAGCGGGATGACGCCGAAAACCAGGAGGGAATCCGCAATCCGGCGCTCGGGATCCGGATCATCGCGGCAAACTTCGATGAACTGGCCGGGGATCCCGACCCCTCAGTGATGCCGTCGAATCTTAGGCCCAAGGGTAATGCGTCGTGGCGCAAGGCCCGCTGCAACATGACCGGCTGGCTGCCTGGCCTCGCGCTTCCAGAACCTCTTCATCAGGAGTGGCAGACTTGGGTCTTCGGAATCTGTTCGGACGAACAGGGCCTTGGCGCTGAGCTATCACTGCCCCTCGAGTTCTCGGAAAACCGATTCTCCAAGCTGGTCAAACGGATCATTATCCAGTCGCGTGAGGATGGAGATGCCGTGCCCTCGCGCATCCCCACCGCGCCGCTGGAGGACATCGATATTCCGATCCGTCGCCGAGAGGCCTAACCGTGATAAATCCTGATCGCGTCGAGTTGGTCCGAATGAGGTTCGGGCTGACGAAGTCCGGATTCGCCGAAGCGCTTGGCGTCGATAGAAAGAGCATTCAGCGGTTCGAGGCTGGCACCCATGATTTCCCCCAAGGATGTCTTGAGAAGCTGTGCGACTTGTCGGGGTTCACACCACAGTATTTCGAGAAGGCTTCCCCCGAACTGCCAAACCCTGAAGGCGTCAGCTTCCGATCACTGCGGTCACTGACGGCAGCGCGTCGCGACATGGTGATCGCAGCTGGCGGAATTGCGTTTGAATTCGATGATTGGATCTCCAAACGCTATTCGCGCCCAGATCACGATCTAAAGCCGGCGGAGAACCTGAGTCCGGCGGCCGCGGCGGCGCAAGTTCGTGCGGAATGGGGCATCGGGCAGCGTCCGATTGGCAACGCCATCAATCTTTTGGAGGCGCACGGCGTGCGCGTGTTCTCGCTGGTCGAGGACACTCGTCATTTGGATGCGTATTCACTGTGGCGAAATGATATTCCCTACATCTTCCTGAATACAACGAAGACGACCGAGCGGTCGCGCCACGACGCCTTCCATGAACTGGGCCACTTGGTGATGCATCGCCATACCGGCTCGAAGCACGCATCCGCCGAGGACGAGGCAAATGCGTTCGCGTCGGCGTTCCTGATGCCTCGCGAGGACCTACTTGCCGAGACCCATTGGGACATGGACCTCCGCGATCTGATCAAAAAGAAGGGGCGCTGGGGTGTTTCTGCGGCATCGCTGAACTACGCCCTGCATAAAGCCGGGCGGCTCTCGGAATGGTCGTATCGAGGCAACTACATCGCGCTTGGCCAGCAATACGGCCGCATCGAGGAGCCCCAGCCCATGGCCGCAGAAACGTCGCAGGTCTGGACGAAGATCCTCACCGACCTATGGTCGCAAGGTTTCTCCATCTCGCGTATCGCCAAACTACTGGGCGTCTCGGAGAAGCAGTTGAACGACCTGCTGTTCGGCATCGCCGGTCGTTCCATCTCTACGCCGCGACAGCCGCTCAGGAGTGCATAGGCGGGCGCGCCGGACCGCGCCCGCCGGCAGCACGCAGTAGCGCTCGGGGGCCGGTTGGATCGCCCCGGCTGGAAGAGCATAGCATAGGAGAGCTCAGCACCTCGAACACGGCCTCAAATCCCGTAATCAGGTCCGGGGTGGGAGCAGTATCGCGACAGCGCATGCGCAGGATCTGGCGCAGGGCGCATTTCTACTGGCAGTGGCGCGCTGATCCGACCACC
Source organism: Sphingomonas sp. DMC8 (assembly GCF_056314185.1). Taxonomy (NCBI): domain Bacteria; kingdom Pseudomonadati; phylum Pseudomonadota; class Alphaproteobacteria; order Sphingomonadales; family Sphingomonadaceae; genus Sphingomonas; species Sphingomonas sp. DMC8. Next base: position 330,103 of record NZ_JBQUYV010000003.1, on the reverse strand, counting down.
CATTCCGCGTGTCGGAGTTCGGCGCTAGCCGGCGCTGCCCGTTCAGGGGCGCGCCGGCGGCCCCACCAGAACGCACGCTGCGGGGATCACCGCGCCGAATCCGCCACCATGCTGCGCAGGGCGTCGTTGACGCGCGTCTGCCAGCCACGTCCGGTAGCGCGGAAGTGATCGAGCACCGCCTTGTCCAGGCGGAGCGTCACCTGTTCCTTGGCCGATCCGCGCGGGCGTCCCCCGCGACGGACAACCTTTTCGCCCAGCTTCAGGGTGGCGGTGTCAAACCATTCTTCGGTCAGCTCGGGCGCGTCGTCGGGATCAACCCAAGCGCTCTTGATATCGCTGTTGCTCACGATCGTTCGCCTTTCTCATGGAGATGATGTGGCGAGCCTCGCCACGCGGGGTCCAGACCAGTACCACCATCCGCCCATGGAGCAGGCCGATGGTGATAACACGCCGCTCGCCATAGTCGAAGCGGTCGTCGTCCTGTTCGAAAACCGGTCCTTCGAACACCTGCGGCGCATCGGCAAAATCCAGACCGCGTTCGGCCTTGGTGATGTCGCGCTTGGCAGGATCGAAGGTGATTTCCATGAGAGTTTTGGTAGCTACAAAAACAGGTGGCGTCAAACAGTTTTTGTAGTTGCATAAACTGTTTGCACTCACCCGTTCTCCAGCTTCAGCTTCGTAGTGAACCCCTGCTGGTTGAGGCTGTGCGTCACCTCGGAAATCAGCCAGTCGGGCGCCTCGATCTCCGGCTTGAAACCCAGCGCCTTGACGCGCTGTTCGGGCGCCACATCGGCGCGGCCAAGGGCAAGGTTCAGCTCCAGCGAGAGGGACTGGCGCTGCCGGTGGCTGTGTTCCGCCTGCGCTCCCCGTTTCGCGCTCGCTTCGCTGGCATAGACGCGCTGCAGCTTGCGGGCGCCGTCTGCCTTGCCCACCGTCACCGTCTTGCGCTTGCCCGCCTTCGCGTCGTGCCACGTCGCGGTAACGCCCTGGCTCTCTTCGCGCTTGTCGATCCGGAAGCTGTAGCGGTCGCCGTCGCTGCGCGGGATGGCGATGCGGGGCAGCGCCTTGCCGCCGGCGGTAACGCCCGTGCCCACCGGGGACAGGATCAGCGCGCCGGCCTTGATGGTAGCAACGGCGTCATGTTCGCGGCCCAGCCGGCGCAGAAAGGCCATGTCGCTTTCGCCGGTCTGGCTTTTCGCCTTGATGGCGAGTTTCGCCAGCCCGGCCGCGCAATGCGGTTTCAGGCCATGGGCGGCAGCGATCTTCTGGACGATCGCGCCCAGCGTGGTGTCGTGCCAGCTCCGGTCCCGCCGCTTGGTAAGGTCGCCGCGCAGATCGGCCGATCGCGCGCGAAGCGTGATGATGTCGGGCGCACCGCTGCATTCCAGCTCGTCGACCACGAAGCGGCCCTTGTCCACCAGCCCGATCGGCACGCCGCTGCCGGCGGCCCAGCCGAACGCCACCGTCAGTTCCACGCCCAGCTTGGGCAAGGCCAGATCGCGCCGGCTGTCGTCGATCACCAGATCGAGCTGATCGGCCTCGCCCCCGCGCTTTTCGGACAGGGTGAGCGAAATCAGCCGGGGCCAGATGCGCCCGGTCAAATCCTTTCCGCCCAGCGTCACGCGGGCGGCGGGGGTGGGCAGCGCGGTCATCGGCCGCTCTGCGGATCGGGCACGCGGCGCAGGTCGAGTCCGAATTCGATCTTGCGGGCCGTGCCGTCGCGCAGGATCGCGCGGTGCCGCTCGTCGATCGAGCCGATCACGAATGCGCCGAACACCCGGCCGGTGCCGTCCACCAGCGACCAGGCGTCGCCACTGTCCGCCATTTCGCGGAGCCGGTCGAGCGACACGCGGCCATCGGCAATCTCGGCATAGACGGTGCCGTTCAGCGTAACCGTCTCTTCGCCGGGGCCGACGAACTGATAGGCATCGCGTGCGCCGAAGCGCTGGTTGGCGGCGTGGCGCCAGTCCGATCGCCGCACCAGCTCGTCGGGCAGCAAGCTGCTCGCCTCGAATACGAACATGCCAAGGCTGTAGATCATAGCTGGTCGAGGTCCGGGCTGTCGGCATAGCTGGATCGGTTGCGCGCCGCGCGTTCGCGCTCCGCCTGTTCCAGCGCCTTGCGCACTTCGCGCGCGATCGCCTCGGCAAGGCTCTGGTCGGTTTCGCCGCCGGCGCGCTGCACGTTCACCGTGATGGCGATCGATTGCGCCCCCGCCGGCGGCGCAGCACCGGCCGCGCCGGCACGCGCGGCGGCAGCGACGGGGCGGGGCATGGCGCTGCCGCGATCCACCGCCTGTGCGGCAGTGGCGGCGCGATCGAGGATCGGCGCGGCCGGAGTGGCCATTGCAGGCGCGGCGACGGCGCTGAGCGCCATGGCGCCCGCCATCTTGCCGGTGAGGTTAGAGAGCCGGTCGAGCGGGCCGCGCTGTTCCGCATCGATGCCTTGCGACAGGCCCTGCATCATGAATCCGCCAAAGCCGGCAAAGACCCGGCTGGGCGAATGGATGCCCAGCTTGGCCTTGAACCAGTTCGCCGCCGAGGTCGCCGCGTTGACGATGGTGCTGTGCAGATTGCCCAGCATGCCCAGCACGCCGTTGATCAGCCCGCGCACCAGATCCACGCCGCACTGGAACATCTGTTGTGCCATCGGCCCGCGCAGCCAGCCGAACAAGGTCATGAAGCTTTGCAGCAGCAGCCCGGTCGGCGTGAAGTTCAGGAAGATCTGGGCGAGCCCCTGAATGCCCGCCCAGGCGGCCGACTTGATCGACTGCCACAGCCCGGCGAACCAAGCGCCGATGGCGCCCCAGTTGTTGTAGATCAGATAGGCGGCCGCCGCGACGGCCGCGATGGCGGCGAGCACCAGCCCGACCGTGCCGATCACCGGCAGCAGCGCGACCGATCCCGCCAGCCCCAGCGCGGTAAGCCCGGCCTGAATCATCGCTATCGGCCCCAGAATGGCGGCCATCACGATCATGATCGCGCCGATCGCGATGAACAGCGCGGCGAGCCCGCCCACGGTGTAGGCGATGGCCTTGGCAAGACCCGGATTGCGCTGTGCCCAGCGGTCGAAGCCATCGGCCATGCGATTCACGAAGGCGAGCGTGCTGGCCACCGCCGGCAGCAGGAGCGTGCCGAGCTTGACGCCCAGCTCGGTGGCATTGACCTGTGCCGCCTTCGCCTTTTCGGCGGTGTCGTTCAGCCGCTCGGCAAAGTCGCGATCGGTCGTGCCCTTGGCGTTCATCGCCTGGGCGCGAATGTCGCGATATTGCTGCATATTCTGGATCAGCGGGCGCAGGCCCGCCTGCACCTGCGCATCTTCGAACAGATTGCCGATCTTCGACAGATCGCCCTTCAGCGTCTTGTTGGTCAGCTCGGCAATCGCCTCGAGCGGGGTCTTGCCCTCCTTGTACGCCTTCTTCAGCGCGGCCGGCAGGTCGACGCCCATTTTCTTGAACGCGCGCACGGTGGCGGGGGCGTTGATCTTCTGCAGCACGTTCGCGACGTTGTTGGCGGCTGTCGCGGAATCGCCGGCGCCCTTGCGTGCGATCTGCAGCGCGGCGGCCAGATCGCCTACCGCGCCCACGCCCTTTTGCCCCAGCCCCTGATAGGCGGCGGTGAGCTGGGGGAAATATTGCGCCATGTCCTTGATTTCGAAGGCGCCGGATTTGCCCGCCTGCGCCATCACGTCGATAACGCGCGCGGTCTGGTCGACCGGCACTTTCAGATTGTCGGTTACGGCGAACGCGGCCGAGGAAAGGTCGGCGATTTCGGCCTTGTAGGCGGTGGCGGCGCGGCCGATCGGCTCCATCATCACCATCGCCTTGCGCGGATCGAGGCCCATGCCCGCGAGCACGTCGGCACCTTCCTGCAGCTTTTCGGGGAGCTGGTTGGAGGCCCGCGCTGCGGCCAGCAGCGTCTGGCCCATCTTGCCGGCTTCGGCGCGCGACAGGTCCGCCTTCTGGGCGATATCGGTCATCACCGATTCGAACTGCATCGCCTGCTCGATCCCGCCCAGAACGGGACGGCCCACGGCCATGCCGGTGCCGACGGCCGACATGCCGGTCGCCGCCACGCCGGTGGCGGCGCCGGTGGTGCGTTCGAAGCGGTTGCGCGCGGCGGCGAAACGCTGACTGCGGTCGGTCGCGGCCTTCAGCCGGCGTTCCTGTTCGGCAATCTCGCGGTTGGCATCGGCAATGGACTGGCGCAGCCCGCGTTCATGGCTGGAGAGGCGCGTGGTGGAAATGCCGGCGCTGTTGAGGCTGTCGCGCATCCGCTGCAGCCGCATCGATTGATCCGCCTGTTCGCGGCCCAGCGCTGCCGCCTCGCGCTTGGCGGCGGCAAGATCGGCCGTCATGCGCTTGGTGGGCGCGTCGCTCGCCTGCACGGCGCGGGCGAGTGCGCGCACCTTTTCCTGTGCCGCCTGCAGCCTGGTACCGGTTTCGCCCAGCTCGGTCTTCAGCGTGCGGAAGCTGCCGATATCGGCCTGGGCACGCTCCAACTCGCGCAGCCGGTCGCGCGCGCCTTTCAGCGCCTGCGCCGCGCGGGTCGAGCCGCCGGCGATGTCGCGCAGCGGCGCGCTGACCTTGTTCGCCGCTTCCAGCACCATGCGAATGCGCAGGTCGCGGTCCATCGCCTATTCCTCCGGATTGTGGCGCCGCGCCGCGCGCGCCCGCCACGCCATCAATTCGCCAAGCGGCATCGGGTCCATGACGGAGGGCGCCCAGCCAAACACCAGCGCCAGATCCGCCATGGCTTCGTCGACAGAGTCGGGCAGGCCTATTTCGCCCGACTCGGCAGCAAAAAATCCACCACCTCGCTGCCGAACTGCAGCAGGTCGGACGGCGCCATCGCCTTGGCGAGCGGCAGGGCGAGCGTGGGGCTGGTGACGCGCGGCGCCAGCGTCTGCAGCGCCACCACGTCCATATTGATGCAGTCGAGCAGCTTCAGCCCGCGCAGCGCGCCGCTGTCCGGCTTGCGGACGGAGATCACCGTCCCCTTGGGATAGACGGTGCGGTCGCCGACGACGATATCGTCGTCGAGCGCGAAGCTGTGCGGGGGCAGATCGTGGACGGTTTCCGGCATGTCGTTCATGGTCTTCTCTCGGATCGGCAGGGAAGGGGGATCAGACGAGCAGCGCGTTGACGCTCTCGTTGATGTCGATGCCGGCGACGCGGTAGACGCCGTTCAGGATATCGATTTCGATTTCCTCGGTGCCGTTCCACTCCAGCCGGTAATAGGCGCAGGCGAACTTGCCCTTGAATTCGCCGGCTTCGCCCGGCTTCTGTTCGCCCAGCTCCAGCTCTTCCCACCGGCCGCGCACGGTGATTTCGACCAGATCGACATCGCCGGTGCCGTCATTCTGGTACACCCCGGCAAAGCGCAGCGGATTGTCCACCAGCGACTGGCTGCCGAACTGGCGCAGCACGTCGCGCATCGGGCCACCGAACGTGACTTCGAGGTCAAGGTCTTCGGTGGCGCCCATGTCGATCTTGGCGGTGCCGTCCATGCCGGCGCCGCGCCAGCTTTCCAGCTTGCGGGCAAGCTTGGGCAGGGTGATCGACGCGACCTGGCCGATCCACGACGTGCCCTGCGAAAACACGTCGAACTTCTTGAGCTTGCTGGGGAGCATGCGTCACTCCTTCGATTTGAGGGGAAACAGGGGCGCGGGCGGTCAGGCGGCAGCGGCTTCACCGCTGCTGAGGCCGTTGCCGAAATCGGCGAGATACCGGTCGGTGATGCGCTGCTGCAGCATCAGGTTTTCCAGCGGCGGCACGGGCGTGAAGTCATAGTCGATCGCCAGCTTGCCGGCCTTCAGCGTGTCGGTGCTGTTGATCTCGCTATTGTACCAGGCGCGCCCGTCGATGATCTGGCCCTGCGCCTTCATCTCGCGCAGCTTGCCGTTGATCGTCTCGATAATGTCCTTGGCCAGGCTGGGGCGCAGCGGCTTGTCGATCGCCCACAACATGCCGCCGCCGATCGTATCGAGCAGCACCTGCGCCGTGCGGGTGGCGGTTTCGAAGCTGAACGGGCTGGTGGGGTCGACAGCGGTGCGGTTGCCCCAGAAGCGATAGCCGCCGCCGTTCGGCCGCACCAGCGTGGTGATCTGCTGCTCGTTCAGCAGCGCGGCGTCGCTGCCGGCATCCTGCACGTCGAACTGCACGTCGCGGGTAAGACCCACCACGCCCTGCACCTCGACGTTCGACAGGCTTTTGTGCCAGCCCTGTTCCTGATCGATTTTCGCGCGCAGGCCCATGGCGCGGGCGACGGCCCAGCTCGTCTGGTTGCTGGTGCTGGCGGTATCGAACGCCACGAAGTCCGGCCAGATCAGCATCAGCTCGCGCGCGGAGAAATTCTTGCGATAGGCCACCAGCGCCGTGCGGTCGGCGCCGATCGCCGCCGCATAGGTCATGGCGCGCAGCTTGCCCGCCACGACGGCCAGCGCGGTGGTGACCGCCTGCGTATCGAGCCCCGGTGCGCCCAGAATGCGCGGGCGCACGCCCAGCTTGCTTTCGGCCGTAAGCAGCGCCTGCAGGCCGGTGCGCTGGCCATTGGCGACAGTGCCGATCACGGCAGCCGAAGTTTCGCCGGCATCCTTGCCGGGGGCGACGCGCACCACGACGACGGGCGTTTTCGTCTGATCGGCAATTGCGCGCAGCGCTATGGCCAGCGTGCCGCCGGCGCCGGCATCGTCGATCGCCGCTTCCAGATCGGTCACCAGCGTGGGCGTGTCGAGCGGGAAGGCTTCGGCCTTGGCGGCGGGCGCCGTGGCGATCAGGCCGATTACGGCCGTGGCAACAGTCACCAGCGAACGTGCGCCGGTTACGGGTTCGGTAAGGGTGATGCCGTGCATGGGCGGGCTCCTTGGCTCAAAGCGGAATCGAAAGGCTGGTGGAGGGGGCGGTGGCGATGTCGGTGCGGCGGCCGGTGAGGCGCAGCACGTAGCGGCCGGTGCCGGCGGGCAGCAGTTCGGCGCGTTGCAGGGCGATCCGCGGTTCCCAGCGCAACAGCGCCAGCGCGGTCGCGGCATAGAGGCGCAGCTTGCCCACGGCGTTCATCGGCTGGTCGATCAGGTTGGGCAGTTCGCTGCCATAGTCGCGCAGGCCGATCCGCGATCCCACCGGGGTGGTGAGGATGTCGGCGATCGACTGCGCGAGATGATCGACACCCGACAGCGCCTTGCCGGTGGTGCGGTCCATCCCGTTCATGGCTGGGGCTTTCCGCTGATGCCGCCGCCGGGCTGCACCTTGTCGTGGGGGTGGTTCTTCAGGCTGATATTGCCTGCCTTCACATCGGCATCGCTGGCGATTTCGCTGGTGGCGTGCAGGCGGCCCTGCACCTCGACATCGCCCACCAGCGTGATACCGCCCGGCGCCTCGATGCGGGCGGTGCCGCCGCCGGGCAGGATGGCGGTGAGGCTATGGCTGGCGGGATCGTAGCGCAGTACGGCGCCATCCTCGAAATGGAGCGCGGCGGCGTCGATCGAATCGGGGGCCGGGGAGGCATCGGAATAAACGCCGGGCAGCACGACGCCGCCTTCGTCGTCGCCTTCCGGGCAGAGCAGCAACACCTGTTCGCCCACGCTGGGCGGGTTCCATTGGCGGGTGGCGCCGGCGCGGCCGGCGATCCAGGGCACATCGCCGGTGGTGATGTCGCCCATCGCCACGCGCACCCGCGCCTGGGCAAGATCGACGGAGGCGATCGTGCCCAGGCGGATCATGTTGCCGATCAGGCGGTGGCTGTCGGTCGGGGCGGCCATGGGGCAGGACCATGGCCGCAGGCGCGCGGCGATGCGCGTGGGCGGGCGAGTAGCGCCGGGCGATACTAGCCCCGGCTGCTGGCTTTTTTCGCCGGGGCGGGCGCGGTCGCTTGCGGTGCTTCCGGCTCGGCATCGGCCGGCGGCGGCGGGTTCGTGATCGCCCCTGCCTCTATCTTCGCGGTGACGCCCAGCGCCACCGCCTCGACGCGCTCTGCTGTCGCCTCTTCGTCATACCCGCCCTCCGCATCGAGGCAGGCGTTCACCGGGCGGGTGTGGGTGATGCCGGCATGTTCGAACGTGACCGACACGGTGCGGGTGTCCGGATCGAAGGGGCCGATGCTGGTCTTCATGGGTGCTTCCTTTCCTGTGGGCTGTGGGCGCGCGCCTAGACGCCGATCGTCCGGACCCAGACGCGGGCGGTGCGATCGTCGGCGTTCCAGATCTGGATGCCGGTGGGCGGGTTGCCGATGATGTCGGCGATGCCGGTGTTCTGATAGTTGGTGGTGTTGCCGCTCAGCGACGTGATGCCGGCGCTGGGGTGGACCCATGAAGTGTGGGGGACCGGCAGGCTGTAGGTCGCCCAGGAATCCTGGCCGACATAGACGAAGCCCCAAGTTTCCTTCCGGCCCGAGGCGTACACGATATAGCCGCCATTTTCGGTGAGCCTCTGGTCGACGACGCGGTCATAGGCAGAGCTGTCGTACCCGTCGAGCATATCGGCATCGAGCCCGGAGCCGGCGCCGTCGTTGCCCGCGTGCCAGATAGTGCTTCCGAGGACGTTGGGCGTTATTCCGAACCCCCAGCTCCAGCCATTTTCGCTGCCGAGTTGCAGCGAAGTGCTGCCATCGGACCATCCGACATATCCACGGCGGGTGCCATCCGCAGTGAAAAAGCTAATGTAGCCGGGGCGACCTTGGAAGTCTCCTTCCGTGAAAGTCACGAATCCGTTGGAGGTTTTAGAGCGGAACTGAAACGAGGCGTCCGTCGTCTTGAAAAATGCCGTCGAATCCTTGCCATCGAGCAGGTCAGCATCGAGGCCGGAGCCGGCGCCGTCATTGCCCGAATGCCATGCGCGCCCACCCTGCACGCGGACTTCACCTGTCGAACGGTAAATCAGCAGCGGCGTGTCTATGACGTTTCCCGCATCGTCGAAGCGGTTGATAAAGTAATCGCTGCCGACTGCGCCGCCGCTTTCTTGTGAGTTGTTCATGCCAACATCCCAGCGGGCACGGCCTGTCCGCTGGTATCGAATGAAGGACAGGGCGTTGGCTACAGTCTCGAAGAAAAAGGTATTCCAGCCGGAACTGGAAATCGTGATATTTCCGGTGAATGTTTCGCCTGCGCGGTTGGCCGGCGTGTAGCCCAACCGCGCCGCAATGGCGGTGTAATAGCTGCTATCCTGCCCATCGAGCAGGTCGGCATCGAGCCCGGAACCGGCGCCGTCATTGCCAGCGTCCCAAACCTGATTGCCGGCGCGACTGATCGTGCCGCTCCATTGCATTTCCCCGGCGGCGTTGAAGCGGATACTGCCCCATTGCACCGAGGCGGCGGCGTTCAGCACTTGTAGAAAGGCATAGCCGCTGGTTGCATTGCCGCGCAGGCGCAGCCCGCCGGTTGTGCCGTTATTGGGCGTCTGGACCGAGATGGGGCCGCTGAAATCGTCGCCCGCCCGATTGGCCGGGGTAAAGCCCAGTCGTGCGGGAATATTCGCGTACCAGCTCCCCTCCTGCCCATCGAGCAGATCGGCATCGAGTCCGGAACCGGCGCCGTCATTGCCGGCGTCCCAAACCTGATTGCCGGCGCGGCTGATCGTACCGCTCCACAGCATTTCCCCGGCGGCGTTGAAGCGGATACTGCCCCATTGCACCGAGGCGGCGGGGTTCAGCACCTGCAGATAGGCATAGCCGCTGGTGGCGTTGCCGCACAGGCGCAGTCCGCCCGTGGTGCCGCTATTGGGCGTCTGGACCGAGATGGGGCCGCTGAAATCGTCGCCCGCCCGATTGGCCGGCGTAAAGCCCAGCCGCGCCGGCACATTCGCGTACCAGCTCCCCTCCTGGCCATCGAGCAGATCGGCATCGAGCCCGGAACCGGCGCCGTCGTTGCTCGCGCGCCAGATATCGGCGCCCCAGCTCGCCAGCTTGGCCATCAGCGACGCCATCAACCCCTTGGGCGTGACGGCGCGGCGATCGTCGGTGGCGGCGATGGTTTCGGCATCGGTCGCCAGTTCCACCACGCCCTGCATTTCGGTGGTGGCGGCCGGATTGATGAAGTTCGTATTGCCGAAGCTGAGCTGCGCCGCATTCACGTCGGCAAAGCGCACGTCGATCGCCAGCAGCATCAGCGCCTGCGCCGATTTCTCGACGAGCACGCCCGCCTGGCCATAGCCGGCGAACAAGGTGCCATCGGCTAGATAGAGCGCGATCGAGCGGGTGCTGTACTGATCGCCGCTTTCATCGCGCGCGGTGACATGGATGGTATCGGGAGCCGTCACCGTGCCGGCGATGGTGCCGAGTCGCTTCACTTCGCCGGGCAAGCTGGTGGTGGTGGCGGCGAAGGCCACCGACTGGGGAGAGACGCCGATCGCGGCGACGCGCACGGCATTGGTGCCGTTGGCGGCGGCGTTGACCAGCGCGGCGCGGCCGGCATTGGTGATGACAAGGGTCAGCGCGGGCATAGGGGCTCCGGTTCAGGCGGCCAATTGCAGGCGGGCGAAGGCGACGGGGCGCGCGACGGCAATCACGCCCATCGGCTGGGCGAAGTTGATCCCCATCGTGTACGTAAAGTGGCTGCGCACCGGCTTGGTACGGGCCACCTCGGCAATCACGGCGTCGGTAAAGGCGGCAGTGGCGGGGGCGCCGTCTGCGCCGGATAGCGTCACCACCAACTGGAAGGTGTGCGGATCGCCGGCCGGCTGCTGCTGCCACCATTCGCGTAGCGCGACGGCGCCGCCGAAACTGGCGATCACGTCGCGCACTGATTTGACGGTGCCCTTCCGCCGGGCAATGTCCATCGCATAGCGGACGCGCGACCGTCGAACCGATTCCGGCCAGTCGCTCGACCAGGCATCGAGGCTGAGTGCCCAGGCGAGATAGGGCAGCAGGTCGACAGGGCAGGTGTCCGGGTTCCACAGGTCGCGCAGCGGCGTGGGGATGGCCGAGATGCGCGCAATGGCGCTGTCGATCGCGCGTTCCAGCGGCGTGGCGTTGGGCGGCAGCAGGCTGCTCATTCGCCGGTGCCTGCGTGGGTGACGGTGATCGCCGTGCACCAGCTCGCCTGTGTGCGATCGAGCACGATATCTGCGGCGGGCGTCGCCAGCGCGACATTCTGCACGCCTTCGGCGAACAGTGCGGCGATGATACCGGCGCGCGTTACGTCGAGCCCGAGGCCGTGGACCTTCGCGACATAGGCGTCGAGCCGCTTGCGCGCTTCGGCGAGCACCAGACTGCCGTCCGGGCCGGCGAAGGTGGTGACGGTGGCGGCAATGGCATAGGGCACGATTTGCGCGGCGCGCACCGTGACATGATCGGTCAGCGGGCGCCGGCTCTCGTCCGACACATAGGCCGCCACCTTGTCGAGCAGCGCCTGCGGTGCGGTGCCGTCTCCGGTGCGCGACAGCACGGTGACGACGACATCGCCGGGCGTCGGGCTGGTGGCGCTGGCGTCGAGCACATCGCCATCGGCCGAGCGCGCGTGGAAGATATAGGCGCCTTCCGGGCCGGCGACGCTGAACCCTTCGGGCGCGAGCACCAGCCGGGCGCGAAAATCGTCATTGCCTTCATAGGTGGGGTCGATGCCGCTGGCAGGGTCGCCGGGATCGAGCTCCAGCCGCTTGACGTTCATCAGCGCGGCCAGATTGTCGAGATCCGCGTCTTCCGCATAGGCGACCATCACCGCGCGGGCCGCGTCGTTGAGCTGGCCCCGCAGCAGCAGCTCGCGATAGGCGAACACCTCGATCAGCTTGATGACGGGATCGGAGGCGATAGCGGCGTCGAACGTCGGAAGCGCCGCCTGCAGCGATGCGATCAGTTCGCTGCGGATCGTCTCATAGCTGAGCGTCTGCACCACGGTCGGCGCCGGCAGGCGCGACAGATCCACGGCGGTGAAGGTGGCGGAGCTGGTGGCCATGGGGCAGGACCATGGCGAGCGGTTCGCGGGCGCGCGTGGGGCGGGGGGAGTAGCGCCCTTTCATACTAGCCCCGCCGTGGAAGTCCCCGCACCAGATGGTCGAGCAGAAGATCGGTGGCGTGGCGCTGTTCGGCCCCGGTGAGGCCCAGCAGGCGGCGCATGGCATAGCGAACCGGCTTCGCCTTGGCGGTGGGGCGATCGGTGAGCCCCTCTTGCGAAACCCGTGCGATTTCTGCGGCGCGGCCGGTGAATCCTGCCCATGCCTCATCGGCCGAGGCGCCCGCGCGCAGGAAGCGGGCGCGGCGGAGCTTGCGGAACATCGCCGCGCGGCGGATGGCGCCGCGTCGCTGCATCTTGCCGGCGGCCTTGTTCTGATCGGCGCCCTCGACCGGCAACCATTTGGCGACGTGATCCCAGAAGAAGCTGCGGATGCCGCCGGCTTCGATGTCATAGCCGGTGAACAGCGGCCCCTGATGCACCCATGATTTCAGCAGCGCCACGCGCGGTTCGGCCGCGCCCTTCGGGTAGAGGAATTTGAGGGCGTGGTTGCCGGGCTTCGCCGGCTGCTTGGCCCGGCGCGGGGCGAAGGCGCCGCCATCGGGATCGGTCTGGCTGCCGATGCGGGCGGACTGGCTGCGCTGGATATCGCGGGCCAGCTTGTTCAGCAGCCGGCGACGTTCGGCGGGGCCGAGCTGGCGCAGCAGGCCTTGCACGGTTTCGTTGATTTCGAGCAGTTCGGTCATCGGACGGCATATTGGCAGCCATGCCGGTCGATCGCGTTGTGCGGGGCAAGTGGCGTCGTCAGGCACTCCCCCGCCGGGATCGACTTTTCGCCAGCGCTGCGCGCGCCCCAGTAGAACGCCAGAGGCGACTGGCATAGGTTGCTTTCTGCATATGCAGAGGGGGCCATCATGGATTCGAGCAGGACGGAGGAAGTCACGCTGGACGCGCTCGCACATCTCGATCTCGCGATAGCGCTATGTGACAGCATCGGTGAACGTGTGGCGACATGCCATATGCAACTGGCATCGGATCTGCTGCGCCAACAAGTGCAAGGGCAGACCTATAATGGCTGGGGTGACGCATCCGCATGATGATGTGCTGCTTCGAATCGATGCGGTGTTGTGTCGTGCAATCATGATGGAGCCTGCGTTTTCCGATGAGGGGATCAACGCACTTTCCGAGCGGCAGCGACTGTGCCTGCGGCTGGTCGCCCGCGGCATGTCGTCCAAGGAAATTGCGCTTGAAACGGGCCTCGCCCCGCTGACCGTAGACACCTATCTGAAGCAAGCGATGGCACGGCTGCGCGTGAGCAACCGGAGAGAGGCGGCACGCCTTCTCGACGCCTGGGAAATATCCCAAAATTCGGGATCACCACCGCCAACCGTTGAGCCTGACCCATTTGTCGCGGCAGACATGTCCCCGACGGCACCGAATGACTGGCGGCAGTTTCTAAGACTGCCGCCCCTCGGCGGGGCCGTTAACGATCTGAACGCAACCCAGAAAACGCTGCGAATATTCCAGCTTGTTATCGTCGCCCTGGTGGTGGCGCTGGCAGCGACGCTGGTGCTCGCCGGCATATTGCGGGTTGTCCGCTAGATCGTCCCGCTACGACCGCCTGGCCGACCAGGCGCTTTGGACAGGAGCTATGGGGATGTTGAACTTTCGAGCTGGTGCAGGTGCGGTGGTGGCCGCCGATACGAAAAACGCCGTCGAGTCCGTCGACGAGGCGTTGCTGAACGGCGTGCGCATGTATGCGTCGATTCTGGAAAGCGTGAAGGGTTCGAACCTGCCGGCTGCGCGCAGCCAGAAGCTTTATTCTTCGATGAATGCAGGTCTTGGCCAGGTTCTCGCAGGACGGAACGAAATCGTCTCCACCCTCCGTCAACTGACGGTCATCAAGGGGCAGAGCAATTTTGCGCCGGAAGATTTCGGGTGCCCCGCCGGCTGGGTTCCCACCGACGCGCTGAACCTGCCCGAAACGGCGGCGGCGTGAAGCGGCAGATATTCCTTCTGCCAAATGTGCACTGACAGAGAGGCGTTGTGATAGCCGCGTTATTCTGGCTCCTGACCCTCGTCGCTTGCTACTATGCGGTAGTTTTCGGCGGGGGCGACGGGCGCCGCGCTGCGCTGCTTCTGATTGCAGCGTCTCTCATCACCCTTCCGGCGACGTTCGCCGGGGACCATTTTCGTAACATCGAATTGTGGGTGATGCTTGTCGATATTGCTCTTCTGGGCGGGCTATATGCCTTGTCCCTGAGAAGCAACAGATGGTGGCCGCTATGGATGACGGCCTTTCAGTTCATCACGGTACTGAATCATCTGAGCACGAAGTTGGCGCCGGGATTTCTGCCTCGGATATATTTCGCGATGACCGCTTTTTGGGCTGTTCCGATAATCCTTTGCATGGTGCTTGGTATCGCGCTGGACCATCGCAGCCCATATTTTAAAGGGGGTGAGGGATGAACGGCGGCGGCAATTCGAATATCGAAGACATGCTCGCACTGACACGGACGTTCACTGCCCGGCTGGAGAACGCTTCTGAAGCGCAACTCTCTCCCGAGCAGGATGCAGCCAGCCCCCTGCCGGGTGATCGGGCAATGGTCGCATCGGTTCGGCGCTACCTGCGCGCGCGACGGCGGCGCGAGGAGATCTTCCCCCGCAACCTGTTTTCCGATCCGGCATGGGACATGCTGCTCGATCTGTTTGTGGCGCGAATGGAAGGAAAGTCGGTCAGCGTGACCAGTGCCTCCATTGCCTCGGCGGCGCCACCCAGCACTGCATTGCGCTGGTTAGCGCGGTTGGAGGATTGCGATCTGGTCGTCCGGCTGCAAGATTCCAAGGATGCACGACGCAGCTTTGTCCGCCTTTCGCCCAGGGGAGAGAAGCTGATGCGAAACTGGTTGATGTCGCCCATTCCCTGAATGCGCACGTGCCGGCGCGTGGTGGTTGATTATTGGGCGTCGCCGCCCGCGACCAGCTCGTCGCGCAGGAACAGGCCCCAGAGCGGCGGCGCCCCGACATCGTCGAACACGTCGGGATCGTTGTTCGACCGGTTGGTTTCGGGCAGCGTTTCGGTCTGCCAGCCGCCTTCTGCATTGCGGATGACGCGCACCGCCTCGGTCAGCTCGATCGCGATCGAGATGTCGGCCGTGTCGTCGTCGAGCAGCTCGACTTCATAGGTGAAGGGCTGTCGGCTGTGGTTTTCGAGCAGGTCGGGCTGGGCTTCGGCGATCCACGCCAGCAGCGGCACGAAAAGGTCATGGACGTCGCCGGCAAATGCCTCGATCACCACGCTGAGCGTGTAGGCGGTTTCGAACGACAGCTCGGCGCCGGCGCGCGCCTGCACCTTGCCCTTGTCGACGAAGATGGCGAGCCGGGCGGGATCGGCCTGCAGACCGGGTACGAAATTGACGAGCACGCGGCGCAGATCGGCGGGTTTGTTCATGGTGCGGGCTCCGGACAGGCGCCGGGGGTGATCCAGTTGATCAGCCGCGCGGAGCGGGCGCGGGTGTCGCGATCGGCGAGCACCAGCGCCTGCAGGGTGCTGCGGATTGCGGGAGGGATGGTCGCGGCCTGATCGGTGGGGAAGGCGGCGGGTGCGGGCGGACAGAGCAGCAGGTCCGCCGGGGGCGTGTCGCGTACCGGCAGCGCCACCACCTCCGCCGGGCGATGTTCAATCGCGCGGTTGCAGCCCGCCAAGCCGATTGAGAGCAGCAAACCAGTCGCCGCCGACACGATCATCCTGGCCGATTTCGGCATTGCGTTTCTCCATGCTGGTCTGGGCGGCGCGCCGGCTTTCGGACTCGGCGCGGGCGATGCGGGTGTCGGTGACGGCCTTGGTTTCGCGGGCCTGTTCGGCCTGGGCGAGCGTGCGGGCGCTAGCCGCCAGCGTATCGGTGCGGAACTTTGCCAGATCCTGCACCGCCTCGCGGCACAGCGCGCCGCGCGGCATGGCGACCTTGTGGCGCTTGCCGTGCGCGTCGGCGCGCTCGACGGTGGCGGGATCGGGACTGGTGCCGGCGGCGGCGCAGGTTTCGCGCGCCCAGCTCGCCCAGGCGTCGCGATCGACGCGGGCGTGGCGCGCGTCGACATAGAGGGCGGCCGTCGCGATGCCGAGCGCGATCAGCACCAGCCAGCTATTGCCCGCCCATTGGTGCAGCGCCTTGCCGGCGCCGAGCAGGAAACGGATCATGCGCCCTTCTCCATCATGGCGGCGAGGCGAGCGGCGCGGGCGCCGACCTGCCGCGCCCACAGCGATGCCCGCATGCCGGCGGCGGCACCGGCGAAGTCGCCGCGCTGCATCATCGCCAGCGTGTTCTTGAACCCGAGCAGGCGGCCGATGCCGAGGTTGAAGCACATGTTGAGCAGCACGCGCTGGCGGACGGGATCGAGCCCGCGCCACCATGGCAGCCTGGCGTCCAGCGCGCGTTCGGCGCGGTCGATGTCGTTCGACAGGAGCGCGCGGGACTGGGCGAGGGTGATGCCGTTGGCGATGGCGCTGGCAGTGGTGATGCCGAGCGCCGCGGTTTCGGCGGGCAGGATGCCGACATCGTCGAGATTGCGGCCCACGCCGATCGTGCGCTTGCCGGCAGTGCAGCGATACACTTTCAGCTTTTCGCCTTCGTCGACGATCAGTTCGGCGACCAGGGCGTCGCGGTCATAGCTCATTGATCGCCTCCCTTGCCGAGGAACCTGTCGCGCAGCAGCGCGGGCAGGCCCGCCACCACGTCCGATGCTGCGGCGATGAAGCGGGGCGTGGCCTCGAACGCGATCATGCCGATGGTGAAGCTGATCGCCTGCAGCACGAAGGGATCGAGCGGCCAGACCGCGCCGATCGCGCGGGTGGCGAACCACGACACGACGATGCCTACGGAAAGCTGGGTAAAGCGGTCGCGCCACGTAAGCCCCTTGCGCCATGCCAGCGCCACGGCCGCGCCGATCGCGCCGGGGGTGAGGCCGGCGGCGAAGGTCACCAGCGATTGGGCGGCTTCGGAAAGGAACGGTTTGTCCATGCGATCAGTCCCAGAGCTGGATGACGGGAAGGGGGCGAGTGGCGGGGCGGGCGGTTTCGGGCACGGTCACTACGGTGCCGAGCGGCAGCACGGGGCCGAGCGCGGCAATGCCGGGATTGGCGTCGAGCACGCCGGGCACATCCTCGGCCGACAGACCGCGTTCGCGCCACAACAGCGCATCGAGCGTATCGCCCTGGCGTGCTGTGATCCGGTCGGCCATCAGATCAGCTCGATGCTGGTGCGGGTGCGGCCAAGCAGCGCGCGCACGGCGTGAATCGCATCGCGGCGCAGATCGCCGACGGGTTCGTCGAGCGCATCGGCCTTGCGGTCGCCGGCGGCGGTTGCGTCCATGTCGCGGTAGCGCTCGACCAGTGCAGCCTTTGCCCAGCTACACACCGCCTGGCGATAGAGCAGCACGAGCCGGCTTTCGCCGTCGATCCGCACCGCCGGCACGTCCGCCAGCGTGGCGGCGGTCTGCGCGGCGCGCCATTCGGCAAGCTGTTCGGCGGCCCAGATCATCGCTTCCACCACGGCGCGGCGCAGGCGTTCGGGGGTGACCGCGTCGCGCAGGCGGTATTCGGCGCGCATCCGCACCAGATCGATATCCGGCCACCAGCCGTCGCCCGTCACCGGCGCATCAGCGGGCGGCGCGGGCGGCGGCACGATAGAAGGCGCCGAACCGCCCCGGCCGATGCTGCCGAGGCCCGTCACGCCAGCGCCTGCCGCGCCAGCGCATCTGCCCAGCACAGACAGCCGATCAGGTTAAGGAGGATCAGCAGAAAGGCGACAAGCCCGCGCGAGACGGTTTCCGCCAGCGCCATGGTGACGACATTGCGCGCAAGGCAGATGACGGACGCGCAAAAGCCGATCAGGAGCAGGGTGAGGCAGAGGGCGGCGGGCATGGCGGCTTCCTGTGTGGCGCCCCCGGTTACGGGGGTGGGGACCGGGTCCGCGACGGCCCTCAGCCCGAAGGCCCTCCCGTCGCGCGCGATCCGCCCCCGAGCGCCGGGGGGCGAGCGGGTCAGTCGCCCTTGGGGGGCGCGGTTTCGGATGCGGGCGGGGCAGCCGGGGTTTCGAGCTGCTTTTCGAGCTTCTTGATCCGGCCGATCACGCCGGCGCGGTCGTCGAGCTGGTGGGCGCGGCGCAGCGCGTCGAGCGCCTTTGCCAGCGCGCGGGGCTGTTCTTCTGCCGGCAGCACGGCTTCCGCGCCCTGCGCCGTTTCCACGCCGATCGCCTTGTAGAGCTTGGCGCGGATCTGGTCGTGCATGTCGGCATCTTCGGTCAGCAGCTCGACGGCATAAAGCACGCCAAGGTCGAACCGCTTGTCGGCCGACTGTGCCTTCAGCGCGGCGGCGGCGATTTCCTCCGTCACCAGCGCGGCGGTGGTGCGCTGGTAGCGCGCGGGCATCGGCAGATCGTGGTGCAGCAGATATTCGGCCAGTTCGATCGCGCCGGCATATTCGCCAACGTCGATCAGCCAGACCATGATGGTGGGGATCACTTCGTCCGCCACTGCCTTGCCGGTTTCCTTCGCAGCGGCCAGCCGCGCCATGACCCAGTCGCGATAGGCGGGCAGCATTTCGCGCTTCGCCTCGATCTTCTTTTCGATCGACTGGATCGATTTCAGCCGGCGCATGTCGGTGACGAGGCGCAGCAGGATCTGGGCGTCGGGGCCGCTGGCAGCCGGATCGTCGGCGGGCGGCGCCTCGGCAGCGGCCAGCGCCGCGTGCTGCAGCATGTGCAGGCGTGCGGGGCTGGCGGAAACGACGGGGGAGACGGGCAGGGTGGTTTCCTGCCCGCCCTCGCCCTCGGGCGCGGCAACACTTCGGGTGGCGTGATCGGGCCTGGCCGTGGCGGCGAAGCGGTCACGATGCTGGCGAGCGGGGCTCATGATGCGTTCCGGTGCTGAAGAGGGGAGAGGGCGGGCAGCCTTGGCGCAGGGCCTCAGACCTTCGGGCCAAGCTGGATATTCTCGACCAGCGCCGCCTTGCCGTATTCCTCGACCATGAAAGCGTCGTTCACGCTTTCATAGTTGGCGACCTGATCGAGCGCCGATTCCTCGACGATGTTGCGGCGGTTGGAGCCGACCTGCCAGTAATAGGACAGGTTCTTGAGGCTGGTGACCATCAGTGCATTGGCCGGGAAGTTCGGCACCTGCATGGTCGGTTTGCCGCCAAGCTGGCGGCTGGACATCAGCACGTCGCGCGCGACCTGTTCGGTGGCCTTGTCGCCCGCCTCGCTGACGATCTTGAAGTATTTTTCGTGCACCAGATCGCTGCCGACGATCACCACCAGATCGGTCGCGCCACGGAACTGCTCGTGCAGCAGATTGTGGATCACGTCGAACACCAGCGCGTCGAGATTGACGTAGTCGGCGGCGCCGGTTTCGGACACATAGACCCTGGCCTGATCCAGCCCGCCATGGGCCATGACGCGCGACGGCGCATAGGTGCGCATCTTGTAGAGCCAGCCGTAGTTCACATCCTGCAGCAGCGGATAGGTGACACGGTTGGTGCTCGCCTTCGCATCGACGCCGTTGAAGCCGATGGTGACGATGTCCTGCGCCTTCTGCACGATGACCGCGTCGCGGCAGAGCTGCTGGAATTCGGGCCGGTGCGCCCATGCATCGAGCAGGCCGTACGACCAGGCATAGTCATAGTTGGTCTGGTTGCAGAGATAGCGGTCGATCGTGTCGCTGCCGAACGGGCTGGTCGGCGTGCGGCGTTCGCCGGCGGCGGTGTTGCTGCGGCTTGCCAGCGTGCGGGAAACGCCGACGCCGACGCGGTCGCCCATCTGCGGCACCACCGGGATCACGTTGATCCGCGAGAGGAAATCGCTGCTGGTCTGCAGCTTGGCCTGCAAGCGCTGTTCGATCGCCGGGGCCACGGCGAACTTCTTGATTTCGCTGGAACCGGCAGTGAAGAAATTGCCGTCCAGCCCGTTCAGGCGGGCGATCTGGCCCAGATAGCTGTTGAACAGCACGCGAGTGTGATTCTGCATGGGGGGCTCCGGTGATCGAGGGTGTGGGGCGCGGGCGGGGCGATCAGCAGTCGGTCAGATGCTGGCCGGTGCCCCCGGTTGCCGGCGGACGGGAAAAGCCGGCGGGCGTCGCCTGCAGCTGGGCCTTCAGCGCGGCGAAATCGCTTTCCATCTTGGCGATGGCGTTGTGCGCCGGCTGTACCGCCGCCGCGACGGCCTGGCCGATCGCGGTGCTGAAGGCGGCCGCGTCGAAATTGTCATTGGCCGGCTTCGGCTCGGGCTTGGGTTCCGCCTTGGGTTCGGTGGTTTCGCTTCGGCCGAACATCGCCGCGACCCTGGCGAAGCCGGCGACGATGGCATCCGCGATACCGTTCGCGCCGGCACCTTCGAATTCCAGTGCGATCGGCTCGCTCGACGCGCTGAACAGCGTGCCCGGCGCGGTGCGCGCGAACTGCAGCTTTTCGGTGCCGATCGAGGCGGGCGTGTCGGTGAAGGCCAGGCCGATCAGCCCCACCTTGCCGGTGCCGGCATAGTCCGGGGTCAGCTCGACCGAGGGATAGGGCTTCTGTTCGGCATTGGCGAGCGCGATGAGCTGGTCGTTGCCTTCGACCTGCGCATAGAGGGCGCGGCGGGTTTCCGTCTTGCCGGCGATGGTGAACTGATCGTCCTGCGCCTTGACCGCGACGACATCGCCATAGCCGTTAAAGGGCGGTTCCGGGCTGAAGCCGGCGATATGTTCGATGTTGATGCGGGGCGAATAGGTTTCGCGATTGAAGGTCGCGACGATGTCGTCGATCATTTCCGGGGTGATCGTGCGACCGTCGCTGATGGTCTGGCCGGCGACGAAAGCGCGGAAGAACTTGGAGAGCTTGCCCATGGCGCGGCGATCCTTGCGGGTGGGGGTGGCGGCAACTGGTTTTCAGGGCGCGAACAGGGCCGAAGGGCGCGCGATCCTCAAGCCGGGGGGCGAGTAGCGCCGGGCCATACTAGCCCTGCCGCTCCGGCTCGGCGGCGTGCGGTGGCTAGGTTCCGCCCGCCATGCACCCCAGCGACGAACCCCTGCCGGCATCGACCATGCCCATCCCGGTGGATGCCCGCCGGCAGGCGCGCAGCCTGTACTGGCGCGGGTGGGGCGTTACCCAGATTGCCGGCGAGCTGGGGCTGAACCGCGCCACGGTGCAGTCGTGGAAAGACCGGGAGAAATGGGACGATGCGCCGTCGATCGCCAAGATCGAGGATGCGCTGGAATGCCGGCTGAACCTGCTGATCGCCAAGGAACAGAAGACCGGCGGCGACTTCAAGGAAATCGACCTGCTGATGCGCGCCGTCGTCTCGGCCGCGCGGGTGCGCCGCTATGAGGCGCCGGGCGGGCACGAAGGCGACCTGAACGAGAAGGTCGCGAACCGCAACGCGGGCGAGAAGAAGAAGCCGAAGACCAATTATTTCACCAAGGAGCAGGTGGAAGCGCTGGAGCGCATCTTCCACGACGAGCTTTTCGACTATCAGCGCGACTGGTGGGAAGCGCGCGACGAGCGCACCCGCATGATCCTGAAATCGCGCCAGATCGGCGCGACATGGTATTTCGCGCGCGAGGCGCTGCTCGACGCACTGCGCGGGCGCGGCAACATGATTTTCCTGTCCGCCTCGAAGAGCCAGGCGCACATCTTCCGCAACTACATCGTCCAGTTCGCGGCACGGGTGGGGGTGAAGCTGCAGGGCGATCCGATCGTCATTGATGCCGAGACGCTGCCCGAGGGGGAGGATCTGCCGCAGCTCATCTTCCTTGGCACCAATGCGCGCACGGCGCAGGGCTATCACGGCAATTTCTACTTCGACGAGTTCTTCTGGACCTATGGGTTCGAGGAGTTGAACAAGGTCGCCAGCGGCATGGCGATGCACAAGAAGTGGCGGAAAACCTATTTCTCCACCCCGTCGACCGTCGCGCATCAGGCGCACCCCTATTGGACGGGCGAGCGCCGCAACCGGCGACTGAAGAAGGAAGACCGGATCACGATCGACGTAGGCCATGGCCGCCTGCACACCGGCACGCGGTGCGAGGACAAGGTGTGGCGCCAGATCGTGACGATCGAGGATGCCGAAGCGCGCGGCTGCGATCTGTTCGATCTGGACGAACTGCGGATCGAATATGCGCCGGACGAATTCGCCAACCTGCTGCTGTGCCAGTTCGTCGACGACAGCCTGTCGGCGTTCAAGTTCAACGAGCTGCAGCGCGCGACCGTCGACGCGATGGTCGACTGGACGGACGTGCAATTGCTGGCGGCGCGGCCGGTGGGCAACCGCGCGGTGTGGGCCGGATATGATCCGCAGGAGAGTGAGGAAGGCGACAATGCCGCGCTGGTGATCGCGCTGCCGCCCGAAGGCCCCACGGGCAAGTTCCGCCTGCTGGAGAAATACCAGCTTCGCGGGCTGGATTTTCAGGCGCAGGCGGAATTCATTCAGCAGCGGCTGTCGCGGTACAACTGCACCTATCTGGGCATCGACGCGACCGGGGTGGGTGCCGCCGTCTATCAGCTCCTGCGCGACAAGGTGCGCGGCTGCACCAAAATCGAATATTCGCTCGAATCCAAATCGCAACTGGTGATGAAGGCGCAGCACAGCTTTTCGCGCGGGCGGATCGAGTTCGATGCCGGCTGGATCGACGTGCAGTCGTCGTTCCTGTCGATCAAGAAGACCCTCACCGGATCGGGCCGGGCCATCACCTTCAAGGCGAGCCGTGGCGGCGAAGATACCGGCCATGCCGATCTGGCCTGGGCGGTGATGCACATCCTGATCAACGAACCCCTGGACGGCAGCGCGCGGCCGAAGACGCGCATGGAGATGATCGATGGCGAAGACGAGCAGGCGGCAGCGGCAGGCGAGGGCAGCGGCGCCGGCGGCGGCCTTGTCTGGGGAATGGGCGGCGCGGACGGAGCAGGCGCCGAATGCGTTCAGCTTTGGCGATCCCGAACCGGTGCTGAGCCGGCGCGAGCTGCTCGACATGGCCGAATGCTGGAGCAACGGCCGCTGGTACGAACCGCCGGTCAGCCTGGACGGGCTGGCGCGCGCGTTTCGCGTATCCCCGCACCACAGCAGCGCGATCATGCTGAAGCGCAATTTGCTGGTCGCCGCGTTCGAACCGTCGCCGCTGCTCGGCACCGCCGCATTCGAGGCGCTGGCGCAGGATTTCCTCGTGTTCGGCAACGGCTATCTGGAAGAGCGGCGTAACCTGCTGGGCGGCGTGCTGCGCTATGACCATGCTATCGCGAAATATACCCGCCGGGGCGTGGAGGCGGGGCGGTTCTTCTATGTGCCCGGTGGCCAGGACGAGCGCGAATTCGCGCCCGACAGCGTGTTTCAGGTGCGCCAGCCCGACGTAAATCAGGAAATCTATGGCGTGCCGGAATATCTGAGCGCGCTGCAATCCGCGCTGCTGAACGAAGCGGCCACGCTGTTCCGGCGCCGCTATTATCTGAACGGCAGCCATGCCGGCTACATCCTCTATGCCACTGGCGAAATCGACGAGAAGGATACCAACGCGCTGAAACAGGCGCTGCGCCAGAGCCGGGGGCCGGGCAATTTCCGCAACCTGTTCGTCCATGCGCCGAACGGCAAGGAAGGCAGCCTGAAGATTCTGCCGATCGCCGAGGTAGGGGCGAAGGACGAATTTCTCGGCATCAAGAACGCGACGCGCGACGACGTGCTGGCCGCGCACCGCACGCCGCCGCAGGTGCTGGGCATCGTGCCGGCGCAGGGATCGAGCGGGTTCGGCAATCCGTTGCAGGCGGTCGACATGTTCTTCGATCTGGAAATCGTGCCGCTGCAGGTGCGCTTGCTGCAACTGAACGAAGTGACGGGCCGCGAGCTGATCCGGTTCCGCGAACGCAAGCCGATGGCCGCCGCCGCATAAGCCATTCCCCCGCTGGCAAGGGCCGGCGGGGGTTCGATCCGGGGTGCCACCCGGCGAACCGACGAGATTGCCCCTCGCCATGACTGATCGGCCGCATCGGCCATCCCGCACCGGGCGTGCCCGGCGGGAATTCCAGAAGAGGGTAATCTCCTACATGTCCATCCCTGTTTCGCCGGTTGCGCCCGCAGCCGGCTATATCGGCGGCAAGCGCAATCTGGCCGGCCGGATCGTCGGCATTCTCGATCAGGTGGAGCACCAGCTCTATGCCGAACCCTTTGTCGGCATGGGCGGCATCTTCCTGCGCCGCCGGCGGCGGCCCAAGGCCGAAGTGATCAACGACATCAGCGGCGACGTGGCGAACTTCTTCCGCGTGCTGCAGGCGCATTACGGCTACTTCATGGATATGATCGGCTGGCAGGTGGCGAGCCGGGCGGAATTCGACCGGCTGCGGGCGATACCGGGCGAACGGCTGACCGACCTGCAGCGCGCGGCGCGGTTCCTCTACCTGCAGCGGCTGGCGTTCGGCGGGCGGGTGCAGGCGCGGACCTTCGGGGTGGACGCGCGGCAGGAGGCGCGCTTCAACGCGCGAAAGCTGGAGCCGCTGCTGGCGGACATTCATGCCCGACTGGCGGGCGTGGTGATCGAGCAGCTTGGCTATGCCGAGTTCGTGCGGCGCTATGACAGGCCGGACACGCTGTTCTATCTCGATCCGCCCTATTGGGGGTGCGAGACGGATTACGGGCAGGATGTGTTCGGCCGCGAGGATTTCGAACGGTTGGCCGCCCAGCTCGCCGGGATCAGGGGCCGGTTCCTGCTGTCGCTGAACGACACGCCGGGGGTGCGGGAGGTGTTCGGCGGGTTCGACATGATGCCGGTGGAGACGACCTACACCGTATCAAAGGGCGCCGCGGCGAGGGCGGGCGAGTTGCTGATTGCCAACTTCGCGATCGGCGGCGACGATGCGGAATGCGACTGCGCCGACCGACTCTGACCGAAATCGAGTACGTTGTGGTGGCCATCCTGTGCCTGGCGCAGGCGGGGGTGGCCATCGCTGCGGCCGTGGCCTGCTGGGGCAAATGGCTTTTGTCGGTTGCGACCGGGTAATGGCGCTGGCGGCGCGGAGGGCGCCCTATCTTCGGAGGCCCCGAACCAGTCTTTCCCACTGCTCTTCGCTGTTCGGGAAGCGGTTGGGGGCAGTCGGAACCTGCGCACATGGGCGCAGCTTGGCGGAAGCGGGCCGACCGCCGCATGCCAGGCAGTATAGATGATCGCGGATCATGTGCAGCGAGGTCGGCCATCTGTGGCACCGAAACCAGCGTTCCAGCCTTGGTGCGTCCAGCACGGCGCTGTGCCCGCACCCACACTGCACCAGCACGTTGAAGCCCCGGCGCGTGATGTCCCCGAGCGTGTCATAGCGATGGTTGGCGCTCATTTTCCGGGACCATCGGTGCGAGGTTGTGTTGGGAACATAACTAGAACACTATTAAGTGATGCGCGCACGAGTCGACAACCCGCACTATCACTCTGGCCCGGCGGGCGGCCGCTGCCGGATATGCACGGCTAATGACCGGGGAGCGCTGATCGAGGATCTCGCTCGCGCGCTGTGGGACAGCCGGCGCGGGGGACGCTAGATGACGTGCCCCTGGACCAGGCGGCCGAGCATTGGCAGCGGGTCTTTCACGAATTCGCCGAAGCCGCGATCAACCTGCTTGCGCCTTAAAAGGCTCGCGCGATCCTACCTTTCAAAAGGCTAAAATCACGATCCAAGTGATAACCGCGAAGGCCCAGGCTATCAGGGTCCAGCGGCCGATCAGCTTTCGATCCGGCCCTGGCGGGGCCGCCGTCGATCGATAATTGTAATCAAGGTCTTCTGCGTTGATGCCTAGTTCTCTGGCACGTCGTCGCTGACGTTGCAGGGACCGGCGGGAGCGCGGAGCCTCACCAGTTGTGTCCATGTAGGATTTCTGCAGATAGCAGAAGAACAGGAACGCTATAAGAGCGACCGCTACCGCCATTGTTTCCCTCCACCCTCACCCGGTTACACGAGGTGAGGGGCAGCATCTACCGCGATTAGCGCGCCTAGCCGACAGGCCGATCCGGATAGACCCTCCCGCACCACTTTCGCCCCAAAGCGAGCGCTTTTCCCCCCTCCTCGCCCGCCCCCTTTTCGTGTCGCTTTTGATGCAGGGATTGTACGCTGGGGGCGCCGCAGGGCAGGGCAGAGAGTTGTCCGATGCATTTTGATGCAGGGTTGCGGACATTCACGCTGTTTGCGCCGCGCTGGCCGCATTGCCCTCGATCGGCGCACCTCAAGCCCGCTGATCCGGCTTTGTTTGGCTCGAACCTCGCCGGGCTTCCCCACTGGGGAGCCCCCGAGGCGGCGCAAGCCGCCTCGTCCCTCTGTCGCGTCCTGGCGATGAAGGTGCCTTTTCAGTCCTATGGGGAATGTGTCCGCAAACCAGCGCGTGCCCGTAAGGGCACTCCTTTCCATATTTATCCTTCGGCTCCGGGATTCTCGCCCTTTAGGAAATTCGCGTTGTCGACAGCGCGCGCCAGCTTGCGCAAAGCGTTGCCCAGTTCGCCGCCGACGTCGATCGAGGCGTCGAACGCCTCCACCGCCGTCACCGACGCGAGCATTGAGGCAGTCTCTGCCGCATGATCTTCCTTGCGCCACAGCGCATCTTCCGGCGGCGGTGCGTTGCCCAGAATCTGGCGAACCATCGTCGCAACACGTTCCGGCAAGCGGAAACCATAGGCGTTGGATATCTGGCGAACCTGCGGGCCGAACTCGCCTTCGTTGTCGGTGCGCTCGGTGCGACGAATCCACTCAAGGAAGCCGGCAGCCGCCAGCCGCTTCAGCGCCGCGTGAACGGCTTTGTAGGATCGCTTGATGTTGGCGGCGATCGTCGAAACAGCAGGATCGAGCCTGCCCGTGCGATAGTCGACCAGGCGGAAAAGCTCTTCGAGCACCTCCAGCCCGATATGCCCCAGCGCGCCATTACGCTTTCCGGGTTCCATGCTCTCACGCTCGAATCGACGGGCCGCGCGCATGACGGCACCGATCCAGCGCCGCGCATTCCGGCATTTTCCATCGGCAATAGGACGCCAGAGACGACCTTCGCGCTCGCCGGCCGCATAGCTGTTGCGACGGACGGGCTGGCCCGTCCGTCGTGTCGGCTTTGAGCCGATCAACTGCGCCGTCAGGGCGCCGATTGAGCGGGCCGTCATGCGCCCGCTCCATTTGGAATTTTGCAGCTAAGTTGTTGAAAAGGCAAGGTCTACTTCTCTGACCTTGGCGGATAATGTCAACGAAATCAGCGGCTAATTGGGAATCATAATCCGCGTGTCGGGGGTTCAAGTCCCTCCTCCGCTACCATTCGCATATTGGCCAAGCCGTCTCAGGATTTCCCGAGGCGGCTTTTTTCTTGTCTTTTTCAAGGGATTGTGCCCGTGCCGAGGTGGCCGAAACTGACCCATTGGCTGCCTGAAGATGTCAGGGCGTCGATTTGCTTTTGGGGGTATTTTCTGGGGTAATCGCTGTAGACCTCAGCGGAGTACCCTCAGATAGCGCTTAAGGAACTCGAAGCCCGCTCGCAACCTGATCAGCCCGCCCATTGTGGGATCAGGGGGAAGCGGTGCATTGGATGGTCTTTCGCGAGTATCCCGGGTTTTCAGATCGCGCGCTGGCATATCGTCGCAGTCAGCGCCTTCCGGGCGCGCATCGCCCGAAAAGGAATGGCAAGCGGGTGGCGGACGGGCGTCATTGCTTGCCAACCGTTCGGAAGCCGAGATGCGACGCTGCGAGCGTTTCCTCCTGGGCATGGCGCGCAGCGGGGCGATAGCGGGCGCAGTAATTGCTGGCGCAGAGATAGGAGCCGCCCTTGATTACCCGCGCCTTCGCCTCGGGCTGGCGCGGGTCAAAGCTGGGATTGCCGGGCGTTCCGTCGCTGACCGCGAAGGGCGCGTGGCTGGGCAGATACCAGCTTTCGGTCCATTCCCAGACATTCCCGATCAGATCATAGGCGCCGGCACCATTGGGCTTGAAGCAGCCGGCGGGCGCGCGGCCGGTATAGCCGTCGTGCTTCGTATTCACGTTCGGGAAGCTGCCTTGCCAGGTGTTCGCTTCGTCCGGATTGGGTTCGGCGTCGGGATCAGCGATTCCGACGCGCGCCGCTGCTTCGAACTGTTCCTCGCTCGGCAGCGCACGGCCGGCCCAGCGGGCATAGGCCTGCGCATCGGCAAAGGTGACGTCGACCACCGGCTCTTCCTCGTGCCCGATGACCGTGCTGCCGGGGCCTTCCGGCTGGCGCCAGTTCGCGCCGTGCACGAACCGCCACCAGCGGCGCGGATCGGGTTCTTCGATCGGTGTCCTGGGCGGCACAAAGACGAAGGCGCCGCCGCCCGGATTCTCCGCTTCGGTGCGATAGCCGGTCGCTGCGACAAAGGCGGCGAACTGCCGGTTGGTGACTTCGTGCGCGTCGATGTCGAAGGCGGGCACCTCGGTTTCGATGGGTGGGCCTTCTTCCGGATAATAGCGGCTGCTGCCCATCACGAAGCGGCTGGCGGCGATGCGCACCGGCCGGTCGGCATGGCTGCCGGCGCAGACGCGGGGCGAGCCTGCCGGCGTGGGGGGCGCTGCCGGGCGGGGGGGGCAGAGCAGCGGCAGCCCGACCAGCGGCGCGAGGGCGAGCAGCACGATCGGCTTCGCGGGCGGCTTCACGGGAACGTCGCCGGCGTCGACTGCATCACCACGCCCGCACCCTTGGCATAGGTGTCCCACGCCGCCACCAGCGCCTTCAGCCGGGCGGGCTGTTCGGCGGCACGGTCGCGGGTTTCGCCGGGATCCTCGGCGAGGTTGTAGAGCTTCCACCCATCGCCCAGATCGACGAGTTTCCAGTCGCCCTGGCGGATCGCGCGGCGACCGAACAGCTCGGTGCCGACGATCTCCTTCGGCCCGTGCACCGCCCTGGTCTGCCCGCGCAGATAGGGAAGCCAGCTGCTGCCGCGCACCGGCTGTACCGTCCGGCCGCCATAGCTGCTGCCCTGCCAGCTACCACCGGCCGCCTCGACCAGCGTCGGCACCACGTCCATCACCGTCCCAAAGGCATGGCTGATCCCGCCCTGCCGCTTCCAGCCGGGATAGGAGAGGAACGCCGCAACCCGTGTTCCCCCCTCGCTGGTGAAGCCCTTGTACAAAAAGGAGGGCGTGGTCGCTGCCTGCGCCCAGCCGGGGCCATAGGCGGTGTAGGAGGTCGCGGCCCCGAGATTGTCGAGCCGATTATCGGCCGCCTTCAGCCGCTGCGCCATGGTCGGCAACTTGGTCGTGGCGAGGTCGATTCCTTCCGCGCCATTGTCGGCAAGGAACAGGATGATGGTATTGTCATACTGGCCGGTGGCCTTGAGGTACGCGATGACCTTGCCGACATTCTGGTCGAGCCGGTCGACCATCGCCGCATAGACTTCCATCAACCGGGATTGCTCGCGCTTTTCCTGCGCGGAGAGGTGCGCCCAGTCGCGCCCATCGGGCAGCACGAAGGGGTGCGGCTTCACCCCCACGGGCACCAGCCCCAGCGCCTGCTGGCGCTTGAGTCGCTCTGCCTGAAGCACCTCGAACCCGGCATCATAGCGGCCACGATATCTGGCAATGTCCTCCGCCGGTGCTTGAAGCGGCCAGTGCGGGGCGGTGAAGGTGAGATAGGCGAAGAAGGGCTTGGCTCGATCCGCTTTGCCTAGAAAGTCGATCAGCCTGGCGGCATAGGCATCGGACGAATAGAAATCCTTGGGCAGGCTCGGCAGCGTGACGCCATTCTCGCGATAGGTCGCCTGGCCGGGCAGCGCCACGGCAGTAGCGTCGATGCCGAAATGATTGGCTCCGCCCTGGAGCAGGGCGAAGCTCTGTTCGAAGCCATGGCGGCTGGGATCGTCCTGGGGCCGCGTGCCGAGGTGCCATTTGCCCGACATCAGAGTCGCATAGCCCAAGTCGCGCAGCCGTTCGGCCAGCGTCACCACATCGTCGGGCAGATAGCCCTGATAGCCGGGCTTGCCGATCTGGTTCGGCGCGACCAGCTCCGCCATGTTGCCCAAGCCGGCCAGATGGTTGTCGGTGCCCGAGAGCAGCATCGAGCGGGTCGGCGAGCACGTCGGCGCGGCGTGGAAGCCGGTGAGACGCAGGCCATGTTCGGCCAGCGCATCGAGATTGGGCGTGCGGATCTCGCCGCCGAACGCCCCGAGGTCCGAATAGCCGAGATCGTCGGCGACGATGATCAGGATGTTGGGCCGTTTGGGCGGCTGCGCGGGTTGAGGCAATTGCTGCGCCACGACTGCCGGGGACGGCAGTAGCAGCAGGAGCAGGGCGGCGAGGCGGAGACGCATGGGCGACCTATCCGGAAAAAGCGCCGCGCCCCCGATCGGGGAGCGCGGCTGAAGGGGTGATGTCAGGCGGCGGCTTCGAGGGCTGCGGCGGGTTCGGGCTTGATCACCCGGCTGGGCGCACCGTCGATTCCGCGCGGCACGTCCCCGGCGATGGTTGCACGGCGCAGGGTACGGCGCTGGTGGCCGAAATCGGCGATGGCGCGGTGCTGGGTGGCGCGATTGTCCCAGATAGCCACGTCGCCGGGGCTCCAGCGCCAGCGCACCGTATTCTCCGGTTTGGTCGCGTGATCCTGCAAAATGCCGAACAGGCGGGCGAAATCCTCGCGACTGAAACCGACAAAGCCCTTCACGAAGCTGCCGAGCAGCAGCAGCTTCTCGCCGGTCACGGGATGGACGCGGACGACCGGGTGCTCGGTCTCGTACACGGTCGACGCGAACACTTCGCGGTGGCGGCGGATCTGCTCGCTGGTCGCCTCCGGTCGCTGCGCCGCATAGTCATAGGCATTGGTGTGAACGGCGCGGAGATTTTCCACGAGCGCCTTCAGCGGCACCGGCAGCGTTTCATACGCGGTGACCGCATTGGCCCATAGCGTGTCGCCACCCGCCGGGGGAATGGTGATCGCCCGCAGGATGGACGCGGCGGGATAGGCTGGCAGGAAGGTGATGTCGGTGTGCCAGGCGGAGGCCGCCTCGCCTTCCTTGCTGTCGAGTTCGAGCAGGAAACGCGACCCGGCCGCCACCGGCACGGTGGGATGCGCGAGCGGATCGCCGAGGCGTTCGGCGAACGCCTCCTGGCCGGCATCGTCGAGATGCGTCTGCCCGCGGAAGAAGATCACCTTGTGGCGGTGGAGCGCGGCGCGGATCGCATCGATGGTTGCGTCATCGATGTCGCCGCCGAGGCGGATGCCACGGATTTCGGCGCCGATCCGGCCGGCGACGGGCGTGATGTCGAGCGGACTGTCCGCGTCGGCGGCGTTGGTGAAATCATGCGTCTGGACGGTCATGTGCACTCTCCTTCAGGGTCAGTCGTGGGGGAGTTGGCCGGCGGCACGCGCTTCCAGCGCGCGACGGATGGTGGCGTGGCGCTGCGCATCGAGCGGAAAGCGCCAGATCAGGGCGGCGGACAGGATGTGGGCGAGCGCCGGGCCCAGGGCGAAGACGAGCTTCAGCGTCTCCAGCGCCTCGGGCGTGTTGGTGCCCTTGGGGCTGAACCCCATCCAGGCGATGAAGGGCAGGGCGATGCCGATGCCGATCGCCGGCCCGGCCTTGGTGGCCAGGCTGAACACCGAAAATAACAGGCCGGTGCGGTTGTGGCCGGTTTCCAGCTCGTGCAGGTCGGCGACATCCGCCACCATTGCGCGGAGCATCAGATTGCCTGACCCCTGCGCCAGGCCCTGCGCGATCGTAAGGGCCAGCAGCAGCCCGATCGTGCCCGGCACCACGAACAAGAGGCCGAGATTGATTGCTACCTGTACCAGCTCGCCGGCGATGGCGGTTTCGCGCTTGCCCAGGCGGCGGCCGATCTGCAGCCAGATCGGCCCAGCGAAGATGCCGAACACAAACTGGAACAGGTAAAGCCCGCTCGCCCAGCCCGGTTGGTCCATATAGCTGACCGCGAAGAACGTGATGAGGCCGGCGCGGATCGACTGGCCGGCGGTGACCGCCACGTCCGAGGCGAGTACGCGCACCAGCAGCCGGTCGCGCAGGATCAGGCTGGCGGTGCGCAGAAAGCCTTCGGGGTGTGGTTCGAACGCCGGGCGGGGTGGCTCGCGAAAGGCCGCCAGGCTGAGCAGCAGCGCAGGAGCGAGCGTCAGCAGGATGAACCCGCCGACGACATGAAGCTTGAGTTCGATGTCAGCCGGACGCACCTGTTCGAGCAGGGTCGGCAGGATCAGCACCAGCAGCAGACCCGAGGCTTGCGCCGTCTGCTGGAACGTCACCGATCGGGTGCGCCCGTGATAGGCGCCCGACAGTTCACCGGCCCAGGCCGAGAATGGCACCTCGATCATCGTCCAGCCGGCGTAGAAAACGAACAGTGCGGCGGCGAGATAGAGCGGGGCGACTGTCGCCGGCGGGAAAAAGAGCAGGGTAGAGCCCAGCCCGAACAGCAGACCGCCGGCTGCGATCCAGGGCTTGCGACGGCCGAAGCGGCTGCGGGTGCGGTCGCTCAGCACGCCGACAATGGGGTCGGCGGCAACGTCCCAGAAGCGGCCGAGGAAGAAAATCAGGCCTATCGTCGCCAGGGATAGGCCATAGTGCGTCGCGTAGAGCTGCGGCACGAACAGTGCCAGCGGCAGCCCCGCCCCTGCGATCGGCACCGCCAGCGAGGCGAAGCCGATCAGCCGCCACGCCGGTGGTTCGTCGGTGCGCTCCGGCGGGAAGGCAATGCGGAACCGGGTGTCGTGGGCGGGGATCGTCGCCATGGGCTCACCATTTCGTCCGGAGGGTGACGCCCAGCGTGCGCGGATCGCCCAGGATCGCGGTGACGAGCCCGGTATTGGCCACGCTGAGCGTCTGGAAATACTGTTTGTCGAAGAGGTTGCGGGCCCAGACCGAAAGGTCGAACTTGCCCTTGTCGAACCGCACGCCGAGGCGCGCGTTGACCAGGCCATAGCCCGGCACCAGTCCATAGCGACTGTCGCTGGCAACGGTGTAATAGTTTGACCGCCACGACCAGTCGGCATGGCCGTACAGGTCGACGTGGTCGGTCAGCGCGTGCGAGGCGTCGGTGCCGAGCGTGGTGGACCATTTGGGCACGCCGGCGAGTCGCCGCCCGCTCATATCCTGCACCGGCGATCCGGCGGGCTGGGCGGTCGTTGGGTTCAGGGCCTCGACGGGCGTCGGGCCGTTCGGATATTTGCGATAGGTCGCATCGGTATAGGCAAGCGCGCCGGTGAAGCCGAGACCTGCGATCGGCTGCCACGCCAGATCCGCTTCGAATCCGCGCGAGCGGACCTTGGGGATGTTGGCGATGTAATTGATGTAGCTGTTGGTGCCGATCACCTGCTGGACGATCGTCGTCTGGTAATTGGTGACGTCGTCCCAGAATGCCGCCAGGTTTGCCGTGACCGTGCGATGGAACAGCTGGGACTTCAGCCCGATTTCGTAATTGTCGGTCTGTTCCGGTTCCACCACGGCGCTGACGCCGGTCGGGATTGTCGTCAGATTGAGACCCTGCGATTTGGTGCCGCGCGAATAGGTCGCATAGAGGAGTGCCGCTTCCATCGGCTTCCAGCTCAGCGTGGCCAGCCAGGAGAGGCTGTCGTCCTTCGCGCTCACACTGTAATTCGCAGCCGGGTTGAGGGCATTGCGGATTGCCTGGGCGCGTGCCGCCTGCGCTGCGGTTAGCCCGGCGAGCGACTTGCCGTCGGTCTGTTGCGACACATAGCTTCCCCATTTGTCCTCATGGGTGAAGCGCACGCCGGTGGTAAGGCTCAGCCGCGGACCGATGTGCCAGGTGGTCTGGGCGAAGGCGGCAAGACTGCGGGTATGCGGGTCGGAGCGCGATCGCGAGGTGAAACCGTTCACCGCCGCATCGGCAACGGCAGGCGTATCATTCGGATAGAGCCAGTTCGCGGCATCCGCCCCGTAAATGGCGGAGCCGACGCCGCGCACGACCTGCCAAAAATAATAGCCGCCGATCAGCCAGTCGATGCGATGCTCGCCATTGGAGGCGATGCGGACCTCCTGACTGAATTGACGCTGGAAATTCTGCTGGTTGCTCTGGAGGTTCACCGATAGCCGGGTGACGTCGGCATCATTCGATGGATACCAGTTCCAGTGCCGACCCGCAGTGACGGACGTGATCGTCGCCCCGCCCAAGTCATAGTCGATCTGGGCAGAAAGGCCCCAGGTGTCCATTTTTGCATAAAAGGGCGAGTTGGCGTCGGTCTTCCGGGCAAACGGGTCGAAGGCCAGCGGTGTGTAGCCGGCACGCGCAACCCGCTGCAGCCAGTTGTTCGCGATGGTCGTGCCGTTATTGTACGTCGTGAAGACCGATACCGGCAGGTTGACGCAGCATTGCTGGCGTTGGTTCGAATAGTCGCCGATCAGTCGGATCGACAGACGCGTCGCCGGCGTGACAAGCAACTGCCCTCGCGCGGTGAAGTCATCATAATTGTGCACGTCCTTGCCGGTCGTCACATTGTGGATGAAGCCGTCGCGATGGGTTTCGGCCAGACTAATCCGCGCGGCGGCGAGGCCGTCGATCAGCGGACCGCTCAGCGATCCGCGCAGCTGCCGATAGCCGTAATCGCCGACGCTCGCCTCGCCTTGCGCTTCGATCGTAAAGCTCGGCAGGCGCGAGGTGATGTTTATCGCGCCGGCGGTGGTATTCTTGCCGAACAGCGTGCCCTGGGGCCCTCGCAATACCTCGACCCGTTCGAGGTCGACCAGATCGAACTGGCTCTGCCCTGGTCGGCCATAATAGACGCCGTCTATATATAGGCCGACGCCATTCTCGATGCCGTCATTGGTGAGGGCAACGTTCGAGCCAAGGCCGCGGATATTGATATTGGTGTTGCGCGGGTTGAAGCTGAACACCTGGAGCGCCGGCACCAGCTGCTGGATCTGGTCGAGCCGATAGTCGCCCCGCGCTGCCAGTGTCTCGCTGTTGATGGCGCTAAGCGCGATCGGCACGTCCTGCGCGCGCTCGGTGCGGCGACGGGCAGTGACAACGATGTCCCGCTGCTCGTCCGCGGCCGGTGCGTCGCTCTCCACTGAGGTTGCGGTTGCGGTTGCGGTTGCACGCACCGGATCGGCTGCGGCCAGCTGCACGGACTGTGCCTGGGCCACACCGGCCGAGAACGCAGCAAGGCTGGCGCCGGCAAGCCATGCCGGCACAAAAGGTTGGAACGACAATGGTTTCTCCCTGGAAATCGAATCGTCGGCAGATCGCCGCCGGCGGAGGGCACGCAACATCCCCGTCCGGCGCAGCCTGTGCGCGGACGCCGGCGCGGCGCCGATCGGGTCGGGTTTGTCTGCTTTAGGGAACCGCGTGTGCGGTCAGCGGCTCCGGCAATCGGGTTGGATCATATAGCCTCCCTTGTCTGAGCTGCTAATCTCTACTTAATTAGTAGAGATTCTGAACCTAGTTTGCGTTTGTCAACGCGAAGCTCAGCTTTGGTGGACCGCAGGGCGCCGCTTCGGAATCGCCGACGAAGCCGGGCACCGACAGGTAGCGCTCACCGGTGTCGTAGGCAAAGCCGAGGATGCGTAGTCCGGCTAGCTCCGGCAAGCGCGCGGCGATGGCGGCTAGCGTGGCGCCCGAGCTCAGCCCCACGAGAAGCCCTTCGCGTCGTGCTGCCGCCTGGGCAAATCGTAGCGCTGCATTGGCCTCCACAGCGATCACGCCATCGAGCATGTCGGCGTGCAGGTTGCCGGGGATGAACCCTGCGCCAATTCCCTGGATAGGGTGCGGGCCTCCGCGCCCCCTCGTCAAAACCGGTGATGCCGCCGGCTCGACCCCGAACACCAGCAGGCCCGGCCATTCCATCTTCAGCGTTTCCGCCAGCGCCGTGATATGCCCCCCGGTTCCGACGCCAGTGATGATGGCGTCGATCGGTTCGTTGCGGAAATCGGCGAAGATCTCGAGCGCGGTGGTGCGGGCATGGGCGTCGATATTCGCAGGATTATCGAACTGCCGCGGCATCCATGCGCCGGGCGTGCTCGCTACCAGTTGTTTCGCCCGGACGATCGCGCCAGCCATGCCCCGTTCGCGCGGCGTCAGTTCGAACTGCGCGCCATAGGCTTGCATCAAGCGCCGCTGCTCCATCGACATGCTTTCCGGCATCACCAGAATCAGCCGATAGCCCTTGACTGCCGCAACCACGGCCAGTCCGACGCCGGTATTGCCGCTGGTCGGTTCGATGATCGTCCCTCCCTGGGGAAGCACGCCGCTGCGCTCGGCCGCTTCGACCATCGCCAGCGCGATACGGTCCTTGATCGATCCGCCTGGATTGCCGCGTTCGGACTTGATCCAGACCTCGTCGTTTGGAAACAGCCGCGACAACCGAATGTGCGGCGTGTTGCCGATCGTTCCCAGGATGTTGGCTGCTCGCATATTGTTTTACCCCAGGTTGCCGGGTGCAGCGTAATTCCTAGTGAATAGGTAGGCAATAAATCACGGCTTGTCCGATGCCAAATTCAGATTGCCTAACGGGAAGGTGTCGGCCAGCGTCACGCTATCGAGAATGCGCGCAGTTTCGTCGCGAACGCGCAGCATCAGGTGGCGAATGCGGCATTCCTGTTCCGGTACGCAGTTTTCGCAATGCTCGTGCGGCTCGCGGCTGGCGCAGGGAACCAGCGCGATTGAGCCGCGCATCAGGCGAACCACCTCACCGATGCGCACCTCGCTGGGGGCGGGTACCAGCACATATCCCCCTTCGCGTCCTCGCTGTGAACGCACCAGTCCCTCGCGTCCCAGTTCGGATAGGATAACGGTTAGGAATTTGGCCGGAATGTTCTGGACAGCGACGATCTCGGCCAGCGGTACCACGCCCTGTCCATGCCGATCGGCGAGATGTTGCAGCGCGCGGATCGCGTATCGGCTTTTCTGCGAAAGCATCACAGGCTTATGGGCGGTGAGTGGTTCGATTTCAAATACAGCGCATCCTGAGCATGCGGGAGCTCGTGGACCGTGCCGGTTTTGCCGGAAGCATTGGGTTGTGATTCACGCTGCAATATCGATGTTGTTCGCGGCAGCATAATATTGATCTTCGGCTTCGGCAGGTGGCAAGTTGCCGATGGGCTTCAGCGGCCCCACGATCGTCGAACCAGTCGACCCATTCGAGCGTGACATATTCGACAGCTTCGAAGCTGCGCCATGGCCCACGCCTGTGGATGACCTCGGTATTGTAGAGGCGGTGATGGGCTGGCCTACGCTTGTGAAACGCCTGTTCCAGGACATCGAGCACGAAGCTGGCATGGGCCGTTTTGCTGGCCCACCAGCTGACAATCCGCCGAGCATAGGCATCGATGACGCAGGCAACGTAGACGAACCCGGTTGGATAGGCGTGCGGATAGAACGCGCTTTGACATCAAAGCGGAACGCATGGGCATCTTGCTGCACTCGCAGAGCGGCGCAGGGGCAATCCGGGGCGGAGGTTGCATAAGTCAGATCCTCCGGCTAGGGAATTGCGAGTAATAATGATTCGCAATTATGGGGACTCAGTGAACAGGCTGGTGTTAGGTGGACTGGTGGGCGTTTCGATCGCTGCCGGGAGCGCTTCGGCGCAGCAAGGGCCCGACGGGCGCACCGCAGCGCCGGTGTCCCCGGCGGTGGTCGCCGGGGCGGATGCCCGAACCGCGCAGGACCAGCCGAACCCGCAGGAAATCGTCGTCACGGCAGACCGGCGTGGCACGTTCAGCGCCGACTATGTCCAGGCCGGCACCTTCCGCGATTCCCGCCTGCTCGACACGCCGCTGACGGTCGCCATCCTCACTCGCTCCATGCTTGATGCGCAGCAGGTGCAGTCGCTGGGCGGAGCGATGCGCAACACGCCGGGCGTGACCGAGGCGCAGATCAACACCAGCATCTACAGCAACCTCTCGATCCGCGGGATTCCGGTCAACAACTTCACCAATGTCCGCTGGAACGGCGTGCTCCCGGTCATCAACCTTATCGAGCAGCCGATCGAGAGCAAGGACCGTATCGAAGTGCTGAAGGGGGCGGCGGGTCTTTATTACGGCTTTGCCGCTCCGTCCGGGATCATCAACCTCGTCACTGAGCGTCCGACCGCGCAGCCGGTGACCCGCTTCGCCGTCCATGGCGATGCGAACGGATCGGTGGGTGCCGATGTCGATGTGGGCCGGCGTATCGGCGATGTCGGGTTCCGCGTGAATGCAGGCAGTTCGCTGCTGCGTACCGGCGTGTCGCGTACCGATGGCGAGCGGTTCTTCACCACCGGCGCGTTCGACTGGCAGGCGAGCGAGCGGCTGAAGGTGCTGCTCGACGCGGAATATATCTACAAGACCATTTCCGAGCCGGCAGTGATCAGCCTCACCGCGGTCAAGGGCGCCATCACGCTACCGCCGATGCCGCCGGCCTCGCGCAATCTTGGCGACCGCTGGATGCAGGCGCGGGGACGTGAAATCAACCTGCTCGCGCGCATCCACTATCAGCTTGCGTCCGACTGGCGGCTAGCGCTGGCCGTCGGGCAATCCTATCTCACCCGCGACCGCGCTTTCTCTTCGTTCGGCGCCTATGATCTCGCGACGGGGAACGGGCGGCTTACCGTCGCGCAGACCAGCGGCAATGATTATACCAGCCGGGTCTATCGGGGTGATCTGTCGGGCCGCATACGGACGGGGCCGGTGGTGCACGATATTCTGGTGGGCGTCGCCTACCAGACCCGCGACGGCGCCGTGCCAACCGCCGTCCGGCGCAGCTTTGCCCAGAATCTCTATGCGCCGGTGTCGATCGCGCCGCAGCCTGCCGCGCCGCGGATCATTCCCAATCCGACGCAGACGACGGATCTGGGTGTCTATCTGTTCGACCGCGCCTCGCTCGGCGAGTGGCTGCAGGCGACGATCGGCTATCGCAAGACCGAATATATCGATGAAAGCCGGACCAGCCGGCTCCGGATCACGCCCGGCACTTTCTCTTACGGAGTGCTGGTCAAGCCGGTGCACTGGGTCAGCGTCTATGGCAATTACATCGAGGGCCTGGAGCCTGGCCCGGTCGCGCAGCAGATCGCGAACAATGCCGGTGAGATATTGCCGGCGGCGGTCAGCAAGCAGAAGGAAGCAGGGGTGAAGGTGGAGCCCCTGCGCGGGCTGGTGCTGACCGGCGGCTGGTTCCGCATCAGCCGTCCTTCCGCCTATCTCAACAGCGCCAATTTCTTCGTTCAGGATGGCCAGGCGGTATATGAAGGCGGCGAGTTCGGCGCGGTGGGCGAAATGACGCCGCACCTGTCGCTTTCTGCCAGCGCGATGACGCTGGATGCCACCCAGCGTTCGGGTGCCGCCAGCGTGGTCGGCAAGCGGATCGAGAATGTCGCTCGCTTTTCCGGCTCCGTCTTCCTCGAATACCGCGTGCCGCAGCTTCCCGATCTGCGCCTTTCGGCGGGCATGTTCCATGTCGGCCCCCGCGCGGTCGATGCGCTCAATCAGGCGTTCGTGCCCGGCTATGATACGTTCGATCTGGGGGCCAGCTATGGCTTCGCACTGCTCGGCAAACGCGCGACGGTGCGCGCCTACGGGCAGAATGTCACCGGCAAGCGATATTGGGCGGCCACGGGCTCCGACCTGCTCGCACCGGGCCTGCCCGCAACGGTGCGGCTGTCGCTCGACATCGCGCTGTAAGGCGGCGGGCGCGCTTACCCGATGCCCAGCGCCTGCCGCTCTGCGTCGGTGAAGACCCTGCCGCGGGTGAGGAAGCGCTTCTCGCGGCCATTGTCTAGACTGAACATCCCGCCGCGTCCTTCGACCACGTCGAGGATCAACTGGGTGTGCGCCCAGGCCTGCCCCTGCGCCTTGCCGATATAGACCGGCACGCCGTCGACTTCGCCGAGCAGCGTGTCGCTGTCGCCGGTGATGAACTCGCCGGCCGGGTAGCACATCGGCGAGGAGCCGTCGCAACAACCGCCCGACTGATGGAACAGGATCGCGCCGTGTTCGGCCCTGATCTCGCGGATCAGGGCAATCGCCGCCGGTGTGGCGATGACGCGCGCGACGTCGTTCGTCCCGTCCTGCATGGTCGTTGCTCCTGCCGTGCCGAAACCGCGCAGGCGCCCGGCCCGCAAATGGACCGGGCACCCGCAGGCCGGGATCAGAAGAAGCCCAGCTTCTTCGGGCTGTAGCTGACCAGCATGTTCTTCGTCTGCTGGTAATGATCGAGCATCATCTTGTGCGTCTCACGTCCGATGCCCGACTGCTTGTACCCGCCGAACGCGGCATGTGCCGGATAGGCGTGGTAGCAATTGGTCCATACCCGGCCCGCCTGGATGGCGCGGCCGAAGCGGTAGCAGGTGTTCGCCTCGCGGCTCCACACGCCGGCGCCCAGGCCGTAGAGCGTGTCGTTGGCGATGTGCAGCGCCTCGTCCGCGTCCTTGAAGGTGGTGACCGATACGACCGGACCGAAGATTTCTTCCTGGAATATCCGCATCTTGTTGTGTCCGCGGAACACGGTCGGCTGGACATAATAGCCGCCCGCCAGTTCGCCGCCGAGGTCGGCCGCCTGGCCGCCGATCAGCAGTTCGGCACCTTCCTGCTTGCCGATGTCGATATAGGACAGGATCTTCTCGCGCTGTTCCGACGAGGCTTGCGCCCCGATCATCGTCGCGGGATCGAGCGGGCTGCCCTGCACGATCGCAGCGACGCGCTGCAGCGCCTTTTCCATGAAGCGGTCGTAGATCTTCTCGTGGATCAGCGCGCGGCTTGGACAGGTGCAGACCTCGCCCTGGTTGAGCGCGAACATCACGAAGCCTTCGATCGCCTTGTCGAGGAAGTCGTCATCCTCGCGCGCCACGTCTTCGAAGAAGATGTTGGGCGATTTGCCGCCCAGTTCCAGCGTCACCGGGATCAGGTTCTGGCTGGCATATTGCATGATCAGCCGGCCGGTGCTGGTCTCGCCGGTGAAGGCGATCTTGGCGATGCGCGAACTGGACGCCAGCGGCTTGCCGGCCTCCAGACCGAAGCCGTTGACGATGTTGAGCACGCCGGGCGGAAGCAGGTCGCCGACAATGTCGATCCATACCATGATCGAGGCGGGCGTCTGCTCGGCCGGCTTCAGCACGATGCAGTTACCCGCGGCAAGCGCCGGCGCCATCTTCCACGCAGCCATCAGCAGCGGGAAATTCCACGGGATGATCTGGCCGACCACGCCCAGCGGCTCGTGGAAATGATAGGCTACCATGTCATGATCGATCTCGCCGATCGAGCCTTCCTGCGCGCGGATAACGCCCGCGAAATAGCGGAAATGCTCGATCGCCAGCGGCACGTCGGCGGCCATGGTCTCGCGGATCGGCTTGCCGTTGTCCCACGTCTCGGCAATCGCCAGCCGCTCCAGATTTTCCTCCATGCGGTCGGCGATGCGGTTGAGAATTCGCGCGCGCTCGGCGACCGAGGTGCGGCCCCAGGCGTCCTTCGCCTTGTGCGCGGCGTCCAGCGCGGCCTCGACATCCTCCGCCTGGGAGCGGGCGATCTCGCCCACCACCTTGCCGGTGACGGGGCTGACATTCTCGAAATAGCGGCCGGCAACCGGCGCAACCCAGCGGCCGCCGATGAAATTGTCATAGCGCACGGCGAAAGGCGCCTTGAGCCCGGTGACAAGCCGATCCTGAACGATGGCGTCCATGTGCCTCTTGATCCTCTTCCTAGCGATGAAGGCGCCGTGGTCCGGCGTCTCTGCTGGGAGGATAAGTCCGATAATCGGTGCGGGGAAAGCCGGGGGGCAACGATTGATCGAGGCACCTGTCTCAATCGCGAGACAGGTCGGCAGCGGATTATGCTAGTGCTTGACCCCCGCCCGCGCCAGCCGCCGGTACAGCGTCGCCCGGCCCACACCCAGCAGCCGGGCTGCCGCACTGGCATTGCCGCCGGCCCGGGCAAGTGCCTGGCGAAGGACGGTGCGGTCGCCATCATCGAAGCCGGGAACGGCATCCTGCCCCAGCAACTGGCCGACCGAGCGCGGCACGACGAGTGGATCGTCGATGCCGAGACGGATTCGTGCGGCACGGGTAGCGCCGACCACCATGTCGTCCTTGTCCGCTGCGAGCAATGCCGTGCCGCCCGAAGCATCGTCGGAAAGGAAGAGGATACGGTGGCCGTCGAAATGGCTGCAGAAATAGTCGCGTTCGATCCGGCGGGCGGCGTCGCGGACGATCGCTGCAATCATTTCCGCCATGGCCGGGCCGTGATCGTCGCGGCAGCTCGACACGTCGAGCGCTGCTACCAGCCGGCCGTGCGGATCGTGCACCGGCGCATCCATGCAGCTGATGCCGATATTGCGGGTGGCGAAATGCTGGTCGCGATGGATCACCACCGCGCGGTCTTCGGCAAGGCAGGTGCCGATGCCGTTGGTGCCCTCATTCGCCTCGTCCCAGCGGCCGCCTTCGACCAGCCCGGCATGGGCGAACCCGGCGGCGTCGCTTTCCTCCACGCGCCGGGCGAGGATCACGCCATCGCGGTCGCTCAGCAGGACGCCGCATCCGGATCGACCGACATAGCGGAACGTCTGGTCTATAACCGGCGCCGCGATAGCCAGCAGGGCATCGTGGGCGGCGCGCCGTTCAGCGAGTGCGGCCTCGTCGAGCCGGATGCGGCCGGGATGGCGTTCGGGATCCAGCCCATGGTGGAGCGCCGAGCGGCACCAAGACGCCGCGATCGCCGACTGCGCGGGCAGGGCGGCGGAATGAATCGCGTCGAACACGCGATCGGCGTGTTGAGGCCCGTCGGACATCGCTTCTCCTGGCGCGATCTTCTTCCCCGTACTCGTGCTTGTCAAATCCGGGAATTTGCCAGGCGGTTACATATCCGGCGCGCCGCGCCGCCGCTATAGGGCGAGCGCGATGGTCTGCTGGAGATGTGCCACCATCGCGGTCACGCGGGCAGGGGGATCGGGCGCGTGAACGGCGAAAACACCTGTCTCTTCCGATCCGGCATAATCCGGCAGCACGCGCTGCAGCGCCCCTTCGGCCAATGCCTGCGCCACGTCCCATAGCGAACGCAGCGCAATGCCGCAGCCACCGATGGCCAGCTCGCGCACCACTTCGCTTGAATTGGTGCGGACGAAGCTGGTGCCCGTTTGCAGGACCGGCCCTTCCGGCCCCTGAAGGCGCCAGGGAAGCTGGCTGTCGGTTGCGAGCAGCCGGTGCCGCGCGAGGTCGCCGAGCGACTGTGGTTCGCCTGCGGCCTCCAGATATGGCGGGGCGGCACAAAGTACGCGCTGGCTGGTGCCGAGCCGATGGCCGATCAGTCCCGACCCGACCTGTCCGCTAATCCGGATTGCCAGATCGTGCCGGCCACCCAACAAATCGATCAATTCGTCCGAAAGATCGATCGACAGTTCGACATCGGGGTGGGCTGCGAGAAATGCCGGCAGCGTGGGAACGACGTGCATTCGGCCGAACGAGGTGGGGGCGGTGATGCGCAATATTCCCCGCACCGCGCTGTGACGGCCTGCGATCCGTCCCTCGGCTGCAGCCAGCGCCGCGCGGAGCGGGGCCAGCGTATCGAGCAGCTCCTTGCCCGCCGCGGTCAGTGCCAGTCTGCGCGTGGTTCGCTGCAGCAGTCGCGCGCCTAGCCGTTCCTCCAGTCGCGCGAGGCGTTTCGATAGGGCTGGCGGCGACAACCCCCGCGCCCGCGCCGCCGCTGAAATGGATTCGGCATCGAGGATGTCGAGGAATAGATCATAATCCGGATCGAACATTCGTAACTCATGGGAACAGGTGCTATAAATTATTTCCTTCTACCGCTGAAATTTGGGTCGCGCTACAAGCGTGCTCGGGCAGAGACGAGAGAGGAAGGACAATGGGCGAGATGGTGGAACGGGCCGGGCTGCGGGTCGCGTCGATTCTGGTGGACTTTGTCGAAACCCATGTGCTGCCCGGCACCGGTATCGCTGCCGACGCTTTCTGGCGTGGCGCTGCGGGCATTTTCGAGCAGTTCTCCCCCCGTAACCGGGCGCTGCTGGCGACGCGCGACGCGCTTCAGACCACCATCGATGACTGGCACCGGGAGCGCGCCGGTCAACCCCATGATCCGTTCGCCTATGCCGCCTTGCTCCGCGAGATCGGCTATCTAGTGCCGGAGCCTGCGCCGTTCCGGGTCGATCCCCACAATGTCGATCCCGAACTGGCGTCGGTTGCCGGGCCGCAGCTGGTCGTGCCGGTGCTGAATGCGCGCTTCCTGCTCAACGCCGCCAATGCGCGCTGGGGCAGCCTGTATGACGCGCTTTATGGGACCGATGCGATTCCGGGTGCGACAGCGACGCCGGGCTATGATCCCGTGCGGGGGGCTCAGGTGATCGCCTGGGCCAAGGCGTTCCTCGATCGCGCGGTGCCGCTTGCGACGGGAAGCTGGTCCGATTGGGACGGCACGGCGCCGACGCTCGTCGACCCGGCGCAACTCGTCGGGCGGGCAGGGGACTCGCTGCTCTTCGTGCGCAACGGCCTGCACATCGAAGTCGTGATCGATCGTACGCACCTGATCGGCAAGAGCGATCCGGCCGGCATCGCCGACATCGTTCTCGAATCGGCGCTTTCGACAATCTGCGATTTCGAGGACTCGGTCGCGGCGGTCGATGCGGAGGACAAGGTGCTCGCCTATGCCAATTGGCTGGGGCTGATGCGCGGCGACCTGGAAGAAACGTTCGACAAGGGCGGCAAGACCGTCACGCGACGGCTGGCGCCCGACCGCGCCTATGTCGCGCCCGACGGCACGGGCTTTACGCTGCCGGGCCGTTCGCTGCTGCTGGTCCGCAATGTCGGGCATCTGATGACGACACCGGCCGTTCTGCTGCCCGATGGCAGCGAGGCGCCGGAGGGGATTCTGGATGGCATTGTCTCCTCGGCCATCGCGCTGCACGATCTGAAAGGGACCGGGCCGCTGCGCAACAGCCGCGCCGGATCGGTCTATATCGTCAAGCCTAAGATGCACGGGCCGGAGGAAGTCGCCTTCGCCAACGATCTGTTTGATGCGATCGAAGACCTTCTGGGTCTTGCCCGCCATATGATCAAGATCGGCGTGATGGACGAGGAGCGCCGCACCAGCGCCAATCTGGCGGCGTGCATCCATGCGGTGAAGGATCGCATCGTCTTCATCAACACCGGCTTCCTCGATCGCACCGGTGACGAGATTCACACGTCGATGC
The DNA here is from genome assembly GCF_056314185.1 of Sphingomonas sp. DMC8. NCBI lineage: Bacteria > Pseudomonadati > Pseudomonadota > Alphaproteobacteria > Sphingomonadales > Sphingomonadaceae > Sphingomonas > Sphingomonas sp. DMC8. The sequence continues at coordinate 285,135 of NZ_JBQUYV010000003.1, read as the reverse complement.
AGGCCGGCGCGATGCTGCGCAAGGGCGACATGAAGGCGAGTGCATGGATTCATGCCTATGAGAATCGCAACGTCCAGATCGGGCTGGCCTGCGGGCTTTCGGGCAAAGCGCAGATCGGCAAGGGCATGTGGGCGATGCCCGATCGAATGGCCGACATGCTCGCGCAGAAGATCGGCCATCCGCAATCGGGCGCAACCACCGCCTGGGTGCCCTCTCCAACGGCGGCGACGCTGCACGCCACCCATTATCACACGGTCGACGTGTTTGCGCGTCAGGCAGAGCGGGCGGCGGAGCCGGTCGCACCGCTCGAGGCGCTGCTGACCATCCCGCTTGCCCAAGGGCAGAACTGGTCGGCGGAAGCGATCCGCGACGAAATCGACAATAACGCCCAGGGAATATTGGGCTATGTCGTGCGCTGGGTCGATCAGGGTGTCGGCTGCTCGAAGGTGCCGGACATCCATGATGTCGGCCTGATGGAAGACCGCGCGACGCTGCGCATCTCCAGCCAGCACCTCGCCAACTGGCTGCTCCACGGCGTGGTCACCCCCGAGCAGGTGGACGAGGCTTTGTTGCGCATGGCGGCGAAGGTGGACGCCCAGAACGAGGGCGATCCGCTCTACCGGCCGATGGCGAGCGATCCGGCCGCGAGCTTGGCCTTCCAGGCGGCCCGGGCGCTGGTGTTCGAAGGCGTAGCCCAGCCCAGCGGCTATACCGAACCGCTACTCCATGCTTTCCGCGCGAAGGTGAAGGCAGAGCCTGTCATCGCCTAGGCGTTGTGGCGGGTGCGGGGAATCTGGCGGATCGGCAGAACCTGCTGGCCGCCGCCAGAGCTCTGCCGATCATCGCGCCTTACGCGGTGAGGAAGAACATCGCCTGCTTACTTGGGTGACGGCGGCGTGGCGCTCGCCAGCGACGCTGCCCCGATCACGTCGATGGGCAAGCCAAGGCCTTCCAGCTGGGGCCGCACCTTGGCCGCATCCCCCACCACTATCCAGACGAAACGGCCCTGCTTCAGCGCCGCGCGCGCCGCCGCGTCGAGTTCGGCGACGGTGAAGCCGCGGTAGCGCGCGGCAATGTGATCGTAAAAATCGTCCGGGCGGCGGCGCAGGTCGTTGGTCTGCATCGCGACGAGCACCGCGCCCGAGGTTTCGAAGCGCCCGGCCAGTTCGCCGATGGCCCCGTTCACGTCGCGCGCCAGCTCGGCCGGGGTCACTCCTCTGCTCGTCAGGAACGCATCGACCTGGTCGCGGATCGCGCGGATCGAATCGCCGGTGCGATCGGCCTGCACCGGTGCCTCGATGGCGTAAGGCACGGCATGTTCGAGCCAGTCGAAACTGCCGCCGGCACCATAGGACCAGTGCCGGTGCTCGCGCAGTTCCATGTTGATGCGCGACGCGAAGCCGCCCCCGAGCGCCTGGTTGGCCGTGATCGCCGCCAGCAGCTCGGTTTTGGGGTCGAGCGGCGTCATCTGCCCGGCGCGGATCAGCGATTGCGGTGCATTGGGCCGATCGACCAGCACGATGCGCGGCTCGGCCGATCGGGGCGCGGCGGCGAAGATTTTGGTACCTGCCGGCCCCTCGCCGCGCCAATCGCCGAAGCGCGCCTCCAGCACCGCCTTGATACGCTCCAGCGGCATGTCGCTGACCACGAACAGCTTGGCCTTTTCGGGGCGGATCCATGCATGATGGAAGGCGATCAGGTCTTCCCGGCGCAGCGCTGCAATCGCCGCCGGATCGCCCGTGCCGTTGCCGATCTTCGCATAGGGATGGCCGGGGCCGTAGAGCAGCCCGGCCATTGCCCGGCCTGCGAGGCTGGAGGGATTGGCGAGGCCAAACTGGATCGAAGTAAGCGCGCTCGCTCGCAGCCGCTCGACTTCCGCAGGCGTAAAGGCGGGGCGGCGCGCGATGTCCGCGAACAAGGCGGCCGCGGCGTCCAGATTGGTGCTGGGGGTGCCGAACGTGATCCAGCTGCGATCGGCGGAATGGCCCGACTGGACCTCCGCACCCAGCCGTTCCTCAGTCTCGGCGATCGCGACGGAATCGCGGCTGGTCGTGCCGGCCTCAAGCAGGGCTAGCGCCAAATTCTGCGTGCCGGGCTTGTCGTCAGGATCTGCGGTCACGCCGGCATCGAAGCTGAGGACGATCCGCGTATACGGTACCGCCCCCTGCTGCGCATACACGATCTCGATACCGTTCGAGAGACGCGTGCGCGTGACGGCGGGGAAGCGGATGTCCTGCACCATGCCTACGGCAGGGAGCGGCCCGCGGGTGCCCTTCGGTATCGCTTCCGAAACTGCGGTCGTGGGGGCTGCCGGCTTCGCTTCCTGATAGGCCGGTCGCTCGCCAGCTTCGACGACCACGGTAAGCGCCGGGCGCGTGAGCCATTTCGCCGCCGCTGCGCGGGCCTTTGCGGGGGTCATCGTCGCGATGGCGGCGAGGCGCTGGTGGAACTGGCCCGGATCACCGGCATAGAGCGCGCCCTCGGCGAGCGCCGCCGCCTGGGCGGAGGTGGACTCCAGCCCAAGGATCGTGCGGGAAACCTGGCTCGTCGCGACGCGCAGCACTTCGTCCGCGCTGGGGCCCTTGGCGATCAGATCGGCCAGAATGGCGTCGATCCGCTTTTCCACCAGCGCCGCATCGACGCCCGGCTTCAGCACCGCCTGGATCTGGAACATGCCGAGCTGGGCCAGCGGATCAATCCCGGCCGAGACATGGACGGCGAGCTTTTCGCCGCGCACCAGCGCATTGTTGAGGCGCGAACTGGCCAGCCCGCCGAGCACCCCGCCGAACACCTGCAGCGCCGCCGAGTCCGGATCGTTCACGCCCGGCACCGCCCAGCTGCGCACCAGCATGGTCGCTGCGACATGATCCTTCAGCACGATCGTTTTCGGCGTCGGAAGCGTCGGGATCGCCACTTGGGGACGTTCGCTCTTCGGGCCGGCAGGAATGGCGCCGAAATATTTCTCCACAAGCGGCCGCGCTTCGGCCGCATCGATATCACCGGCGAGCACCAGCACCGCATTGTTCGGGCCGTAATGGGCTTGGAACCAGGCTTTCACATCGGCCAGGCTCGCCCGGTCCAGATCGGCCATCGATCCGATCGGCGCATGGCCATAGGGCGTGGTACCGAGCAGGCCGTCGAGCACCGCATATTGCAGGCCGCTATAGGGCTGATTGTCGCCCTGACGCTTCTCGTTCTGGACGACGCCGCGCTGCTGATCGAGCACGTTTTGGGTGATCGCGGGGGTGAGCCAGCCCATGCGATCGCTTTCGATAAAGAGTGCCCGTTCCAGAGCGGGCTTCGGCACCGTTTCGAAGTAATTGGTGCGATCGAAATTGGTCGTGCCGTTCATGTCGGTGGCGCCGACCTGCCTGAGCTGTTCGAACACGCCGCCGGGCGCATTTTGCGAGCCGTTGAACATCAGATGCTCGAAAAGGTGTGCGAACCCCGTCTTGCCGGCGGGCTCATGCTTTGAGCCGACATCGTACCAAATCGACAGCGCCACGACGGGCGCCTTCCGATCAGTATGGACGATCACCCTCAGGCCATTGGCGAGCGTAAACTGGGCATAGGGCAATTTCACCTGGTCGACGAGCGTTGCGACCGGCGCGGTGCCCTGCTGAGCGACGGCCGGCGCGCAAGGAAGCGCCAGCGCGAGCAAGGTGCTGCCGGTCACCAGGAGACACTTCATCGTCGCAATGCCCTTAAAGATGGTGCGCAAGGGCTGAAGGGACGGGCGCTTCGGCGAGCATCCGCACCAGTAGCGCGGCGAATTCGTCATAGCGCTCGACGACGCGGCGGTTCGTGCGTGCAAGATTGGCTTCGTACCGGCGTGCCAGATCGGGGTCTGCCGCGTGGAACAGCTTCGGATAAGGAACCGGCTCGCCTGCGGCGCGGGCGGCTTCATGTTCTTGCCAAAGGCGATCGAGCAACGCCATGCTTCGGCGCCCATCCTCCTCCGACCAATCGGGGTTCGCCTCCAGCTCTGCCAGATCGATCCAGCAGCGCAGCATGGTGGTAAGGGTCGAGCGGTCGCGGTCCGCCGGCCAACAGGCCGCTTCGCTCATCTTTGCCCGCGCCCGCGCAACACCATCGAGCGAGGCGTCCACCGGCGCCAATACTGCGCGCCGAATTTGCTTCCATGCGTCCCGGTCGGGGGCCGCGCCGTCGAGCTGCTGCTGATGGAGTGCACGGACCCGCGCGAGGAGCCCCCCGTCCCCTGCGATTTCGGGGGCGTCGAGCAGGTACAAGGCGAGGCGTGTCGGCAGCTGGGCCAGATCGGCACCTGGTGTCACTGCCGCCAGTGCCGCGAGCAGGAAAATCGTCTCGTTGCCCGGCGCTCGCACGCGCGGCGCAAGCAGCATCAGCAGCGCCGCTATCGGCAGCGGAAGGTCGCTTCGCATCGCTAGCGCGTCGGCATCGGCGATCGCCTCGCCTTTTGCCACCGCCTCGAGCAACGCCGCTTTCCGGGCCGGATCGCCCGCAAAGGCGAGCGTCACGCGGCATCCTCCAGCAGCATGGAAAGACGGGCGCGCGTTTGCACGCCCATCAGCCGCTCGCGCAGTTCGCCCCCCTGAAACAGCAGGAGCGTCGGCAAAGTCGCGACAGCGAAGCGTTCCTTCAACTCCGGCTGCTCGTCGACATTGACCTTCACTATTCGCGCCTCGCCGGCAAATTCCTCGGCCAAATCCTCCAGTGCCGGCAGCAGCATCTTGCAGGGGCCGCACCAGGGCGCCCAGAAGTCGACCAGCACGGGCTCCGCAGCCTCCAGAACCAGCGTGTCGAAGGTTTCGGCGGTGGCCACTTGTACGCTACTCACATTATCTCTCCTGTTCCCTCGTTCGTCACGCGCCGCGCCCGCCGACCATCATTGCATCGATACGGATGGTAGGTTGCCCCACGCTCACATCGAGCGTCTGTCCCTGCTTGCCGCAGGTCGCGACGCCCTCGTCGAGCGCGAGGTCGTGTCCGACCATCGAAATCTGTTTAAGCGCCTCATGGCCGACGCCGATCAGCGTCGCCCCTTCGATCGGCGCCGTGATCCTGCCATCCTCGATCCGCCACGCCTGGGTGGTCGAAAAGTTGAAGCGACCGCTGGTGATGTCGACCTGGCCGCCCCCGAACGCCGTTGCGTAGATGCCGTTCTGCACCGAACGCAATATATCGGCCGGGTCTTCCTGGCCTGCCGCGAGGAAGGTGTTGGTCATGCGCGGCATCGGAAGATGCGCATGGCTCTGCCGACGGCCATTGCCCGTCGGACGCGCATTCATCAGCCCGGCATTGAGCCGGTCCTGCATAAGGCCGGTGAGAATGCCGTCTTCCACCAGCACGGTGCGTTCGGGTGCCGTGCCTTCGTCGTCCATTCCCAGCGAGCCGATGCGGCCCGCGATGCCGCCATCGTCGATCACGGTCACCCCGGGCGCGGCGATGCGTTCACCCAGCCGCCCACCGAAGGCAGAGAGGCCTTGGCGGTGGTGATCGCCCTCCAGCCCATGGCCTACCGCCTCGTGGAACAAGACGCCGGGATAGCCGGGGCCGAGTACGACCGGCATCGTGCCGGCCGGTGCCGGCCGCGCATCGAGGTTGATCAGCGCCATCTCGGTCGCTTTGGCAACGGCGTGGACGACGGCTGCATCGCCAAAGCCCGCCAGATCGTGCCTGCCGCCAAGCCCCCCAAAGCCGCGGGCGCGCCGCCCGCCAGGCGCTTCGGCCACTACCATCAACCGTAGCTGGACCATCGGTCGCACATCGGCACCCAGCCGACCGTCAAGATCGGCAACCAGCACGACCTGCTCGCTTGCCGCCAATTGGGCGTCGACCCGAACGATTCGCGAATCTGCCGCCCGCGCCCATGTCTCGACTCGCTCCAGCAGGGAGATCCACGCCGCAGCTTCGGCGCCCGCGACCGGATCGATCGCCGGATAGAGCGTGTGGCCGGGCTGTTCGCCGCCAAGCCTGATAGCGGCTGGCGCGGCATCGCCGCTGCTCTGCCGCAGCCCGCGCACAGCCTCGGCCAGCGTCCGCAGCGCCGGCGCGCGCATGTCGGCCGAATAGGCGAAGCCGAGCGCCGCGCCGCGTGCCGCGCGCGCGCCCACGCCTTGCGTAATGCCGAAGCTGCCGGCCCGAACCCGGCCGTCCTCCAGTCGCCAGCTCCGCGATGTCCGTGCTTCGAAATACAGGTCGCCCAGATCGGCGCCGCCGGCAGCCAGCTGACCCAGTGCATGCTCAATATCCGTGCGGTCGAGTCCGGCGGGCGCCAGGATGCGCGCCTGGGCCTGCCCCATTGCCGACATGGTCATGCGCCACCTCCCAGTTGCATCGCCTCGATCAGGATAGATCCGGTGCGCACTGCGCCCTGGCGCTGGACATCGTCACCCACTGCAACCACCGCGCGCCACATGTCGCTCAGTCGCCCGCCGATCGTCACATCGGTCACAGGGTGGATGATCGCGCCGCCCTCCACCCAGAAGCCCGACACCGCCTGGGTCCAGTTTCCGGTAACGGGGTCGCTGCCGCCCCCCTGCAACTGTGTCACGAGCAGACCGGTCCCCATGGCCCTGCGCAGCGCGGCTGCGTCGCCGCCGGGTGCGCGACTGGTCAGGGTCAGGTTCCAGGGGCCATCGGCATTCCCGGTCGAAGGCATCCCCAGACGCCGGCCCGAGGCGGCGTTGAGGAAATAGCCCGCACAGACCCCGGCATCGAGGATCGGGCGCCGGCGGCCCGAAACTCCTTCGCTGTCCCATCCGCCGCTGGCGAGACCAAAGGGCTCGAACGGGTCTTCGATCAGGTCGAGATGCGTCGCCGCGACCACGCTGCCCAGCGCCCCCGGCAGCCAGCTGGCCTTGCTATATTGCGCACGGCCGAACAGCGCCTGCGTAAGCGCATGAACCAGCGCCGGGGCGATGCGTGCGTCGAACAGCACCGGCGCGCGCTGTCCGGCGACTGTGCGGGCGCCCAGTTGTGCTGCGGCGCGCGCCACGGCTTCCTCGGCCAGCACGTCCATCGGGTCCAGCCGATCGAAGCGCCGGTCGACACTTTGCGCAAAGTCGCGGATCGCGCCGTCGCCATCCTGCGCCAGCGCTGCAGCCCATTGTGCATGGGTGGAAACAGCGCGGGATCGACAGAACCCCGCCGACGTCGCGAGCGCGGAGAGGTGGTCGCTCGACGTTACGCTGACCTCATTCGCCCGCACCGTCGCCGATGCCCGGGCCGCCGCCGCCACGGTCAGCGCCTCGAATTCCAGCGCGCGCGTCAGCAACGCCTCGGGCGACTGCCCCGAATGGGCGAAGCATTCGGGCGCCGGCGTTACGAACGCCAGCGCCGATATTTCGGGCAAGCCCGCATCGGGGTCCGGCTGCACTGCATCGGCGATGACCAGCGCTTCATTCACCACGCGCGCCAGCGATGCATCATCCAGGGCAGCGGTGCTCGCTGCGCCGCTGCGGCCGCCGCGATAGACGGTCAGCGACAGCGCCTGATAGCCGTCGCGCACGGCGCTTTCGGCATGGCCATTGCGCACCTTGATGCTAACGCCGCCGCCGGCCCGCGCGGTTGCGCAGACCTCGTCGGCGCCCATCTCCTGCGCCAACGCCACCGCCCGGGATGCGACATCGCGCAGGCTGGATTCGTCGCAAGCCGCGTAGCCTGTCACTGAGCATCTCCGGTGGGAATCACATCGCCTCGGGCAATCCCGTCTTCGATCCGCAACGCATGGGTGTGATAGCACCGCAGGCGATCGTCATGGACGACGCTGACCAGGGTAAGTCCCGGCATCTCGGCCAGGATCTGCTCGTGGAAGAAGCGTGCATTGTCGGCATCAAGCGCGCTCGTCGCTTCATCGAGCACCAGCAGATCGGGGCGATGCAACAGAATACGTGCCAGTGCGACGCGCTGCTGCTCGCCAGGCGACAATTCCTCCTGCCACTGCCGCGCTGCGTGCATCTGCTCGACATGGCCGGAAAGGCGGACACGCATGAGGAGGGCGGCAATCGCCGCATCGTCATGCGCCTCGGGCAGATCCGGGAAACAGATCGCCGCCTTCAGGCTGCCCAGCGGCAAATAGAGTCGCTGTGGCACGAACATGACGGTGCCGGTGCCCGACAGCGTCACCATGCCTGCGCCGTCCGGCCATAGACCGGCGATCGCCCGCAGCAAGGTACTCTTGCCGGCGCCCGACGGGCCTTGCACCACCCAGCGCTCGCCGCGCCGGACCGTCCAGTCGCCAACGTCGAGCAATTGCTGACCATCGGGGCGTGCCAGCCGAAGGGCATGCGTGGTGATCGCCGCCTCGGCCAGATCCGGCGCGAAGGCGAAACCGATACCGCGTGGGCGCTCGTCGTCGATTGCATCGTCGAGTGCGCGCACGCGATTGATGTTCGCGAGCTGCTGGCCGATCCAGCTGAACTGCTGGACGAAGATTGACAGGTTCTGGACCATCGTACCGAACGCATCGCGTGCGCCCATCACCTGGCCGAAGCTGATCGCACCGGCGAAATAGCGGGGCACCAGCAGCATGATCGGGACGACGCCGCCGACGCGCTGGTACACGCCGTCGCCGACCTGGATTCCCAGGTTTGCCAGGATGTAGCGGTGATAGGTTCGTGCAACCTGGTCGAACGCGGCGCGCAGCGCACCCGCTTCCGTATCGACGGCTCCGGCAAAGCCGATCTGCGCGGCGTTGCGGCGGATATGCATCAGATCGGCGCGCAAATCCGCTTCGACATGCTGCAGTCGCATCAGCGCCCGGACGAAGGGCCGACCGATCCAACCGATTACGAAACTGCCGAACAGCGCGTAGAGCACGGCATACCAAATCGTGCCGCCCGGAATGGAAACGGCCGTGCCGAAGAGGTGGAAGCGGATCGGCTCCGCTGTTTCCATAAGGATGAACGCAAAGGTGACGCTGCCGACGATACTGCCGATAAAAGCCAGCAGGATGTTGACTATGTTGGGGATGTTGCCGCGGGTGCCGGTCAGGGCACCAATATCATCAGTGATGCGCTGGTCAGGATTGTCGATAAGCCGCAGCCGTTCGATTTCCGCAAAGCGATTGCGAGCAAGATAGCGCGCGACATAGCGGTCGGTCAGAAATCGGCGCCAGCGAATGCCTAGCACCATGGTGATCAGGCTGTTTAGCGCGCCGGTGAAAACCTGCACCGCAATGATCACGAAGAACAGCAGGACAAGCCAAGGAAAATGCGCCACATCGCGTTTGGCAAGCGCGTCATAAAATGCCTGCTGCCAGCGATTGGTGGCGACGAACATGTAGGTTGTACCGAACTGGAAGCCGAGCAGCACCACCACGGCGAACCAGGCGAACTTCCAATCGCGCGATACCCAGTAGCTGCCGATGAGCCGCACGGCATGGGCCCAGCGCCCGCGCGCTGGCTTAGAAGAAGAGAGGTTCGCCTCGCGGCGAACCTCCCCGGTCTGGTTCGGTTGGGACGTCATACAGGGATGCTCTTGCTGCCTTTCAGCGGAACCGATAGCCTAGCGTTACGCGAACCGAACGCGGTTCCTGGATCGGCAGATACGAAGTCTGGTAGCTGATCCCATAGTTCAGGCGATCGAACACGTTGCGCACGCCCACGTTCAGATCGAACGCCCGCCATTTCAGGAAAAAGTTCGCGTCTGCCTGCACCGCCGGCGGGAGATAGAAGGATCCAGTGCGTGTCACCGCCGCGCTGGAACGCCCGAACAGACCCATGCCGAGTCCAGCCGTGACTTCGCTGCTTAAGGGACGGCGATAGGATGTGTAGAAGCTGTACTGGTCCTTCGGCTTGCCCTGAGGCGTGTTCCCATATTGGGAGAAGGTCAGCATCTTATAGTCGGTGCGTGTATAGGATGCCGAAACCATCCAGTCGTGCGAGATTTCGCCGCTGAGATGCAGGTCGATACCTTCGCCCTGCAGACCCGGTGTCGCCAACTGGTAGCCGGGATGCTGCAGATCGGCCACCAGCGACACGCTCTGGTATAGGCGGAACCACGAGGCGTTCAGCAGCATGCGGCTGCCGAACAGGTCCACCTTGACGCCGGCTTCTGAGTTGCGCGTCTTTAGATCGGGAAGCTTGTTGCGCTGCCAGTCCACCGTCGTATTCGGTGAATATCCATAGGCTTGTGAACCGTATAGCGACACGCTCTTTGTCAGGTCGATGATAACACCAAAATTGGGCGTGGTAGAACCATTCGATTGGTAGTTGGACCGGTTGGTAGAGTAATTGGCAATCCTGCTCTCATATTCGTTCCGGCGAACGCCCGCGAGGAGACGAATTTTCCATAGGTTGAACTGATATTGCGCGTAATAGCCGGTCTGGCTGGACGTGAGCCTGTAGTCTTGGCGGTTGATTGCTGGAATTGCCGGCGCGGGCGCTGTCGCGCTGAGCACGTTGTAGGAAAAGAATGAGCCTTTCGAGCTACTCAGCGCCAGCGTGTCGTTGGCGACATAGGTGGCGCCAGCGACCAGTTGGTGCTTCACCGGTCCGGTGGAAGCCTTGACCCGGACATAACCGTCTACCGCGTCCGAAGACACCTTTTGCAAGCTATGGCTATTGCTGGAGAAGACGTCGCCACTGCCGCCCATGACGCCATAGGGGGAATAGGATGCGAGATCGAGATCGATTTCCTGATGCTGGCCGCGTGCCACGACGGTCAACCAGCTTGCCACCTCCTGCGTGATCTCGCCGAAGACCTGCGTTGATTCGGTGCGCACGCCCTGCTGCTTGTGGCCGTAGAGCGGCTTGTCCCGCGCGATTGCGAAGGGCTGGTTGGTAGCCGGATTGAGCAGCGTGTAGGGCGAGGCGCCGGTGAATTGATCGCTCAGCGAAACGCTGAAGATCGCGTCGGTCTTGTCGTTTTTGAACCGGACGCTCGTTGCGATCAGATTGTCGCGCGTGCCGGCATACCCGCCCCAGTTGCGGTCCGCTTGGTTGACGCTGGCGATCGCGCGCGCGCTGAACGTGTGCGAAGCATTCAGCCCGCCGGTGGCATCCAGCGTCGCGCGATACTGGCCGAACGAGCCGCCTTCCAGCACCGCGTATACATAAGGGTCGGCCGCCGGTTTCTTCGTGACGATATTGACTGTGCCGCCAAGGTTGTTGGCGCCTGCCAGCAGCGCGTCGGGGCCTTTCAGCACTTCCAGCCGTTCGACATTGACCATCGACTGCGTGCCGCTAGCCGCCTGGCCCAGCGCCGCTGTGCCTGCCAGGCCGTTGGTGATGCCTACGGTATCGAAGCCGCGTACGCTATAGGTGATGCCGCTCTGCACCGTGGCATTGTTGACCATGACTCCGCCCGCATTGCGCAGCGCGTCGGTAATCGACTGTGACTGCTGCTCTTGCATGAGCTTGGAGGTGATCACCTGCGCATTGCGCGGCTGTTCGCGTAGCGACAATCCGGTGCGGGAGGAGGTTGTGGTCGTGCGTGCGGCGTAGCTGGTCTCCGCCTCGTCCCGCGCGGCCGTGACGACGACTTCGGCGAACACGTCGATCTTGCCGTCTCGCAGTTCTAGCGACAGTCCTTGGCCATTGATGGCCTGGCGCACTGCGGCCACGGCATCGGTCGCCGAAACAGGCCGCGACAGCCGGCCACGCACCGCATCCGGATCGAAATTGATCGTACGGCCGCTCTGCTCGGCGATTTCCTTAAGCGCGCTTGCAAGTGACATCGACGGAACCGAAATCTGTCGGGTTTGTGCAGCGGCGGGCACCACGCAGGTTGCCATCGACAAGGCGCTCGCGCCAAGCATCCAGCACATCATATTCGAACGAAGTAGCTTCATCCTTCCCCCCTTCTTGCAGCACAGGCTGACCGGCGCGGCGTGCCGCGTTCCGGTGCGGCGTGCCGCACCTGATAGCGCTCAATGAACGGTGGTCAGCCTCCCTGAGCCGACCGAGTTGGTGCCCGGATACGGGCCGTTCCTTGCCCTGCTCGCAGCTGTCACACGCTTGTTCCCCCGCTTGCGGGCCTGCGTCTGTCCAGCAGCTGTCATGAGGATGCAATCAATCTGAAATGCCGACAAATCAGTAATGATGATACGCGCATCAATCTGATTGATGGCCATATCGTGCGAGCGCCGCGCCTATTTCCAGTAAATCGCCCGGCGCAGTTCGTGGAGGATCCATTCCACATGCGGGGCACGCTCCAGGTGCGCAGGCCATTGCGCGACCACCGACGCAGTGGGGAACGCCGCCGCGGACACATCGACGAGTCGCACGGGAGTCATCGCCGCATAATATTGCCCCAGCCATGAGCTGACTGTCGCGATCAGGTCGGTGCGCTCGACCAATGCGGGCAACATTGCATACATGCTGGTGCGGACGACGATGTCACGCTTCGCCAGCAGGGGATGATCCAGCCCGTTCAGGTTGACGCGCTCCATATCCTCGGAAAGCGCGGCGTGTCGCGCACCCAGATATTCCGTAATCGACATGGCATCGCCGAAATCGGGATGGTTGCGACAAACGATGGCGGTGTGCGTCGATTCGAACAGCGTTCGCGTTGGCAGCGCCGGATCGGCCATTTGCCCGGGCAAGATGGCGACATCCACGCCGCGGTCGAACAGCGCCTGTACCGATCCATAATGGAACGGCACCAGATGGATTTGCAGCCGCGGACCCTGCTGCAGCAGGCGCGGAATCACCGTCCGCAGGAACATCAGTTCGATCTCCTGCGGTGCAGCGATCGAAATGATGCGCTCCGCAGTTGCGGGATCGAACTCCAGGCGCAGGTCGAGCACGTCGTCTGCCTCACGCAGGATTCGCATTACCCGCGGCAGCAGCGCCTCGCCCAGAGCAGTCAGTCGCCGTTCGCCATGCCCATAGATGACGATCGGGTCGTCAAAATGCTCCCGCAACCTCCGCAGTGCCATGCTCATCGCCGGTTGGCTCAGCGAGTTCATGCGCCCCGCTTCGGTCAATGTGGTCGCGCGCAGAATTGCGGCCAGCGCATAGAATAGGTTCAAATTCAGCCGCCGCAGGCTCTGCTGCGGATGCCGGGCATCATCGACCATGAGTCTCTCTCACTACCTGAACGGATGTTTCCGAGCGGTAGGCAGGACTGTCAAATCAAAGCGCGCTGCGACCGCGCTTGATGGTATCTGACCGGGCCGGTCAATCGAACGCGATCGACATCCTCAGGCTCCTGCCCGGCGCGGGTGTGCCCACTGCGTCCCAGCTCCGGTTGTCGCCCAGGTTGCGCGCGGTAATCCTTAACTTCGCATGGGCGGTGAGCCGATAGCCAAACCCCAGGTCGGCCTCAACATGGCCTGAGGTCACGCGTGCTCCCGTTGGAACGGCGCTGTCATTCACGTCGCTGTTACCGCGCAGTGCTGCATCGGCTTGCCAGCCATTTTTTTCCCACGCCAGGCGCAGGTTTCCGCTCCACGCCGGGCGCCCGCGCAGCGGTGTTTCGCTATCGAGCGAGACGTGCGTGACTGCCCCGGTAAGCGACCAGCCTTTGCCCATCACCAGCGCTAACGCCGCTTCCAGACCTTGCGCGCCGACCCTAGCGCGGTTCACGAGGCGGAACGCGATGGGATCGAAGTCGATCAGATTGCGAAACCGATTGTCGAACAGCGTGAGGCTTACCCGGCCGGCGGAAAGCGGCACCTCGATGCCGGCGTCGAGGCTGCGGCTCGTCTCGGGAACAAGCTTGGCGTTGCCGACGAGTGGGTGACCTAGCGCATAGAGGCTGGGGCGCTTGTAGCCGCTGGCAAGGTGGGCGAACAGGCTCGGGCCGGAGGACGCGATCTCCCATCGCACGGTGCCGCGCCCAGTCCAGTCGCCGCTGCCGCCGTCCAGCTTGTCGTACCGAACCGCGCCTCCCAGTGTAACGCGGGTGGAGGCGCGCAGTACCGCCTCTCCAAAGCCGCTATGCGTCACCCGGGTAAGTGCGAATTTCACCGGCAGGGGAAAGCCGAAATTCAGCGTGCCGGTGCTTCGGCCGCTCTCGCGCAGCACTGCCCCACCCACCGAAAGCGTGACCGGGCCAAGATCACCGGCGACGGCGCCGGTGCCTTCGAAGCGGACAAAACGGTCATGCGCAGTCGTTGCCGGAACGCCGCTGAGCACGCCCGGCGCGATTGCCGGCGCGGCACTGTCGCCATGCGCGACCGACCAGGATGCGGTCAGGCTGGGCCGGATCCGAGCTGTCGAATCCCGCGCAATCGAGAGGGCTGCGAGCGAGAGGTCACCGCTGCGGTTCTCGCGCGTGCGGTTCACCGCCAGCAGCGGCCCGCCGCTGTCCTCCGGAAACAGCGTGCCGCGCATAGAGCCGTAGAGCCCCGTCGCCGCGAGCTTGTAACCACCCAGTGACTGACGGGCACTGCCGAAGAGCTGGTCGCGGCGTAGCGTGCCGGCGGCATCGCCGTCGCCGCTGTCGTAATGGGCGCCCGCGGCAAGGATGCCGCCCCCGTGCCAGCCGCTCGACACGCTGGCAGAGGCCGCGCCGCCATACCGGCTGTCGAGCCATCCCCGCGCACCGACACGAAGATCCTGGGTCGCTGGCGAGCGAGTGACGATCTGGACGACGCCTGACAGCGCATCCGAACCATGAATTGCCGATTCCGCCACGCGGGACACTTCGACTCGTTTGACGATGAGCGGGTCCAGCAACGTGAAATCGAAAGCACCACCGGCACTGTTGGTGGGGTCGTTCAGCCGTACGCCGTCGATCAGAACGGCGGTGAAATTGGGCTCGCCGCCTCGTATCGTCAGAAAGGTGCCGCCCGCAGGGCCGCCAGTCGAAAACGCATGTACGCCGGGCAGATCGTCAAGCAGTTCGACCAGCGAGGTGCTCTGGCGGCGCTCGATGGTGTCGGAGGCTATGGTCGCAGTGCCCGCGCTATCCCCCACGCGGGAGGCGGTGACAAAGACATCCTCTTCCTTGTCCGAAGCAACTTGCTGCGCGCGGGCGGCGGGCGCGGCAAAAAGAACGGCAAGGGCCGCCAGGCTGGTGCTCGTCTTCAACGCCGATGCTCAGCGCATTTGCCGGGCAAGTGCCGCAAACCCGCCGGTTTCTGCCTCCGGTGCGGACGACGCTTCGGTACGTTCGCTGGCTTTTAGCGGTGCGTTGTCGAGGAACCGGTAGAGGAGGGTGCGCTGGCCACGAGTCAGGTCGCGGGTCACCGGCATATACCGGAAATGCTCGAAATAACCGGGGTCGGTTAGCTTCTTGATGATCGGCGCATAGGCGCGCACCTGCGCCTCGTCGCCCAGGCGCAGCCAGTTGTCCATGCACGGCGCTATCGCCTCCCAATAAGAGAGGACATGGGCATAGACATTGTCCCAGCTGGGTTCGAGCTTCGCAAGGGCGTCATCGCCGGGAAGGACGCGCAGATACATGTAGGTGTACACCTGCGGGTTGAATGCGTCCGCCGAGATCGGCACGGTCGGATTGTCGCCGGGCTCGAATACAAAGGCGGTGATGGTTGGTGTCGCACTGTCGAGCGAGAAGCTGACCAGCCCGTTTGCGTCGGTAATGGCAGTTACCGGCGTGGTGCTGTTCGATCCGACCTCAACCAGGCTGACGCGAATGCCTGCGCCCGCCGGCTTGCCATATGCATAGACCTGTGCCTGCGCCAATGCGGGCTCGCCCTGGTTGACATAGAGATTGGGTGCGAGCGGGATTGCCCGGAGGGGCGCTTCTGCCAGAAGCGGTGTGGGCTTGTCGTCAATTTCTACCGAAAGAGTCAGTGCGTTCAGGTCGAGCGCGACCTGCGACGCGGGGAGAGGCACATCGACGATGCCCGAGGTTGCGAGATAGGCTGCCTGGTCATAGCGGTCGGGCGTCAGTGTCGCGATCGGCACATCGCCGGCCGAGATAAGGAGATTGCCGACATTGGCCTTGTCCGGCGTCACCGTGTTCCACGGAACTGCGTTTGAAAGGTCAAGCGCGATCCTGTCGCGATCTACTCGCGCCCAGGCGGTGCCGAACGGAACCTTGCCCAGCCTGTCGCCGATCGCCACCGTCTTGTTCGTGGTGACCAGTGCCCGATCGCCGGGCTCGTGCATCGGGTCCGTGTCCCGCCAGATGCCGGCCGTGCCCACCAGCAGACTGCGCGCCGGATTGGGCTGGAACCCGCCGGCGGCAAATTTCTCCATCAGCGCCTTGGCCTGCGCAGCGACCTCCTTATCCACTTCTTCTTTGGAGCCGGTGGCGAGCTTTAGGTCGTCATAATAGATTGTTCGATAGGTGCAGAAGCGAGTCATCAGCCCTTTGACGCCCGGTGCCTCCATACTGGCGCGCAGCGCCTGTAATGCGGGCGAATCGAAGGCGTCGATGGTCAGCGTGTCCGGATCCCAAGCGTAACAGGCCTGCCACAGGACGGAGGCGACGCCGGCGATGAACGCATTCGCGCGATTGGCACTGAAGTTGATGTAGCGATCGCTCGACCGGCACACCGGGCTGCCGAGGATGCGGCAGCCCCCATCGATGCCGAGATGGATCGAATCGAAGAACAGCTGCGACGTATAGGGGCCATATGGCTCCGCATCGACGAGCATGCCGGCGAAATTGGCGGGCGCGCTTACGAATGGGTCGGTCGTGTCCAGCCCCGCGCCGGTGTCGACGCCGGACACGGCGCAATTGTAGAAAAACGATCGATAGGTACCCGCCGGGTTCCAGTTCTGACCGGGAATCTGCTGGATCGCCGTCTGACGATATTGCGCGACCTGGTTCGGGCGCAGCGCTTGGCCGTCGAGCTGCGGATCGGCGTTCACCTCGTCATAATTGGCTTTCCAGGTCGGCTCGGTATTGTTGTTGGTGGTGACGGGATCCCAGCTGATTTCGCCCGAGAAATAGATCCGGGGGAATTCGAGGATGCTCATGCGACCGCTCCCATATCGGCAACTTCGGTGGTGACGATTGGCTCGAACAGAAACGCCGGGCCCGCGACCATGCCGTTGCTGAGCGGCGTGTTGAGCGCCTGCATCGCCGCCATGCGGAGATCGAACATCGCGCGTACCGCTACGCCGAGTTGGCCCGGCGCGCCGCCAAAGGCCGCCTGCAGCGCGTACACCATCGCCGTGAAGGCGGCATTGCACTTCGCTTGCGCGATCTGGACCGCTTCGGATTCCCGACTGAAATCATAGCGCTCGGGATCGGTGATCGCGGGATAGGCCGCCTTCCAGTCGACGCCGAGCGGCCCGCCCCACATATATCCGGAGCCGTTCCCGTCAGGCGAAACGTCCTTCTGGAGGACACGGTTCTTGTGGATTTCCCAGAAGCGATAATAATGGGCCAGCTCGTTCTGGAAATCGAGCGGGCTGCCTTGCGTTTCCGGGGACCTGGGCGTCCCTTCGCCTTCCGATACGATCTGGTCAATCGCATTGCAGGCATCTTCACAGTTGTTGACCGCAAACACCTGCCCCTGGAAGAACTGTGCGTCGGTCACCTGATTGCGGTCCCGCGTCCATGCCGAGGCGGGTAGCGCCTGCAGCGCCAGCTTCAGCCGCTCGTAATAGACTCCGATTGTCACTTCCTCTTCCTCGCCGTCGCCTTTTGCGAGCAACATGCGCGGTTCGATCGGCTCGAGCGGAGTCTCGATCGCCATGCCCTGTTCCATGGCCTGCGGCGAAAAGGGGTAGAGGTGCACGACCAGGCTGCCGCCGACCGCATGGGGCAGGGTGCCCGGATAGGAGGGCGGCTGGATCTGCACCGTCCCGCCGATCGCGTTCAGGATATTGCAGGCCAGGCACATGTGGATCATTTCCTGCATGATCACCGACTGCAGCCGGGATTTGGCCGCAGCATTGGTGTCGGGCAGGATGGTGAGCGAGGCGTAGAGATACGGCGGCAAGGTCGAGAATTCGATGTCGACTGCGCCCTGTACCAGCGCCTGTACGTCGGCCAGGCCGCGCGGTTCGCACCAGGAAAGCTTGATCATCCCGGGTATCTCCCCTCTCGGGCGTCGAATGATGCCTGTAGGCGCGCCGTCCCGACACATGCTGGGGACTCGCCTGATTTCAGTTTGCTATGGTCGCTGCAGCGCGTTTTCCGTCAACTGAAATATAAACCATAATGGCGTCATCTTTTGCGGCGTTTGGGTGTCTTGAATGTTAAGTTGATCTCAAAATGTATTCATGAAATCTGGAATATTGATATTGTTGAGGCTGAGGTAAATGTGCCCTGACGTCGGAAAAATTTCATCGAATTCGCATGTTTTGGGCCGTTATTGTTGATTTTGCGAACGTCGTTACGGGAGGGGAAGCCGATGACCAAGGGGCTGCTATTCTCGATTATCGCGGGCTCAGCCATGGTAATGGCGGCTCCGGCGACTGCACAGGTCTATCAGACCTACGGCGCCCATAACCCCGCCGAGGCGAGCCCATGCCAGGTCGAGAATTGCGTCTACAAGCGCAAAAAGGGAGAGCCTGCCGATCCGCTATGGCCCGTGTACTGGCAATCGGACTGGACGATGTACCGCGTTTACGGGGACGATGCCGGGAAATATCCGCCGCCCTATCAGGGTAAGCCGCCGGCAGGCGCAACGTACCAGACTTCCTATGGCAAGACCTTTTACGACTCCACCTGGCGCGGCAAGTCCGGGGAAGGGGCGATGGAAGAGCGGTACGACGAATATTGCCTGCCGATCTTCCCGCTAGACAACCATTATTCCTGCAAATTCATCTCGCTGGGCGATGTGGCCTATTTCGTTGCGGGAGAGGGGCGGCCGGCCTGGATGCCGCGCATTTGCCTGTTCTCGGGCCTCAATCATCCGCCGCGCCGCGACTTCGTATCGCACCTTCCCTACAGCAAGGAAGACAGTGCGCGCATTGGTACAGGCGGCCAAGGCTACTCTTTCTGGGTGAGCGCGGCGAACGGATATGTGATGCAGGTGGGCGCAAGCCCGGACCTGACCGACAAGGGCGGCATTCTGTTCGGCTACGGTTTTCAGGCCAATGCTGCGGGCGAGGTGCTGCCGCAGTCCTTCTATTTTTCCGGCTACCCTTTGGCGCCCGCCAATGCGCCCTATGTCAGCCAGAACTATACCAATTTTGCCGCGACCCAGCCCAGCCCGGAAATCTGGTCTGAAGTCGCCGGCGTTGACCCGACGACGCTGCCGGCCTGTCAACTCTTCCAGCCGCCGGAAAGCGCTAGCAACGGACTCAAGGCCGGCGTCGCACCGGCAAAGCGCGCGCCCACCTGGGGCGATATCGGCCGCTGGAAGCAATAGCGCGTCGCCGCAGCGCAGACGGCATGTCACGACCGAGAGCCTGGCGACCAGGCCCGCGGAACCGGCCGCGACGACGATCACAGCCGCATGTGGGGCGTAACTACCGCACCTCCCGCCGCAGGATTTTGCCGACATTGGTCTTGGGCAGCGGCATGTCGCGCAGTTCGACGATCGCCGGGATTTTGTAGCCGGTCAGCCGTTCGCGGCAATGGGCACGGACAGCCTCAGCGGTCAGCCCCGGTCCGCGCGGATGGACGACTGCCTTGATCCGCTCGCCCTTGACCGGATCGGGCACGCCGACCACCGCGACTTCCGCCACATCCGGATGGCCGGCGATCACCGCCTCGACTTCGGCGGGATAGACGTTGAAGCCCGACACCAGGATCATGTCCTTGATGCGGTCGACAATTCGCACCGCGCCGCTTTCGTCCATCACCCCGACATCGCCGGTCGCCAGCCATCCGTCCGGCGAGAGCACTGCTGCTGTCGCTTCGGGCTGCTGCCAGTATCCGCGCATCACCTGCGGGCCGCGCACGCACAGTTCGCCCGGCTCGCCGATAGCGGCCCAACTGCCGTCCATTCGGCGCATCCGCACCTCGGTGGAAGGGACGGGGAGGCCGACCGAGCCATTGTGCCGCATCCGCTCCGGCGCCGCGAAGTCGACAGGGCGGATGCAGACGATCGGCGCGCATTCGGTGAGGCCATAGCCTTCGACCAGCGGCTTGCCGGTCATCGCCTCCCAGCGTGCGGCGACGTCCGGATGTGTCGCCATGCCTCCGGCGATGGTCAGTTCCAACGCCGAGAAATCGCGGGTGCGGAACGCATCGTCTTCCATCAGGCTGGCGAACAGCGTGTTGACGCCTGCCAGGCCGGAAAAGCGCTCCTTGCGCAGGATCCAGGAGACGCGCCGGGCATCGCGCGGATTGGCGACCAGCACGTTCCGGCCGCCGATGCCGCTGAACAGCAACAGGTTCGCCGTCAGCGAGAAGATATGGTACAGCGGCAGCAGCGTCACGTTGGTGCGTGGCCGGTCGTCCGGCAGTTGCGACATCACCCAGGCGCGCCCCTGCAGCACATTGGCGACGACATTGCGGTGGGTGAGCATCGCTCCCTTCGCCACGCCCGATGTGCCGCCGGTATATTGCAGGAAGGCCAGATCTTGCTGGTCGATCGGAACCCGCTGGAACGGCAGCCGGCGCCCGCGTCTGAGAACCGCATTCCAGCGCATCATGTCCGTGCGCGGATAGGGCTTTGGCGCCTGCCCGGCGGCGCGCAGCATCAGCGAGACGAGCCGCCCCTTTACCGGCCCCAGCATGTCGCCCATCGACGTGACCACGACATGGCGCACGGCGGTCTGTTCGCGGATCGCGGCGAAGGTGGCGGCGAACATGTCCATTACCACCAGCACCGTCGCGCCGCTGTCACGCAACTGGTGTGCCAGCTCGCTCGCGGTGTAGAGTGGGTTGACGTTGACCACCACGGCGCCGGCGAACAGCGTGCCGAACAGCGCGACCGGATATTGCAGGCAATTGGGCATCATCAGCGCGACCCGGTCGCCCTTTTTCACGCCCTGGTCCTGCAGCCATGCCGCGAATGCCTGCGCATCCCGCAGTACTGCACCATAGGTGCGCCCGGTGCCCAGGCTGACAAAGCCTTCGCGCGCCGCGTGTCGCGTTGCATCGCGCTCGAAGACATCGGCCATCGATCCCGCGGTTTCCAGCTCGGCCTCGATGGAGGCGGGGACGCCGGGGCTGTAGTGGCGCGTCCAGAAGCGTTCGGCCCAGAGCCGATCGGTGTCTTCCGATGGCTCCGGCGCGGGGCTCATTTCTCGACTACCGCCACTACGCCCTGGCCTCCGGCCGCGCAGATCGAGATCAGCCCGCGCCCGCCGCCGCGCCGGTCGATGCTCTGGGCCAGCGTGGCCAGGATGCGCCCTCCCGTCGCAGCAAAGGGGTGCCCGGCGGCGAGCGAACTGCCGTTGACGTTCAGCCTAGCCCGGTCGATCGCGCCGGGCGGCGTGGCGCGGCGCAGGCGGTCACGCGCGAAGGCCGGATCTTCCCATGCCGCGAGCGTGCACAGCACCTGTGCGGCAAACGCCTCGTGAATCTCGTAAAAGTCGAAATCCTGCAGCGCGATGCCAAGCTTGTCGAGCATACGCGGCACGGCATAGGCCGGTGCCATCAGCAGTCCTTCCGCCCCGCTGGCGAAATCCACCGCTGCGGTCTCGGCGGCGTGGAGATAGGCGAGCACCGGCAGGTCATGCGCGCGCGCCCACTCCTCGCTGGCCAGCAGTACGGCCGCCGCGCCGTCCGTGAGGGGTGTCGAATTGCCGGCGGTGAGCGTGCCGTTCGCGCGGTCGAACACGGGGGCGAGGCGTGCCAGCTTCTCCACGCTGCTGTCCGGCCGCAAATTATTGTCGCGCGAAAGGCCGCGCCACGGCGTGACCAGATCGTCGAAGTCGCCCCGGTCATAGGCCGCGGCCATGGCGCGGTGGCTGGCCGCTGCCAGCGCGTCCTGATCCGCGCGGGCGATGCCCCAATGTTTTGCCATCTGCTCGCAATGCTCGCCCATCGACAGCCCGGTGCGGGGTTCGGCATTGCGGGGAAGTTCCGGGCGGAAGGGCAGGTCGGGACGGATGCCTGCCAATGCCCTCAGCCGGGCGCCCATCGACCGCGCACGATTGGCGCGCAGCAACGCCTGGCGGAACCCTTCGTTGATCGCGATCGGCGGATCGGAGGTGGTGTCGACACCGCCGGCGATGCCGACATCGATTTGCCCCAGCGCGATCTTGTTGGCGACGAGGATCGCCGCTTCCAGCCCGGTGCCGCACGCCTGTTGCACGTCATAGGCGGGCGTTTCGGGCGACAGGCTGGTCGAAAGCACCGCTTCCCGCGTCAGGTTGATGTCGCGCGAATGTTTGAGCACTGCGCCGGCGGCGACTTCGCCCAGCCGCATTCCTTGCAGCCTGAAGCGGTCGACCAGCGCCTGAAGCACGACCGTCAGCATCGTTTGGTTGGAGGCATCGGCATACGCCGTGTTGGAGCGGGCGAACGGAATTCGCCGACCGCCGAGTATCGCGACGCGGCGGGGCGCGGGAATGCTAAGCACGATCGGTCTCCGGGATCGGGTGGCCGCGCGAGAGGCAGCCGATCAAGTGAAGGCGCGCACCGCTCGCGTCGCGCACCGCAAAATCGATGGTGGTGTCGCGCCGCGCCGCGCAGAAGCTGGCGCGGCCGGGCAGCAGGATCGGCGCACGGAATGCGACGTCGATGGTCATCGCGTCCACCGGCGTTGGCGGCAGTATCAGCGCCAGCGCGCGGGCCTTTGTCCACATCCCGTGCGCGATCGGCCGGCGAAAGCCGAACAGGCGGGCGCCCAGCCACGACATGTGGATCGGGTTGCGGTCGCCCGAGAGGCGGGCATAGCGTCTTGCGACCGATGGCAGGATCGTCTCGCTCGCGATCGCCTCTGTCGGTGCGGTGTCGCCCGATTGCGTCGCGAGCGGCGTGCCGAGGGCAGAGGGCGCGCCGATGCGCAGATAGCTGCTTTCGCTTCGCCACACCGTCGCGCCGTCGCGTTGTACTTCCGCCAGAATGGTGAAGGCCTGACCGCGCGGGTGCGTGTGGAACGCGCCGCAACTCGCGGCGATGTCCAGCCGATCTCCTCCCGCGATTGCGGCATGTTGCACGATGCGGTTGGCGACATGCACCAGCCCTGCCATCGGGTAAGGAAAATCGCGGCGCATCATCACGGCCAGATGCAGCGGAAAGGCGAGCAAATGGGGATAGCTGGGCGGCACTCCCTGTTCCGCGACGAAGCCGCACAGCGCACGATATTCCGCCACGGCGTCCGCATCGACGGTGAGGCCGGTGCGCAGCAGACGGACCGAGGGCAGGGTCGGGCTGGCGGGTGCTCGCTTCGCGAGAGTGGCCAACCCCGCGCGCAGCACGGCGCCCGGTGTGGGTGGCGCTTTGAGAAGGGCGGTATCCGCAACCGACATCGGGGTCATGCGCCCAGCAGGCTCTGGCCGCAGACGCGGATGACTTCGCCGGTGATGCCGCCGCTGACCGGGTGGGCGAGCCACGCGATGGTCTCGGCAACGTCCTCTGGCTGGCCGCCCTGGCCCATGGCGTTCATCCGCCGTCCGGCTTCACGGATCGTGAAGGGGATAGCCGCAGTCATCTGCGTCTCGATAAAGCCCGGCGCGACCGCGTTGGCGGTGATGCCCAGCGGCGCCACATCGCGTGCCAGCCGCTTCACCCAGCCGATCAGACCGGCCTTCGACAACGCATAGTTGGTCTGGCCCATATTGCCTGCGATCCCGCTGAGCGACGATACCGCGACGATCCGCCCGTTCCGCCGGATCTGCTCGGCGGCCAGCAGGGCTGCCGTGATCCGCATCGGCGCGGCGAGGTTGACCGCCATCACGCTGTCCCAGCGGGCGGCATCCATCCGGGCGATGGTCTTGTCGCGCGTGATGCCGGCATTGTGGACGACCACATCATATCCGCCGCGGCTGGCCGCATCCGCGGCGATACGCTCCGGCGCGTCCGCCGCGGTTATATCGAGCGCCAAGGCGCTGCCGCCCAGCCGCGCGGCCTGTTCGCGCAGCGCAGGCTCGGCTCCGGGCACGTCCAGTCCGACGACATGCGCGCCCTGACCCGCAAAACAGGCGGCGATGGCGGCGCCGATTCCGCGCGAGGCGCCGGTCACCAGCACGACCCGCTGGCGCGATGCATCGGGTGGCGGCGAGTTCGCGGCGCCGATATGGACGACCTGCCCCGAAACATAGGCCGACCGGCCGGATAGCAGGAATGCGAGGCTGCTGCTGAGCGCGGCGGGCGCTGCGAGCGGCACATAGACGAGTTGCACGGCGATCGCGCGGCGGGCTTCCTTGCCCAGCGAGCGGGTCAGCCCCTCCAGCCCCCGCCAGATTGCGGCGGTTTCGGCATCGGGAGCGTCCGCAGGGTCGGTGGCGAACAGGAGGATGCGGCCATTCGCGGCCACCGAGCGGATATGGCCGTGGAGCAGCCGGTACAGCGCATCGGTGTCGGCAACGGTTCGGCACCCGGTCGCGTCGATCAGCAGCGCATCGAACGCAGCGCCTTCGCTTCCCTCCACCCGTTGCACGCCCAACGCGTGCAGTTCGCTCGCCAGTTGCGGCATTATCCGCCCGTCGCCGCTGTCCGCCAGAAAGGCGGTGCGAGCCATACGCTGCGGGTCGCGATCGATCGGCACTGGCTGGGGCAAGCCCAGCGCGCCGGTCAGCCAGTGGCCGAACCCCGAATTGGCAAAGGCGAGATAGCGATCGCTCATTCGGCCGCCTCCGCCAGCGGGATGCGGGCGCTTTCGGCTTCGCGCCGCCGCAATCCTTCGGCAAGCCCGAAGTCAGCGGCAAAATCGTCGACCTGAATCGCCAGATCGGCATGGTGCGCGAAGCGCTCGATCAGCGCCCGCTCGCTTGTATCGATCAGGCCCTTGGCTTCGGCATCGGCGGCCCATGCGCCGAGCTGGCGATAATTCTGCGGCAGCCGCTGAATCTCGCCGGCGCGGACCGCGTCGCGCAGCCGCCGCTCGATTGCGGCGACGGCGGGATAGCAATCGAAAGCGACGTGCGTGGCGGCGATCGCATCGACTTCCATGCGCGGCGTCCAGCTCCCGGCCAGCAGCCGGTCGCGTGAGCGACCGTGCGTCTGCACGAGGTTGGCAACGGCCGCATCCAACCGGTCGTCCGGCCCTGCGAGACTTCCTCCGAACGGACGCACCAGCAGGCGGAGGAGGATTGCGGCCGCGCGGCTCGGATGGTTGTCGATCACCCCGCGCAGTGCCGCATCCGCCCGTGCCAGCGCATCGCGTGCGGCCCAGTGGACGAACGGAAGGTCGGCCTCGGGCCGGCCGTCATCCTCGAAGCGCTTCAGGATCGCCGAGAGAACGAAGAGCTGCGACAGAATATCGCCCAGACGCCCCGTGACGGTCTCGCGCCGCTTGAGCGTGCCGCCCAGCGTCGCCATCGAAATGTCCGTCGCCAGTGCAAGCGCGGTCGAGAGCCGGGTTGCGCTGCGATAATAGCGCGCCATTTCCGGGGCCGCGCCCCGTGGCTTCGCCAGCAGCAGCCGTGCCGGCGTCGCAAATGCCAGCGCCCGCGCCGCATTGCGGAACAGGAAGCCGAAATAGCCGAACAGGGCTCGATCGAACGCGACCAGGCCTTCCCGGCCCGGCGCTTCGGCCGACCGCATCAATGCAAGGATGTAGGGGTGGCATCGGATCGCGCCCTGACCGAAGATGATCAGCGTGCGGGTCATGATATTCGCACCTTCGACAGTGATTGCGATCGGAATCTGCTGATAGGCCCGCGCCAGGAAATTGCCCGGCCCCATGCACACGCCCTTGCCGCCAATCAGGTCCATGCCGTCATTGACGATGATGCGGGCGCGCTCGGTGACATGGTATTTGACGATCGCCGACACGACCGAGGGCTTTTCCCCCAGGTCGAGCCCGGCGGCGGCCAGCTTTCGCGCGGCGTCGATCGCATAGAGGTGCCCCGCCATGCGTGCGAGCGGTTCCTGCGCCCCCTCGAACGCGCCGATGGGCACGTTGAACTGGCGCCGGATCGCCGCATAGGCGCTGACGCTGCCGGTCGCCAGCTTGGCCATGCCGACATTGGACGAGGGCAGCGAGATGGCGCGCCCGGCGGCCAGGCATTCCATCAGCATCCGCCAGCCATTGCCGATCTGCTCGCGCCCGCCGATCACCATTTCGATCGGCACGAACACCTCGGTGCCGGAGGTGGGGCCGTTCTGGAACACGGCATTCAGTGGCCAGTGACGCCGTCCGATCTCTACGCCGGGGTGGTTGCGGGGGATGAGCGCGCAGGTGATCCCCAGGTCCTCCGCGCCGCCCAGCAATCCATCCGGATCACGCACGCGAAAGGCGAGGCCGAGGACCGTAGCGATGGGGGCCAGCGTGATGTAGCGCTTGTTCCAGGTGACGCGGAACCCCAGCGTCTCACGGCCTTGCCACATCTCGCGGCACACGATTCCGGTGTCGGTGAGCGAGGCCGCGTCGGACCCGGCATAGGGGTTGGTGAGCGCGAAGCACGGGATTTCCTCGCCTCGGGCCAGCCGGGGCAGATAATGGTCTTTCTGCGCCTCCGTGCCATAGTGCAGCAGCAACTCGGCCGGGCCCAGCGAGTTGGGCACCATCACCGAAACCGCCGCTGCCGAACAGCGCGTCGACAGCTTCTGGATCACCTGGCTGTGCGCATAGGCGGAAAAGCCCAGCCCGCCGTAGCGCTGGGGAATGATCATCCCCAGAAAGCCCTTTTCGCGCGCATAGGCCCAGGCTGCGGGGGACAGATCCTGCCACACGGCAGTGCTGTCCCAATCGTTGGCAAGATCGCACAAATGCTCGGTCTCGACATCGAGGAAGCGCTGCTCTTCGGCGCTGAGCTTTGGCGCTGGCGTCGCCAGCAAGCTGGCCCAGTCCGGGCGGCCGCCGAAAAGCTGCGCATCCCACCATATGGTGCCGGCGTCGATCGCGGCCTGTTCGGTTGCGCTCATCCGCGGCATCACCCGGCGGAACAAGGTGCGCAGCGGGCGCGCCACCAGTCTGCGGCGGAGCGGACGTACTGCCAGCAACGCCGCGGGAAGCCAGAGGGCGGCGAGCACAGCCAGCCCCATATCATCCACTAGACCAAAGGCGCGGCCGGTCCCGATCCACAATGCCAGTCCGCCGGCCCAGAGCCACGCCGGTGCCTGCACCAGCAGCATCACAAAGGCGGGCACGATCAGGGCTGCGGTCCACAATGCCATGAACATAACGCTTGCTCCAATGATATTGACATCAGTGTCAATATAGAAAGGGCGTCTGTCAAGCGTGTTAATGCATGCCGGTCAGAGCATTGTTTATAAAAGATATTTACGGATAGCGCATCGCAGGGCTCTGGCTTCCGTGGGCAGACTCGTTCGCAATCCGGTCGGGGTAGCTGCGTGTGCAGGGCGCCGGGCGCACCATTGGCGCGCCCGGCGGTAAGGTCAGTAGGTGAGGGTCGGCGAGAGCCGCACCTGACCGCTGACTCGGCAGGGCGATCCACCGGCCGGGCTCGACGGAATCGTCGCGTTGCTAAAGGTCAGGATTCCGGTCGACTGGTTATAGGTGCCCGACAGGTTGCCGAAGCAATTGCCGGTGATTCCCGTTACACGAACATTGTTGATCGTAACGGTCGTCCCGCTGGCAGTGACTGCATAGGGAACAGCGGTGAAACCGATCGAAGGGCAGACGCCGCCAGTAAGTGTCAGGCTGGTGACGCTGGCGCTACCGCCCGATGTCACATTGCCGTTGCCGGTCAAACCGCAGCTGAGCGTAATCCCTTTGCTCACGGTGATCGTACCGACATTGGCGATCGTGAACGAACCGGCCGGCGAGAAAGTCTGCGCCGAGGCTTGCGGAATCAGGAACATCGCCGACGCTGCAATCGCGCCAGCGGACAAGATCTTCTTGATCATTATTCCTCTCCTTGCTTTTCGGGCATTGTACTGCCCATCGCAGGGGGAAATGTTCCCCCTATCAACCAGACGCGGGCAAAGCGTCATCGGGGGGGGGGCGTCGCAAGATTTTGGTGCAGAAAGATTGACATGCGAAAAGACGGAAAACGGGCAGGGCGGCCGTCATGAGTGATCCGCAATCAAGGCGCCGCAAGCGTAGCGCGAGCGAGGCGCGCGACGAGGGACTGGCCGCCGCGCGCACGTTGCTGTTGTCCCAGGGACCGGCCGCAGTCACGCTGGCCAATGTCGGCCGAGCGACCGGCATGTCGCACAGTAACGTCATCCATCATTTCGGGTCGGCGGCGGGGCTGCAGGCGGCGCTGATGGAAGCGATGATCCGCGATCTCGATCAGGCTCTGGGCGAGGCAGTGAGCAGTCTGGGCGTCGATGCCGATGCGCCGGCGCGGCTGGTCGGCCGGGTGTTCGATGCGTTCGACGGAGGTGGTGCAGCGCAGCTCGCGGCGTGGCTGGTACTCGCGCAGGAGCCCGGACATCTCGAATCGCTGGGCGGGGCAGTGCGCGACCTGGTCGATGCCGTTCGCATCCGCGTCGCACATGGCGATGATAGCGAGCAGCGCATTCGTACCAGCATCCTCCTGATTGCGATTTGCGCTTTCGGCGATGCGCTGATCGGGCCGCATCTGCGCGGGATGCTGAGTCAGGAAGACAATGCGATGCGCTCGTTGCTTACCCAGCTGTTACCGGTGCTTATCGCACCGCACCGGTGATTGCAGAAGCCGGCACTCAGTGTGCGCGCCGCCAGATCTGGGTGCGGCATAAGAAAAGCGCGATGCAACCCTGCACCGCCAGCGTATCCGGATCGCGCAGCGTCAGGGTACCCTTGGCCGCGAGATTGCCGGTTTCTGGGTCGTAGAGCGGCCCGCCCTTCCAGTTTTTCGGACCGCCCGAGAAACCCTCCAGCACGCGAAGTCCCTTCACCCTGCGCGTTCGCAGCGCGGCGTCCGGGTTACGGACGTCGCGCTGGTCGGGATTGGCGCGGAGCGGCGCTCCGTCGATCACGCGCCCGCACAGTGCCGCGCCGCAGCGATGGATTTCTACCATCCCGTCCTTTCGCTCGGTATGCCATTTGCCGATCAGCAGCGCGCTGGGGTCCGGTTGTGCTACGCCCGACATGGGGCTGGCCAAGGCGCAGGAAGCGACCGTGAGTGCAAGCGCGCGGAGATGCGGGAAAGCTTTCGAAAGCAACGGTAACTCCCTTGCTGGCTACCCGATCCCGTGTCGGGATCGGGTGCAGTCGGTTCAGAAACGCTTGGAGAGGCGGAAGCCGATGATGCGCGGCTCCAGCGTGAAAACATTGGTCGTCAGGCCCGTGTCATCCGAATTGGTGAACGCATCGGTGATCGGGGCGTCGTCGAACAGGTTCTTGACATAGAGTTGGGCCGTCACGTTCCAGTTCGAATTCTCCACCGTCAGCGCGACATTCACGTTGTTCCAACCATGCAGCCGATCATAGGCGGTATTGTAAACCCGGGCAAAGCTGGGGCCTTGCCGATAATAGTCGCCGCGCAGCGTAAATTTCCAGGCATCGGCGAACACGCTATACTCGGCGCCGACATTCACCGTCACGCGCGGCGAATTGGGTAGTTCGTGGCCGCTGAGATCGGCGGAAAAGCCGCGGCCGCCATTGGGCGCGCCGCTGCGGGGATCGGTGCTACCCAGCGTTCCCAACGGGTTGAGAGCGGGGTTGTAGGGCAACAGCGGATTATAGGTGAACCCGAACAGCGCGTAATACGGCGTTTGTCCCGGTGGCAGGGCGGGATCGTAATTGCCGAGCCGGTTCGAGCCGCTGCATAGGGCCGCCAACGCGAAGGGGGCGAGCCCGCCATCCGAGCCTTGCGAAAAAGGTGACGCCAGGATCGCTTCTACGGCTGCGCGGGGGGCGATGCAGTTGGACGGCACCTGAATCCATGGCCGTACCACTACCCAATCGGAGTTCCCCTGAGTCCGATTCATGACGTCGATCGAGCGTGCGCCGTCTGCGATGCGCGTGCGCAAATACCCCGCATTAAGGTTCATCCGGAAATTGCGCGATGGTCGCCACCAGGTCTCCAGCTCCAGACCCATGCTCGTCGCATTGAAGTTTTCGTTTAGTGAAATGCGGTCGACGATCTGCGAGACCTGATAATTCTTATAGTCATAATAGAATCCGGTCAGATTGAACCCGGCCTTGCCATGGCCCAGCACGTTCTTGGTGCCGATTTCAAAGGCATTGACATATTCGGGGGCGAAGGTCTGTGCCAGCGGTTGATACAGCACGATCGACGGATCGAAGTCGACGCGGGGCGGATTGGAACCCCCGCCCTTGTAGCCATGCGAGAAGGACGCATAGACCATCGTTTCATCGGTGAAGGAAATGCGCGGTTTCCAGTCGAGCACGGCGCGACCGCTGAAGCGGCCCCATTTCTGAACAATGTCAGGCTGGGCCGGATAGCCGATCGCCGCCTTGCCGCCCGTCGAATTGGTCAGAACAGGGCCAATGCCCAGCAGCAACTGGCTGGGATAGGGCGTACTCGTCTTGGTGTCGTCCGTGTAACGCAAGCCGGCCGTAAGTTTCAGGGAACTCGTCAGTTTGTAATAGGTTTCTCCGAATAGGGCCCAGCTCTCGGTTTTTACCACATTTTTGCTGCGGAAGTAATTGTGTCCGTCGCCATTTATATTGGCGAGGGAGTTTGGGTCGACATAAATGCAGTCTGCTGTGCTGTCAGAAGGGCCGGTTGGCTTGCAGTTGCGCGTGGCGATGGTGTTGTTGGCAAAATATGCATCATTGTCGAGGTTGTAAAAATATTGCGATAAAAGAGTAAAAAAGTTGCTGAAAACGTAATAATCGTCCTGAGATTTGAATTTCAGGTAATTCGCCCCCAGGCTTATGTTTAGGGGGCCGTCCCACGATGACTGCAGCCGTAATTCCTGAGTCCATTGCTCGTTTCGGGACTGGCTTAGATCGACTGACAGGAAGCGACTCGACGGGCCGAGCTGTGGATCGGTGAAGATGCCGCCTGGCGTCAGATTCGGCGCAATGAGAGGGCCGCCAGCCACGCCGGTAAGTCCCGGCTGAGTGGAGTTGCCGAAGACCGGGTTCGAGGCAAACCGATTGTAATCCTGCGACGAATAATAGCGGTCCTGCGCATAGGCGCTTTGCGAGATCAGCCGGAGACCGTCCGCCACGCCGAATTCGAGATTAAGCTGATAAAAATCGTTGCGTGCGCGGAACACCGGATCATAGCTGGTCGAAATCTCCCGCAGATTCCGCGACTGGCTCAGCCCGGCATAGGGGTCGGTTCCCAACGGGACAGCACGGACGAAGCTTCCATCGGGCAAACTGCCGATGCCGATGTTGGTCGCGAGATAGACTTGTGGAAAGCTCTCGCCATTCGGCATGCCGAACGCGGCATCGTCGTACAGCGATGCCGGCTTGCACCCTTGGCTCAGCCGGGCGCGGAGCGCGTCGGGAACCGGCGTGTTGCCGATCTGGGTCGGTCCGTCGTCGCGGGTGCAAAGCTGTTTGCCGCTGCGCGAGCGATTGTCGTTTTCCTCGAAATGCTGCCACAGCACGCTGGCGGTGAAGTCGCTGCTGGGCTTCCACGATGCTGACGCGCGGGTCGACCACAAATCGCGCCCGTTCACGCGGGTGTTGTTGAAGCTGTTATATTCGAACCCGTCGCGCTTGGTGTAGGCGCCTGCGCCGCGCACCGCCACGGTATCGGTAAGGGGCACGTTGATCATGCCGCTCGCCCGGCGGGTCTCGTAATTGCCTGCCTCCAGCGACAGCGCCCCTTCCAGCTTGTTGGTCGGCAGGACCGGCAGCACGTTCACCACGCCGGCGGTGGCGTTGCGGCCATACAGCGTACCCTGCGGCCCGCGCAGCACCTCTACGCGCTCGACATCGAAAAATTCCTGCTCGAACAGACGATTGCGGATCAACGGCGTGTTGTTGAAGCTGACCGCCACGGCCGGATCGGAACTGGCGGACACCGCCTTGGTCCCAACCCCACGGATCGAAAAATTATAGCCCGAGAAGTTGCTTTTCGAGAAAGTGACGTTGGGAATGGCGCGCAGCAGTTCGCCGCCGGTCTCGATCTTCTGGCTGTCCAATGCTGCCGGCGAAAAGGCGCTGACAGCAATCGGCACGTTCTGCACTGATTCCCGCATCTTCTGCGCGGTGACGACGATGACGTTTGGGTCTGCCTGTTCCTGCGGCGCCTGGGCCAGTTCTGCCGGTGCTGTTTGCGGTTCGGTTTCGGAGGTGGCGGTTACGACCACATAGACCGCGCCGCGTTTGCGATAGGAAAGCCCGCTTCCCCGCAGCAATGCATTCAACGCCACTTCCACTTCGCTGGTCGCGACATAGCGTGGCGCCAGCTTGCCGCGGGTAAGCGTGGCGTCGGCCATGATTGAAACGCCGCTTTGCAGGGCGAGATCGCGAAGCGCGCCGGCCAGCGACTGCGCCTCAATCCGGAACGCCACCACCGGCGGAGCGGCTCTGGCCGGCTCGATCGCCCCCATGGTGGCCAGCGTAGCCGTACCTACCAGCAGCAGATGTCGCGACGCCGGCATCCAATTGCGCATATCATCCCCTCCTTTTTTCGCCGCCTTCGCCCCCTAGCGTGGCGTTGCGTACGATTGTGGGAAGATAAGACGCATGCTTTCAGGGCGGTGGGGGGATCAGCAAAAAAATATATTCCATTTTGGTCAATATATCGTTCGCACTTGCAGCAGCGACGCCTACGCCGCACCGCAAAATAATAGCAAAATGGCGCAAACTATTATCGTCGATCTGTATATTGACAAATAAATGGCGGCCGTGCCTCTTTGATTGTGAGGGGTTGTCATGCTTAGGCTGGAGCGCATCTGTAAAGAGTATCACGCGCCGGCACGGACGCTCGCGGTGCTCGACTCCGTGACGCTTTCGGTGGAGCGCGGAGAGTTTTGCGCGATTGTGGGCCCGTCGGGTTCCGGCAAGAGTAGCTTGCTCAACATCATCGGCCTGCTGGACCGCCCGACCAGCGGCGCGCTCGAAATTGGTGGCGAAGCCATCCGGTCCTGGACCCCCCACGCAACGGCCGCGTTGCGCAACCGCCTGATCGGCTTCGTTTTCCAGTCGTTTCAGTTGCTGCCCCGGATGACCGCTTGGCAGAATGTCGCGCTGCCGCTGCAATATCGCGGTGTTCCGCGGCACTGCCGGCGTGCACGGGCAGAGGGAATGCTGGCGCGCGTCGGCCTGGCGGCTTGGGCGGAGCATATGCCCAGCCAGCTTTCCGGCGGCCAATGCCAGCGCGTCGCAATCGCCCGTGCGCTGGTGGGCGAGCCCCGGCTGCTGCTCGCCGACGAACCGACCGGCAGCCTCGACAGCGCGACCTCGCACGAGGTGATGGCGCTGTTGCGCGGCCTCAACGCGGAGCTGGATGTTACCGTGCTGATGGTGACCCATGACAGGGAACTCGCCGCCAGCTGTCCCCGCCAGATCGCGCTACGCGACGGGCGTGTCGTCGATGCGGCGGAGGCGCGGGCAGCATGATACGCCTTGCGCCGGCGTTTCCGCAGTTTGACGGGCGTCTTCCAGATACCTTGGCCGAGGCATGGACCAATTTGCGCGCGCAGGGGCGGCGCTCTGCCCTGGCCCTGCTCGGCATCCTGATCGGGACGGCGTCGATTATTGCGATGCTCAACAGCGGCCATATGGCGCAGCGGGAGTCGCTGAAGCTGTTCGCCAAGCTCGGCGTGGATATGCTGCAGATACAGGCCGTTCCGACGGGCGACGCGCCTGTTGCGCTATCCCGGGTGACGATCGCGGCATTGCCCGCCACCGATCCGGACGTGGTGGAGGCGATCGCCCTCGCAACCGGTCGAGCGATGGCGCGCGTGGGCAGGGCGTCGGCGGACCTGGCGATTTTCGCGCCTGCGCCAGCGCTTGTGCCCATGGCAGGGCTGGTTGCCGCCCGCGGGCGCCTGTTCGGTACGGTTGAGGATTGCGCCTTGTCGGTGGTGCTCGGCGCAGATGCCGTCCGCGCCCTCTCCGGACCGGCTGCAGCGGTGGGACCGGGCAGCCTGTTGTTGCTGGGAGGCTATGGTTTCAGGGTGGTCGGTGTGCTCGCCCCGGTGACGCCGGAGACATTGGACCCCGTCAATTACAACATGGCAGCGATGATCCCGCCCGGTTGCGCCCGCCGCGTGATAGCCGGAGGCGGGCCTAACGCGCTGCTGATTCGCCTGCGGCCCGGCAGCGACAGCAAGGCTGCCGGCGCGCGGATCAGCGCGCGGCTGGCGCCTGCCAACGGCACGCTGACCGTGCTGGATGCGCAATCGATACTGGCGACGATGCAGGCGCAAAAGGCTGTGCACAGCCGGATGCTGATCGCGATTGGCGCCGTCTCGCTGCTCGTGGGCGGCATCGGCGTGATGAACGTGATGCTGATGACCGTGATGGAGCGGCAGCGGGAAATCGGCCTGCGTGCCGCCACCGGCGCGTCCCCGGGGGCCTTGCGCATGTTGTTCCTAACCGAGGCGGTGTTGCTCAGCATGGCGGGCGGTATCGCCGGGTCGTTGCTGGGCGCGGGCATCAGCTACGCCATTGCACGCGGCTCGGGCTGGGATTTCGATCTGGCACCCTGGACACTAGCGCTTGGCCCTGCCGTGGCCGGGGGTATGGGCCTGATCTTCGGCCTCTATCCCGCGATGACCGCGGCGCGGCTCAACCCGATCGATGCATTGCGTGCGGATTGAGCGGGCCATAGCCGGCCTCGCTGTCGCCGCACTGGCGGTGCCTGCGCCTGCCTTGGCCCAGCGAATTGCGCCGATAGCGCCGGTGCCTTCCCCCTCCAGCATCCGCCCGTCGCAGGTTTCGAAGCCCGTGCCACTCAGCCTGGTCGAAGCCGTGTCGATCGGCCTGCGCGACAACCGAACGATACGCTCGGCATTTCTGGACAGAGTTGCGCAACGGTTCAGCCTGCGCGCCGCCGAGCGAAGATTTGCGCCGCGGCTCTACATCGTCGCTGACCTCTATCGCGCGGATAGCGGGGGTATGGTGAGCGGGCAGGCCGATGTTAGCGGTACGGCAAGCTGGCTCCTTCCCACCGGCGCGCAACTGGGCTTTGTGTGGGATCGCCGCCAACGCCTCGATCGCCGCGAGGATGCGGACAATGCCAGCCTGGTGCTGACCCAGCCTCTGCTGCGCGGAGGTGGCTTCGCCGTCAACCGCGCGCCGCTTCGCATCGCCCGATTGCGGGACGCGACCAACCGGCTGGCCGTACGGAACACGATTGCAGAGACTATCAGCAACATCGTTTTTGCCTATCGTTCGCTCCAGCGGGCGCAGGCCCAGGTCAAGCTGGCAGAGCTGGCGCTAGCCCGCACCGGCGAACTGATTGCCACGAACAAGGCGATGATTGAGGCGGGCCGGATGGCGCCGGCGGACATCGTGCAGTCCGAGGCGGATCAGGCCAACCAGCAGCGCAGCCTGTATGAGGCGCGGCAACAGCGCGTTTCGGCGCAGCTGCAACTGTTGCAACTGCTCGCGATCGATCCCTCCACCAATATCGACGCCGCCGATCCCATTACCGCGGAGCATGTGCCGATCGACCTCGAACCGGCGATCGCCATCGCGCGTGAGGCACGGATGGACATTCAGGCCCAGCGCTATGCCGTAGAGCAGGCGCGGGAGTCGCTGCGTATCGCCCGCAACCAGCGACTTTGGGATGTATCGGTGGTGGCTGCCGCGACCCGCACTTCCGGGCGCGATGCTTTAAGCGGCGTGTTGCCGCCACGCACCGACAATCGCGTCGGATTACAGCTTTCGATTCCGATCGGCGATCCCGGCCCAAAGCTGGCCGTTATAGAAGCGAACACCGGCTTGCGGACGGCAGAACTACGCCTTGAGGAACTCGATCAGGGCGTGGAAACGCAGGTGCGCGACGCGGTGCAGCGCGTCGAGGGGGCCTGGCTCGAACTGGAGTCGGCGGAACGATACAAGACGCTGGCGAAACGTGCGGTCGAGATCGAGCGCGACAAGCTCGAGGCCGGGCGATCGAGCAATTTTCAGGTGCTGTCGCTGCAGGATGGGCTGCGCACGGCCGAGATCCAGGCGCTGAGCGCTACGATCGGCTATCTCGATGCGCTGACCTCGTTCGATCTCCAGATTGGTACGACACTCGACAGCTGGAAAATCGACTGGAGGGATGAATGAGGCCCGCCCTGCGCCGCTTCGGAATGGCGCTGTGCGCTGTCACGTGCATCGGCGTGGCTGGCGCCTGGGCGTTGCGGCCCGGGCCAGGCACCGAGGCGCAGCCGGAAGGCGCCGAACAGAGTCTGGTCGTTACGCCGCGTCCGCTGGTTTCGACGCTGGTCTTCGCAGGCCGGATCGCGCCCGGCAATGCCGTCGGCATCACCGCACCGTTCGACGGTGCGGTGCGCACGCTATCCTTTGCCTTTGGTAATCGCGTGCAGGCGGGAGACACGCTGCTGGTACTCGATACCGAAGACGCCGCCGAGGCGCGCACTATTGCCGAAGCGGCGGTGCTCAAGTCCGAACGGCCGGCGCGCGATCTTACCAACTGGGCGAGCGGGCCGGAAGTCGCGGCGGCACGCCGGCGCCTGCGCCTGGCCGAGCTGGATCTGGCGCGTTTCGAGCGCGAAGCGGCGGAAAGCCGCCGCCTGTTCGAAAAAGGACTGATCGCGCGCAACGAGAATGCCGGTGCCGAGCAGCAACTGACCGCGCAGCGTATGGCCACGGTCGCGGCACGCGAGGAGCTGGCGAATACGCTTTCCCGCGGGGATGCCGTGGCCGTGCACGCGGCGCAGCTGGAATTGAACGTCGCACGCGATCGCCTTCGTCATGCGGACGCGGAGATGCGCGCGGCCGTGGTACGCGCACCGGTGTCCGGCGTGATGGTTCGTCCCGCCACCTCGACTGCGGCGGCGAGCGCTGCGCCGATCTATGCCGGCGGACGTGTGTCGCGTGGGCAACTCATCGGGCTGATTGCGCGCGACGGCGGCTTGTCGGCCATGTTCGATGTCGATGAAGCGGACGTAAACGCGCTTTCGGTCGGGCAGACAGTGACCGTCACCGGGCCGGGCTTCCCCGGGATCACGCTCGCCGGCCGCGTGGCGTCGATCGCTTCCGAAACTGCAGACGCGGGGACTGCCGGCAAAACCCGTTTTGTCGCGACCGCGCTCCTGGATACGCCGCCTGCCGGAAAGGCTGGCCTGATACGGGTCGGCATGACGGCGGCAGTTACGGTGATCACCGGGCAGAAAGCGCGCGCGATGGTCGTGCCGCCGCTGGCGGTGGAAGGCACTGCGCCCGCGGCGACGGTGCGCGTGCGCGTCGGCGGCAAGGTGGAACCGCGACCGGTTCAACTAGGCCAGATAACCTCCGAGGGTGTCGAGATACTCAACGGTCTCGCTCCCGGAGAAACTGTCGTGTGGCATGAAGCGCGGCCGCCGGCGCAACCGGGATCGCAATGAAATGATGCACCCTCCCTCCCCCCGATCCTCGCGCGGATGCGTCCCAGGCTGGAGAAGGGCGCACAGCGTTGCAGCGCCCGATGCCGTAGCGGAACGAGGCGCGCGATGTGGGCGAGATGGTCGGGGGGCGGGGCAGATGCTGCGATGAGCGACACCTCGCGCACGCAATCCGATCTTGCACTGTGGGTAAGCCGCCACGGCCCTGCGCTACGCAGCTATTTTCTGCGACGGGTGGGCGAATCGGAAGCCGACGACCTGATTCAGGAAGTGTTTCTGCGCCTGCATGCCATGCGTCGCGATACGCCGATCGAAAATGTCGATCGTTTCATCTTCAAGGTCGCGCGCAACATTCTGATCTCGCGTCATCGCTATCTGAAGGCGCGACATGCCTCGGCGCACACCCCCTTGACGGGCGCGAACGATCCGGTCGATGCAATCTCGCCAGAGCGCATCGCGATCGGCATCGACGAATATGAGCGGACGGTCCGCGCCATCCTCGAGCTGCCGCCGCGCGCACGTGCAGCGTTTCAGCTCCATCGATTCGAGAAAATGACCTATCAGGAAATCGCCGAGCGGATGGGAATATCGCGGGAATCGGTGAAGGAACTCATCCACCGCGCACTGGTCCGCCTTGCCGAACGCCTGGGGCACGACGCATGATCGGCTGGAACCGCATGCGACCGGATCGGTCCCGTCGCGAACGCGCCGCGCAGCGTTTTCTGGCCTGGCGCGCGCATGAACCGGGGATCGACGCGGCACCGCCCGGCGATGAAGATCTCGCGGCACTCGAGGAGATGAACCGCGTCTGGGCTCTGACCGGCGCGGTAGCCGACGACCCCAGATTGCGGAAATCGCTGGGCAGCGATCTCACGCGCCTCGCACCGGAACGACGCGCGCGGCGCTATCATGCCATCGCCGCAGCGATTGGCCTGTGCCTGCTCTTGCCTGCCGCCGGACTGGTCGCATGGCATGCGCTGGCCCCCGAGCCGCAGGTGGCGGCGGCGACCGGGCATCATTTCTTCACCGGCGTTGGCCAGCGCACCCGGATCGTGCTTTCCGATACGTCGAGCGTATCGATCGATACCGACAGCGCACTGGTGATCCATATGGACGAGCACCGCCGCGCCGTGACGCTGCAGCGCGGCCGAGCCTTTTTCAAGGTCGCGAAGGACCGGACGCGCCCCTTCGTGGTTACCGCCGGCAACAAGCAGGTGCGTGCGGTGGGCACCGCGTTCGAGGTGCGGATCGACCACAACCGCGTCATCGTGACGGTTGCAGAAGGCGTGGTGGAAGTCACCGAGCGTGGACCGCGCCGCCCCGTCGAGCACGAGGCGTCCATTGAGGCAGGCAGCCAGCTGATTGCGCATGACGACAATGCGTGGGACATCGCGCAGGTGGACCTGAAGCAATCGACGAGCTGGCTGACCGGTCGCCTGTCGTTCATGGGCGAGCCGCTTTCCGATGCGGTCGAACAGATGAACAGCTATTCGCGTCGCAAGCTGGTGTTCCGCGGCAATCATATACCAGACGAGCGGATCGTAGGCGTGTTCCAGTCGGGTGATACCGAAGCCCTGGCACAGGCAATCGAACTCAACGGGTTCGGCCGGATCGTTGCGAACACACCCGAGCAAATCGAGGTCCAGGCCCTCAAATAGGGGCGGCGTTCTTACAAAAGAGCGTGGTGTAGGCGCGTGTCAGCCATGCCGCCGTATCGCGCCGGTGCCCCGCGGCTTTTTGATCGGTCCGGCGCAAGGCTTTACTCTTCACGTGCCGGGGATGTCCGGTCCACCCGGGCAAAGCCGAACCAGGCGATATAGAGATAGGCAAGCAGGGGAACGGCAAAGGCGAAGGCGAGCCCGGCATGATCGGCGATACTGCCGGTCATCAGTGGCAAGACAGCGCCGCCTCCGATGGCGAAGTTCAGCAGGCCGGATATGGTCGCCGGCGGTATCGGCGATCGTTCGAGGGTGAGGCTGAAGATCGTCGGGAACATGATGGCATTGCACAGCCCCACCGCCAGCAGGCACGGGCCCGCAATCTGTCCCGGCGTCGCCAGTGCAATCGCACAAAGCGTGGCAGCGGCGACGCCGGCGGCGCCCAGCAGCCGGTCGGCGGGCAATAATCGCAGCAAGGCGCTGCCCGCAAATCGCCCCACCAGCGCACCGCCCCAGTAGAAGTTGGCGACCATGGCGGCAGCCGTCGCCAGCGACAGGCCCATGCCCTGCGGCTGGGCCAGGAACAGGATGAGCGTGCTGCCGATCGACACTTCCGCGCCGACATAAGCAGCGATTCCGATCGCGCCGCGGATCGCCCAGCGGGAGCGCAGCGCGGCCAGGCGCGGGGCGGATGTCGCAGCGGAGGGGGGGATGGACACGGAAGGCGCGGCAAGGCGAGGCAGCAGCAACAGCACGGCCAGTATCGCCGCGATCAGCAGATAGGCATGACCGATCGCAGCCATGCCGACGGCAGGACTGGCGATGGCATCCCGCCCGAAAGCCGCGCCGGCGAGGACAACCCGTGCGCCGAAATGGACGCCGCAAACCACCCCCAGTGCATTGAAGGCGTGGGCAAGGGTCAGGCGAAAATGGCTGCGTGCGGGCGGCCCCAATGCCGCCGCTAGCGGATTGGCTGCGACCTGCAGCACCGTCACACCGCCGGCGACGACGAAGATTGCGGCGAGCACCAGCGCGAACGCGGGAATCCAGCGGCCCAACTGCATCGCTAGGCATCCCGCAATCATCAGCGCCAGCGCAACCTGCATCGTGCGGATCGGTCCAAACCGGGCAAGCAGTTGCGCT
Source organism: Sphingomonas sp. DMC8 (assembly GCF_056314185.1). NCBI lineage: Bacteria > Pseudomonadati > Pseudomonadota > Alphaproteobacteria > Sphingomonadales > Sphingomonadaceae > Sphingomonas > Sphingomonas sp. DMC8. The sequence continues at coordinate 245,143 of NZ_JBQUYV010000003.1, read as the reverse complement.
GCTGGCAGCGACACCACCGTAAACGCCGCGAAGGAGGCGAACTGTGTCGTGAGTGCCACCGTATACCCAAGACCGAATACGCGCTGCACCGCGGCGACCAGCGGGTCGTTATTGGCGGAAACAAATCCCCAGCCAAAGAACATCGCCACCACGCATGCGAAGGCAAATCGCGGGCGGTGGCGCGCCATCGGTCTCAAGCGTGCGGTCGCCAGCGGAACGTTGCGGCGGCGCCGGCGGGCAGACGATAGCGGAACTGGCGGCCATCGGCGGCAACGATCATCGTTCGATCCGCAGCAGCGGCATTGAAGGCGAGCAGCACGCGGCTGCCGTCCGGGTTCAACCAGGCGACGGTCTCGATCTGGTCCTTCTCGCTGGTTGAGGCGATCCGCCACGCGCCCGGCGCGACGAAGCGGGAGGCGTGGCCCAGCGCATAATATTCGGGGTTGCGCGTCACCGCACCGCTACGGCTGTCGATCGTCACAACGCCGCGGCAATCGCTGCAGCCGCCCAGATGCGGGCCGTGGTTCTCGTCGAGCGCCAGGTTCCACAGCACTGTACCGCGCGCCCAGTTGCGCGTGGCGCCGATCACCAGTGTCCGTACCGTCCAGGCCCAGCTGTCGGGCCACGCTTTCGACCATTCGCCGCCCGCGCACTCGGTCATGAACACGTCCTTGTCGGGAAAGCGGTCGTGCACCTTGCTCTGGGCGGCGACATTGCCGGCATAGCAATGCCAGGCGATCCCCGCGACGAACCGGAGGGCGGCGGGGTCGGCGAGCACGCCCAGCGGGTGTTCGGGCCTGTCCCAATTATGATCCCAGTCGAGGATTTTGGTCTTGAGCCCCGCCCGGGCAAATTCCGGCCCGACATGATCGCCGATGATCCGCGCGCGTTGCGCCGCGCTTAGTCGCATGCCCGGATAGTCGCCGGGCTCGAAATCGGGCTCGTTCTGGATACTCAGATAATCAACCCTGCCGACACGGGCAGCGAAGCCTTCCACGGTGCGCCGCAAATAGGTGGCGAAGGGCGCATAGGCATCTTCGCGCAGCGTGCCTTTGATCAGCGAAGCGCTGGTCTTCATCCAGGCGGGCGCGCTCCAGGGTGACAGCATCAGCGCCAGTCGCGGATTGATGGCCCGCGCGGCCGCGATGGTCGGCAGCACATCGGCTTCTGCGGTTGCGATCGAGAAATGGGCCAGCGAGGGGTCACGCTCGCCTGCCGGCACATCGTCATAGCTATAGTGGTGCTGCGAAAAGTCCGATGCGCCGATCGTCACGCGCGTGAACCCCAGTCCGATGCCCGGCGCGGGTCCGAACAGTTCGTGCAGCAGCGCGCTGCGCTGGGCATCGTTCAGCCGGTGCTGGATCAGCCAGGCGGAGGCATCGGTAATCGCGGCGCCGAAGCCAACCATGCGCTGATAGCGCTGGCGGGGATCGACCGTGATGCGGCTGCCGCGCGCCGTCGCGGTCTCGAACCGCAGCTTTGGCTGACGGGCGAGCAGCGCCGACTGGTCCGCCCGCGTGAGCCACAGCTCCACCCGGTTCGCTGCCGGGCGTGCCGCCGCAGGGGTCGCCACACTCAGTGTAAGGGCGCTGAGCGCCAGCAGGATGCGCATCACTTCATTCCTCGCTCGGGCTCAGGCAGCGCAGTGCTTCGCCACGAAAGCCGCATGGTCGGGCATCACGGCGACGCATTTTTCGATCACCGTTTCGATGTTGCCGAGAAAACCGGCGATTTCCGCATCGCCGCGGATGTCGACCAGCGGGTCGTGCGCGCGCGGAATCACGCCCTGGCCCAGGAACACCTGGATCCAGCTCTCCTCCGTGAACAGCTCCTCGTCCTCGCGGAAGACGCGGCCATTGGCTGCGAACAAGTCGATCTTGTGCTGCAGTGTGGCCGGCACCGGCATCGCCCGGCAATGGCGCCAGAATGGCGTGTCGTCGCGCTCGGTGGCCTTGTAGTGCAGGATGATGAAGTCGCGGACCCGCTCATATTCAAAGTCGGTCTGGCGGTTGAATTCGGCGATGGTGGCGGGATCGAAGCCGGCATCGGGGAGCAACTTCACCAGCCGGATGATCGAGGACTGGATCAGATGCAAGCTGGTCGATTCCAGCGGTTCGAGAAATCCCGCCGCCAGCCCGATCGCCACGCAGTTGCGGTTCCAGACCTTGCGTCGCTTGCCGGTGGTGAAGCGGATGCGGTTCGGCTCGGCCAGTGGAGCGGCGTCGAGATTAGCGAGCAGCATCCGTTCCGCTTCGGCATCCTCGATCCAGCCGCTGGCATAGACATGCCCGTTGCCGGTCCGATGCTGCAGCGGGATGCGCCATTGCCAACCGGCGGTGCGCGCCGTGGCGCGGGTATAGGGCAGCAGCGGTTCCGTGCGCGCGCACGGCACGGCGATGGCGCGATCGCATGGCAGCCAGTGCGTCCAGTCGTCATAGCCGGTCTGTAATGCCTGTTCGATCAGCAGCCCGCGAAAGCCCGAACAGTCGAGGAACAGGTCAGCCGCGACGATCGTGCCGTCCTCCAGCGTCACGGATTCGATGAAGCCGTTGTCGCTGCGCAATGCAACCCGGGTCACCTTGCCTTCATGGCGGCGGACACCGTGGCGTTCGGCGATCTCCCGCAGGTAGCGGGCATAAAGGCTGGCGTCGAAGTGGAAGGCATGGGCGATATGCCCGATAGGCGATTCCGCCATGCGCGGATCGGCGCGCATGAACCGGTTGGAGAGGGCCGCCGCCGTGTTGATCGAATAGCGGGCGAAATCGGCGGCGCGGCCCTGCGCCCGGGCCTTCAGCCAATATTGGTGGCAGCGCAGCCAGCCGAGATCCTGCCCGATCACGCCGAAGCCGTGGATATAGCTTTCCCCCAGCCGCAGCCAGTCCGTGAACTGGATGCCCAGCTTGAAGGTCCCCTGTGTCCTGCGAAGAAAGTCGTTCTCGTCTAGCCCGATCAGTTCATTGTATTTCTTGATGGCGGGAATTGTCGCTTCGCCGACGCCGACCGTACCGATCTCGTCCGATTCAATCAGCACGATCTCGTACAGGCCCTGGAACAATGTGCCGAGCAGGGCGGCTGTCATCCACCCGGCCGATCCGCCGCCGACGATCAGGATACGCTTTAGCTGCTGCATGATCTTGCCGTCCTCTCCCGGCTTCATCGTTCGCAGGTCGCAGGCGTGTCTGGCAAGGGAAGGGGAGCAGTTCGCTTTGGATGGGCATAGCGCAGGCCATAGCCGCGGGCGAACTGGACGATCTGCCCCGGTCCCTCGCCGGTCGAGCAGGCGGACCCCGGCCAAGCAAAGGACAAGGTGCCGGAAAAGTCATAGCGACCGCCTACGAGCAGGTCGGCCAGGCCTTCGCCTTCAGTGCCGGGCAGGAAGGCCGCGACAAAGGCGTCGGACAGGTTGATCAGGTCGTTGGCATAGGCGGGGCGGCCCGAATAGAGCACCGAAATCACCGGCACACCCTTGCCGGAGACGGCCTGCAGTGCGGCGAGGTCGGCCGGATAGCGGGCGCTGTGGCCGACGGGAGCCGGAAAACGGACATCGCCCTTATATTCGGCATAAGGGCTCTCCCCCAGCACCGCGACGACCGCCTCGAAACGCTTGACGTCTATGCCCCGACCATCGGCGACATAGGTTACGTTGGCGTCGCCCAGCGTCTGGCGCAGCGCCGCCAGCAAGGTGGTGCCGCCGCGGAAATCGGCATTGCTGTTCTCGGTCCCTTGCCAGGTCAGCGACCAGCCGCCGCTCTGGTTTGCAAGGCTGTCGGCGCTGGCGCCGACCACCAGCACATGCTTGCCCCGCGCAAGCGGTAAGACGCCGTTGTTCTTCATTAGCACGACCGACTTGCGCACCGCCTCACGCGCAAGGTCGCGCGCGTCGAGCGCGGCGGCATTGCCGCTGAACCGGCTGGCGGTGGGGGCATGATCGAACAGGCCGGAACGCAGTTTGACGCGCAGAATCCGCGTAACCGCATCGTCGATCCGTGCCTGCGTGATCCGCCCGGCGCGCACGTCGGCTACAGTATTGGCGATAAAGGCTTTCCAGTCCTGCGGCACCATCACCATGTCGATGCCGGCGTTGATCACCTGCGGGCAATGATCCTTGGCACAGCCGGGTACCTGTTCGATACCGTTCCAGTCAGATACGACGAAACCGTCAAAGCCCAGCCGATCCTTCAGCATTTCGGTCAGCAACGGACGGCTGCCGTGCATCTTGCCATAGTCCTTGCCGGCGGCAACGTCGTTCCAGCTGTTGTACGAGGCCATCACCGTCTGCACACCCGCAGCGATGGCCGGGGTATAGCCAGCGGCATGGACGCGCATCATGTGCTCGCGGGTGGCGCGGTTCTCGCCCTGGTCGACGCCCTGAAAGGTGCCGCCATCGCCCAGGAAGTGCTTGGCCGTGGCGATCACGTCGCCATCGCCTTTCAGGCCGCCCTGCAGGCCCTTGACCATTGCACGGGCATAAGCCGCGACGATCGCCGGATCGCTCGAATAGCTTTCATAGCTTCGTCCCCAGCGGCGGTTCTCGCCCACCGCCAGCGTCGGTGCGAATACCCAGGTGATGCCGGTGGCGCGGACCTGCCTTGCGGTTGCGCGGCCAATCCGCTCAACCAGCGCGGCGTCGTGCGCCGCCCCCAGGCCGATATTGTGGGGAAACAGCGTCGCACCGGCTACATTGCCGTGCCCATGCACGGCATCGGTTCCCCAGATTACCGGGATCTGCACCGCCATGTCGGTGGTCATCGAGGCCCGGTAATAGGCATCCGAAAGCGCCGTCCAGGCGGTCAGCGCGGCATCCTTGCGATCACCGGGCCAAGCGCCACCGCCGTTCAGGACCGATCCTATATAATAGCGCCGCACCTCGTCCGGCGTGATGTAGCGGATGTCGGGCTGGGTCATCTGCCCGATCTTCTGTTCCAGCGTCATGCCCGCCAGAATGGCGGCAATACGCTTTTCGAGCGCAGCGTCGGCCGTGCGGGGTGCGTTCAGCGCCGGCACCGGGTGTTTCGGGAAGGGGGCCGCAGCCGTACAGCCTGCGATCAGGGGAAAAACTGTCAGCAGGGTTCGCAACCGCATCCTGGCCTCACTTGCATGCCGGCGCGGTGCCGGTCTGTTTGGGGAGAAAAAGGGGGGAGGCGGGCTGGATTTGCCAGCGCTCCCCCAAATGCCGGTTCGGGCAAGGGGTTGGGGACTCAGGGTGCCTCAGAACCGGTAGTTGAAGCCGAGCAGGAACTGCCGCCCGTATTTTTCATAGGTTTCCAGCACGGTGCCGCCGCTGGACGTGTGCGTACCGCCGGAATCCATGCCCAGCCGCGTGCGATAGGGCGAGTTGGTCAGGTTGTTCACCTGGAACAACACGCCCAGCCCGTTCAGCGTGCCCCTGTCGAAGGTATAGCCGATCTGTGCGTCCACCTGCTTGTCGGCCAGGATTTCGGTATAGCCGCGCGTCGCGAACAACTGCACGACCTCGCCCTTGAACGCGGAGCGGTACCGCTGGCTGATCCGTGCCTGGAAGCCGCCATTCTCGTAATAGGCGGTCAGGTTGTAGATGGTGCCAGACAGGCCCGGGATGCGAACCTCCTGGCCATTATCCGCCGGATTGAGGTCGGACTCGGTCAGCGACAGGCTGCCGATCAGGCCCAGCCCGCGTAGCGGCCGCACCACGGTTCCGAAATCGAACGCGCCGCTGAATTCCACGCCCTTGATCGTCCCGCCATTGCCGTTGGCGGGCAGGGTGATCTGCCCGATCGGGCTGACAATCACGCCAGGCGGGATCGACGTTGCGGTGCTGGGCAGCGGGATGCCGGAGAAATTGAACAGGTCGGTGCGCTGGTAGATGTAGGTGTGCAGCTTCTTGTAGAAGCCGGCGATCGAGAAATAGGTCGTCTTGTCGACATACCATTCATAGGCAACATCCAGCGCGTCGGCCCGCCACGGCTTCAGATTGGGGTTGCCGCCCGATGCCGACCACGGATTCACCGTCTGCCCCGGCGCGCAGCCCGGTCCGCTGGAGCAGACCAGCGCGTTGAAGCTGGGCGTAACGTTGGCCCGCATTTCGTCCATGCGCGGCCGCGCCATGGTCTTGGAAGCCGCGAAGCGCAGGCGGTGTCCGCCGCCCAGCTCCCAGATCAGGTTCAGGCTGGGCAGCACGTCCGTATAGATCGCGCCCGCCCGGCGCATCACCGGCGTGATCGGCTTGCCGGGTTCCAGTCCGTTGATGACGACGCCGGTCGATTCCTGCTGTTGCTGCACCACCTGCACGCCGGCATTGCCGCGCACCGGCCCAATCTTGAAATCAGCGCGGATGAAGCCGGTCAGCAGCTCTTCGGTGATGTCCCAGTTCTTGTCGAAATAATTGGCGTCGAGGATCGGCGCGCGCTGATAATATACGTCGAGCGCGCGGTCGAGATCGACGCTCAGAACGTTGCCCAGGCCGGCAAAGCCCAGCGACGTGGGTGAGACCAGATATTGCGGGTCGACCAGCACCTGCTGGCGTCCATTCTTCAGGAACAGGTCGTAATCGCCGACGCGCTTGCTCTTTTCGCGGTGCGTGAAGTTCACGCCGGCGCTGAGCTTGGTCAGGAAACCGTCGAAGCTATGGTCCAGCTTCAGGTCGATCGCATAAATGCTTTCCTTCACCTTTGGGAAACGGATCGCGCCGTCATGGGCCCAGCCGCCCCAGGGCGCACGGTCGCCAAGCGACACCTTCGACGCATCGGCATAGTTCAACCCGGCACCATAGGTGGGATAGCCATCATCCGGCACGCTGAAGCTGATCTTGTCATAAGTGCGTCCGACATCCGGCGTGGCCGAGGTTACGCCGCCCGTGCCCAGCCCATAGCCGGCATAGGTCTCCAGGATCTGCTCGTTGCGCTTGTTGTTGGAATAGGAAAGATCGGCGACGAAGTTGGTGCGATCGTCCAGCTTGAACGCATTGTTCCAGCCGGCCGAGAAAATCTCGTCGTCGCGCTTGTTCAGGTCGTTGCGGATGATCGGGACGGCATTGTTGACGGTGCCGCTCGCCGCGAACAGGGAACCGCCGCGTGTGTCGGTCTGTACGCCGGTGAAGGTCGCATTGTCCGCCCAGCCGTTCGAGAACCACTGTGCGCCGCGGGTCGTCTCCTGCTGGTGAAACTTGGAATAATAGAGGTCGAGCGTGGAATGGACATTCTCGCTCGGCTGCCATTCGACGATCGCGATGCCGGCGTCGCGCCGGTTCAGGCGCGAGGTGGCGAAGACTTCCTGGCCGTTGAGGATCAGGGCGTTGGCGGCAGAGGCAGGCTGTACCGTTGTCGGGCTGACGCTGCCGAACGTATCGTAGCCATAGGCCTTGAAATGCTGGTTCTTCGACGGTGAATCGAGATGGGCATAGCCCAGCGCAATGCCGAGCGTGCCATTGGCGAACTGGTCGATATAGCTGGCGCTGCCGCGGAAGCCCCAGTTGCGGAGATCGGCGTTTGCCTTGCTGCCTTCGGTCAGTTCGCCGCGCAGGTTGAGCGCCACGGCGCGCTTGCCGAACGCCAGCGGCCGCACCGTGCGCAAGTCGGCTGTGCCGGAAAGGCCCATGCCCGAGACGGCAGCGTCGGGCGTCTTGTAGATAACGACACTGGACAGCAGTTCGGACGGATATTGGTCGAACTCGACCGCGCGGTTGTCGCCCGAGCTCGCCTGCGGCCGTCCGTTGAGCAGGGTGGTGGTGAAGTCGGGTGCAAGGCCGCGAATCGAAATCACCTGCGCGCGACCGTTGACGCGCTGCGCGGCGAGGCCGGGCAGGCGGGCGATCGATTCGGCGATTGACACGTCGGGCAGCTTGCCGATGTCCTCTGCCGAGACCGCCTCGACGATCGAGGTTTCCTGCCGCTTGATGTTGATGGCGTTCTGCAGGCCGGCGCGCAGACCGACGACGACTACTTCCTGCCCTTGCTCGTCCTGCGTTGCGGGCGCGGCATCACCCGGTGCTGCCTGCGCCCAGGCCTCGCCCGGTATCGCGGCGGCCAGCGCCAGCGCGGATATGCCAAGCCCCAGATTCTGTTTGGTGCGGCGCGCGACTGGCGCCCGGCGACGATCCGCCATGATGTTCCCCTCTCCTGTCCCCGGCACAAGGTGCCCTTTTTTGGCGCTCACGACTGGAAGCGCTTCCAGTCGGTACGTCGCGGAGGGGTTGGTTGTCAATCGGCAATGGCAGCTAAGGGTGTTGTCGCGGATCAGGCTGCCGGCGAGGCAACCGATTCCCGGAGCACCAGATGGTGTTCGATCAGGTCATGGCCGGGCTCCACCTGGCCGCTGCCGCGACGAAGCGCTTCGGCAAGCCGCTCGACCGCGCGTGCGGCCATCCGGCGGATTGGCTGGTGGATGGTGGTAAGCGGCGGCCATACGCACGCGGCAACCGAAGCGTCGTCAAACCCGAGGACCGACAATTCACCGGGGAGTGACAGGCCCATACGATGCGCGGCGAACATCGCGCCTACGGCCATGTCATCATTGGCGCAAACCAGCGCGGTGGGGCGGTTCGCGCCTTCCAGCAGCGCTTGCGCCAGTTCGGCGCCCGAGCGGAAGCTGAAATCCCCGCGCAGCGGCGTGACGCTGTTGGGCGAAATGCCCGCTTCGACAAGCGCGCGCTGAAATCCCGCAAACCGCGCTTCGGCGGCAAGATGGCCGGCAATGCCGAGAAGATAGCCGAAGCGGCGATGTCCCGCCTGAAGCGCGTGGCGGGTTATTTCGAAACCCGCACCCTCTTCGTCGAAGCCGACGCTTGGAAGCAGGGCGCGCACCGCGTCGCTGGGGGAGATGCACACGACGGGGCAGCGATGTTCGATCAGCCGTTCCGCCAGTTGCAGATCGTCAGACAGGGGCGGCGCCAGTACGATGCCGGCGCTGCGCCGCGACAGGAACAACTCGACGACCTTGTCGCCGCGCCGGTCGTCCTCTGCCTGAACATTGACGGTCGAAAGTTCGAATCCGGTGGCCGCCGCGGCGCGCAACGCGCCGAGTTCGAGGGCCGAGAAATAATAGGAATTGGGCGCAGAATCGAGTGCGATGCAGTTCACCAGCGTCAGCACATTGCTCGTCCGGCTGGCGAGGTTCCGCGCCAGCGGGTTCGCGCGGTAATCGAGGCGCTGGGCCGCCTCCATAACCCGTGCGCGCACGGCGGGACTGACATTCGCCTGCCCGTTCAGCGCGCGGGACGCCGTTGCCCTGCCGACGCCGGCGAGCGCCGCGACATCGTCGATGGTCGCGCGGGCGGTTACAGGTTCGGGAAACCGATAGTCGCGCGGACTGGGGAAGGAAGGCTGCGTCATGATCTGCGCAAGCGTTGGCACAAGCAGGGGCGGAACGACAAGCTCCGACCTATTGGTCTTCCGCTGCATATGGCGACTGGCCGATTGCGCCAGACGCCGCGCCGATCGGATAAAGATACCTGAAATTCAGGAATGTGCGGGCAGGCGCAAAGCGGCGCCGCTTTGACGTTGCGTTGCAATGAAAGACTAAACTATGATTTTGCGAATTCAGGGCATGTAGCATGAATCAGCTTGCAAACGACGAACATACATTGGTCGAGGTTCGTCGTCAGATACGGGTTCTGACGAGCGGCGTTTTCGGCATGAGAGGCGATGCCGAACTCTCCGAGATCGTCGAAAAAGCCGCTTCAGCTATCGATTTTCCTTTCGCAGCCGTGTCCATTGTCGACAGGTCGAGGTTATGGCTCGCGGTCGCTTATGGCTTTGATCCACGCGAGTTCGCGCGGCCTGACAGCTTTTGCGACGCGGCTATTCAGGTGCCTGGCTTTGCGCCTTTATGCGTGGCAGATGCCTGGCGCGAGCCGCGATTCAAATTTGCGCCGGCGGTGATCGAGATGAACGTGCGTGCGTACTATGCGGCTCCCTTGGTGACGCGCGACGGCTTTGCCCTGGGTACTTTATGCCTATTGGACCAGAAGCCCCGGACGGTCGATGCAACCGACCTGGAACTGCTAGCGTCGCTCGCTGGAAGCGCCACTGCCGTCATCGATCGGGAATCAAACGCACTGGCGCATGCGCAATATGCCATTGCGGAGCTTTCCAACCGTATCCGTTTCGCGATCGCCAGTGAAGATGAAGCGACGGTGGAACTGCTCGACCAGGAACTTCGCCGCCTTGAGGCGAGGCTGGCGCCCGATTGGTAATCGGAATCTGCTGCAGAGGGTGGCGTAACGCTGCGTATCATTGAGCAGCCGAAGGCTCGCTCGATATCCCATCCCGCTCCTTCTTAATGTCCAAGCCTATTCTGCGCCACAAGCGATAATGGCCGGCAGCTTTTGCGGGCTGCCGGCCATCTAAGGTTTTAGAACGTCACCTCTGCGGTGATGCGATAGCTGCGCCCGAATACCGCATCGAATTCCTTGTTCGTGCTGAACTCGGGGACCGGTCCGGCATAGGTCACGCCCATGTTGAACGGGTTGTTGACGATCGCCCGCAACCGGAAATGGTCGTTGACCATCAGGCCGGCAGAGGTATTGACCATCCAGTAGGGCGAGACATTGTAATATTGATAGTTGCTGGCCGGGTTGTTGGGGTTCACCTTGGTCGGGCCGTCATAGATGACCGTCCAGGACCAGTCGAAGCGCTTGGTCTGCCAGTCGATCGTCGAAGTGACCGCATCGGCGGGTTCGCCGACCTGATCGTGCGCATATTGCACGCTGCCGCTACCGACCACCGACTGATTCTTGAATTCGTGCAAATAGTTGGAGCTGAGATTCAGCACGCCGGCGCTATCGGGAAGTCCAAGGCTGCTCAATCGCAGGGCATATTGCGCCGAGAGCTGTGCGGCACGGTAGTTTTGCGACGCGATGTTCTGGAACGAGTCGGTGAAGTTGGTGATCTGGTGGCTCTTCGGATCACGCGTGAACAACGAGCAGAAAGGCGAATTCGGATAGCTCGCCGAATCGTAGCAGGCCTGCATGATGCTCTGGATGCCCGGCTGGACAATCTCGTTCTTGATGTCGATGTGAATATAGTCGGCGGTCAGAACGAAGCCGGGCAGGAACGGCGCCGCGTAATTGGCCCCGACCGTCCAGCTATTGGCGATTTCGTTGCTCAGCTTGGGGTTGCCGCCGCCCAGTCCGGCGACGGTCGCACTGGATATCGTCGAGGTGAAGCCGGCGGGAACGCCTGCTGCGGCGCAGTTCTTCGCGCGGACTGCGGGGTTGGAGCCACCGCTCACGAAGCTCGAATCGCACGGATCGTTGCCGTATTCGAACGTCGTTCCGAGCGGCGCAAAGGCTTCGGTCACCGACGGCGCACGGAACGACCGCGTATAGTTGCCGCGCAGGGTCAGACCCTTGATCGGCGACCAGTTGCCGCCTCCGGTATAGGACCAGAAACCGCCATTCTGCGAATTGTCCGTATAGCGGGCAGCGCCGTTCAGCGTCAGTTCGCGCAGCAGCGGAATATGCATGTCGGGCGACAGCAGCGGAACGGTGACTTCGGTGAAGCCCTCATGCGTGTAATAGGAGCCGCTGACCGGCGCGATCGCCGCATATTGGCTGTACGTACCTGCGAAATACGTGCCCGGGTCGAAGGCCTGGCTCTCTCGGCGGATTTCGCCGCCGACCACCGCGTTCAGGTCACCGGCGGGCAGATGCACCACCGAACCCTTGATGTCGAAGACCGCGTCAAACTGCTTGTTGACCTGGCGGCTGATCGCCGACGCAGTGATATAGTTCAGCGCCGCTTGGCTGGCATTGCCGTTGCCGAAGAGATTGAGCGGCGCGCAGGTGCTGCTGCGCGTGGCAATCGGGGCATTGGTATAGCCGGGCGCGCAGATGATCTGCCCGTTGGCGCCGACCACGGCGTTCACGGCGTTCTGGATATTCTGCCAGACGAGTCCAGGCTGGCTCGTGGTTGTGTTGACCTGGCCGTAGGTGACCGTCCCTTCCCAGGTGAATTTATGCGTGCCGAGCGTGAAGTCACCGTCGAGGCCGGCGACGCCGCGCGCAAGCGAGGAACGGGTCGTGAAGGCGCCATCGTACAGGTCGGTGTTCGCACGGGCCAGATAGAACTGGTTGGTGGGCTGGCCCGCCGCCGCCAGCGAAGCCTGGATTGTCGCCTGGTCGGCCGCGCTCAGGAACGGGTTGGTCGAGGAAATCGCGTAATTGCCGCTGGCCGATCCCGCGCTGCCTGGTCCCCCGAACAGCGCTGTGTTGTAGAGCGGCTGGGTTGCAATGTTGGTCGCGATATTGCGGCTGGCCCAGGCTTCGGCGTGGAACCGGATATGATCGCTGAAGTCGTAATGCCCCATCAGCACGCCTTGGATGCGCTTGCTGTCGGTCAGCAGATTGCCGTAGTCTGCGGTTCGGAACCCGTCGCCACCCGCCTCTTCGCTGAAGCTGCCTACCGGCGTGCCATGCTGGAAGGGTACCAGTTGCCCCGCCTTGTTGAAGACAAGTGCCTGGCCCGCGGCATTGGTGATCGCCTGATAGGGATATTGGCCGGTAAACGGATCCGCCGGACCGCCAGCCGACAGACCATTGAACGGGGTATTGTCGATGGCGGTCGGAAGGCCGGTGTTGGTAACCACAGAAAAGCGATCGCCCCCGAAATAGGCGATGTACGCAGGCCCCGTCTGACTGGTCGTCTTGCCGAGGAACGGCGCGTCGGCGCTCGTTACGAAACGCGACGCCGTGGTCATGCCATCCTGGTGGTCATAATAGGCGTTGAGCGTGATGTTGCCGCGCCCGTCGCCGAAGTTCTTGCCGACCAGCACCGACACGTTGCTGTCTGCGCCGTCTCCCTTTGCTGAGATGCCATTGCTGCCGGTGACGTCGATCCCGTCGAAATTCTTCTTCAGGACAATGTTCACTGTGCCGGCAATCGCATCGGAGCCATAGATCGGCGCGCCGCCGACCGACACGACATCGATACGATCGACAAGTGCCGGGGCGATCTGACCAAGATCGACCGGTGTCCCGACCGAGGCACCGAACACGCTGGAGGTAGCGCCTGAGACGAAACGCGTCCCGTTAACAAGCGTCAGCGTACGCTGGGAACCGAGATTGTACAGGTTGCTGAACGACTGGCCCGCGCCAAAGCTGCCCTGGCTGCCGATCGTGCTGTTCGCGGGTACGCCGAACTGCGGCATGTTGGTCAGTGCCTGGCTGATCTGCGTGAATCCCTGCTTGGAAATGCTATCGCCGGTGATTGCGACGACGGGCTGGTCTGCCACCTTCTTTCCCGTGCGCGTTCCGGTAACGATGACTTCGTCCGTCGCGCCCGGAACGGCTGACGCGGCGGCGTTAGCGGTTGCTGCGGACGTATCGTCCTGCCCCGCGCTATTGGTGGGGCGGTCCTGTGCGCTGGCAGGTGCAATGGCCACGAACGCCATCGCGAGAGCGGAGCTGGCCACCAGGAGTTTGCGACAGTTGAGTAACATCCGAACGCCTTTCTTCTATTTGATGGCGCTAGGATCAAATTCGGCTGGTTTGGTGTCCAATCAAAAATAAGATTCTGATTAATTCTTGCTCTAAACCGTTGCATTTTTGAGACAGTGATTGATAAATTGTAGAAACAATTTGCAAAAATTCATTTTTTTTCGAGAGGATTTGTATTTAATTTTCCAATTTTTATTTGAATCTATTTTTTGGATGAGTGATAAATATATTTCGAAGAGTCCGGTAAAATTTAAATAAAGATGCCGGTGCGGAATTTATTTTTACCTGTCATGTCGTAGAGATGTCTGTTCAATGATGCTGCGCGAAGATAAAACGGGGGGCGGCAACCGTTGCGGTATCAACGGCGGGTGCTTCTTTTCCATTCGGCTGCCAGCGGGCGGCATCGAGTTCGATCTCCCGCTAATCGGCTATTTCCGTCTGAAGCCGGGAACCGGATGCGGGAATCAATCCCGACATTGCCGTTGCGTTGTCGATTGCAGACGTGCGGCGGGGCGCGCCCCGGTTATGGAGCGACCCATCGGCTGGCTGCGGCAAGTCGCGTAGAATCGACGAGACTGCGAAGCGACAGGCTGTGGTGGAAGAGGTTCCCCATGGCTGGTACGACCGCTTTAGCAGCGATAGGACTTGCGGTAATCCGACGGGCTCATACCGGTTTCGGCGAGGAACGCGCGCGTGAAGCAGGCTGTTTCAGCATAGCCGGCCTGCTGAGCGATCTGGAGGATGGTGCGGTCCGTTTCGGCCAAATACCGTGCCGCGCTGGCGCATCGTCGGCCGCGCAGCAAGCGCCGGAACGACGTGCCTTCACGGTGTAGGCGCCGCCGCAATTGGTCCTCGCTGATACCAAGGCGGGCAGCGACCAGCCGTAGTGAAGCGTTACCCGCCTCAATCATGCCGGGGAGTAGCCCGTCGACTTCCTGCGCCATCGTTTCGCGGGGCGGACCGCCGGGGCGTGCAAGTTCCATATAATGCTGGAGGATCGCGACGAGTTGGGGGTCGTGTCGATGTCCGGCCTGGGAGATGTCCTCCTCCCGCAGGATCAGCGTGTTGTGCGGTTGTTCGAAATAGGTCGGGCAGCCGAAGATGGCGTCATACCGCGCGCGGGGGCCGTTCGGCGCATGTTCTAAATGCACTTCGCGAGGCGCAAAGGCGCGTCCGAGAAACCGCCGCACAAGGGCATGGACATAGCCGAGCGAGAACTCGACATCCTGTCGCCTGGGGTGCAGCCGCTCGTCACCGATTACATAGCGCACAATGGGCTGGGGATCGCGCATGTAGCGCAGCGAAGTCACGCCCTGGATGCTCAACACGGCGCTGGCGAAGGCTTCGATCGCCGCATCGAGCGTGGCCGAGTGCAGGAACACATAGCCCACGGCGCCAACCAGCTCCGGCCCCATGCGCTGCGACAGCTCGAGGCCGAGCAGGGGCCGCTGCAGCCGTTCGGCCAGCTGATCAAAGATGCGCAGATAGCTGGACAGCGGCACCGACGCATCGGGCCCGCGTAAGTCGCTCGCGACGAGCCCTTCCGCATCGAGCAGGCGCGTCCGCGCTGGCGCAGGGACGGGGGCTGCATCGAGGATCGCGGCCAGCACGCGGGCGTGGATCACCGCCCTCGGAAGCGTGCCCCCTGGCGCCGGGAACCGGGCCTCGGGCAGGGAAGGGGCGTCCACGGCGCGCATGTCGAAAATATCAATTTATCGCCGGAAAATATCAATCCCGTTTCAACAATGCCGATACATTCGGTTCAATAAGATCCTTGCCGCAACAGTGGCGGGAGGCCGGGGAGGGCTAGAATAGTGGGTGCTGGCGATCGGTTCGTTACGGTGGCGGTGGTCGATACGAATGGCCTGTTGCGCGGCCAGAAAATATCCGGCCATGAGATTGACGGGATCCTCGACGACGGTGTCGGCATGTCAGCCGCCCAGCTCGCGCTCGACCCTACCGACATTTTCCTCGAACTGCCCGGCGTGACCGACACGGCCGCCGATTATCATGACACCCGTCTTGTCGTGGATCGCGCTAGCCGCGTGACGCTGCCGTTCGAGGTTCCCCAGGATAGTGGCCTGTACCTGGCGGAGTTCACCGGCGATGCCCAGGCATTCTGTCCGCGCAGCCTGCTCCGCCGGACCCTCGAACGCGCCGATGCCGCCGGCTTCTCAGCGACGCTAGGCATCGAGCTTGAATTCACCTTGTTCGACGAGACTGCGCGCACGCTGGAGGAAAAGGGGTTCGAGAACCTGGTCACGGCGACGCGCCATGCCAGCCATGACCTGCTGATCTATCAGGTGGCGCAATCGGACTTCTACAGCGCGGTGGCCGATATGTGCGATACGCTCGGCATTTCGCTCGCCAAGATGCACGAGGAAATCGGCGGGGGTTTCATGGAGGCCTGTATTCGCGCCGCCCCCGCGCTGTCCGCCGCAGACCAGGCGGTATTGTTCCGCAACCTCGTCCGCGTTCTCGCAATGCGTCGCGACCAGACGGTCAGCTTCATGCCGCGCTGGTCGGAACAGGTCGACAGTCAGTCGTCGCACATGCACGTTTCCTTGCGTCGCCGCGACGGTACGCCTGCCTTCTGGGATGCGGGGGCGCCGCACCACATGTCCCAGACCTTCCGCCATTTCCTCGGCGGCCTGCAGCGGTATCTGCCTGAAGTGATGCTGGTATTCGCGCCCACGGTGAACAGCTGGCGCCGCTTTGCCGAGGGGACCTTTGCACCGCCTGCCTTTACCTGGGGTATCGAAAACCGGACGACCTGTCTGCGCGTTGTCGGCGAGAGCCCGAATTCGCTGCGTGTCGAGAACCGGCTGCCCTGTGCCGATGCCAACCCCCACCTCGCTGCCGCAGCGACCATCGCGGCGGGCCTTGCGGGCATCGAGGAGGGACTTGAGCCGGATGCACCGGTCGTCGGCAACGGCTATGGCGGCTCCACCGGGCGCCCGCTGCTGCGAACCATGGAAGCCGCCATCGCCGCGATGCGGGAGTCCGCTTTTGCTCAGCGCTGGCTGGGGCCCCGCTTCGTCGAGACGTTTTCCGCCGGGCGCGAGTCACAGGCCCGGCAGATGCAGGGCAAGACGTTGATCGACGAACGTCGTCGCTTCTTCGAGTTGGGATGAGCTGCCATGACCGTGATCGGGATTCTGGAATGCGGGCGCAACAAGCCGGAATGGACCCGGGACCATGGCGGCTTCGCCGACTGGTTTCCGCCGCTACTGCACAGCGCCGACCCCGCCATCGGATTTCGGGTCTGGAAGGCGATCGACGAGGAACTACCCGCGGCACCTGACCTGTGTGACGCTTGGCTGCTGACCGGCAGCCCCGCCAGCGTCTATGAAGACAGGCCATGGCAGAGGGCGCTGACCGGGTTTGTGACCGAGGCGCGTCGGCACCGGCCGCTCGTAGGCATCTGCTACGGCCATCAACATCTGCACGCCGCATTTGGCGGAGCGGTGGCGAAGACGCCGCAATGGGGCGTGGGCATTACCACCTATGCGATCACCGAGAAGCCTGGCTGGCTTGCGGGCGACGCGGCAGCCGCGGGCGCGGACAAGTTCCGGCTGATCGCGCTGCACCAGGATCAGGTCACCGTGCTCGCGCCGGAATCGCGGGTACTCGCTGCGAGCGCCGAATGCCCGTTCGCGGTGACCATGATCGGCGCGAACGTCCTCACCTTCCAGCCGCACCCGGAGATGACGTCGGCCCAGGTCACCAAGATCTACGATTTTCATCGCGGCGACATGGGGGACGCGCTGTGGGAGAAGGCGCAGGCCAGTTTCGCCGAACCCTGTGATGCGCATCTGGCGGCACGGTGGATCGTAGACTTTCTGCGATCGCGTCCGGCGCCCTACAGCACGGAGGCTCGCCCCCGGGAAGACCGTCCGGCACATGGAGAACAGGCATGACCCTCGGCACCATCACGGCGCGTCCCACCACGCGCATCGACCTGTCCGATGCCGGTAACTGGCACCGGAGCGTACCGCATGCCGAGTTCGCAAGGCTGCGTCGCGAATCCCCGGTTGCCTGGAACGAACGGCACGACGGCCATCGCGGCTTCTGGGCCGTGGCCGGCTATGAAGAGGTCACGGCCGTTTCTCGCGACACCACGCGCTTCACCTCGCGCGAGGGCGTGATCAGCCTTGACGATTTCGACGCGACGCAAAGCGATGCGCGGCGGACGCTGCTGGAAATGGACCCGCCGCAGCATGGCATCATGCGCGAGATCACGGCCAAGGGCTTCGGTCCCCGCGCCATTGCAAGGCTGGAAGACGACATCCGACGCCGCACTGTTGCGCTGCTGGACGAACTGGTCGGTTCAGGCCCGTTCGAAGCCGTCAGCCGTCTCACCAAGCAGATTCCGATTGCGACGCTGTGCAGCATCCTCGGTGTCGCGGACAGCCGCCGCGACGATATGATCCGCTGGAGCGATCTGCTGATCGGCTCGGATGATCCGGATTTTGACGATCCGGCCTATGCTGATTTTCCAGACGAGCAGCGCCGGCTTCTGCCGTTCGGGCATCCCGCCTCGCTCGATGCCTTTGCGCTTGGGCGTGAGCTTGCCGAGATGCGGCGGCGCGAACCGCAGGACGATATCGTCACGCTGCTGGTCCAGGGGCGCGTCGGCGATCGACCGCTCAACGACGACGAATATCTCAACTATTTCCTGATGCTGGTCGTCGCGGGGAACGAAACGACGCGGCACACCATGTCGCACCTGCTGGTCGCGCTGGCCGAGAATCCCGCTGAGTGGGAACGCTTCCGCCGCGATGGGCTCAATCCGCGCCTGGCCGTGGGTGAGGCGCTGCGCTGGGCCACGCCGGTCCATTTCGTCCGCCGGGTGGCGACACAGCCAATGGAACTGGGCGGCGCGCAGATCGCAGCGGGTGACAAGGTTGCGATGTATTTTGCGTCGGCCAATCGTGCCGAGCAGTGGTTCGACGATCCGTCCGTTTTTTGCATCGACCGCCAGAAGAACCCGCATCTGGCCTTTGGCGGTGGCGGCGCGCATTTCTGCCTCGGCAATTTCGCGGCGCAGTTGCAACTGCGCGTGCTGCTCGAAGAAATGGCGCAGCGGGTCGGGTCGATCGAACTGCACCAGGCGCCGGATCGCTTGCGCAGCAATCACGTGCACGGCATCAAATCGGTATCCTTGTCGCTGCACCCGGCCTGACCACAGGCTTGTCGGGTGGTCGCGCGGTTCGCGGACATGTTTTCAATGCGACTCTGCGACCAGCTCCCGCGCCGACTGTCCCAAAGGGCTGTTGACAATTCGAAACAGAAAAATATCCTGATCAAACATTGTTCACAAAAAGCGTCCTTGTCGCGATGCGGGAAGGGTGGCGCCGAACGTGAGAGGACGGTCACCATGCAGGTAGCGGTTGAAGCCATCTCGTCCTTCCCGGCCGCAGGGCTGCCTTCCCCAGAAGAGATCGTAGCTCGCGCTCGATCGCTCGTGCCGGTGCTGCGTGAGCGCGAGGCTGACGCCATTCGTAACCGGCAGGTCTCGGCCGAGACGATCGCTGCCTTCCAGGAAGCCGGATTCTTCAAGATCCTGCAGCCCGCGCGCTATGGCGGCTATGAAATGTCGCCGGCGGTCTATTGCGAGGTGGCGAAGACGCTGGCCGAGGGTTGCATGGGTAGTGCCTGGGTCTATGGTGTCGTCGCCGTCCACAACTGGCAGCTCGCCTTGTTCGATCCGCGGGCAGCGGAAGAGGTTTGGGGCGAGGATCCTTCCGTCCTGATCAGCTCGTCCTACATGCCGGCTGGCAAGGTCACCAAAGTCGATGGCGGCTATCGGTTGAGCGGGCGCTGGGCCTTTTCCAGTGGCTCGGCGCATTGCCATTGGGTCATCCTCGGTGCGAACATGGTCGCCGACGATGGGGATGGCCAGCCGGAGCCGTACAACTTCCTCCTGCCGCGGACCGACTATGCGATCGTCGATACCTGGCACACCATGGGCCTGTGTCCGACCGGTAGCAACGACATCGTCGTCGACGACGTGTTCGTGCCTGCCTATCGGGTGCTCCGCGAACGCGACATGTTCGAGCTGGACTGCCCAGGCCACGCCCTGAACGACGGGCTGCTCTACCGCATTCCGTTTGCCCAGCTGTTCAACCGCACCGTTTCCACCACGTCGCTCGGCGCGCTCCGACGTGCGCTTGACGCCTTCGTGACGACGACGCGGGAGAAGCGGACCACCTACACTGGGCTGCGAGTCGCGGAAGACAGCGCGATCCAGGAGGCGGTGGCGGACGTGATGCTGACGCTGAACGACCTCGAGCTTCGTCTGTCGGCAGATCTTGCCGAACTGGACCGCCGGGCCGCCACCGGCGACTGGCCGATCGAGCGGCGTGCCCAGCTAGGGCATCACACCACGGCGATGGTTTCCCGCTGTGTCAAGGCGATCGACACGCTGATGACCTTTGCGGGGGGGAAGGCGATCTATCTCGGCAATGCCATCCAACGCGCCTTCCTCGATCTGCATTGCGCGCGGGCGCATGTCGCGAACAATCCGGCGCCCTATGCGCGCAACCTGGGGGCAGTCGCCTTCGGGTTCGAGAATGGCTGCCTCGACCTCTGAGTAGCTTGATGCGTGTGGAGCTCAGCCAAGTCGCGCATCGCGCGGCGTGGCTGAGCGCGTTCCGGACTCAGATCGCAGTGGCGAGGCCCAGTACCGCTACGCCGCGGCCGGATTCCTGCTCGTCGCGCATTTCCTCGCGTACGAAATCAACAAAGGCACGTACCTTCGAGAGGCCGTAGCTCCCGCGCTGGAACATGATGTGCAGCGGAATGCTCTCGGTCACCACATCGGAAAGCAGCGCCACGAGGCGCTTCGCCGCAATGTCTTCCTCGACGAGGAAGCGCGGCAGATAGCTGACGCCCAGCCCCTCCAGCGTCGCCTCGCGCGCCATGCGCACCGAGTTGGTGGTTAGCGGCCCGCGATTGACAGCGATTGTTACATCCTCGGACAGCCGCCATTCGCCGACCTTCGACAGATGCGTCTCAACGATGCAAGTATGTTCCTTGAGGTCGTAGGGAGTCGAGGGAACGCCGGCACGCTCGAGATAGGCAGGCGCTGCAACCAGCACCATTGGGTAGGAGCGGAGCTGCACCGTTTCGAGATTCGCGTCGAAAGGATCGCCCATCCAGAAGGCCACGTCGAACCGGCCCTTGAGCATGTCCACCTTGCTGTCCGACAGGTTAAGGAACAGCCGCACATCGGGATAGCAGTGCAGGAATTTCGGCATGATAGAGGTCAGGTCGAAGAGCGACGAAACGACGGGCGCGTTCACGCGAAGGTCGCCGCGTGGCTTGGCGATCATGCCGGTGATGACCTGGTTCGCCTCGTTCACCTCGTCGACAATGCGGGCGCAGCGGGCATACATTTCTCGTCCCGCCGGCGTGAGCGCTACGGATCGGGTGGTGCGATCTAGCAGGCGAACGCCGATGCTCTGTTCCAGCTTGGCGATCTGCCGACTCACGGCGGCCTTGGAGTATCCCAGCATCTTCGCCGCGCTCGAAAAGCCCCCGGTGCTTACTACGGCGGCAAACGACATCATCGCCATGACGTTGCCCAGGTCCGGTCTGTCTTCCATGCTTGCTCCGTCCCGTATGTGCATAGGGATGTCAATTCAAACTGATCCCACTTGGTGGGCTTGTACGAGCCGTGACCGACACAATTGTTGCCCTAGAGCAAAAATGCGCCCCATTTAAACTGCACTGTTGCGTCTAAGTCGAGTTTGCTTCACAACCGCCGAATTGGATGCTGAGCCGCGGGAGCGCGGCGAAACAGGAGGTTCCATCTTGTCCACTCAGATTTCCGAGCGTGCCCGGCAGGACCAGCGCAGCCAGTTCCATCCCTTCACCTCGATCAACGACCTGAAGGCCGAGGGGCCGACCGTTATGGCGTCGGGATCCGGCGTGCGCGTGCGTGACATAGACGGCAAAGAGTATCTGGATGGCATGGCCGGGCTGTGGTGCGTGAACCTTGGCTATGGTCGCACCGAGATTACCCAGGCGATCGCGCGGCAGAGCGAAAGGCTCTCCTTCTTCCACACCTTCAACGGCATGAGCACCGACGTCGTCGCCGAATGTGCCGAGGCACTGCTGGCGCGTGCGCCAGTGCCGATGTCGCGCGTGTTCTTCGGCGCTTCGGGCAGCGATGCCAACGAAACCCAGCTCAAGCTGATCTGGGCGTACAACAATCTTCGCGGCCAGCCGCAGAAGAAGAAGATCATCGCGCGCCGCAACGCCTATCACGGTTCGGGCGTCGCGACGGCGAGCCTTACCGGTCTGGTCGGCATGCACACGCTGTTCGATCTGCCGCAGGGGCCGATCCACCATGTCAGCGCGCCGAACTATTATCGCAATGCCCCCGCCGGCATGTCAGAGCGCGACTTCTCGCGCATGCTCGCGAAGGAGCTCGAGGAGCTGATCGAGGCGGAAGGCCCCGAAACCATCGCTGCCTTCTTCGCCGAGGCCGTGATGGGCGCCGGCGGGCTGATACCGCCGCCCGAGGGCTATTTCGATGAGATCGGCCCGATCCTCAAGAAGCACGATATCCTGCTCGTCGCCGACGAGGTTGTGTCCGGCTTCGGCCGCCTCGGCACCTATTGGGGCAGCCAGACCTATGGCTATGAACCGGATCTGATCACGTCGGCCAAGGGCGTCACCTCGGGCTATTTCCCGATGTCGGTCGTGTTCATCTCGCCCAAGGTGTGGGATGTGCTGGAAGGCGGGGCCGATCAGGTCGGCGTGTTCGGCCATGGCTATACCTATTCCGCCCACCCGGTGGGTGCGGCGGCTGCGCTGGCTGCGCTGAAGCTCATCGACGAGCTTAAGGTAGTGGACAATGTCGCCGATGTCGGCCCGTACATGATGCAGGGGCTGCGCGATCGTCTGGGCCAGCATCCGCATGTCGGCGACATCCGCGGCAAGGGGCTGATGCTCGGCATCGAGTTGGTGAAGGACCGCGAGACCAAGGAAGCATTCCCGATGGCCAACCGCACCGGACGACAGGTGCTGAAGGCGTCGGCCGAGCGCGGGCTTATCACGCGCGCGCTGGGCGACACGCTGGTGTTCGCGCCCCCGCTCGTCATCAATCGCGCGGAAGTCGACGAAATCGTCGACAAGTTCGCACTGGCAGTGGACGATGTGCTCAAGGCGTGACGGGGCGGGGGACGCAGCGCCTGTGAAATGAACCAGAGAGGTCCGAAGGGGAGAGGGCGTGGAACTGAATACCGCGATCGCCGGCATGGCCGAAGCCGAAAAAGGCGCGTCCCGCCTCTCCCGAGGGGGGCTGGTCAGCGCCACGCTGGTGGGATTGGTGGGGGCGGTGGTGATCTTCATCACGCCCGGATTTCTCGCCCTCATCGCCCAGAAGACCGGGTTCAACGACGACCAGCTTGGCTATCTGGCGGCGTGGGACATCAATGCGATGGGCGTCGCCATCGGCCTGAGCACCTTTGCCCTGGCACGGGTGCGCTGGCGGCTCGCGGTCGGCGTGGCGCTCGGCCTGATCGTCGCGGGCAATCTCCTTACCGCTGCGGTCGCTAGCTTTCCGGCGCTGGCGGCTGCGCGCGTCCTCGCCGGGGCGGGCGAGGGCATCGCGATCGGCTTCAGCTTCGCGGCACTGGGCCGGGCGGCCAATGCGGATCGTGCCTTCGCCATCTATCTGGTGGTCGGTGCGCTGCTCAGCGCCGCGTTCCTCTATGCCCTGCCAGCAATCCAGGCGGCCATATCGCCCGAGCTGGCCTTTATCGCCTTCGCGGTGTTGACGGCGCTTGTCCTGCCGTCGCTGCGATACTTTCCGGACGGAAGCCGCGACGAACCTGATATTTTCGCCGGTGGCGGCAAGCTTGACTGGAAGCTAACGATCGGCGCGCTTTCGAGCGTGTTCCTGCTATTCTTCGCTATCAGCGCTGCGTGGAGCTATTCGGAGCGCATCGGGCAGGCCAGCGCGCTCGCCGGCACCGTGGTCGCCAAGGGGCTTTCGCTCGGCACCATGGCCGGCGTCGTGGGCGCCGGACTGGCGGGGGTGCTGCCGCGCCGCTGGGGGCGATCCTGGCCGTTGGCTATTTCGGGAGTGACCGGCGTGATCAGCTTCGTGCTGTTCATGGGGCATGTCTCGCCTGGCGCCTTCGTGCTGGCTGCGGCGCTGCTGATGTTCAGCTGGAACTTCGCGCAGCCGCTGATGTCGGGCATGTGCGCCGAGGCATGCAGCCGCGGACGTGTGGTGTGTGCGATGGGATCGATCCAGACCTTCGGAACCGGCCTTGGCCCCGCCGCCGGGGCCGCCACGCTCTTCACCGGGTCGTTCAACCTGATGCTCGGCATGAGCGCGGCGCTGCTCGTGCTCAGTGTTCTGATCGGCGTGTGGACGATCTTCGCCGAAGGGCAGCGGGCGGGGCACTGACGCGGTCTCGGCAGGCTGCGAGTTTTCCGGACCTTCGTTGAGCAGGCGCTATTTTGATCGCGCTAAATATCTAGCTTTAACGGCCGAACGAGCGGCGAAACCCGCGGTTTCGACGCTCGTCCAGCCCCTCAGCTTCAGAGGAAGACGGCGCGCGAAAGGCCGCCGTCGACCGCGATCGACTCACCGGTAATGCCGCTGCCAAGCTTCGAGCAGAGGAACACGATCGGATCCGCTACTTCCTCGACTTCCAGCATGCGCTTTACGGCCGCCGGGGCTGCCGCTTCGCGCTCGATGATGGCGTCGACACTGGTCCCTTCTTCGGCGGCGATTTCCGCGAACCATTCCTCGATATGCTCGGTGCGGGTCACGCCCGGGTGGATGATGTTCACGGTAATGCCGTCCTTGCCCACTTCGTCGGAAAGGGTCTTGGTGAAATGCACCAGCGCAGTGTTACGCATGCCCGACAGTGCCTCCGTGCACCGCGCAGTCAGACCGCCGACATTGACGATGCGCCCCCAGCCGGCCTTGCGCATGTGCGGCACGCAGGCCTTTGCCGTGCGGAAATAGCCGAACAGCTTGGTGTTGAGGTCGAGCATCAACATGTCTTCGTCGGCCAGTTCGATCGCGTTGCGCACCAGCCCGCCCGGCGCCGCCGCGCAATTGACGAGGATGTGGACGGCGCCGAATCGCTCCACGGTGGCAGCGACCAGCGCCTCCACTGATTCCTTCGAGGTGGTGTCGGTGCTGACCGCCAGGACTTCTCCGCCGGTCGCCGCCCGAAGCTCTTCCGCCGCGGCATCGAGCTTGGACTTGGTCCGCGCAGCGATCACCACCTTGGCGCCCGCCAGCAGGAGCTTGCGCGCCGTTTCCTTGCCGATCCCGACACCGCCGCCGGTGATGATGGCGACCTTGTCCTTCAATCCCAGTTCCAGAGACATTCCGCTTCTCCTATCAAAGTCGTGCATCGAGCATCACACGCGCCCCGTCCACATCGCCGAAGCGCACGCGGATCGTGTCGCCGCTGGCGATCTCCGTGGCACCGGTGCAGGTGCCCGAAGCGATCAACTGTTCCCGCTTGAGTGCGTAGCCCTCATGCTCCCGCAGCCAATTGGCGAGCCAGACCAGCGCGTCCAGCGGATCGTTCAGGACGGCGGCGGTGGAACCTTCGACCGGGGCATCGGCGTTGCGGAGCAGGCGGACGGGCATGTCCGCAAAGCGGTCTTCCCAAGTGTCGGCCAGCTTGCGCCCCCATACCAGGCCGTGCGCCATCACATTGTCCGCAACCAGCTGCTGCAGCGACAGCTCGCTCGACTCGAACCGCGTCCGGACGATCTCGATGCCCGCATAGATGCCCTTCAGGGCTCCGCTCAGATCGTCGCGCGTATAGGGCCTGTCTTGCTGGGGCAGGTCTTTACCGAGCTCGAAGACGAGTTCCGCCTCGGCATACATTTCGCCGCCGAGAGCGCGGATGGTGCTGCCGTCCGAGTAGATCGCGCTGGCCGGGAGGCGGCCGATTACGGGTTCATGGGTGCCGAACGCCGCCCGTGCGCCCGCGCTGGTGACGCCCAGCTTCCAAAGCATCACGGGAAGGCCGTTCCGCCCCGCAAGGCGGCGCTGCACCGCATAGGCGGCCGTAAGGTCTGGAACCAGCATCGCGTTCGACACCGGGCTGCCGGACGCGCCGTGCGCGGCGCGGAGCGCTTCTTCCAATGTCGTCAACTCATCCGCCACGCTGCGCCTCCTCTGCCTTTCTTATTGTCCATCCTGTGCAACAACGAAATATGAAAATCTAGTATTGTTTACACGAAGTGGATGCGTTAGGCAGAGATTGAAAGCGGCGGCGCATGCAATCGCGTCGCCCACGCAGCTAGTCGAGGGGTGAGGCCATGAACGATCTGTCTCCAGCATTCGCCAAGGCAGAGGCAATCGGTGCCAGGCTTGCGCAGCGGCCTCTGGGCCTCATCATCGATGGCAAGTCGGTGCAGGCCCAATCGGGCAAGACCTTCGCGACGGTCAATCCGGCGACAGGCAAGGAGCTCTGTCAGGTTGCCGAAGGCGGCGTTGCCGATGTCGACCTCGCGGTGCAGGCAGCGCGCCGGGCGCTGAACAACCCGGTGTGGCGTGACATGAGTGCGGTCGATCGTTCGGCGCTGCTCAACCGGCTGGCCGATCTGATCGAGCGGGACGCCGCTGAGCTGGCCGTGCTAGAATGCATGGACAATGGCAAGCCGGCGACGCTCACCCAGGCGGTGGAGATCGAGGGCTCGATCAAGACCTTTCGTTATTTTGCCGGCTGGCCGACCAAGTTCGGCGGGGAGACCCTGCCGGTGTCTCCGCGCAGCGGCGCCAAGATTCTCAACTACACGTTGCGCGAGCCGGTTGGGGTCTGCGGTCTGATCGTGCCGTGGAACTATCCGATGTCGATGGCGGCGTGGAAGGTTGCGCCGGCGCTCGCCGCTGGCTGCACGGTCATCCTCAAGCCCGCCGAGCAGACGCCGCTCACTGCGCTGCGGCTGGCCGAGCTTGCGCTGGAAGCTGGTGTGCCGGCTGGCGTATTCAACGTCATCACCGGCTTCGGTGAGGCGGGCGCGGCGCTGGTCGATCATCCGGGCGTGGACAAGGTTGCCTTCACCGGCTCGACCGAAGTCGGGAAAGCGATTGTCCGCGGCTCGACGGTCAACCTCAAGAAGGTCAGCCTGGAACTGGGCGGCAAGTCGCCGCAGATCGTGCTCCCCGATGCCGATCTCGATGCGGCGGCGGCGTCGATTGCAGCGGGCATTTTCTTCAATCAGGGGCAGACCTGCACGGCGGGCTCTCGGCTTTATGCCCATGCCTCGATCCATGACGACCTGCTGGCCCGGGTCGCCGATCATGCTGCGCGGCTGACGATCGGCAACGGCCTCGATCCGACGGTCAATTTCGGCCCGCTCGTCTCGCAGGAGCAATGGGACCGGGTGAGCTCCTATGTGGAGATCGGTCAGAATGAAGGGGCTGAACTGGTCACCGGCGGTGGCCGGCCGGCGGGGCTGGACGAGGGCTTCTTCTTTCAGCCGACGATTCTCGCCAATGCCGGGCGCGACATGCGCATCGTCAAGGAAGAGATTTTCGGCCCGGTACTGAGTGCGCTGTCCTGGAGCGACGTGGAGGATCTGGTCGATCAGGCCAATGATTCCGATTTTGGCCTCTCTGCCGGCATCTGGACCAACAACCTGAAGCAAGCGCATCGCATGGCTGCCGCGGTCAAGGCCGGCACCGTGTGGGTCAATTGCTTCAACATGGTCGACAACGCCACGCCGTTCGGCGGCTTCAAGCAATCCGGCTGGGGACGCGAGCATGGCCGCCAGGCGATGGAACTCTACAGCGAAATCAAGAGCGTGTGGGTGAACCTCAGCTAAGGCAGCACGCTGCCGCACGACCTCACGAAACGAACAGGAGCGGACATGAGCAGGACGATGATCGTCGCCACCGATGGCCAGGCGGTGATGCGCACCCATGATGACGGGAAGAGCTGGTATCGGATCAACATCCGGCAGGACCTGGAATATGATGATCGTGTCCGCTGCCTGCTGGTCGATCCTGCCAATCCGGAAGCGCTCTTCGCCGGCGCGGAGAAGGGACTGTTCTATAGTGCTGACCATGGCGTCCACTGGAAGCGGATCGACTGTGCGCTGAACGGCTATGCCGTTTGGAAGCTGGTGGCCAGTGAGAGCGACCCCAAGATCCTCTATGCTGGCACCGGCGCGCCCTCGCGATCGATCCTGTTCCGCTCGAAGGACGGTGGCCAGACCTGGGAGCGTACCCCGCTGGAAATGCCGGAGTTCTGTGCCGGCGTGAATCGGCCGCGGATGCTCGCGCTCGCTGTCGATCCCGACGATGCGATGGACGTTTGGGCCGGCGTGGAAGAGGGCGGCCTCCACCGCAGCCGCGACGGCGGCGACAGCTGGGAGCGGATCGACACCAGCTGGAGTGAGTTCGGCGGTAATTCCGACATCCACGATATCGTGATCCTGAAGCAGGACGATGGATCGCGCGTGCACCTCGCCCTTACGGTGATCGCGCTCTATCGTTCGACCGATGACGGCAAGACCTGGACCCGCACCGTCGCCAAGGAGGCATGGGGCCTGCGCTATTCGCGGCTGCTGATGCGCAAGCCGGGCAGCAATCGCGAGATCGCCGTGGGCATCGGCGACGGCACGCCGGGTACGACGGCAGCGATCCTTAACTCGGTGGATGCTGGCGAGACCTGGACGCGCGCCGAGCTGGACCGTCCGTCCAACTCGTGCATGTGGGCCTTTGGCAATAATCCCGCCGATCCCGATTTCCTGCTGGCCGCCAGCAAGTTCGGCTATCTCTATCGCTCCACCGATGGCGGTCGCACCTGGGCCAAGGAGTGGCGCGAGTTCAACGAGATCACCGATCTGGCCTGGGTGCCGGGTGTTCCCTCCGATCTGGGGCTGCCGCATGTCACAGCATGAGACCTCGCCGATCCACATCGACCGGATCGCCCATATCGTTCTGTTCGTGAAGGATCCCGAAGCCTCGGCCAAATGGTACGCCGAGGTGCTGAACATGAAGCTCGTCGCGCGTGCGGCGGACGGCCCTTACAAGGGTGGCGTGTTCATGAGCTTCGGCCTCAGCGATCACGACATCGCGCTGTTCCCCTCCGAGGAGGGTGCGAGCAAGGGCAAGGAGTTCGAGCATGTCGGCCTGATGCTGGCCGGCACGAGCATGGACGATCTGCGCCGCAACTATGAATTTTTCCGTGCGCGCGGGGTGGAGATTGCCGAGATCCTGGATCACGGCGTCTCGACCGGCATCTATTTCTATGACCCGGACGGCCACATGCTGGAGGTCATCTGCCAGCGCGTGCCGCAGGCGGATGGCGCTGCGCAGGCGGAACTCGGCCGGAATCAGGGCCAGGCCGATCCCGTCGATCCGGCCGCACTGTGAAATGCCCGCTGCGGCAGACATTCTAGGGAGAGTATCATGACGACCTATGCGCCGAATTTCGGCCCGTTCCACATTCGCAAATGGTTCAGCCAGGTCGAGGAAATCTGGGCCGGCGAAACGGGCGCGGCGGCGGACGGTTCACCGCTGTTCAAGTATATGATCGGTGCGTGCATCAAGAACCCCTATGCGGGCCAGTTTGTCGAGGATCTCTCCGCCTGGATCGAGGCATCGCCTGCGCTGGGCGTCGAGATCGGCCGGCGGCTGAATGCGCTGTCGGGCGGCGCGAAGATCGAAAGCTATGGCAAGGCGATTCTGGTCGGCATCGACGGCGAATATGAGCATGGCAATGCGCTGCTGACCAATCCGGCCGCCAATCCGGTGCGCGATGCGGTGGGGGGCGGTGCTTCCTGGGTGCCGTCGACCGGCAAACGCGGCGTGCCGGGGACCATCCTCGACATTCCGTTCGGCCACAAGGATGCGCTGTACGTACGCTCGCACTATGACACGATGAGCGTCTCGTTCGACGACGCGCCCAATCGCGATGAAGTGATCGTGTGCTGGGTGTTTGCCACCCGCGGTCGTCTCAATGCGCGGCTCGGCGGCCTGAAGGCCGAAGACGCCGAAGGCAACGGGCTGACCTGAGCCATGACCACCGGGCCTGCCGTCTCCGTTGCGCCGCCGCAGCCGATTCCCCTGCTGGAGGGGGAGAAGACGCAGCGGATCGCCAATGGATCGATCAGCCTCAATGTGCGCGTGTGGGGGGACGAGGCGGCGCCCGCCATCGTCCTCCTGCATGGCCTGCGCGGCTATTCCGGCACCTGGCGCGGCCTTGCTGCATCACTGTGGGATCGCCGCCTCATCGCCTTCGATGCGCGGGGGCGGGGGGAGAGCGACTGGGACCCGGATCGCAACTATTATACCGACGCCTATCTCTCCGACCTGGAGTGCGTGGTGGATACGCTGGGGCTGGAGCATTTTATCCTCCTTGGCCATTCGATGGGAGGGACGACCTCCTATTGTTACGCGGCGCGCCATCCCGATCGGCTCGATGGCCTGATCGTCGAAGACATTACTGCCGGTTCCTCCGCCTCGGGCGCGGGCGCGGAGCGGATCAAGCGCGAAATGGCCGCGCTGCCGATCCGTTTTGCCGATTGGGGTGAGGCGCGCGCCTATTGGCGGGCGCTGCGGCCCAATGTCGCCGATGCGGCGATCGAGGAGCGGCTGTTCGAATCGATGCGCGCCGATGCCGATGGCGGGGTCGTGTGGCGCTATGACGCGGAAGGCATCGCCGCCACGCGGGTGACGCCGGACCCGGCACGGGTGGTGGATCTCCAGCCGGTGATCGAAGCGATTCGTACGCCGACGCTGGTCATTCGCGGCGGACGATCGGATTTCTGCAATCTGGCGATGGTTCAGCAGCTTGAATCGCGTAACCCTGCCCTGACCCATGCCACCGTCGCTGAGGCATCGCACTATGTGCATGACGACGCGCCGACGGCGTTCGAACGCCTGGTGGAGGGTTTCCTGGCCGGGCTCGATGCCTGCCGCGGCGCCCCGTGCAGCTAGAAGAGGTATATCGTGAACAGCCAAACTGCCGTCGAAGCGCCGCCCGCCCAGCGGTTGGGCGCCGATCTCCTGATTGACAGCCTGTATCGCGGCGGCGCGCGCATCTGCTTCGCCAATCCCGGTACGACCGAACTCGGGCTGGTCAGCGCACTGGCCCGCGACGGACGGCTGCGCTGCGTGTTGAGCCTGTTCGAGGGCGTGTGCACGGGCGCGGCGGATGGTTATGCGCGCGTCTCCGGCGAGGTGCCGCTCACCCTGCTGCACCTGGGTCCGGGTTTCGCGAACGGCATCGCCAATCTCCACAATGCGCGCCGGGCGGGCTCGCGCATCGTCAACTTGATCGGCGACCACGCCACCTGGCATCTGGCCGCCGATGCGCCGCTCACGTCCGACATTCGCTCGCTGGCCTCGCCGGTGTCGAAGGAAGTGATCTATCTGGGCAAGGTCGCGGACATCGAGACCGGGGTGACCGCAGCCTTTGCCGCGACGCGCCGGGACGGCGGCGGCGCCGCGACGCTGGTGATCCCAACCGATGTCGTCGATGCGGCGGCGCCGAACGAGGTTGCACCTGCTGCGGAGGCCGTCGCAGGGCGGGCTGCGGTCGCGGACGCGGTGATCGAAAATGCCGCGACCGGGCTGGCCGGGGCGGGCGAGGTGCTGGTGCTCCTCGGTGCCGATGCGCTGTGCGAACGCGGCATCCGCGCCGGCGCGCGCATCGCGGCGAAGCTCGGCGGGCGGCTGCTCATGGAGCCCTATCCGCCCATCGTCACCCTGGGCGGCGATCTGCCGGTAGTGGAACGCCAAGCCTATTTCCCCGACGACGTCACCGCCCAGATGGGCAATGCGACGGTTCTCTTAGCCGGTGCGCGCGCGCCGATCAGCTATTTCGGCTATGAGGGCTGGCCGAGCCAACTGGTGCCGGACTCGCGCCTGGTGACGCTCGCCGCAGCCGGAGACGACGCCGTCGATGCGCTAGAGCGCCTTGTCGCGGCGATCGGCGCTACGGACGCAGTGATAGCGTCCGTGCCGGCAGCAAAGCCGGCCTCGAACCCGCAAGATGCGCTTTCCGCAGCGTCGGTCGTCGAGGAACTGATCGTCCAGCTGCCCGAAGACGCGATCATTTCGCTCGAGGGCTCGACGCTCGGCGGCCCATGGCTGCGCAACGCCCATCGCGCGCGGCAGCATCGGGTGATGACCAATACCGGCGGTGCGATTGGGCAGGGCCTGCCCTGCGCGGTCGGCGCGGCACTCGCGGCACCCAACCGGCGGATTGTGTCGCTCCAGTCCGATGGCAGCGCGCAATACACGCTCCAGTCGCTATGGACGATGGCGCGCGAGGGGCTGAAGGTGACGGTGATCATCGCCGCCAACCACCGCTATGCGATCCTCCAGACCGAGCTGACGCGCGCATCGGTGCCGCTCGACGACGCTGTCACTGCCGACCTTACCCGGCTCGACAAGCCGCGGATCGACTGGGTTGCGCTGGCGACGGGTTATGGCGTTGAGGCGATACGGGCGACCACCAATGCGGAGCTTGCGGCGGCGCTCGAAAAGGGGCTGGCGCTCGATGGCCCGCTGTTGATTCAGGCGGAGCTGCCATGAGCGACGCGCACCCCGTCGCCATCCTGACCGGCGCCAGCGGCGGCCTCGTTCCCGGCATCGCCGATGCGCTGGCGCGGGCTGGCTTCGCTCTGGTGCTGACCGCCCGTGGGCTCGACCGTCTGCAAACGGCGGCGGCGGCGCTTGCCGCCGCGCATGCGGTCCCGGTGACCGCGATCGCGTCTGATGCCTGCGACAGCGGCTCGATCCAGGCGCTTGTGCGCCAGGTGCTCGACCGTTTCGGCCGCATCGACGTGCTGGTGAACGCGGCGGCGAGTTCTACCCCGATCGGCGGACCGATCGAGGGAATCGATGTGGACCTGCTGATCGAGGCTATGGACGTCAAGGTCGGGGGCTATCTGCGCTATACCCAGGCGGTCGTTCCGGCCATGAAGGCGGCGGGTCGCGGGCACATCGTCAACATCGGCGGACTCACCGGCCGCTCGAGCGACACGCTGAGCGGGCTGCGCAACGCGGCGGTGTCGCACCTCACCAAGGTGCTGTCGGACCAACTCGCCCCGGCCGGCATTTCAGTCAACACGGTGAACCCCGGCATCGTGCGCACGCCGCATCTGGCGGAGCTGTTCCACGAAATGGCCGAGGAGCGCGGCCTTTCGGCGGCGGACATCGAGGGAGAATTTCTGGCGGACATTCCCGCCCGCACCATTCTCGAGCCGAGCGACATCGGCCGCATGGTGGCGTTCCTGGCGCTGGCCGAGGGGCCGCTGGTTACGGGCGAGTCGCTGACGGTGGACGGCGGCTATTCGCGCGGTGTCTATCTTTGAGGGGGAGCATGGCAATGCAGGACCGACAGGGACAAGCGACCGAGAAATACCCGCTTTCGATGCGCGTGCTGCACTGGCTTCGCGCAGCGATCATCCTCAGCTTGATTGCATCGGGCTGGTACATGACTCGCCTGCCCGAGAGCACCACGCCGCAATGGGTTTATCAAATTTTCTATCCCAATCACAAGCAGTTCGGCGTGCTGGTCTGGCTGCTGGCGATCGTCCACCTGCTGTTACGCTGGCGCTATCGCAAGCTGTTGCCGCACGAGCCCGAGGCACTGAAGCCGTGGGAAAAGATGCTGTCGCACATCGTCCACCGGCTGATCATGGCGTTCACCCTGCTGATCCCGATGCTCGGTTATGCGATGTCGTCGAGCTTTACCCAGAGCGACGGCGTGCCCTTCTTCTTTTTCGGGCAGGTGCCCGAGCTGCTGCCGAAGAACGACAAGGCATTCGCGGTGTTCGACACGCTGCATGCCTATAGCGCCTATATTCTGCTCGGACTGATCGCGTTGCACGTCGGTGGGGCCATCAAGCATCGACTGCAGGACCGCAACGGCCCCACCGATGTCCTGCGCCGCATGTTCTGAGGCCTACCACCCAACACCCACGGGGATTTGAGATGACCAAGGACGATGCCCTGCAGCTGCTGCGGCAGGACCATTTCGACGCAGCTGGCCTGCCGGTGCAAAATCCCGCCGACGGCAGCCTGGTCGCGACGGTCCGGCGCTATGATGTTTCCGCGTTGACTGGCATCATCGAGCGAGCCGACGCCGCCCGGGTGGAATGGGCAGCGCGCACGGCAAAGGCCCGTAGCGACGTGCTGCGCGCCTGGTACGACCTGATCGTCGAAAACACCGAAGCGCTGGCACTGCTGATGACGCTCGAAAGCGGCAAGCCGCTGGATGAGGCGCGGGGCGAGGTGCGCTACGGCGCGGCGTTCGTCGAATGGTTTTCGGAAGAAGCGCGCCGCGCCTATGGCGAGGTGATCCCCTCGCACGCGCCCGGCAAGCGCATCGTCACGCTGCGGCAGCCGGTGGGTACCTGCGCCGCGATCACGCCGTGGAACTTTCCCGTGGCCATGATCACGCGAAAGGTCGCGCCCGCCCTGGCGGCCGGCTGCTCGATCATCGTCAAGCCAGCCGAACTGACGCCGCTTTCGGCGCTGGCGCTGGAAACGCTGGCGCAGCGGGCAGGCGTGCCGCACGACCTGTTCCGCGTGGCGCCGGCGGTTCGTTCGGCCGATGCCGGCGACCTGTTCTGCACCCATCCGCTGGTGCGAAAGATCAGCTTCACAGGATCGACCCGGGTCGGCAAGATCATCATGGCCAAGGCAGCAGGCCAGGTGAAGCGGCTGAGCCTCGAACTCGGCGGCAATGCGCCCTTTATCGTGTTCGACGATGCCGATCTGGACAAGGCCGTGGACGGCGCAATCGCTTCGCGGTTCCGCAATGCCGGCCAGACCTGCGTCTGCGCGAACCGCTTCCTCGTCCAGCAGGGCGTGTATCAGCAGTTCATCGAGAAGCTTTCGGCGCGTGTCGACGCGATCCGGGTGGGCGACAGTGTGTCCTGTCCGGCGGCCATGGGCCCGCTGATCACCGAGGCCGAGGCGCAGCGCGTTGCCGAACTGGTGCGCCACGCCGAAAGCGAAGGGGCGGTCGT
The DNA here is from genome assembly GCF_056314185.1 of Sphingomonas sp. DMC8. Lineage (NCBI taxonomy): Bacteria > Pseudomonadati > Pseudomonadota > Alphaproteobacteria > Sphingomonadales > Sphingomonadaceae > Sphingomonas > Sphingomonas sp. DMC8. Next base: position 210,741 of record NZ_JBQUYV010000003.1, on the reverse strand, counting down.
GGTCGGATCGCCGCCCGCGGTGCCGGCCGGTGGCGCGTTCCACCCGCCGGTCGTGCTCGCCGGTGTCACGCCCGGGATGACGATCGCGCACGAAGAGATATTCGGACCGGTCGCGCCGGTGCTTGCCTTTACCGACGAGCAGGAAGCGTTGCGCGTCGCCAACGATACGCCGTTCGGCCTGGCTGCCTATGTCTACACCGGCGATACCGCGCGGCAGTGGCGCATGATGGAGGGGCTGGAATATGGCATGGTCGGCGTGAACGACGGCCTGATTTCCACCGAAGTGGCACCCTTCGGTGGCGTGAAGGAATCAGGCTTCGGGCGCGAGGGCTCGCATCATGGGCTGGCCGACTATCTGTCGATCAAATACTGCCTCATCGGCAATCTCTAGAACCTGCGAAGAGGCGAGCCATGGCAAGCGATTCCGAACGGTTCGAACAGGGGCTGGCGCTGCGCAGTGAAGTGCTGGGCGCCGACTATGTGGCCACGTCGCTGGCCAATGCCGATGATTTCACCCGCCCGATGCAGGAGCTGTCGACCCGCTATTGCTGGGGTGACATCTGGTCGCGCGACGGCTTGTCGCGCCGCGATCGCAGCCTGCTCAATCTGGGCATGATCAGCGCGCTCAATCGTCCGCATGAGTTGAAGCTGCACGTCAAGGCTGCACTCCGCAACGGACTGACGCGCGAGGAAATCTGCGAGGCAATGCTGCAGGTCGCGGTCTATTGCGGCGTTCCGGCAGGCATGGATTCAACGCGCATCGCCCGCGCGGCGATCGCGGAGTTCGACGCCGAACAGGCCGGGAGCGGCACGGCGGAGTGACGATGGAGGGGGCGTAGGTGCCCCCTGCCTTACGCCGCTCTCGCATGTGGCCGGAAGGCGCAAGCAGCGAAATATCAGCCATCGCCCTGGCGGAAGCGGGGAAAAAAGAGGTCTTCGATCCGGCGCGATCGTCCTGCACTGACGCGGGCCGGGATCCTCGGCCTTGCCGGTCGCCGAAACGACGTCGTCGGCTGGGGTACACCCGGCCGAAGATGCGCCAGATACCGCATTGTGGCCGGCGCTGACCCCTGGGACGGGATCAGCGCCGAGCACTCAATATTTCCAGCCGAGGCTGGCGCCGATCCAGCGCGGCCGGGCATAGGTGCTCTGCGCCGAACCGAGCGACAGGCTATTGTCAAGGTCGTAGACCCGGTAGCGGCGATCGGTCAGGTTGTTGACAAAGCCTGCCACGGTCCAGCTTCCCCGCGTGAAGCTGATCCGCGCGTTGCCCACGACGTGGCTGCGCTCGAAGTCGATCGGCGCGTTGAACGTCGAGAAATAGGACCCGCCGTCATACCGCCAGTCGGTGTCGATCGAGGCCTGGCCGCCTGCGACGGCGAAGCTGTAGCCTGCGTTCCAGCCAACGCTCCATTCGGGCGCCTGCGGCATAACCCGGTCGGTGACGCGACCGGACGGCAAGGCTACGTTGCTGATCTTGGTGTCGAGATAGGTGACGAACGCACCGAGGCGCATTCCCTGTAGCGGGCGGGCGTTCAGCTCGAGCTCGGCTCCCGATACCTTGGCAGGCAGATTGGTGATCACCGCCGTCAGGCCCTGAATGATGAAGGCCTGATAGTCGCTATAGTCGTAATGGAACACGGCGCCGGACACATCCAGCTTGCGGTCGAGCGCCGAGATCTTGAAGCCGGCTTCGTAGCTGGTCAGCACTTCCTGGCGATAAGGGATCGTCTCGACCAGATAGCGGGCGTTGGCATCCTGGATCAGGAAGTTCGGAATGTCGAACCCGCCGCTCTTGGTGCCGCGGTTTGCCGAGGCGTAGAACAGCACGTCGGTCGCCGGACGGAACTCCAGGCCCGCCTTGCCGGACCAGTTCCGATAATATTGCACGGCCAGCGGGTTGTTGTCCGGATTGAAGGTGACGTCGACGCCATTCAGCGTAACCGGGCCGGTGGTATAGCCATAGCTGCCGACCACCGAGTGGCTGTACCAGTCACTCTTGCGATCCCAGCTGTAACGCGCGCCTAGCGTCAGCGTCAGCTTGGGTGTCAGCTTATAGTCGAGCTGGCCGAAGGGCGCGAAGGACTGGGTGTGCTGCGGCCCGCCGGCCTGCAGCCGGCCGACGAGGAAGCCGGGGATGTTGCCGTCGATCGTCGCGCGGGCATTCGCATCGATGTAGAGCCCGTACAGACCGGCAACCCAGGTCAGGCGGTCATATTTGCCGGTCAGCCGCAGCTCCTGCGACACCTGCCACTGCGTCTGGTTCTGGTAATAGTTGAAGATGTTCAACGGCGTGCCATCCGTGTCTTCGCCGTAGAATTTCTTCACGCGCTGATAGTCGCTGATCGAGGTCAGGTCGATGTGATCGGTCAGCGGTTGTTCGTAGCGCGCCGTCGCGCTCCAATAGGTGCGCCGGAAGCGCGGTACGTTGTTCAGCGCCTGGCTGAACGGACCGCCGGTATTGATATAGCCCAGATTGTCGGTGGAGCCCGGAGCGGGGACGCCGAGGCCGTCCGCGTTCGGCTGCGCTGCCAGCCAGGAATAGGGCGCGCTCGTCTCGCCGCGGTTCTGGAGATATTGCAGCTTCAGGCGGAACAGGCCGGCATCGCCGACATCGCTTTCGATCTGGAAGCGCCCGGCGAGGAAGTGGCGGCTGCCCACGTCGTCGCCGATGCGGTTCTCGATATAGCCGCCATAATGATCGGTGCTCACCGTCAGACGCGCGCGAACGCGATCGCTCAACGGACCGCTGACGAAGCCGTCGACGCCCACCTCGCCGAACGACCCAACGGTCACGGTGGCACCTGCCTGCAGATCGCGCGTCGGCTTGGCAGTGATATACTGCACAAGACCGCCCGTGGCGTTGCGGCCGAAGAGGGTGCCCTGCGGGCCGCGCAGCACTTCGATCCGTTCGAGGTCGAAATTCTGGCCGCTGATCGCCGAAAGGGCGGCGCCATAGACTTCGTCGTTATAGAAGGCGATCGGCGCCTCCTGACTGTCGGCAAAGTCGTTCTGCGAGACGCCGCGGATGTTGAACGAGACCGTCGTAGGGCTGAACTGTTGCACCTGGAAGCTGGGCACATGGTTGACCAGCGCGGTCACGTCCTGATGGCCGACCGCCTTCAGCCCTTCCTGCCCGATCGCGGAAATGGCGAGCGGCACGTCGCGCAGGCTCTGCTGGCGCTTTTGTGCAGTCACAATGATTTCGGAGTCGGGAGCCGGCGCGGGGGCTTCCTTGGCGGAGGTCTGCGCATTGTCTTGCGTGGAGGAGGCAGTTTGCGCGCGTGCTGTCGCCGTGAACGGCAGCAGAGAGACTGCGGCAAGCAACACAAGGCGAACACGGTGGGTTTGTTCGGACATAGCTCCCCTCTTCGCGAATAGGCGACTGCCGCGAACGTGCGGCGCGATTCCTGCTGCGGACTCCTCCGTTTACCCGGAGGCAATTATTACTGTTTGTGGGGCAGCATTGTTGCGATGATTCAATAAAAACGCAACGGGAAACTTGAGGGGGCGTATGCTGGTGTCGAAGACACCTCGCCTATCACGCGATTATCTATATTACATTGATATAAAACGAAATTATTCATTTTAATGAGTTGCAAATATGTAACAATGTCAAGAAAATGAGTGAGTGATGTGCACTAGGGGAACGGGGTGAGTGATGCCGCGCGAATCGGTTTTCACGACCTCGCCGCGCGGCATCGCGCCCGCTACGTGGCTGCGCCGGCAAGTCAGGCGCGTGCGGCCACCACATCGATTTCGACGAAATACTCCTCGCTTGCCAGGCGCGGCACGAACAGCATCGTAGCAGCCGGTTTGATATCGCCGAACACCGAGTGGCGCATGGTTCGCAGCGATACCGGATCGATCGGTTTGGTAACGTAGGTCGTGAGCTTGACGATATTCTCCGGCGACAGGCCTTCTGCCCGGAGGATTGTGGCAATCGTCGTGATCGTCTGCAGATATTGGTCGTCAATGGACGTGGAAACGGTGCCATCGGGCCGTTCACCGACCTGGCCGGACAGGAAAATCAACTCCGTCCCGGCGCGGACTGCGGCAACGTGCGAATAGGGCCCATAGGGCGGGGTAACGCCATCGGGACTGCTGAAGCGGATGCAATGAGGCAAAGTGGTTCTCCCTCGGAACTGAGCACGGAGGAAGGTGACATGGAATTGAACGATACGCAACAACGGAGGTTAAAACGCTATTATTGTTGCAAATGATCAATAATGTCCTTACTGGGGTCATCGCCAGCTAGGGATGGAGATGGTTGGCTTTCGCTTGACATCGGGGAGGTGAGTTTGCGCAGCACGCAGTACGACATTCTGTTCGAGCCGGTGCAGATCGGGCCGGTCACCGCACGCAACCGCTTTTACCAGGTGCCGCATTGCAACGGCATGGGCCACCGGGCGCCGTCGGGCATGGCGGCGATGCGGCGGGTCAAGGCGGAAGGCGGCTGGGCTGTCGTCTGTACCGAAGTGTGCGAAATCCATCCTTCGGCCGACATCTCTCCGCACAACGAGGCGCGGCTATGGGACGACCGTGACATTCCGGCGCTCGCGCGCGCCGCCGATGCCATTCACGAATTCGGCTCGCTGGCCGGCGTGGAGCTCGGCCATCACGGCTTTCGGGCGCAGAACCGCATTTCGCGCGAAGTGCCGCTGGGGCCGTCGTCGCAGCCGGTGGTTTCCTATGATCCCGTTCAGTCGCGCGCGATGGACAAGGAGGACATTCGCAATCTCCGGCGCTGGCATCGCGCTGCGGCGCTGCGCGCGAAGCAGGCGGGGTTCGACCTGATCTATGTGTACGCCGCCCACGGCCTGACCACGCCGATGCAGTTTCTGTCGCGCCGCTACAATCAGCGGATCGACGAATATGGCGGCTCGCTCGAGAACCGCGCGCGGTTGCTGCGCGAGCTTATCGAGGAGACGCGCGACGCGGTGGGTGGCCGCTGCGCGGTGCCGGTGCGAATTTGCGTCGACGAACTGATCGGTCCGGCCGGCCTCTGTTCGGACGGCGAAGGCCGCGATGTAATCGAGATGCTCGCCGAAATGCCGGACCTGTGGGACATCACCGTCGGCGACTGGTCCAACGATTCACGCCCGTCGCGCTTCGGGCCTGAAGCACTGCACGAAGACTATGTCGCCTTCGTCAAGAAGGTGACCAGCAAGCCGGTAGTGTCCGTCGGGCGCTTCACCTCGCCCGATACGATGGTATCGCAGGTGCGTCGCGGCGTACTCGACATGATCGGCGCGGCGCGGCCATCAATCGCCGATCCGTTCCTGCCGAAGAAGATCGAAGAAGGCCGGCTCGACGATATTCGTGAGTGCATCGGGTGTAATATCTGCGCGGCGGCCGACAACACGTACACGCCGATCCGCTGCACCCAGAATCCCACCATGGGTGAGGAGTGGCGCCGCGGCTGGCACCCCGAGCGCATCCCCACGCAGCAGAGCCAGGATCGGGTGCTCGTTATCGGCGCCGGCCCGGCAGGGCTGGAATGCGCGGTGTCGCTGGGCAAGCGCGGCTACGAGGTCGGCCTAGCCGAGGCGACCACCGAACTGGGCGGTCGCGTGCTGCGCGAATCGCAACTCCCCGGCCTTTCCGCCTGGGGGCGCGTGCGCGACTACCGCATTGCCCAGCTGCACCAGCTTCCCAATGTCGAAGTCTATCTCGACAGCCGGATGGCAGCGGGCGACCTGCTCGAAGCCGGTTTCGATCGTATCGTCGTCGCAACCGGCGCGCACTGGCGGCGCGACGGGGTCGGTCGGTACCATCGTCAGGCGCCCGGTGGCTGGGATGCGGGCGCAATCTATACCCCCGACGACATCATGGCCGGCAGAATTCCGGAAGGGCCGGTGCTGCTGTTCGATGACGACCATTATTACATGGGCGGAGTTATTGCCGAGCGACTGCGCGATTTGGGCCGGGAAGTAACGTTGGTTACGCCGGCGGCGTTGGTTTCGAGCTGGACCGCAAACACGCTAGAACAGCCCCGCATCCAGGCACGCCTGCTCGAGAAGGGTGTCGAAATTCTCGCCAACCAGGGCGTCACTGCATTTGCGGAGGGGGCCGTGACATTGGCCTGTACCTTTACCGGCCGCAGCCGGCAGTTGCCGGCACAGTCGCTCGTGCTGGTGACGTCGCGCACAGCGGACGACGCTATTTACAGCGAGCTGACTGCCGATCGCGATGCGCTGCACGCGGCGGGGATCAAGTCGGTATCGCGCATCGGCGATGCGCTGGCGCCCGGGACGATCGCCGCAGCGGTATTTGGTGGCCACCGCTATGCTCGCGAATTCGAGTTTCCCGAAAACGATGCGGTGCCCTTCCTGCGCGAAATCTCCGAACTGGGACCGTGGGAGGTCTGCAGTCCGCAGTAAAGAACGACACGCCAGGCCCCCTCCCTAGTCGGCGCCCTGGCACTCATCGGTTCAGCGAAGGGATCAAGCGGATGGTGGGAGAATTCAAGCAGGCGATGCGGCGGCTGGCCAGCTCCGTCGCAATCGTAACGGGGGGAACCGGCGACGCATGGGCAGGCATCGCTGCCACTGCGGTCATGTCCGTGGCGGCCGACCCGCCGACGATCGTCGTTTCCATCAACCGGGAGTCGTCGCTCTTCCGGGTATTGCAACGGGGCGAGCGCTTCTGCGTGAACCTTCTCGCGACCCGTCACCAGGAAATGGTTCAGGCCTTTGGCGGTGCTTTGAAGGGCCGGGAACGGTTTGCCATCGGCGATTGGCAGCCGTCGGAAACCGGGCTCCCCGTCCTGCAAGATGCCGCAGCCTCTCTGGAGGCGCGGATCATATCGCGGATCGATGTCGCAACCCACACGCTGTTCGTCGGCGAAGTGGAGGCGATCGTCAATCATCCGGCGATCGATCCCCTAATCTGGGCAGACGGCCGCTCGGCTGCGCCCGCCTTTCTGGGCTGAAGGGCGCTTTTCCGCTGATCAGTTACAGGGTTTCCGCATGTCCGTGGTCGACCTGATGTCTGTTTTCTAACGTTCGGAACGTGGTAACATTATCCCGAAAACGGAGCGGTTGCGATCGCGCGCGTAGGTCGCATCGCCGCAATGCGCGCGCGCGATAGCGCGTACGACTGCCAGACCCAGTCCCGTGCCCCCATGTGCGCGCGTGTCCCGGGCGAATGGATCAAAGGCGCGCCCTTGGAAATCCGCACGAAGTCCAGGGCCTTCGTCGATGACGCGGATGGCGGCAAATGTCTGGCTGAACGCAAGTTCAATCCGGAGCACACAGGGGTCTGCATGGCGCCGGGCGTTGTCGACGAGTGCGATCACGGCCTGGCGAAGGCGGGCCGGATCGGCCCGCACCGATCCAGGCAGCAGGTCCAGCGCCAGGTTGAAACCTGCGGGCGTCAGCATCGACGACAGGCTAGGGGCCAGCGCCTGCAGTTCGCCTGCAAGATCGACGTCCGTCAGCATCAGCTCTAGGCGGCCGCTTTCTGCCAGGCTGACGCTGCGCAAATCCTCGACGAGCCTGGTCAGACCGTCGACTTGCAGCAGCAGCCCACCGATCAGTTGCGCATCGAGGGGAAAGACACCGTCTTGCACGCCTTGCAGCCGCCCGCGCAGGATTGTCAGCGGGGTGCGCAGTTCATGGGCGATCTGGGCGTTCCATACCGACACGTCGTCCGACATGCCCTGCAGCCGCGCGGCCATGGAGTTGAAGTCGGCGATCAACGTTGCTGTCTCGCCATGCGCTTCGGGTATCGGGTCGATCCGGGTCGCGAGGTCGCCTCCGGCGATCCGCCCTGCCGCGTCGCCGAGGACGCGCAGTGGACGAACGATGCGTCGCGAAACCCAAAGTGCAATCGCCAGCGCGAGTAGCGCGCCGAACAGGCAGCCGGTGAGCGTTATAGCCAGATCGAGGCCCGTGAAGGCATTAACGCCGGGGGGCAGCGGCGTTAGGATATGCAGTCGCTCGAGCGCGGCGTAGACGATGTAGAAAATGGCCGAGGTGGCGACGATCGCCATGCTGGCCAGCACCGCCATCGCCAGCGCGAGCTGTCGTGCCAGGCTGATCCGTTTTTTCATCCCCGCGACCATAGCCGGTAGCCGACGCCGCGGACGCCCTCCGGCATGTCGGGTGCACCCGCTTGTTCCAGCTTGCGGCGAAGCTTGCTGATATGGCTGTCGACGGTGCGATCGAGCGCATCCGATCCGGGCAGGCAGGCATCAAGGAGTTCGCCTCGGCTGAACACCCGGGCAGGCGTGCGCGCCATATGGGTCAGCAGCCGAAATTCGGTGAGCGTCAGCGCCACATCACCGTGAAGGGTGCGAACGATGTGCGCGATCGTGTCGATTTCGACCGGGCCGACCCGCAGCACGCCGCCCGCGGCGCCTGGCCCCGCACGGCGCAGCACGGCCTTCACCCGCGCCACGACTTCCACCGGATTGAACGGTTTGACGACATAGTCGTCGGCGCCGATGCGCAGCGCCTGTAGCTTGTCGATATCCTGATCGAGCGCGGTGAGGACCAGAACCGGCGTGCTGCCGCGCCGCCGCAACTCGGCCAGCACTTCCCACCCATCGACCAGCGGCATCGAGATGTCGAGCAGCACGACGTCGGGCTTGAGCGCCAGATGCAAGTCGAGCGCGGTGCGGCCATCACCCGCCTGGACGGTGCGAAATCCCTCGCGCTCGAGATAGGCACGAAGGATGTCAGCGATGTCGCGGTCGTCCTCGGCGATCAGCGCGAGCGAGTTCATTGGATCAGCACTCCAACATGCATCCCCAGTCCTCTAACCGTGAACCCTGAACTGCCGCCAGTGCAACTCCACATAATCTCCACACAATCTCGACCTAGGTGCAACCGAAGGCGCGGATAGGCGCTGCCATGATACGCCGAACATTTTTCCGGGCCCTGCCGCCGGTTCTCCCCGCCATGCTGGCAACAGCTTTCGTGCTGGGCGGGTGCTCCAGTGAAATGGATTCTGAGCCACCGGCCCATACGGTTGAAGTACTGACGGTACGTGTTGCCCCGCGCGCGGTCATCGCGACCGACGAACTGCCCGGACGGGTGGTGGCGTTCCGCACAGCCGAGATTCGGCCGCAGGTCGGCGGCATTCTCCAGCGCCGGCTGTTCGATCAGGGAGCTGAAGTCCGCGCGGGTCAGCTTCTGTTCGAGATAAGCCCGGCGCCCTTCCATGCCGATGCCGATCTTGCCCGCGCGAGCTTGCAAAAAGCGGCCGCTGCCTATGCACGCGCTCGAACGCAGGCCGATCGGCTGAAGCCGCTGATGGCGGCCGACGCGATCAGCCGCCAGAGCTATGACGATGCCGTCGCCGCGCGCGATCAGGCGGCGGCCGAGCTTGCCGAGGCGCGCGCGACGCTGCGCCGTCGCCGGATCGACCTTGGCTTCGCCCGCGTCACGTCGCCGATCTCCGGCCGGATCGGCGCCGCGAACCTGACCGAAGGTGCGCTGGTTACGGCGGCGGACACCAGCGCGCTCGCCACCGTGCAGCAGATTGAGAAGGTGTATGTCGACATCCGCCAGCCGGCGGAGCGATATGCTGCCCTCCGGGCTGCGGGGGCAGCCGTGGGGCCGGTTGAGATCGTTTCCGCGTCTGGCGTGGTGCATCCGGCCAAGGGGCGCATTCTTTTCTCGGGTGTAGCAGTCGATCCCGGCACCGGCGATGCACTGGTCCGCGTTGAAGTTGCCAATCCAGGCGAGCGGCTTTTGCCAGGCATGTTCGTCCGCGCGCGTTTGCCGCGTGCGCCCATGCCTGCGGCTCTTGCCGTGCCGCAACAGGCCGTCACGCGCGCCGATGATGGCGCCGCCCGGCTGGCAGTGGTCGACTCCCAGAACCGGGTGCAATTCCGCCACGTCCAGTTGGGGCCGCTCGTGGACGGCCGCTATGTCGTCCTCTCCGGCCTTCGCGCCGGCGAGGTGGTGGTCGTAGTGGGGCAGGACCGCGTGCAGCCGAACACCCGTGTCCGGCAGCTTCGCTGGCGCGACCGCTAAGGGGCCCGCCATGCCGCAGTTCTTCATCGATCGTCCAGTCTTCGCCTGGGTCATTGCCATCGCCATCGTGTTGATGGGCGCGCTCGCCATTCCGCAGATGCCGGTCGCGCGCTTCCCCAATGTCGCACCACCCACTGTCAGCATTTATGCCAGCTATCCGGGCGCCACGCCGCAGACACTCAACGACAGTGTCGTGTCGTTGATCCAGCGCGAGCTTTCGAGCGTGAAGAACCTGCTTTACTTCGAGAGTTCGGCCGACACTTCCGGTTCCGCCACCGTCACCGCAACCTTCCGTCGCGGCACGAATCCGGAAATGGCGCAGGTCGACGTGCAGAACCGCCTCAAGGCAATCGAGGCTCGCTTGCCACAGGTGGTGCGTCAGACCGGTGTAACCGTAGAATCGGCATCTTCCGGCTTTCTGATGATCGTCAGCCTGCTTTCGGACGCGCAGCAGAACGAAGTGGCGCTATCCGATTATATGACGCGCAACATCGTCGATGAACTGAAGCGCGTGCCCGGCGTCGGCCGGGTCCAGAATTTCTCGACCGAGCGCGCCATGCGGATTTGGATCGACCCGGCAAAGCTTGCCGGTTTCGGTCTCACCGCGAGCGACGTAACGAGCGCCATCGCCGAGCAGAACGTACAGATCGCCCCCGGTGCGCTGGGGGCGGAGCCGACCGCTGCTGGGCAGCGCGTGCTGGTGCCGCTGACCGCGGACGGTCAGCTCAAGACGGTCGAAGATTTCGCCGGCGTGATCCTGAAGGCGAACACCGACGGATCGAGCGTAACACTCGACAAGGTCGCACGGATCGAGCTCGGTCGACAGAGCTTCGGCAATGCCACCCGCGAGAACGGCAAGGTCGCCGCCTCCGCCGCTATTCAGCTGAGCCCCGGAGCCAATGCCGTTGCAGTATCGCAGGGCGTGCGAGCGCGCATGGCCGAACTGGCGCGGGCTTTGCCAAACGGCATGAGCTGGTCGGTACCAGTCGACTCTGCTCCGTTCGTCCGCATTTCGATCGAGAAGGTGCTACACACGCTGGCCGAGGCGATGCTGCTCGTCTTCCTGGTGATGTACCTGTTCCTCCAGAAGATCCGCTACACGCTGATCCCGGCGATCGTCGCGCCTATCGCGCTGCTTGGTACGATCGCAGTCATGCTGGCGACCGGCTATTCGATCAACGTGCTGACCATGTTCGGCATGGTGTTGGCCATCGGCATCATCGTCGACGACGCGATTGTCGTTGTCGAGAATGTCGAGCGGCTGATGCACGAAGAAGGGCTGGCCCCCCGCGAGGCAACCCGCAAGGCGATGCGTGAGATCACGCCTGCGGTGATCGGCATCACCCTGGTTCTCTCGGCCGTATTCATTCCCATGGCGTTCGCCGCGGGCTCGGTCGGTACCATCTATCGCCAGTTCTCGATGGCGATGGCGGTCTCCATCCTGTTCTCCGCATTTTTGGCGCTCACGCTTACGCCCGCGCTTTGCGCCACGCTGCTCAAGCCGTTGGACAAGGAACCGCGCAAGAACCGCTTTTTTGCCTGGTTTGATCGGCAGTTCGATCGTGCGACGGCGCGCTACCAGGGCTGGGTTCGCGCGCTGCTGAAACGAAGCATGCGGATGATGCTGGTTTTCGCCGCGATTCTCGGTCTGCTCGGGGGCGCCTTCAACCAGCTGCCGTCCTCGTTTCTGCCGGAAGAAGATCAGGGTTATTTCATGACCAGCTTTCAGCTTCCCGCCGACGCCACGGCCAGCCGCACACAGGAAGCCGTAGAGGCGTTCGAACGACATATCGCCGGCCGGCCGGGCATTGAGCGGACGGAGGCGATCCTCGGCTTCGGCTTTTCGGGCTCCGGCCCCAACGCGGCGATGATTTATACCATGCTCAAGGATTGGGGCGCACGCGGCGGTACCGATGTGCGCAAGGAAGCCGCCGCCGCCGATGCAGCGATGCAGAAAGCGGTGCACGAAGGCCGGGTGATGAGCATGTTGCCGCCGGCGATCGATGAGCTGGGCACGTCTTCGGGTTTCGCCCTGCGGCTGGAGGATCGCGCGGGCAAGGGGCGCGACGCGCTGTTCGCCGCTCGCGATGCGCTGATCGCCACCGCTGCACGCAGTTCCAAGCTTGCGGGTGTGTATGCAGAGGGGCTTCCCGCCGGCACCAGCGTGCGGCTGGACGTGGACCGTGCCAAGGCTCGCGCACTCGGCGTATCGTTTAGCGCGGTGAGTGACATGATCGGTACCGCGCTCGGCAGCAGCTATGTCAACGATTTCCCGAACAAGGGCCGGCTTCAGCAGGTGATCGTTCAGGCTGACGCGAAGGACCGGATGAACCTCGATGATGTGCTGCGGCTGCGGGTGCGCGGTGCCGAGGGGAAAACGGTGGCGCTCGCTGAACTGGTGACGCCGGTCTGGAGCACCAGTCCGCTGCAGCTTTCGACCTATAACGGCTATCCTTCGGTCAGCATTACCGGCACGGCAGCGGCGGGCACATCGAGCGGCGAGGCGATGCGCGAGATGGAGCGTCTGGCGGCACAGTTGCCGCCGGGCTTCGCGATCGAGTGGACCGGCCAGTCCCGACAAGAGCGTGACGCGGGTGCCCAGACGCCGATGCTGCTTGTCCTGTCGATGCTGGTCGTCTTCCTCGTCCTGGCCGCCCTGTATGAGAGCTGGTCGATCCCGGTTGCGGTGATGCTGGTGGTGCCGCTGGGACTGATCGGCGCCGTTTCCGCCGTGGCGCTGCGCGGACTGACCAACGACATCTTCTTCAAGGTCGGGCTCATTACGATCATCGGGTTAAGCGCGAAGAATGCGATTCTGATCGTCGAATTCGCCAAACAGTATCGCGCGAACGGCAGTAGCTTGGTTGAGGCGGCGGTCGCGGCTGCTCGGGTACGGTTGCGACCGATCGTGATGACCAGCCTGGCCTTCACGCTCGGCGTACTGCCGCTCATGCTGGCAGTCGGGGCGAGCGCCGAAACGCAGCACGCGATCGGCACCGGCGTGTTCGGCGGGATGATCACCGGTACCATACTTGCCCTGTTGTTTGTGCCGGTGTTCTTCGTGGTGGTGGTGGGGCTAGCGGAAGGCTGGCAGACTCGCCGTACGGGGAAGGGGGCATGACGATGCGCCGACTTCCACTCGTGCTGCTGCTGGCAACCACCGCCTGTTCGATGACGCCCAAGCTCTCCCTGCCGGCGCCGCCGGTCGCCGACACCTATCCGGTCGCCGATGGAGGAGAGGGGATGCCGGAATGGCGCGGCATGTTCGGCGATCCTCGCCTGCAACGGCTGATCGCATTGTCGCTCGACGCCAATCGCGACCTGCGCATAGCGGTGCTGAATGCCGAGGCGACCTATGCGCAGTTGCGAGTGCAGCGGGCGCAGGCGCTTCCCGCGCTGAATGCCGAGGGGAGTTATACCCGTCAGCGCCAGCCTTCCTCAGTCGCTGGTGCGGGCGTCGGCCTGCAGCCCGGGGGTAGCGCCAGCGGGTTTGAGTTCGGCCAGTTTTCCACGCAATTAGCATTGACCAGCTTCGAGCTCGACCTGTTCGGTCGGGTGCGTGCGATGAACGAAGCGTCACTGCAACGCTGGCTGGCGTCGGTTGAAGCGCGGCGTGCGGCGCGGCTCGCGGTAATCGGGGCGGTGGCGGATGCCTATTGGAACGAGCGCTTGGCGGACGAGCAACTGGCGCTGACCCGCGCGACGCTGGATGACTGGCGAACCGCGCTCGAAATCACCCGCCAGCGGCGGACGGCAGGACAGGCGAGCGGCACCGATCTTGCCCAGGCGGAGGGCTCGGTCCGGCAGGCACAGGCCGATCTCGCGCAGCGCGAACGCGAGCGCGTGCAGGCGATGAACGCGCTGACGCTGGCAGTCGGCGCGCAGCTCCCGGGCGATCTGCCGCCCGCGATGCCGCTTCTTGATCAGCCGGTCCGCAGCGCACTCGCCGCTGGTGCACCGTCGGAGCTGCTTACCCGCCGTCCCGACATCGCCCAGGCGGAACACGAGCTGCGCGCCGCCAATGCGGATATCGGCGCGGCCCGAGCAGCCTTTTTCCCGCGCCTCTCGCTCACCGGCGCGTTCGGCTTTGCCAGTCTGGGTCTGGAGAGCCTGTTTCGCGGCGCGAACCGCAGCTGGTCCTATGCGCCGGCGATCAGCGTGCCGATCTTCCGCGGCGGCGAGTTGCGCGGCAATCTCGATCTTGCCCGGCTGCGCACCTCGACCGCGGTCGCGGGCTATGAGAAGGCGATCCAGATCGGCTTCCGCGAAGTCGCCGACGGGCTGGCTGCGCAAGCGACCTATACGGCGCAGCTCAGCGAACAGCAGGCCGCCGCCACCGAGGCCGAGCGCAGGCACACGCTGGCGGCAATGGCCTATCGCGCAGGGCAAACCAGTCGATTGGAACTGCTCGATGCGCAGCGTGCCGCATATGCCGCGCGGCAGGCCGTTTTGGCGGTGCGTCGTGAGCAGCTTGCAGCGGCAGCCGCACTGTATCGAGCACTAGGCGGGGATACGGGCCTCGAAAGGATCCCTTGAGTCGGCTTGGCTGCTGTCCGCCATCTGGAGCGGGTTTCGGCTGACGGTGTCGCGCAGACCGGCCGATCAGGCGAGCGCGGCCGGCTCGCGGAGTCGTTCGATCATCCAGCGCAGGCCTTCGTCGTTCTTGCGGCTGCTGTGATATTGGATCATTTCGCGCATCGGCTGAAACGGGAAAGGGATCGGCGCGGTGCGCAACGGGAAGGCGGTCAGCACACGCCGGGCGAGCCGTTCCTGCATCAGCGCCAGCCGCTGCGACCCGACCAGCAACCACGGAACGACCGTGAAGGAAGGGGCCTCCACCTCGATCCGGCGCTCTATTCCCAGTTGCCGGACCTGACGATCGGCGAAGGAATAGTCGCGTGGACCACCCAGCCGCACGGCGATGTGGCCGGCGCTGCTGAAATCTTCCAGCGTCAGCACATCGTCGAACAGGGGGTTTTCGGCCCAGCCGACCAGAACATAGCGCTCCTCGCACAGCAACTCGCTGGGGTGGTCGCTGAAAATGAATTGCTCGGGCGCAACGAACAGGTCGGCGCGGCCTTCGCGCAGTTCGATGCCGGCCTCGGACCCCGGCAGGGTGATCTCCAGCCGTATGCCGGGTGCCATCGTCGCTACGGTCTGCAGCGCGGGGGCGAGCACGGCGGTCATCACATAATCGGACAGGATCAGCCGGAAGCGCCGCTGGCTCGTCCCTGGATCGAACCGGCCGGAAGTGACCAGCATCGATTCCACCACATGGAGACATTCGCGCACCTGCGGCACCAGCGCCTCGGCATAGGCGGTGGGGTACATGCGCTTGCCTTGCGGGATGAGCAGCTCGTCGCCGAAAAATTGGCGCAGTCGCGTCAGTGCGGCGCTCATCGCAGGCTGGCTGAGGTTCATCTGGCGCGCGGCGGCCGAAACGCTGCGCGTTTCCAGCAGCACGTCGAACGCACCAAGCAGATTCAGATCGAGGCCCTTGAACCGCATGGCATTCCTCTTTGCAGGGTATTTTCGTCGTTTTGATCGATGCTATCGATAGATAGCTGTCCCTGCAAATCGCGGATCAGCCGCTCACGGCCTAAAGATGCTCTTTCCGGCCTCCCCGCGGATGGGGCCGCTGGCCGACGCCAAGCCGTCGTTCATTTACGCAACCCCAGGAGCTGGCGGTTGGCTTCGGCATCGACGCCGCTTGCCGCGAAATCGTCGAAGGCGCGTTCGGTGACGCGAATGATGTGGTCGCGGATGAAGGGCGCACCTTCGGCGGCACCCTGTTCAGGGTGTTTCAATGCGCATTCCCATTCGAGCACGGCCCAACCAGCAAAGTCATATTGGGCCATCTTCGAAAAGATCGCTCTGAAATCAACCTGACCATCTCCCAGCGAGCGGAAGCGGCCGGGACGGTCCTGCCAGCTCTGATAGCCGCCATAGACGCCGGATCGGCCATTCGGACGAAACTCAGCGTCCTTCACATGGAAGCATTTTACGCGTGAGTGATAATCGTCGAGAAATGCCAGATAATCGAGCTGCTGCAGCACGAAATGGCTGGGGTCGTAGAGAATGTTCGCCCGGGGATGCTGATCGATTGCGTCAAGGAAGCGCTCGAAGGTCACGCCATCGTGCAGATCCTCGCCCGGATGAAGTTCATACGCGCAATCGACGCCGGCGTCCTCGAACACGTCGAGGATGGGCCGCCAGCGGCGCGCCAGTTCGGCGAAAGCCTCTTCCACCAGGCCAGCCGGCCGTTGTGGCCAAGGGTAGACATAGGGCCAAGCGAGCGCACCGGAAAAGCTGGCATGCGCGCTGAGCCCAAGACGGGCGCTGGCGCGGGCGGCAAGCTTCACCTGCGCAATCGCCCATTCGGTTCGCGCAGCGGGGTTGCCTCGAACTTCGGGCGCAGCAAAGCCATCGAACAGCGCATCATAGGCAGGATGGACTGCGACGAGCTGGCCCTGAAGATGAGTCGAAAGTTCGGTGATCTCAACGCCGTGCGCGCGCACCCGACCAAGCAGGTCGTCGCAATAGGTACTGGAGGTGGCCGCCTGTTCCAGATCGATCAGCCGAGGGTCGCAGGGTAGCTGAATGCCCTTATAACCTAGCCCGCCGGCCCAGGCGGCCAGACTGTCCAGAGTGTTGAACGGAGCAGCCTCTCCGAGAAACTGGGCGAGGAAAATGGCCGGTCCCTTGATCGTCTTCATACGCAAGCCTCCGTCCCGTCGAGCGACACCCAGGCCATGCCTGCGCGGCTCGCTTCCACTGCACGCTCGACGAACAGCATCGAGCGAACGCCTTCCTCAATGTCGGGCAGTTCTGGTGCGGCGTCGCCGCGAAGGCACTTGGCGAAGTCGCGATACAGATTGGCAAATGCTTCAAGATACCCTTCCGGATGCCCCGCCGGCAGTCGGGTCGCCGCTGTCGCGGCAGGAAGCAGGCCGACGCCTCCCGCTGTCAGAATCTCGGTGCGGCCGGAAAGGTGATGGAGAAACAGTTGGTTGGGGGTTTCCTGGCGCCAGGCGATCGCCCCCTTGTCTCCATAGACGCGCAGGGACAGGCCGTTGGCCTCGCCAATCGCAACCTGCGACGCGAGCAGGGCGCCGCGCGCGCCACCGGCAAAACGCAGCAGCACGCTGCAATCATCGTCGAGCGCGCGCCCCGGTACGACTGCGGCAAGGTCGGCATTGATTGCCTCGACGCGCTGGCCGGTTACGAATTCCGCGAGGTGAAAGGCATGCACGCCGATGTCGCCGATGGCGCCGCCGACGCCGGACTTGCCGGCGTCCGTGCGCCATTCTGCCTGTTTGTTACCGGCGCGTTCGATCGGTGCAGCAAGCCATCCCTGAAGATACTCCACCAGCACCTTGCGCACCGTGCCGATGCCGCCCGAGGCGATCAATGCTCGCGCATGCCGCACCAGCGGATAGCCGCTATAGGTGTAACTCAGCGCATAGGGGCGCGACGTGTTTCGCACCGTGCCGGCCAGTTCCAGCGCCTGGGCGAGGGTCGCCGTCGCCGGTTTGTCGCTCATCACTGCGATACCCGCCTCCAGCGCTGCCTTGGCGATCGGCAGATGGGTGTCATTGGGCGTCGCGATTGTCAGGAAATCGATGCCGTCAGGCCTGGCGCACTCCTGCTCGATCATCTCCGACCAGCTTGCATAGCTGCGCTCAGGCGCGATGCCGTAATGGCGGCCCGCCTGGAAGGACCGTTCGGGCGCACGGCTGAAGGCCCCGGCAACAAGTTCGATCTGCCCATCCAGCGTTGCCGCAATGCGGTGGACCGGGCCGATGAAAGCGCCGAGCCCACCACCGACCATTCCCATCCGGAGGCGCCGCATCAGGCAATGCCTCTGTGAAGGTGCGTGTTTGAACGAGGCGGGTGGATCATGCCCTTGGTCTCTCCTTTGCCGGCCTCTTGCGGGCCCGGCTTCGTGATAGCCATTCGAGGAAATATTGGAAATTTATTATCCAGATTGATTTCCATCCAATTTGTAAATTATGGGTCCTTTGAAATCCATGCGGTCTATTTGAAACGATAGAAACAATCTATTTTTCATATCGCAGTTTATCGACGTAGATTTCTCCCAGAAGCGACAGGCCGTTTTGGGCGGCCCCAAGATCGCTCGATTGCGAGAGGAGTGTCGAAATGCAGCCAGCGATCCCGCGCCCACCGGCGCCGATAGACCTCTCTGCCAAAGGCGCTCGCGTCTCCATCCTATCCTTTGATGTCCGTCCTCGCGCCTGGGTTTTCACCATGGCGCAGGGCGTGGCCCTTTGTCGCCTGTAACTCACGGAGCCATCGTGTCGAAAATCCAGCGGGGCGTGAGCCTCTACAGCTACCAGGAAGAGATGTTCCTCGGCCAGATGACGGTCGAGGACGCGATCGCCCATGCGGTGTCGCTCGGCGCCAAGGGTATCGAAATCCTGCCCGAGCAGAACATGCCGACGTTCCCGAACATCGACGATGCGGAAGTCGTGCGCTGGCAGGAAATGCTTGCCCGCCACGGCGCGCATTTCACCTGCTACGACATGTTCCTTGATACCAAGCTGCGCAAGGGCGAACTGCTCTCGGACGACGAACAGGTCGCCAGCATCCGCCGCGACCTGGTGCTGTGCAACCGGCTCGGCATCAGGAACATGCGCGTGCTGGTGTTTGTGCGTCCCGATATCCTCGCGCGCTGCGTGCCGTACGCCGAGGAGCTGGACGTGCATATGGGGGTGGAGGTCCACGCGCCATGGCATCTGGAGCATGCCTGGATCCTGCGCACGATAGAGGTCGCGGATCGGCTGAACACCCGTCACCTCGGCATCCTGCCCGACATGGGCATCTTCATGAAGCACTTTTCGCCGGTCCATCGCGCGCGCTTCGAGCGTCAGGGCGCGCGGCCCGAGGTCGCCCAGTTCATCGTCGACCAGCACGAGGAAAAGGTGATGGCCGAATACACGATCTACGAAGTTGCGGTGAAGCGGGGGGGCAACAAGGCGGAAATTGCTATGGCCGAAACGCTGCGCCACTCGCCCTATGCCAATCCCAAGCGGCTGAAAGACTACGCCCCGTATTTCCGGCACATCCAGGCCAAGTTCTACGAGATGAACGAAGACTGCACCGATCCGGCGATCGCCTATGACGAGGTGATCCCGGAGCTGGTGAAGTGCGGCTGGGAGGGCACGCTTTCCAGCGAATATGAGGGCAATCGCTGGATCCAGGACGTGATGGAGGTGGACAGTCGCGAACAGGTCCGCCGCCAGCACGTGATGTTTGATCGCCTGATCGCCCAGGCCGAAGCCGCGCTCGGCGCCGAGAAGGAACCCGCCTGATGATGTTCGACAAGTATCTGATCGAAGCCGACAGCGTGCGTAACACCGGCCCGGCTGAAGCGCCGACCGGCTTCGCCTTCGAAGCCAAGCTCGGCTATTATCGCGGCCTGACCTTGTCGATGGTCGAGAAGCTCGACGTCGCGATCGACGGCAATCTGCTGCCACGCGAGGCGGTGCGGTTCGACGAGGGGCGGGGACCGCTAACCCTCGACGAAATGGAAACCGCCTATGACCGGCGCTGGGCGTTCGG
The DNA here is from genome assembly GCF_056314185.1 of Sphingomonas sp. DMC8. Lineage (NCBI taxonomy): Bacteria > Pseudomonadati > Pseudomonadota > Alphaproteobacteria > Sphingomonadales > Sphingomonadaceae > Sphingomonas > Sphingomonas sp. DMC8. Next base: position 191,173 of record NZ_JBQUYV010000003.1, on the reverse strand, counting down.
CGCCAAGGCGACGATCCTGGTCGAGCGTCCCGGCGGCTTCCCGGCCGGCGAGCATGAGCTGTCGCTCACCGAGCAGCTGCGCATTTCTTATCTGCCCTTCCCCGCCGTCAACGGTGATACCAAGCGCGTGAAGCTGGCCGAGGCGGCCGATGCCGCCGCTTGATATCCTGATCGTCGGCGGCGGGATCGGCGGGCTTACCGCGGCGATTGCGCTGGCGCCGCAGGGCCACCGGCTCACGGTGATCGAGCGCGATCCGAAATGGTCTGTCTACGGCGTCGGTATCATCCAGCAGGCCAATGTGGTGCGCGCGGTGGCGCAGCTTGGGGTTCTGGACGAATATATCGCAGCCGGGGTCGGGTTTGACGCGGTCGAGATATTCGCGCCGGACGGTGCCAAGGTCGCGCGCGTGCCCTCGCCCAGACTGGCCGACGGCTTTCCCGCCAATGTCGGTATCGGTCGTCCGGCGCTGCACAAGGTACTGGGGGACCGCGTGCTCGCCGACGGCGCCGACGTTCGGCTGGGTATCACCGTCAAGACGATGGTCGATGACGGCGAGTGCGTCGCGGTGACTTTCTCCGACGGCACCAGTGGCATCTACGACATGGTGATCGGCGCCGACGGCGTCCATTCGCAAACGCGCGCCGCCATCCTGCCTGAGGCCGAGAAGCCCGAATATACCGGCCAGGCGGTTTGGCGGTACAATTTCCCGCGCCCGGCCGGCATGGACGCGCTCCAGGTCTATAACGGCCGCACGGGCCTGGGGCTGGTGCCGATCAGCGAAGACCTGATGTACATGTTCGTGACCACGCCGGAGCCGGGCAACCCCCGGTATCCACGCGAGGGCCTCGCCGCGACCATGCGCGCCAAGCTGGCCGACTGTGCGCCGGCAATCCGCGAGCTGGCCGAGCAGATCATCGACGATGACGGCATAGTCTATCGCCCGCTCGAAGGCATGCTAGTCACCGGGCCGTGGCACAAGGGCCGCATCGGCTTGCTGGGCGATGCGGTACACGCCACCACGCCGCATCTGGGGCAGGGCGCGGGCATGGCGATCGAAGACAGCCTCGTCCTCGCCGACGAGCTCGCCAAGGCCGACAGCGTGGAGGCCGCCTTCACCGCCTATCGCGCCCGCCGCTACGAGCGCTGCGCCTACATCGTCAACGCCAGCCTGGCGATCTGCATGGGGCAGCTCGGCAAGGGCCCGGCCATCGATAACCACAAGGCGACCGCCGAGATGTTCGCCGTCACCGCCCAGCCTATCTGAGGAAACCGAAATGAGCCGTGTTACTGAAATCCGCTATGTGGGCTACGGGGTGAAGGACCTCGAGGCCGAGCGCGCCTTTTATACCGAGCAATGGGGGCTTGAGCCGGTGCCGAGCGAGGACGGCATGGCCTGGTTCAAGACCCAGGGGCATGACGAACATCATGTCGTCCGCCTGCGCGCGGCCGACGAGAACCGTGTCGACGTGATTGCGCTTGCCGCCGACAGCCGCGCCGATGTCGATGCGCTCCACGCCAAGGTGAGCGAAGTCGGCTGCCGCACCGTCGGTGCGCCAGCCGACCTGACTAGCCCGGGTGGCGGCTATGGCTTCCGATTCTTCTCGCCCGACGGCCTGTTGTTCGAGGTGTCGAGCGACGTCGCGCGCAGCCCGAAGCGCGAGCTTGCGCGCTGGGAAGGTGTGCCGCTCAAGATCAGCCATATCGTGCTGCACTCGCCCGACCATCAGGCGGCGGTGAAGTTCTTCACTGACGTGCTGGGCTTCAAGGTGAGCGACTGGCTCGGCGACTTCATGTGCTTCCTGCGCTGCAACTCGGCGCATCACCGCATCGCGCTACTGCCCGGGCCGCCCTGCCTCAACCATGTCGCTTATGACATGCTGAGCGTGGACGACATGATGCGCGGCGCACACCGGCTGAAGCAGCACGGCACCGGCATCGGCTGGGGTCCCGGCCGCCATACCGCAGGTAACAACACCTTCAGCTATTTCGTGACGCCGAATGGCTTCGTCGCGGAGTACACTTCGGAGCTGGAGGAAGTCGATTTCGAGACTCACCAGCACAAGGTCCATGTGCCGGCACCGTTGGTGATGGACCAGTGGGGCATCGGCACCGGTGGCCCGCAGACGCTGCCGCATCCGGCGCCGAACCCCGGCCTATTCACGGCCGTGGAGGCCTGATCCATGGCGCTGTTCGAAGTCTTCCCCAATTATATCTGGAACCTCTCGGTCGCGATCGCGATGGAGAGCGGCGGGCAGATCGGCGAGATTGTCGACATGTGCCAGCCGATCAAGGATGCGGCGGCGAGCGGCGCGGATGCCGGCACGCCGCAGTTCATGGCGCAATGGGCGGCGATGGGCGACAAGCTGATCGACCTCGCCGCCGAGGACGAGGCGCGGGGCCGCGCCTTCTCCGCTGCGACCAAGCTGGAGCGCGCGGCGCTCTATCTGTTCACCGCCGAGCGGATGCAGGGTCATGGCCATCCTGGCCGCAAGGAGACCTATGCCAATGCACGCAGCGCCTTCGACAAGGCGACGGCGCTGGGCAAGATCAATCGCGAGCGGGTGGAAATTCCGCTCGAGAACGGTACCATGCCGGCGCTCTACACCCGCGCACCGGGCGACGGACCGAAGCCGGTCGTTGTCTATTGCAACGGCCTCGATAGCTGCAAGGAACTGCTCTACTGGTCGCGCCTGCCCGAGGCACTGGCCCGGCGCGGCGTCTCCACCCTCTGCGTCGACCAGCCCGGCTCGGGCGAGGCGCTGCGGCTGCAGAACTTGCCGGTCGATCCGCATTCGGAGCATTGGGCATCGAAAGCTGTTGATTGGCTGGAGCAGCAGGCGGATGTTGACCCCAAGCGGATCGGTATGACCGGCATTTCGCTTGGCGGCCATTTCGCGCCGCGAGCGGTGGCCTATGAACCCCGCTTCGCCTCGGGTGCCTGCTGGGGCGCCAACCACAATTGGGCCGAGGTGCAGCAAAAGCGCGTGAAGCGCGAGGGCGAAAACCCCGTGCCGCATTACTGGGCGCACGTCATGTGGGCGTTCGGCGCCAAGGACATGGACGACTTCTTCGCGCGCGCTGAGGCGATGAACCTCAACGGCCATATGGGCGGCGTGAAGGTGCCGTTCCTCGTTACCCACGGGGCGAACGACCGGCAGATCAGCGTTCAGTACGCGCATGACTGCTACGAGCAGCTGGTCAACAGCCCGAAGCGCGAGCTAAAGATCTTCACCGCGCGCGAAGGCGGGGTGGAGCATGTCGGCGCCGACAATATGGCGTACGGCCGCGACTATATCGCCGACTGGTTCGCCGAAACCCTCAGCGGCCACACGGCCTGATTTCCCGGAGACCTGCCATGGCCCGCCGCTTCATCGACCTGTCCATCACCCTCGAGAACGAGGTGATCACCGATCCGCCCTTCATGCGGCCCAAGATCACCTATCAGACGCACGCCGAAACGGTGGGCGAGCTAGGGCATTTCTTCCCCGGCGTCACCCAGGAGCAGACGCCCGACGGTGCCGGGTTTGCGGCCGCCGAATGGGTGACTCTCACCACGCATAACGGCACGCATCTCGACGCGCCGTGGCACTTCCATCCGACGATGGACGGCGGGAAACGTGCGATTACCATCGATGAGGTGCCGCTCGAATGGTGCTTCCAGCGCGGGGTGAAGCTCGATTTCCGCCATTTCCCCGACGGCTATGTCGTCACCGCGGCGGACGTCGAGGCGGAGCTGGCGCGGATCGGCCATGATCTCCAGCCGCTCGACATCGTGCTGGTCAACACCGCCGCCGGCGGCGCGGTGGGCAATCCCAACTTCGTCAATATCGGCTGCGGCATGGGCTATGAAGCGACCATGTACCTTACCGAGCGCGGCGTGCGGGTGACCGGCACCGACGCATGGAGCTGGGACGCGCCCTTCGCCTATACCGCGGAAAAGGTGAAGGAAACCGGCGATACCTCGCTGATCTGGGAAGGCCACAAGGCCGGCCGCGACATCGGCTATTGCCACCTGGAGAAGCTGCACAATCTGGAGGCGTTGCCGCCGCACGGCTTCACCGTCAGCTGCTTCCCGCACAAGATCAAGGGCGCCTCGGCCGGCTGGACGCGCGCCGTCGCGATCCTGGAGGACTGACGCGATGCGGCTCGCTACCCGCGCCAACGGCACGCCCGACGGCGAATTGATCGTCGTCTCGTCCGACAGCACCCGCTGCCTGTCGGCGGGGGGCGTCGCTCCAAACCTGCTGGCGGCGATCGAACGCTGGGACGCGGTCGCGCGCCCGCTCGCGGCGCTGGCCGAACGGCTGGCGGCGGGGCAGGGCGAAGCGATCGACCCCACCTTGCTGCGCGCACCGCTGCCGCGTTCCTGGCAATGGCTCGACGGTTCGGCCTTCGCCAATCACGGCGAGCTGATGCAGATCGCGTTCGGGCTCGACCCGATCGATAGCGACCGGCCCCTGATGTACCAGGGCATGTCCGATCGCTTCTACGGCCCCGGCGACCCGATCCCGTTTCCGGACGAGAGCCTGGGCATCGACTTCGAAGGCGAGTTCGGCGTGGTCGTCGATGCCGTGCCGATGGGCATATCCGCAGAAGCGGCAGCGCAGCACATCAAGCTGATCGTGCAGATCAACGACTGGTCGCTGCGCGCGGTCGCGCCGATCGAGATGAAGACCGGCTTCGGCTGGGTGCAGGCCAAGCCGGCGTGCAGCATGGCGCCGTTCGCGGTGACGCCGGCGGCGCTGGGGGACGGGTGGCAGGACGGCCGCGTCTGCATCGACCTGCTGGTCGAATGGAATGGCGAGCGCTTCGGCCGGGTCAACGGACGGGAGATGGCTTTTTCCTTCCCCGAACTGGTCGCCCACGCCGCCCGCACCCGTGATCTAGTCGCGGGGACGATCATCGGTTCGGGGACGGTTTCCAACCGCGACTATGCGACGCTGGGATCGGCCTGCATTTCGGAGCGCCGCGCCATCGAAATCATTGCGAAGGGCGCGCCGGAGACACCGTTCCTGAGCTTCGGTGACACGATCCGGATGGCCGGCATCGATGCGACCGGAGCGCAACCTTTCGGTGCGATCGAACAACGGGTGGCCCGAACGAGCTACTAGTTTCGACGAAGCGCGCCTTGCGCGGCAGGGATTTATACAAAGGTGCATGGGTGGCGACTCATCCCGCTTCCCTCCGTCAGCCCGGCGGAAGCCGGGATCCATTTGCCTCTCCTTCTCAGCAAGAGCCGATAGCGAGACCCCAATGGGCCCCGGCTTTCGCCGGGGTGACGCTTGGTGAAACAGCGATGGGTTCTTATCAACGCAACTAGGTATTAGTTATGCTCGCGCAGATAGGCGAGGCACATCGTGGCGAGCTCGCGCTTCAACAACTCCCAGTCGTAATTGCGTGCCGACTCCGCCGTTGAGCCGAGGCTCAGTTCGCGTGCGAGGGTCGCGAAGATGATGTGATAGGCCGAATTGGCCTTCAGCGCCGGGTCTCCGCCGATTTCGTCGACGAAGCGCAGCATCGCGCGTTGCGCACCCGCCGCAGAGCGATCGGCGACCTGTTTGCCCGGCGCCGAGATCAGCGGATCGAATGCGGCGCGGCGCATCGCCAGGCGCAGCAGGGGCGCATTGACGCGCAGCACCTCGGCATATTCCTCGACATAGCGCCGTACGAATACCCCGAGATTACCGGCATCGTCCGCCAGCCGTTCGAACATCGCCTCTTCGGACGAGACGATTTCCTCCAGCGCCTCGCAGATCACCGCGCGCACCAGATTGTCCTTCGACTCGAAGCGCAGATAGATCGAGCCGATCGAAACATTGCCGCGCTGGCTCACTTCGATCAGCGTGAATTCCTCGTCGCCACGCTCCAGCATCAGTGCGCGCGCGGCCGCGAACATGCGCTCATAGGAGGCCTTGCTGCGGCCCTGCTGCGGCACACGGCCCACCTGCTCCACGGCAAGGGGGGCACGCACTTTCTTCTTGGTCGACTGGGTTGACATTGCGTTCGCACAAACTCTATCAAAATAGGAACGTCAATTCTAATTGTCATGGGCGCGGAGTAATCGCCTGGACGGTGGGAGAGGGTAATGCGCTTCTCGGTTTTTCTGAATGCACGCTCGACGAGTCCTGAGCAGGATGGCCGGCTGATCACCGACCTTATCGACCATTCGGACCGGGCAGCCGCTGCCGGCTTCGAAGCGATTTTCATGCCGGACCATCACTTTAACGGCTATATGCCGGTGGCGAGCGACAGCTTCATCCTCGCCGGCTATCTCGCCGCCAAGCACCCCGATCTGCATTTCGGCTTCTCGGTGGTGTCGGTGCCGCTGCACCATCCGGTGCGCTTTGCCGAGCGGGTGAGCATTCTCGATCATTTGACCAAGGGCAAGCTGCTGGTCGGCGTCGGATCGGGCACCACGCCTGAGGAAATGATCGGCTTCGCGGTCAACTACAAGGATGCCGGCGCGATCGCCGAGAAGAACCTGGCGCTGGCCGAGGCGCTGTGGGCCAAACAGATGGACGATCCCGCGATCGAGATCGACAATGGGCCGCACCAGGGCCGCGTGCTCCAGCGGATCACGCCTTCGCCTTATGGCGAGAAGCACGCGCGGCTGATGCCGGTGGCGATGAAGGAATCGAGCGCGCGCCGGGCCGCGGTGAACGGCTGGCCGGCCTTTATCCCGGCCTTCACCCCGCCGCAGATCTACGGCACCGAGCCGTACACGCATGTGAAGAAGTATTTCGACACCTATAAGGGCATGCTGCTTGAGGCCGGGCATCCGGACGCGGTGGTGGCCGATGCGTTGAGCTGGAGCACGCACAGCTACCAGTGCGTCCATCTCGCCGAGACCGACGAGCAGGCGCGCGAGGAGCTGGAGATCATCCTGAAAGGCTATCAGGACGCGGTTGATCGTGAGAACGAGTTCAACCGCCGTGCCGAGACCGATGCGGCCAACAAGAAGACCGACATCAACATCAACGCGCTGGATGATGGCTGGATTGGCACCTGGTGCCTCTATGGCTCGCCCGAGACGGTGATCGAGCATCTGCGCCCCTATGCCGAACTCGGCATCGGCAACATCCTGTGCGGCACCACCACTGGTCCGCTGACAGAGCAGCGGCTGGCCTATGCCAACCAGACGCTCGACCTGATGTCGCGCAAGGTGATGCCCGCGTTCAAGGGGCGCTGAGCGATGGCGCGCAGGATCGTCGGCATCGGCGGCACCCTTCGTGCCAATTCGTCGAGCGAATTGCTGGCGCGTGCGGTGCTCGCCGAATGCGCGCGGCTGGGGGCGGAGACGCGGATGTTCGGCGGGCCTGCGCTCGCCGAATTGCCGCACTTCAACCCCGAGGAACCGACGCGCAGCCCGGCCCAGGCGGAGCTGGTCGCGGCGGTGCGCGCGGCCGATGCGCTGGTGATTACCACGCCCGGCTATCATGGCGGCGTTTCGGGCGTGGTGAAAAATGCGCTCGACCTGCTGGAGGACACGCGCGGCGATGCGCGGGTCTATTTCGACGGGATGCCGGTGGGGCTGATCGTCTCGGCCGCCGGTTGGCAGGCGGGCGGGGTGACGCTGGCGGCGCTGCGCGGCATCGTCCATGCGATGCGCGGCTGGCCGACGCCGGTAGGCATCGCGATCAATTCAATCGAGCAGAAGCCGTTCGGCCCCGATGGCACGATCGTCGATGCGGGTGTTGCCCAGATGGTGGCAGTGCAGGCGCAGCAGCTGATGGCGTTCGCGCTCGCCCCGATTGCCTAGAAAGAGGTACCAAAGGATGCGCGAACCCAGCTTCGAGGAGCGCTGTGCGCTAACCGCAGGCGCTGCGATGTGGCAGAGCGTCGCGGTGCCGGAGGCGGGCATTCCCGCCTTCACCATGGCCGATGGGCCGATGGGGGTGGCCAGCGGCAATGTCGACGAGCGGGACGTCTCGCTGCTGACGCCGTGCCCCACTTCGCTTGGCGCCAGCTGGGATCGCGAAACGGCCCGGGCGATGGGGCAGGTGGTCGGCAGTGACGCGGTGGCGCGCGGAGTGGATGCGCTGCTCGCGCCCAATCTCAACCTTGCCCGCAGCCCGCTCGCGGGGCGCGCCTTTGAATATTTCTCCGAAGACCCGCTGCTCGCCGGCGTGCTGGGCGTTGCCTGGATCGACGGGTTGCAATCGACCGGCACCGGATCGGTGGCCAAGCACCTCGTCTGCAACGACAGCGAGACGGCGCGCGACACGGTCGACGCACAGGTCGACGAGCGGACGCTCCGCGAAGTCTATCTGCTGCCGTTCGAACTGGCGGCGGCGGCCGGCTGCGCGGGGATGCTGGCGGCGTATAACAAGCTCAACGGTGCCTGGTGCTCCGAGCAGGCGCATGTCCTGACCGACATCGTAAAAGAAGAGTGGCGCTTCCCGTATCTCATCATGAGCGATTGGTTCGGCACCCATTCGACGGAAGGGACCATCGCTGCCGGGCTCGACCTGGAAATGCCGGGTCCGGCGCGGTTCATGGGGCCGAAGGTTGCCGCGGCGGTATCGTCGGGCGCCGTTTCCGCCGAGCGGGTTGCCGATGCAGCCGCGCGCGTCGCAGCGACGGCGAAGCGCGTGACCGGGGCGAAGGCCGAGCCGCTGCCTGCAAGCGCCGCCGCGGCGATGCTCGAGGACGCGGCGGCAGCGGGCTTCGTGCTGCTGCGCAACGAGGGCAACCTGCTGCCGCTGGCGCCGGGCAGCGTCCGCAGGATCGCAGTGATCGGGCCGAACGCCGCAGCGCCCTGTTATCAGGGCGGCACCTTCGCCAAGATCGCGGTGGCGCCCGACACGCCGACGCCGATCGAGGCGATCCGGGCCCGCTATGGCGATGCCTGCGAGATCGTCTATGAGCCCGGCGTCGATCCGCAGCCGCGGCTGCCCTCGATGCCGGTGCAGCCCGCGCGCGACCTGGGCGATGGCTGCACCAGCGGCATGACGCTCGACTATTTCCCCACCACCGATTGTTCGGGCGAGCCGCTGTCGAGCGAGACGCGGGCGACCAATTCGCTCGTCTGGTTCGTCGGGGTGCACAATCAGGGACGGTTCAACGAACCCGGCTCGATCCGCGCGAGCGGCCGTTTTACGCCGGTCAGCGACGGCGTGCACCGCTTCTATCTGGGCGGCACCGGCGTTGCGCGGATGCTGGTCGATGGCCGCGAGGTGCTGCGCGCCGGCCGTGAACTGGCAGCGGGCGACGTGATGGGCGTGCTCAAGGCCGGCGACGCGGATTCGGCCGAGGTCATGCTGGAGGCGGGGCGTGAGGTGCTGGTGACGGTGGAGTTCCACTATGTCGCCGCGCGCGTGCAGGGTCTGTGGTACGGCATCCGCACGCCCGACAGCCCGGAGGCGATGCTCGCCCGTGCCGTCGAGGCGGCACGGTCGGCCGATGCGGTGTTCCTGGTGATCGGCGAAACCTCCGATTCCAGCGTCGAGAGCAAGGATCGGCCCGATACGAGGCTCGCCCCCGAGCAGCTTCGGCTTATCGAGGCGGTGTGCGCCGCCAATCCGCGCACCGCGGCAATCGTGAATGTCGGCCACGCCTTCGACGCCGAATGGGGCGAGCAGGCGGCGGCGCTGCTGGTTGCCTGGTATCCGGGGCAGGGCTTTGCCCCCGCGCTGGCCAGCGTACTTGCCGGCGAGCGCGAGCCGGGTGGGCGGATGCCGGTGTCGATCGCCCGCGCCGAGGCCGATTATTGCGGCTACACCGTCACGCCTGCAGCCGACGGCAGGCTCGCCTATGCGGAAGGAACCACGCTCGGCTATCGCGGGCTGATCGCCAACGGTACGCCGGCGCGGCACGCGCTGGGCAGCGGTTTCGGCTATGCGCGGTTCGACTGGGCTGATGCGGCGGCTGCGGACGACGCGGTGACGGTCACCATCACCAACATTTCGGATCGCGCCGGCGCCGAGGTGGTGCAGGTCTATCGCGACGCGCCGGAATGCGCACTGGTCGGCTTCGCCAAGCTGCGGCTGGCTCCGGGCGAGCGGCGGGCAGTGACCGTGCCGATCGAGCCCCGCACGCTGCGCATCTGGCAGGAGGGGGAAGGGTGGCAGGCGCTACGTGGCGCAATCCCGCTCCGCGTGGCGCGTTCGGCGGAAGATCTGGGTATGGCGGTGACGCTGCACCGCTGAGGCGCTCCTGCACGCCATTTTCGCACCGAAGGCCGGGGGCATCCCGGGCTTGCGAAGTTTAGGAAGTTTAGGCTTGCGCGCGGTTTTCCGGCTTGCGTGCCGGGCTGCCGACGGCGTGCTAAGTTTAGGAAGTTTACGCTCAGGCGCGATTGCGCGCGTGTCGAAGGACCGCGCGCGATGCGAGAAATTGACCCGTTCAAAGAGCAGCCCTCGGTTTCACCGGGGATCGAAACATATAGGGAACATGGCGGCGGCCGCAAGGATGCGTCGCACGCCCGTGCAACGTGGACCGTCAGGGCGTTTACCGCGGCGCGCGGCAATGCGGCGCTTGCGCAGCGGACCAGTATGGTCATACGGCGACATGCCGACCGTCGTATAGGTATCTGCGCAGGTGGAGCGTCCGATAAGGGGCGTCGAAGATGCCAGGGGAGGAGGCGGGCGGGGCTTGCCGGGACCGGCCTGGACGGCTTTCCGGGGCGTCAGCACCTCACGACGGATAATGTTGGGTAATAGAGATGATCTGGGTTCCGATTTTATTGGGTACATTCAAGGTTGCCGTGTTCGGAACCGGCATGTTCTTTGCCATCAAATGGCATTACGATCAGGGCAAGAAGAAGAAGGAAGAGGACCGCGCGCGACAGGAAGCCGCCACGCAAGAGGCTGACGCCTCGGAATAGCAGCGCCTTCGACGATCGCTTCTCGGCGGCATCGGAGGACGGCGCGCGCCGATGGCTGCGCGCCTCTCCGGCTCAGGCCGCGGCTGCCCGCAACGGTGCGCGCGTGCCGAGGCCGAAGCCGATAGCCGCGGCGGCAACCGCAACCAGTCCCAGCGCCAGGAATGCCCCCTGCATTGATCCTACCCCGCCGGCCACGCTGCCGACGATGATCGGCGAGATCGCCTGACCGAGGAAGAAGGCGCTGGTCCAAACGCCCATGCCGCGGCCGCGATGGGCGAAGCCGAACTTGGTTTGTGCCCAGGCGATCAGCGCGGGTATCGCCATGCCGGCGCCGGTCTGCTGCAGCGTCATCGCGAGCTGCATCGAGCTCACCGAGCGGGCGAGGCCGATGCCTGCGAGCCCGATCCCGAGAATGCCCAGGAACGCCGCGATCTGCACTGCATTGTTGAAGCGCGAGACGATGCGGAACAGGACCGAGCCGACGACGATGAATAGCGCCGGGATCACGGTGAGCGTGCTTACCTGCAGCGGATCGGTGATGCCGATCTCCTTCCAGGCGATACTGCCGTTCACGATGAACACGTAATAGAGGATCGAAGCGAACAGCGTCACCGCGCCGACCAGCACCGCCGCGCCGATGGGGAACGGCCCCGGCGTTTCGATGGCCTGCGCGCCTTCCTGCGCCAGCACCTGTTCGCGCTTGGGCTCGAACAGGAAGAAATACATCGACAGGAAGATCGGGAAGGCAATGAGATAGACCAGGAAGCCGCCGTTCCAGCGTACGGCGGCGACGCTCGCCACCAGCACGAACACGCCGGGCTGCAGCGCCGGCCCGACAATTCCCTGTAGCATCAGCCAGTTGCGGCGGCTGCGATCGACCCAGTAATCGGCGATCAGCGTGTTGACGATCGTCAGAATGCCGGCTTCGCACACGCCCAGCGCCAGCCGGGTGGCGATGATCGCATCGAGGCTTTCAAGGAAGAAGGGTGCGGTCCCCGCTACGCCGTAGAAGAAGGTGCAGGCAAGCAGCAGCGGCCGCCGGCCAAAGCGATCGCACAGCACGCCCGCAAAGGGCGCGAGCAGCGCGATGGCGTAGCCCGGCGCAGTGACCATCGCGGGCACCTTCATCGGTGCATTGGGATCGTCATGGAAATGGCCGATGATCGCGGCGACCACCGGAAACATGGCGATGATCGCGAACACGGGCAGGAACCCTGCGATGATCATCGTGAAGCCCTGCGGCTTGAGCGTGAGCTCGTCCCAGAACGCGCGAATCGCCTTCATCATCTCTCCAATCGCTGGTGCGCCGATTTAGCGTGCGCTTCCTAGTCCTTGCGGAATATCAAAATAGAATGCGCGTTTCAAAATCAATTTTCCAGCCGATAGGGTGCGCGCGCAAAAAAAAAACGGGCGCCGCCGGCAAACCGGAGCGCCCTGAGGAGGAGATATGGACGCGCTTCAGGCGGCGAGCGCGAGTTCCTTGGTATCGCGGGTGGTCGGGACGAAGGGCAGGTAGCTGACCCGCATCCGCACCGCGAAGGTGATCTTGTGGGCCCCCGGGGCGAGGCCTCCCGGTTTCAGCGCGACGATCCGCGCCTTCTCGCCGAAGTTCCAGCGATCGTCATAGACGGTTTCCATCTCGTCGAGCGTGTAGGTCTTGCCGCGCACCGAGAAGCGGATTGCGTCGCGGGCGATTTCCTCGCCGTCGACGCTGACCTGGATGTCCTCGATCATCGACAGGCCGAGCCCGCGATAATAAGGCAGCCGCCCCAGAAAGGCGAAGCCCACCGTTTCGCCGCCTTCGACCACATTCTCGAACAGGTCGGTGCAGATCATCTTGTTGTCCATCATGGGGACGGCTCCTCAGGCAGCGATGGGGGTTTTGAGCGACGGCACGGTGGCTTCGCCGAGCAGCTTTGCCAGCATCACCTGCTGACGACGGACCTGTTCGACCGAGTCGGGTTCCTCGGCATCCTCAATCCAGCGATTGCCCTCATATTCGGAGCAGATATAGCCGGTGTAGCCGCCCTTCTGCAGCACCGCGACGATCTCGTCATAGGGGATCGACGGCTCCACATAGTCCGCGGTCATCTCGTAGAACTTGCCGTGGATGTTGTGGATGCGGGGCATATAGTCGAGCATGCGCTTCGGCTCGAACGCGGCATTGTGGCGCATCACTTCGGCCATGGCGATCGCCGGGCCGGTGCCGCCCATCTGCTGGACGTTGAGGATCACATATTCGGAGAGGACGCGATCCTCATAGGCCTTCACGATATAGTCGGCGATGTTATGCGGCACGCCGACGCGCAGGAACTTTTCCTTCCAGACGCGCGGATAGGCGTGGAGAAACATGCCCATGTCGGGGAGGAAGCCGAGCGCGTCCGAACCCGATTTCTCGAAGGCTTCGGCATGGCGGATGATCCAGGGATGGTCGAAGTGCAGCGGCGCGTGCACCTCGATCAGGATCTTGATGTTCTTTTCCTCGGCATAAGGCGCGGCGGCGACCAGCACCTCGGGCGCGATCGAGACGAGCGCACGGATATATTTCATGCCCAGGCGCGCGCCGAAATCGATGTCCTTCTTCACGCTCGCCACCTGCTCGTCGAAGGGCATTTCGCGGCCCTTGTAGCGCTTGTAGTCGAGCATGAAGTCGTGGCTGACCGGGGTGGTGCCATAGGCCTGCATCAGCCGGTGCCATTCGGCGACTGCGGCATCTTCCACGCCCACCTCGGGCCAGCCCCAGAAGGTCTGCTCGCCGATGATCTCGATACCGTTTGCGCCCAGTTCGGCGCAGGTCCGCACGCAATCCTCCAGGGACATCTTCCCCTGAAACGTCTCGTTCTGAAAACTGTAGAGGCTTACGCCCCGCTTGATGCTGCTCATCGCATTCACCTCTTCAAAAGCATCGGGTGCACTTTGGTGAAGCGGGGGAGGTGGCGAAACCCGACCGGGCGGCAAGCGCCGCGCCGTTCATGAACCTCTCCCCTGGGGCCTGAAAGCCCTAATTAGAATGTCCATTCTTCTTAAAGCGGTTTTTGGTCTGACGCAACGCCGGGCGGCTCATTTCGTCGGATAGTCCTTGGCATCTTCTGCCAGCGGCAGAGTAACGTTGCCCGATCCCGCCCATTCTGCTCCGCGCAAGATCAGCGACTGGAGCGGCTGGAAGTGCAGCGAGACTTCGTCATGGCCCAGCGTGATCGAGAAGACACGGCCCTTGCCATATTCCTGTGTCCAGACCTGCGGGTGATCGGCGTCCATGCCCTGCATCGCCTTCAGCTTTTCCGGCGTGTAGGCGGCGGCGGGATATTTGGGGCCGGCGAGCTTCGGATCATAGCTGGCAGACGAATCATGCGCAGTTGCCAGCACATGGATCTTCGCGTCGGGGGCGAAGCGCATGTTGGTGTACATGTCGTCATTGTAGGTCCAGATGAACTCGCGCATGCCCCGGGTGATCGGGTTGTCGCGGTCGACGATATGGACCGGGAACGCCCCGGGCGGTGAACGGCGGCTGGAGCCGGGATCCATCACTGCGCCGACCAGCGCGCGATAGGCTGGCCAGTTATAGCCCCAGGTGAAGGACGAGTGGTAGGCGACCAGCCCGCCGCCTTCGCGCACATAGTCGAACAGGGCCTGTTCCGCGTCCGGCGACCAGCGATGCTCGGTCTTGTCGTCATAGACCCAGCGGCTCGAATAATTGAGCAGCACGACGTCATAGGCCTTGAGCATCGCGAGGCTGCCATGGTCGAAATCCTCGGTCACGCGCACGTCGAACCGGCCGCTGTCCTGCATCAGCGTGCGCAGCAGGTTGTTCACGCCGGTCCAGTCGTGCTCGTAGCTGTTCTGGCCGCTGATGATCAGCACCTTCAGCCGCTTTTCCTGCGGGTCCACCGGAATGGCGACGCGCTGCACCGTCTCGGGCGGCCGATAGGCGGGGTGCACGATCACCTGGCCACGCGCCGGCAGCGCGCCGGCGGCGATGACCAGCAAAGCGCAACGACAGGCGAGCTTGAGCATTGATCCTCTCCGTGCGGTTTTTCGTTATACGGTGGCTACCTGCGAGGCAGGGCGGTCTTCCGGCCAGAACAGGATGCACAGCGCCTGCAGCGACAGCAGCAGCAGCGGGGCGCCATAATAGCTCCATCGTATCGTCTGGACCGCCAGCGGGGTCACGGCGCCGGGCGTGTAGGCGGTATAGGCAAGCGCATAGGCGATCGCAGCCGTGCCCAGCGCCATGCCGATCTTGGTCGCCAGGCTGACGCCGGCCGACAGCAGCCCTTCGTTACGGCTGCCGAACCGCGCCTCGTGATACTCGACGGACTCGGCGATCATCGTGAAGATGGCCGTGATCGTGACCGAGGTTGCTACCGAAGCGCTAAGATACAGCGCGAGAAAGGCGACCGGCGATGCCTCGGCCAAGGGCAGCAGCGCGAACAGCACGAGCGACAACCCGAGCGCGCCGAGCGAGCCGCCCCGGATACCGGTACGCGACAGGATCGGCGGCGCGATGAAGGCAGCGAGCAGCAGCATACCGGAGATGGCGGGTAACATCACCGAGATCATCCAAGGTCGCTTCAGCACCTCGATCGCGAAAAACGCCGCAACCGAGATCATCGCGCCGAACCGGACGAAATAGAGCAGCGTAAACAGGAAGCAGACCCACCAGGCGCGGTTGCGGAGCATCTCGCCCACCGCCGCGGCGGCCGGGGCGGGCGCGGCTGCATTGCTCCCGACATGGCGTTCGCGGCAGTTGCGGAACAGCGCCAGCATCGCCGCCAGCGCCAGCACGCCGAAGAGCAGCGCGGTAAGCAGGAAACCTTTGCGCTCGTTGCCGCCCCCGAACAGCCCGACCAGCGGCATCGTCGCGGCAGTGCCGAGGATCACCGAAACCGAGGTGCCGATCGAGCGCATCGAGCCGAGCTTCAGCCGCTGGTCGGTGTCCGCCGTCATCATCGGCAACAGCGCGGTATAGGGAATCGACCCGAAGGACATCAGCAGCCCGAGCAGGTTGAACGTAACGAAGGCCCAGGCGAGTTGCCCGTTCACGCCCCAGCCCGGCATCATGAAGATCGCGACGAACACTGCCGCATAAGGGATCGAAGTGAACAGGATGTAGGGGCGTGCGCGGCCCCAGCGGGTGCGCGTACGATCGAGCAGCACGCCGACGCCCAGATCGACCACGGCATCGAACAGCCGGGCGGTCAGAAAGATCGTGCCCACCGCCGCAGTCGGCAGGCGCAGTACGACGGTGTAGTAATAGAGGAGGAACGCGCCCACCATGTTGTACGGCAGGCTGTAGCCGAAGTCGCCGAAGCCGTAGCTCAGCCGTTCGACCAGCCCAAGCCGCGGTGCGGACGGGTTCGCGGCGGGGCGCATGCCGCCCTCAGAGCCCGAGCGCCGCCCGGGTCGCTGCGAGCGACTCGGCCGGCGGCAGGGTGGGGCGATATTCGAGCCCGATCGCGCCGGTATAACCAAGGTCGCGCAGTGTCTGCATCGCCTTGGCCCAGTCGATCGTGCCGGTGCCCGGCTCGTTACGGCCGGGCATATCGGCAACCTGGACGTGGTGGACCAGGTGCATGCGGCCGCGCAGCACCTCTGCCATATCCTCGCCCATCACCTGCGAGTGATAGACGTCGTAGAGCAGCCGCAGATGCTTGCTGCCGACCGCTTCGACCAGATCGAGCCCCTTGGTCGTCGAGACTAGCCACATGCCGGGATGCTCGACCCGGTCGTTGAGCGGCTCGAGCACCAGCATGACATCGGCGGCTTCGGCGAGCGCTGCGGCGCGCTTGAGCGCGGCGACGGCGGCGGCGAAATGCTCCTCCTCGCTCACCCCTTCGCGCGTGAAGCCGGAGGCGATGATCATCGGCGGCGAACCGATCGTCTTTGCTGCCGCCAGGCTTTCCTCGACGGCTTGAACGAATTCGTCGTGCTGTGCCGGGTCGACCAGGCTGCGCCGCGGATCGACACAGGCACCGGTCAGCCGGGCGCCAGTTTCGCGCAGGGCCGCAGCCACGGAGTCGAGGTTCTTGTCCCGCCACAAATGGAATTCGCCCGCTGCATATCCTGCCTGGGCAGCGGCGCGGATGCGGTCGCCCATGTCGGGATCGGAGTCGGCAAACATCCATTCGATGCAAGGGGATAGCTGCATATCATCCTCTCCGGTCCGGTGCGCTTCCGGGTTCTGTGTGCGCTGCGTGTGCCGCCGAATCGCGACGATTTGATATTAGAACAACAATTCTCTTTGTTCCAAGTCAACGCATTTTTCCGGAATTGCGAATGGCCATTCGAATCCGCTTGACAAAGATCAAAACCGAAGCTGTTTTAGAACGCAGATTTTACTTCAGGTGGCAACATAGCCATCGTTGTGGGAGAGTGATCATGAAGGGCAGGATCGTGCTTGCGTTGATGGCGAGCGCCAGCGGAATTGCAGGTGGTGCCGCGCAGGCGCAGACGGTGCAGCAGGCAGCGCCCGCAACAGGGCTGCAGGACCAGAGCGCCACGGATGAGATCATCGTCACCGCGCAAAATCGCGCGCAGAGCGTGCAGAACGTGCCGATCGCAATCTCGGTGATCTCTGGCGATGCACTGAAGGACAAGGGTGTTACCGATTTCACCTCGGTGCAGAAGGTTTCCCCCGCGCTGCAGGTGACCAACGACACCAACAACACGCGCGTCTCGGTGCGCGGCGTCGGTTCGCTGACCAACAACGAGGCACAGGACCAATCGATCGCGGTCAATATCGACGGCGAATATATCAACCGCCCGACCATCCTGAACGCGGCGATCTTCGACCTGGATCGCGTCGAGGTACTGCGCGGCCCGCAGGGCACGCTCTATGGCCGCAACTCGACCGGCGGCGCGGTGAACTTCATCACCCGCAAGCCGGGCGACACCTTCGCGGTGAATGCCTCGGCAACCCTTGGCAATTTCGCCCAGGTGCTACTCGATGGCGGCGTGGATCTGCCCTTCGGTGATGTAGGCGGCATCCGCGTCGCCGGTTTCTACCGCTCGCACGATGGCTACACCACCCATCCGAACACGCCGTTCAGTCCAAGCCCGGCTTTCACCCCCAGCAAAACGACCGAGAGCGACACCGATAATACCGGCGGCGGCCGCATCAGTTTGCGTCTCAAGCCGGCTGCGGGCTTCACGGTCGACGCGGCGGTGGAACATGTCGAGCAGACGCTGATTCCGGCCGCGCAGGCGTGGCAAGACATGAGCAGCGCCGCCAACAATCCGGGGTCGAGCACGACGAGCTGCGGCAATGGCTGGGCCACTGCCTATACCGTGCCGGGCGGCATCGGCTGCATCCCGCAGAATACCAATACGCTGTCGAAGATCGACCGCAGCAACTATGCCTCGCCGCTGATCGGTGTTGGCTCGCTACACCAGATTTCGACGGCGGTGCGCGGCCGCATTGCCTATGATTTCGGGCCGGCGACGCTGACCTATACCGGCGGCTATCGTACCACCAAAAACACGGGCGCCAATACGCTGTCGCCGGCATTCGAGTTCACCAATTTCGGCGGGCGGGTGAAGACGCAGAGCCACGAGCTGCGCCTGAACGGAAATGCCAATGGCATCGAATGGCAAACCGGCATGTTCTACTTCCGCGAGAAGCAGGACACCAATGGCGGTCTGTACAGCCCGTTCATCGGTCCCAACGGGTCGTATGTGAACTATTTCCGGCATCCGACCCTCAGCGAAAGCGTGTCGGGCTTTGCTCAGGTCGAAGTACCGTTGACCGCGCAGCTCACGGCGGTGGGCGGCGCGCGTTATACCCATGATGTGCGGAGCGCGGCCTTCCAGAACTATTTCTTCGCGTTCAACAGCGGCCCGATCGAGCTGACCAACCAGCCCTCTTCCAGCACGCCGCTCCATTATTCGGGCAGCAAATTCACCTGGCTGGCCGGCCTCAACTACAAGCCGAATGCCGACACGCTGCTCTACGCGAAGGTTTCGACCGGGTATAAGGCGGGTGGCTTCGACGGCACGGGCAAGACGTTCAATCCGGAGAACAACACGGCCTATGAAGGCGGTGCCAAGCTGCGGTTTGCCAGCAACAATACCCTGAACATCGCCGGCTTCTACTATGACTACAAGGATTTGCAGAACGACGTGCTGCTCAATCCGGCCGCGGGTGCGCAAACCTTCAACGCCGGTAGCGCGAAGATCTACGGCGTGGAGGCCGAAGCCAATCTGCACCCGTCGCGCGCGGATACGGTGTCGATCGCGGTGAACCTGATGCACGCCACCTATCGCAAGTTCGAGGCGAGCGTGGCGGCCTATACCAACGGCGTCGTCCCGACCACGCCGCAGACGTTGCAGCTGGGCGGCAACCGCCTGCCGCAGGCGCCGAACGCGATCATTTCGGTCGGCTGGGACCATGTATTCGATCTGGGCAGCGCGGGCACCATCACGGCTTCGGCCTTTTCGCGCTACAAGGGCAATTACTACCTCGATTTCTACAACTACAACGACTCGAAGCAGATCGGTCACACCCAGAGCGATTTCAGCCTGGAGTATAAGCCGGCCAACAAGCATTACAGCTTGCAAGCGTTCGTGCGGAACATCGAGAATTATCGCCTGATCGCCTATGCCGGCAACACCGTGGTCCCGGGTGTCGCCAATATCTACAACTGGCAGTTCTCCCCGCCCCGGACCTATGGTGTCCGGATCGGCGTCGATTTTTGACCCGTCTGGGGCGGCGCGGTGCGTCGCCCCATTTTTTGCGTGTGAGGGGTTCGCGTCATGGCGGAACAACAGGCGGCCGGGTGGAGCCGCCGCGACTTTTTCGGCGGTGCCGCGCTGTTCGCGATGGCGGTCGGGATACCGGTCGCCGCGCTCCATTATTCCAATCTCGATCCGTCGGACGAACCCACCGACCGCCAGCGGGCGATGATCGCCGGTGTTTCGCAACTGGTGATCCCGCGCACCGACACCGCCGGGGCGGGCGATGTGGGCGTCGGCGATTTCGTGATCCTCGCGCTCGCCCATGGGCTGGAGGGATCGCGCACGCCATCGGCCGCTGCGGCCATGCCGAACCTTGCGGCCTATCGCCGCGCGGACGGTTCGCTGCGCCATCTCGACTGGCTGGAAATGCAACTCGACGCGCGCGCTGGCGGGGATTTTCAGAAGGCCGATCCAGCCCGGCGCGTGGCAGCCTTGACGGCAATGGACGGTGAAGCCTTTGCCGACGGGGTGCGGGAGCATCCTTGGCGGACGATCAAGGCGCTGATCCTCACCGGCTATTACACGTCTGAAGTCGGCGGATCGAAGGAACTCAATTACGAACTGGTCCCCGGCCGTTGGGACCCGGACCTTCCGCTCAAGCCCAGCGACCGGGCCTATTCGAGCGACTGGACGGCAGTGGATTTCGGATGATGTCGGGGGAAACGGTGCAATTCGATGCGATCGTAGTCGGCTCCGGCATCACCGGTGGCTGGGCGGCCAAGGAACTCACCGAGGCGGGCCTGCGCGTGCTGATGGTCGAGCGCGGCCGCAACATCCGCCACCAGCAGGATTACGAGACCGAGACCAAGGCGCCATGGGAAATGCCGTTCCGCGGGCTGGGGGACACGGCGATGTACCAGCAGGAATATCCGGTGCAGATGCTCAACCGGCATTTCACCGAGTTCACCCAGGGCCATTTCGTCAACGATCGCGAGAATCCCTACGCGACTGCCGATGGCACCGATTTCACCTGGTTTCGCAGCTACCAGCTTGGCGGGCGGTCGCTTACCTGGGGGCGGCAATCCTATCGCTGGTCCGATTATGATTTCGGCGCCAACAAGCGCGACGGGCACGGTACCGACTGGCCGATCCGCTATGCCGATCTCGCGCCCTGGTACGACCATGTCGAAAGCTTCATCGGCGTCTCCGGCGCGGCGGAGGGGCTGAAGCAGCTGCCCGACGGCAAGTTCCAGCCGCCCATGGCGCTGAACGTCGTCGAGCAGCATGTCCGCGGCGTGCTCGCGGAGAAATTCCCTGGCCGCTGCCTGACCATCGGCCGCACCGCCAACCTGACCGAGGCGAAGCCCGAGCAGGGCAGGGCGCATTGCCAATATCGCAGCATCTGCGCGCGCGGCTGCTCCTATGGTGCCTATTTCTCCACCCAATCCTCCACGCTGCCCGCGGCGCAGAAGACCGGGCGGCTGACGGTGGTGACGGATGCGGTGGTGGAAAAGATCGACTATGATCCCGTCACCCGCCGCGTAACCGGGGTGCGCTGGATCGACACCGGTTCAAACCAGCGCCGGTCGGCGACGGCGCGGATCGTGTTCCTGAATGCAGGTGCGTTCAATTCGGTCCACCTGCTGCTCAATTCGGCCAGCGAGGCGATGCCGCACGGCCTCGCCAACGAGAGCGGCGTGCTTGGCACCCACATCATGGACCATGCCAACACCCTGTCGGCCATGGCGATCATGCCGGGGTTCGAGGCGCATACGACCTTCGGCAACCGCCCGACCGGTGTGATCGTGCCGCGCTATCGCAATATGGACGTGATGGACGGCGTGGGCCACACCCGCGGCTTCTCTTTCCAGGGCGGTGCGCTGCAATCGACCTGGACCGCCGGCAAACGCGAGGCGGGCATCGGCGCCGACTACAAGGCCAAGCTGCGTCAGGTGGGCCCGTGGAAGATGGTGCTGGTCGGCTTTGCGGACTGCGTGCCGCGCGCGACCAACCGGCTGACGATCGATTCGACCAAGACCGACGATCGCGGTATCCCGCTGCTCAACGTCGCCTTCGCCTTCGGCAAGGAGGAACAGGCCGCGCTTGCTCAGGCGAAGGCGGATGCGGCGGAGATGCTGACTGCCGCGGGCGGCCATGTGATCCTTGGTTTCGACCGGCCGGGGCCGGGCGGTACGGCCATCCACGAAATGGGCGGTGCACGGATGGGCTGGGACCCGGCGAGTTCGGTGCTCAACCGATTCAGCCAGGCGCACCACATTCCCAATTTGTTCGTTACCGACGGCGCGCAGATGAGCAGTTCGGCGTGTCAGAACCCGTCGCTCACCTATATGGCGCTCACCGCGCGGGCCTGTAACTACGCCGTCGAGCAGCTGCGTGCCGGCGCGATCTGATCACGCCTTGCTCTCCGAGCGGCAGAAGAGCCTCGCCTTCTTCACGCTGATCATCGCGCTGGTGCTGGAGATCGTCGATGTAACGATCGTCAACACCGCGCTGCCTTCGATCCAGGCCGAGTTCGGCGGGTCGGGGGCGTTCGCGCAGTGGGTCGTCGCAGGCTATGTATTGCCCTATGCGCTGTTGCTGATGCTGTCCGGCCGGCTGGGTGACCTGTTCGGCAGCCGGACCTTGTTCCTGATCGGCGTGGCCGGGTTCACTGCCGCCTCGATCGGTTGCGGCCTCGCCCCCAGCGGCAATGCGCTGATCGCGGCACGGGTGCTACAGGGTGCGGCGGGTGCACTGATGGCGCCGCAGGTGCTGGCGGTGATCCAGCAGCTCTACACGCCGGTCGAGCGGATCGGTCGGCTCGCCTGGTTCGGCGTGATCGGCGGGCTGTCCTCGATCGCCGGGCCGATCCTGGGCGGGTTTCTGATCGCGGCGAACATCGGCGGTCTCGGCTGGCGCACGGTGTTCCTGATCAACGGGCCGATCGGTCTCCTTGCGCTGCTAGCCGGATGGTGGCTGTTGCCGCGCAGCCGGGGCAATATCGCGACCCGCATCGATTGGCTGGGCACGCTCAGCTTCGGTGTCGCTATCCTCGCCTTGCTCTTCCCGCTGCTACAGGCCGAGAAGGGCGGACTGCAGGGGCTGTCGCTTGTCCTGCTGCTGGCCGGCGTACCGCTGTTGCTGACCGCCTGGTGGATGCTCAGGCGGCGTTCGGCGCAGGGCGGGGCGGTGCTGTTTCCGCCGCATTTGCTCGGCAATCGCGTCTTCCGCGCCGGTATCGTGCTGTTGCTCTTGTTCTCGGCTGCGAACACCGGCTTCCTCTTCCTGTTCGCCTATGCGTTGCAGCGCGTCGCGCATTTCTCGGCGTTTGAGACCGGGCTGATCCACATGCCGTTCAGCATGGGAGTGATGTTGGGGATGGGCGTGATCGGCCGGCGACTGGCGCGGCGGGCGGAGAAGTGGATTCTCGTCGCGGGCTATGTGTTGCTCGGCCTGTGCGCAGGGGGCGCGCTCGGTTGGATTGAGCGGGGTGGCCTGTCGCTTGCGTTGCTGGTGCCGGTACTGCTCGTCGCGGGGATGGGCATGGGGATGGGCGCCGGGCCGGCGACGCCGCTTATCCTGGCGCAGGTCGACCGTGCCGATGCGGGATCGGCGAGCGGCATCATCAAGACCGTACAGCAGGTAGGCGGCGTGACCGGCGTCGCAATGCTCGGCGCATCCTATTTCGGGCTCGCGGCCGGGCATAGCCTTATCGCACCCATCGCCCTGGTCGTGGCGCTTCTTGGCGGGGCGGCGCTTCTCGCAGCGCAGCTGCCCGCACGGATATATGCCGACTAAAGTGCTTCCTTGAGCTCGACGCGGTTGCCATCGGGATCGCGCAGATAGAGCGACCGGCCGGTTCCCTGCGCACCATAGCGGGAAGCGATCGGCGGCTCGATCGCCACGCCCAGCGCCGTAAGATGCGCGACCAGCGCGCCCTCGTCGAATGGCGCGATCTGCAGGCAGAAATGATCGACATTGCCTGCAGCGAGGAGGGGCGCGTCCGCGACGACAAGGTCGATCATCGCGGTTCCCGCGCGCAGATGCACGAGTCCGAATTCCGGCCGCCGCCTATCAACGCTGCAGCCAAGGGCGGCGCAGTAAAAGGCGATGCTGCGCTCCACATCGGTCACGCGCAGGACAACGTGATCGATTGCACGTAATTGGAAGGGGACAGGGGTGTCTGGCTGCATCGTCCAACTCCTCTCCAAGCCAATAAGGACGTAGTTCCTGATCGATACCCGTCCCTTCGGCCGTGTGGCAGCGGGGTGGGCCTGGACGAATGCGGCCGCGCCAAGCGGCCACGCGGCGTTATGCTGCGACGCACGTAGAAATCGGCGAGAGCGGAAGTGGCAGGGGAGCTCGGATTCGAACCGAGGGCCTTCGGTTTTGGAGACCGACGCTCTAACCAGCTGAGCTACACCCCTGTGCGGTGAGCGGCTTTAGCCGCTGGTTCGGCTGCGGGCAAGAGGGGGCGGTGCCATTTCTGCTTTGCGCCGCACACTTCCCTGAACGCCCGTGTCCCGTCGTTGGAAGAGAGCCTGATACGGTAAGGACAGGGTGTGGATCAGGCTGGGTTCGCGCTGCGCTCAGGCGGCGATGCTGTCGCGCTGACCGGTGAGTGCGCGGACTTCCTCCACCGGGAGAGGGCGGCCGAAATAATAGCCCTGTACCTTCGAGCAGCCGAGCTTCTGTACCATCTGATGCTGGTCTTCGGTCTCCACGCCTTCGGCGGTGGTCGCCATGCCCAGGCTGTCGGCAAGCGCCACCACGGCGCGAATGATGGCGATCGATTCCTTGTTGCCGCGGGCTGCGCTCTGCACGAAGCCGCGGTCGATCTTGATCGAGCTGAACCGGGTGTGCGCCAGATAGCCGAGCGAGGAATAGCCGGTACCGAAATCGTCCAGGCTCAGTCGCACGCCCAGATCCAGGATCTTCTCCAGCACACGCACCGCCATGGTGCCCTCGCGCATGAAGACGCTTTCGGTGACTTCCAGTTCAAGCCGCTCGGGCGGCAACCCCGACTTTGCCAGCGCATTGGCGACGACATTGACGAAGGCAGGATTGTGGAGCTGCTCCGGGCTTACATTCACGGCGATGCGGGCAGGGAACGCCCAGCGCGCTGCTTCGGCGCAGGCGGTGCGCAATACCCATTCGCCAATGGGCGCGATCAGTCGTGCTTCCTCGGCAAGCGGTACGAACTTCTCGGGCGAGATCGGCCCCAGTTCGGGGTGCGTCCAGCGCAGCAGCGCCTCGAACCCGGCGAGCGCGCCTGTGCTGGTATCGACCACCGGCTGGTAGGTGAGGTGCATCTGGCCCTGTTCGACGGCCGCGCGCAGGGCGATTTCGAGTACGCGCCGTTCTTCGGCCGCAAGGTGGAGCTGCGGTTCATAGGCGTGGAAAACGCCGCCGCCGACATCCTTGGAACGGTAAAGTGCCAGGTCGGCGGAGCGGATCAGCATTTCCGCCGTACGGCCGTCGCGCGGGCCGATCGCAAGACCGACCGAGGCGCCGATATAAAGCGTGTGCTGGTCGACCTCATAGGGGCGCGACAGGCTGTCGATGATGGTCTGGGCGAGCTGTTCGACACGCGAGGAATCACTGGCATCGCGCACCACGACGGCGAATTCGTCGCCGCCCAGCCGGCCGATGATCTCGTTTTCGCTCATCAACTGCTTCAGCCGTTCGGACACGCGGCTGAGAAGCCTGTCGCCCACCGGATGCCCCAGCGTATCGTTGACCGCCTTGAAGCGGTCGAGATCGATCATCATGAAGGCGCAGCGCGAGCCCCACTTCTCCGCCTCGGACATCGCGCGGGCCAGCCATTCGTTGATGTGCAGCCGATTGGGCAGGCCGGTCAGCGTGTCGAACCGCGCCATACGGTTAATCTTGTCGGCCGAACGGCGTTGTTCGGTTACGTCCGAGCCGACACCGCGGAAGCCGATGAAGATGTTGCTTTCGTCGAAGCGCGGGCTGGCGGAAATTTCCCACCAGCGCTCTTCACCTTCGACATAGACCGGCAACAGCACGTCGCGGAACGGCTCGCGCCCTTTCAGCTTTTCGGCAAGCTGGCGCAGGCCGGTCGCGAAGTTGCCGGTTTCCCAGGTGGGGCCTGCCAGTACCTGCAGGAAGGGCATGCCGTTGATCGTCTTCGGATCGACGCCCAGTGACAGGGCGAAACGGGGATTGGCTCGAACAACGCGGCGTTGCGCATCGATTTCCCACAGCCAGTCCGAACCGGCATCCTCGAATTCGCGGAGCAGCAGACTTACTGTATGGTCGCGTTCCGCCAGCGCCAGCTCCCCGGCGCGGATCACGACAAGCGCCTTGCCGCGCGCGAAGGTCGCCATGCCGAGCAGCAGCGTGAACAATCCTGCGGCGGCGGCAAGCACCGGCGAGGGGATCAGCGCAAGCGTTACCGCCACCGAGGTACCGATGATGCTGATGAATAAAATGGTGGCGAGTGGCAGCGCGGCCATCGCGACAGCGGAAGCCGTCATCAGCAGCGACAATACCACCCACAGCCCCAGCGCAGCTTCGTCTGTTGCGTTCACGCCGAAGGCGAGCGGCGCAATCGACCAGACGGTGCCGAGAGCGATGCCGTCGATTGCCGTCCCGCGGACTTCCTGGATGGTGGCGGTCACGGCATTGCCATAGCGCGTCGAAAGCCGGCGAAAGGCCACCGAAGTCGCGATGGCAGCGACCAGCGCACTCCAGCTTGCAAGCTGCCACAGCGGCACCAGTCGCGCGAGAGTCAGCGTCGTCATCGCGGCGCCGATCACATTGGCCGCCAGCATGAACAGCGCCAGTTGCCGTCCTGCATTGAGCTGGGCGGCGCGGATCGGTCCCCATTCGGCCGTGTCTGCGGGGTCGCGCAGGCCCAGCAGGGCGAGCACGTCGATATGGGGGCGATGAAACTGCGAGGTCGTCTGGCTGGTCACGCGCCGGCAATAGCCCGGCGGAAGTTAGCGACTGGTTAGAAGCCAAGCGATTTTGGTTAAATTCGTCCGTTTTGGACGGTGTTTCGTTCCGCCCCCGACTGGAACGGGGGCGGAACGGGTTCAGGCAGCGATCGCGTAGGGCTTGATCTCGCCGTTCAGATAGAGGTTGCGGGCCTTCGCACGGCTCAGCTTGCCCGAGCTGGTGCGCGGCAGGGTGCGGGGCGGCACCAGTTCGACCACGCAGTTCATGCCGGTGACCGAACGGACCCGCTCGCGGATCTCGTCGCGCAGCCGCAGCCGCTCCTGCTCATCGGAGGTGCGGCACTGGACCAGCACCGCCGGCGTTTCCTCACCACCGGGGGTGGTGATCGCGAAGGCGGCGATGTCGCCCTGCTTGAAGCCCGGCAGTTGCTCGACTGCCCATTCTATGTCCTGCGGCCAATGGTTCTTGCCATTGACGATGATCATGTCCTTGGCGCGGCCGACGATATACACGTAACCGTCTGAGATGTATCCCATATCGCCGGTGTCGAGCCAGCCGTCGACCAGGCAGGCGTCGGTCGCTTCCTGATCGCGGAAATAGCCGACCATTACCGACGGGCCCTTGCACCAGATCTTGCCGATCGCCTTTTCAGGAAGCGGCGTGCCGTCTTCCTCGCGGATTTCGATCTGCATGTCGCGCGCGGGCTTGCCGCAATTGACAACAGCGCGGAAACGCTGCGGGCGGTCGGCGCGCGAGGTGCCACCCGAAAGCTGCGTTTCCTCGACCAGCTCGACGACGATCCCTTCGCCCGGCGGCATGATCGACACCGCCAGCGTGGCTTCGGCCAGGCCATAGCTGGGCAGGAAGGCGCTGGCCTTGAAGCCGGCGTCGGCAAACGCATCGACGAAGCGCTGCATCACGTCCGGACGGATCATGTCGGCGCCGTTGCCGGCGATACGCCAGCGGCTGAGGTCGAAGCGGTCGCTCGCCTTGGTCTGGCTCGACATGCGGCGGGCGCAGATGTCGTAGCCGAAGGTCGGCGAATAGGAGATGCTGTTGCCCGGATTGCGGCTGATAAGATCAAGCCAGGCAAGCGGGCGACGCGCGAAATCCTCGGTCTTCAGATAGTCAGTCGAAACCTGGTTGGCGACGACCGACAGGAAGCAGCCGACCAGGCCCATGTCGTGGTACCAGGGCAGCCAGGAGACGCAGCGGTCGTCGGGGCCGACTTCCATGCCGTGGCTGTGCGCAGCAAGATTGTTGAGCAGCGCCTGGTGCGTAATCGCCACGCCATGCGGAAAGCGGGTCGAACCGCTGGAATATTGCAGATAGGCGATGTCACCTGGCTGCGCCTGGGGCAGCGGGGCCTCGGGAGCGGAGCGTTCGCTGAACACGGCCCAGTCGGTGGCATCTACGTCGGTAAGCCGTGCCGCTTCCGCGCACATTGCGCCGATTTCGGGCGGGTAGATCAGCAGCGCCGGATCGCAGCTTTGCAGCTGGACGCTGAGCTGGTCGATATAGGACTGCGCACCGCCAAAGCTGGTTGGCAGCGGCAGCGGCACGGGCCAGGCGCCAGCATAGACGACACCAAAAAACAGCGAGGCGAACTCCGGACCGGTTTCCGCGATCAGCGCAACGCGATCGAGCGGCTTGATACCGGCCGCGATCAGCCGATGTGCCTGGGCCAGCGCATCCTGGCGGAGTTGCGAAAAGCTGTAGGAGAGCGCGAGGTTGCCGCGTGCGTCATGAAAGTTCAGCCCGCGCGCGCCTTGGGCGGCATAATCCAGTGCAGCGCCAAGCGTTTCGAAATCGGCGAAGCGGCGCGGGAGCTGGTCGTCCGTGGGCGTGGGCGTGAGGAGTGCCTTGTCCACCGTTGCGAGTGATCCCGTTTCGTCCAATACCATTCTTTGTCTCGAGCCCCTATGAGGTAGCAGTTCGTCTTGCCCCCGTCACGCGTATGTTAGCGTCCGGCTCTGCTACGCAGTATCGTTCAAAATCGGTTGGCAGTGTGGCACAATCATGGCGCATGCCACCTAGCCATCGCCCCAAGCCGCCACTGGAGCCCGCCGACCTCGACCGTCTGGCCCTGCGTTATGTCGAGCGTTTCGCGACAACCCGTGCGCGGCTGACGGCCTATCTTGCCCGCAAGATACGCGAACGCGGCTGGGCAGGGGGGAGCGCTGCAGATCCCGAGGCAGTGGCCGAGCGGATGGCGGAACGCGGCTATATCGATGATCGTGCTTTTGCCGAGGCGCGCGTGCGCTCCATGGCGCGGCGGGGCCTAGGCGTTCGGCGGGTCCAGGCGACGCTGCGCCATGACGGCATCGAGGCGGAAGACAGCGCCGCGCTGGCCGAGGCCATCGCAGACGGTGCCACCGCGAGTGCGTTCGCCTTCGCCCGGCGCAAGCGGATCGGGCCGTATGCGGCGGAGGCGGCGGACCGGCCGCGGCGCGAAAAGCAGCTGGCGGCCATGCTGCGTGCCGGCCACCCGCTTGATCTGGCACGTAGAATTGTCGGGATGGCACCCGGCGAAGAGGTCGAAGACCTGCCCAATCCGGGACTCCGGTGACAATAACAAAGCAATTCCCAACTTCGACAATGCTGTGTTAATGTTACGTGGTTGGGGGAAATTGAAGAATGCGTGCTGAGCATCAGCTTGCGTCAAACCACTATGCGGTCGCACCAAAGGACGGGGCGCAGTTCGAAACCGTGGCCGAGGAAGAAGGCCAGGTTTATTGGGGCGTAATCAAGTGGTTCGACGTGACCCGGGGTTTCGGGTTCCTTGTCGCGGACGATAGTGCCGTCGGCGACATTTTGATACATTTTTCGGTGCTGCAGGATCATGGCCGGCGCAGCCTGCCGGAGGGTGCGCGGGTCGAGTGCGTCGCGGTGCAGCGGCAGCGGGGGCTGCAGGCGCGCGAAATCCTCTCCATTGACCTGAGTGAAGCAGTCGAACCGGTAAAGCGGAGCAGCGATCGCGGCGAGCGGCTGAAGCTGATCGAGGATGCGGGGCCGTTCGAGCCCGTGGCAGTGAAGTGGTTCAACCGGCTGAAGGGGTACGGATTTCTCGTGCGCGCCAGCGATACTGCGGATATATTCGTCCATATGGAGACGCTGCGTCGTGCCGGTATCGAGGAAGTCGAGTCCGGCCAGCCGCTTAAGGCACGCATCGTCGCGGGCGAAAAAGGGCCGCTGGCTGTAGCGGTCGAAAGGACCGATTGAAGCGATGATCTCTACTGGCATGTGGCGTGCGGCATTGGCCGCCGCGGGGTTGTTCGTCTCCACCGCATGCCAGGGGCAAGCCGAACGGCCCGCCAGTGCCGCGGCGGAATCGGTCAAGCCGAAACTGGCATTGACGATCGAGACGCATGGCGGTCCGCGCCAGTTCATGGTGGAGCGCGCCGAAACCCCCGCCGAGCAGGAGCGGGGGCTGATGTTCCGCACCAACATTCCGGCCGATGGCGGCATGTTGTTCTACCCCTATCCCGCTGATGGCGGTGGCCCGCGCGAGGCGAGCTTCTGGATGAAGAATACGCCCAGCGCGCTGGACCTGATCTTCATTCGGCGGGACGGGACGATTGCGCGCATCGCCGCCAATGCCGCCCCCTTTTCCGAGACGCCGATCAAGTCCGGCGAGCCGGTTGCCGCCGTGCTGGAGATCAATGGCGGCCGGGCGGCCGCGCTGGGTATTGCCGCCGGTGATCGCGTTACCTGGGAGGGCCGGGGCCGCTGAGCCCAAGTGTCTTGCGAAGCCCTTTGATTCGATATAATGATGATATCATCATTATGCGGAGGGTTTCGCGATGCGCGGATTTCGGGTTCTCGGCCTTGCGGCGGTTGCGCTGCTGATGGCCGCAGGCGCGGCGCACGCGCAGGGCGCTGCCGGTGCTGGCGTGACGATCGAGACGCCGGGGCCTTCGGGGCCGTTGGCCGGCACCTTTGTCGATGCCGGCAAGGGCAGCCCGGTGGTGCTGATCATCCCCGGTTCGGGGGCGATCGACCGCGACGGCGGTGTCCCGCAAAGCTATCGCCTGCTCGCGGAGGCACTGGCCGCGCGGGGAATCAGCAGCGTCCGGATCGACAAGCGCGGCATGTTCGGCAGCCATGCGGCGGTGCCCGACGCGAATGCCGTGACGATCGGCGCCTATGCCAGCGACGTGCACAACTGGGCGCGTACCATTCGCGCCCGCACCGGCGCGCCCTGCGTGTGGGTGGTGGGGCATAGCGAGGGTTCGCTGGTGGGCTTGCAGGCGGTGCAGACACCGGCCGACCTGTGCGGGCTGGTCTCGCTGGCAGGCATGGGGCGTCCGGTCGGCGTTCTGCTCCCTGAACAGCTCCGCGCTGCTGGACTAGGTGAGGCCGATCTCGCCGCGGCCGATGCCATCATCGCCTCGCTTAAGGCGGGGAAGCGAGTCGAGGCAAGCACTGTGCCGCCGAGGCTGATGAGCCTGTTTCATCCGGCGGTGCAGGCGTATCTGATCGATTTCCTCTCCTATGATCCCGCCCGTCTGGCGGCCGCATATCGCGGGCCGTTGCTGATCGTGCGCGGCACCCGCGACATTCAGGTGCTCCAGGCCGATGTCGATGCGCTCCACGCCGCTCGCCCCGACGCGCCGCTGCTGCAGCCCGAGGGGATGACGCATGTGTTGAAACACACCGACGGCGAAGATCGCGCATCGAACCTGAAAACCTATTTCGATCCCGGTTTGCCGCTTCAGGCCGGGCTGGCAGATGGCATCGCGGCCTTTGTGAAGGCGCATCCGTCGCACTGAATGCAGCAGACTGTTGCCCGGCGCCGCGCTTGGCGGTATCGGCGGGCCATGGGACTTCCTTTTCCGATCTTCACCTGGTGGAACGGCGCCACCTTCGGCACGCTCATGGGCCTGCGCGGCAAGAAGCGCGTAGGTGAGGATGCCGAGGGCAATGTCTATTATGAAGGCGGGCGTGACCCGAACGGGATTCCGCGCCGCTGGGTGATCTACAAGGGCGCGAACGACGCCAGCCGCATTCCGCCGGACTGGTTCAGCTGGCTGCACCATCAGATTGCCGATGTGCCCGATCAGGCCCTGCCGCCGGTCCGCGCATGGCAGAAGCCCTGGGAGCCCAATCAGACGGGCACCGAGCTGGCCTATCGTCCGCCCGGCGCGCTCGAAAAGGGTGCGCATCGTGCCCGCGCCACCGGCGATTACGAGGCGTGGACGCCCGACGCATGAAGCACGCCGCGGCGGCGCTGCTGGCGCTGGCGCTCGGCGCCTGCTCGGGCGGCGCCGGCAAGCCGCCGGGCGGCGATAATGCGGGCGATGAACTGGTAATCACCGGCGCGGCGGACAATGGTGCCGCCGGGGCAGAAGTGATTTCGGTCGGCCCCGATTCTGCCACTGCCAATGCCGCCGCCACGCCGATGAAAGATCGCGTGGCGGTGCTGGGCGTGCTCAACAAGCGCAACGGTGCCGAGCGCGAAATCCGCCTGAAGCCGGGCGAGGCCGCACGCATCGACGGTGACGTGACAGTGCGGCTGCGCGCCTGCGACCGCACGGCGCCCTGGGAGCAGGATCATCTGACCGGCGCCTTTGTGCAGGTGGATGTGCGGCGGCAGGACCGGCGCTGGTATCGCATCTTTTCGGGCTGGCTGTACAAGGAACAGCCGGCGTTGAACGTGGTGCAGCACCCAATCTACGATGTGTGGCCCAAGAGCTGCGAGATGACTTTCCGCGACAGCGGGCCGGATACGGTACCGGCCGGTACGCCGTCTGCGGGATCGTCGAGCGCGAAGAAGTCGCCATCGACCGAAGGCGACCCGAACGCCACACCCGCCGAAGAGGCGCCCAGCGCAGCGTCCAGCAACGCGACATAGTCGTCGCGGGGAATCTCGATCGCGCCCATCGAGGCGAGATGATCGGTGATGAACTGGCAGTCGAGCAGACGAAACCCGCCAGCCTTCAGCCGTGCCACCAGATAGGCCAGCGCGACCTTTGAGGCGTCGCGTACGCGCGTCACCATCGATTCGCCAAAAAAGGCGCGCCCCAACGCCAGGCCGTAGAGGCCGCCGGCCAGTCGATCGCCGTCCCAGCACTCGATCGAATGGGCAAAGCCCAGCCGGTGCAGTTCCAGAAACACGCGCTCGATCGGGCCGCTGATCCAGGTATCGGGCCGGTCGGGCACGCTTTCGGCGCACAGCCGCAGGATTTCGCCAAAGGCGGCGTCGGCCGTGACGCGGAAACGTTCCGACTGGATCGTCTTGCGCAGCGAACGCGAGAGGCGAAAACCGTCGAGCGGCAGCACGCCGCGCAGCTTGGGTTCCACCCAATAGACACTGCTGGCAGTGCGGTGATCGGCCATGGGAAAGACGCCCATCGCATAGGCGCGCAGCACCAGCCCAGGATCGAGCGCTTGTTCCGGTGCGTGCGGCCGGCTCACTTCGCTCCGCTGCGCCGCGCGAGGCGCTGCTCGATCGACTGCCAGATATCGGCAAATGCACGCGCGGCGGCGGTGCGCGGCGCGAAGGCGCCCACCGGCAGGCGCCGCGCGGCGACCGATTCGATCACACTCGCCATCGGAATGACCGGCCAGTCGGCGTGCCGCTCGACGGCCTCGACATGCAGGCGCCGGCGGCGATCGACCATGGCATGCACGGGCATCAGCGGCACTTTCGATCCCCTGGCAGCAAGATGTGCCTCCACTTCGGCAAAGGCACGTTCGGAAAGCGGGGAGGGAACGACCGGGACGACGATCAGGTCCGCAGCGCGCATCACCTGCTCGCTGGTCTCGGTCAGCCCCGGCGGGCAATCGAGCAGGATGCGATCATAGTCGGCGGCCAGATCGGCGAGCAGCTTCTGCAGCCGCTTCTTCTTGTCCAGATCGTGGAAGAACTGGTCGAGCCCGCGTAGCGAGGTATCGGCGGGCAGCAGTTCCAGCCGGGCGAAGTGTGTGGGCAGGATCAGCCGGTCGGCCGCCACATCGCGCGAGAAGATCGCTTGCGCCTGGCGCGAGGGGGCCTGGTCGTTGCCGAGCAGGAATGTGGAAGCTGCTTGCGGATCGAGATCCCAAAGCAAGGTGCGCCGCGCCGATCGTTCGGCGGATGCCCATGCCAGGTTCACCGCCAGGGTGGTTTTGCCCACACCACCCTTCAGGCTGTAGATCGCAATCGTGGCCACGCGCTGCTTCCTCCTCTGGCTGCAACGCATACAGCAAAAAGGCCCGACGGGAATCCCGCCGGGCCGATTTCTTGCAGCAAATTGCGAAAGGGGCCCGGTTCAGGCCTTGCAGGTGTGTGTCGAACCGTCGGCCAGCGTGATCGTTGCGGCCTTGGCATTGCCGGCCACCTTGTAGCCGCCTTCGCCGACATAGGGCTGGCCCGCTTCCGGCGCCTTGAGCAGGATGGACTTCATCGAGTCCTTCTTCTCGCGCAGGGTAGCCATCTTGTCGCCGTTGAAGAAGTCGACGAACAGCAGGGTGTTGCCCGGCTGGCAGCGGAAGGTGACGCTGGCAGCGATCGTGGGCGGCGCTTCCTTCGGCGCGGCGTTGGCGAGCTGCGAGGCCATCGGGTCCGGCGAGCGGCTGTCCACTACTTCGGGCTTGTTGTTGCAGGCGGCAAGCGCGAGCAGCGCTGCGGCGGAAAGGGCGAGGGGGAGGCGGTTGTTCATAGCGGGGTGTGCTTTTCCTTAGGACGCAACAATCGTCAAGGGGAATCCCGGATATAAGGTCACAGCTCTTTGTGCGCCGCAACGGGAATGTTATAATGTTGCCCTTTTGGGCATATCCAAGGCTATTCTGGGTTTCTCCGTTACGTAGAACGCAACAATTGCGAAACCTCCCGCGATGCGAAATGGCGAGCTACTGCTTGTCTCTGCCCGGTGAGTTGGCCGCCGGGGCCGACTTGACGTTGCCCGGTGCGCCCGTGCAGGGAGCGGCAGGGAGACTGGCGATGAAATCCGTGCTTTCGCTATTGGCGCCTTTGGTTCTGTTGGCCGGTTGTTCGTCGCACGATGAGGCGGACGAAGCGGACAATGCTGCCCGGCGCCTGACGATCAAGCCCGGGCCCGTCTTTGCTGGTTTCGACTTGTCGAAGCCGCTCCGGTTGCGTGGAAGTGACCCAAAATGGGAACTCGATCTGGCGCCCGGCCGCATTCAGTATCGCGCGGCGGGCGGAGCCGAGACGCCCTATTATCCGGTCTCCCCGCGGCTGGAACAGGGCAAGGCACTCTATCCCACCCAGACGCCGGCGGGCGAGCCGGTCACCATCACGCTGATGGCAAATGCCTGTCCGGGCGTGGCTGGCAAGTCGCTGTCCGCCGAGCTGCGGATAGGGGCGCGCCGTTTCGCAGGATGCGCAACTCCGCTCCCCATCGAACAAATCCGCTATGATATGTACAACGAGGCGGAAGCGGTGCCTTATAACGCTGCGCCCTGAATGGGGTTGAGGGATCGAAAATGACAAAGCGGGTCGTGCGAACTGCAATTGCTGGGCTGATGGCGTGTGCGGCGATGATGCCGGCCGCGAGCCATGCACAAGGCGTTACGCCGCCTGCGTCGCCGTGGCTGCCGGGCGGTGGGGAACAGATTGCGCTTTGGCCCAAGGGCCTCGCGATCCTGCGCCCCGAAGTGACCGGCCCGGAAAAGGTGATGGCGGGGACCAGTCCCGTTGCGGGACGGCCCTGGACCTATCTCACCAATGTGTCGCGGCCGACCATGACGATCTTTCCGCCCAAGGGAAAGAATAGCGGCGTCGCGGTAATGGTGTTTCCCGGCGGCGGCTATCAAGGGCTGGCGGTCGATCTGGAAGGGACCGAAGTCTGCGACTGGCTGACCGGCCAGGGCATTACCTGCGTGTTGCTCAAATATCGGACGCCGCAGGACTGGCACAAGGGCGGCAAGGAACGCGCGCCAAAGGTCCAGCTAGCGCTGCAGGACGCGCAGCGGGCGATGGGACTGTTGCGCCAGCGTGCATCGACGCTGCGGATCAATCCGCGCAAGATCGGTGTGATCGGTTTTTCCGCTGGCGGGCATCTGGTGGCGGCGGTCAGCAATGCCGAGACCCGCAGCTATGCTGCCATTGATGCGGCAGACCGGGAATCGTCGCGGC
Source organism: Sphingomonas sp. DMC8 (assembly GCF_056314185.1). NCBI lineage: Bacteria > Pseudomonadati > Pseudomonadota > Alphaproteobacteria > Sphingomonadales > Sphingomonadaceae > Sphingomonas > Sphingomonas sp. DMC8. The sequence goes on along the minus strand of NZ_JBQUYV010000003.1, from coordinate 155,668 downwards.
CGGATTTCGCGATCGCGCTCTATCCCGGCCATTTATGGGCGGGGCAGGGGCTGGGGCTGCAGCCTTGGAACGTGATCAGCCGCGCAGCGCCGCCGACCTTCCTGCTCCAGGCCATGAACGACCCGGTCGATGATGTGCATAACGCGGTAGCCTATGCGATGGCGCTCCGCGCCGCGAAGGTTCCGGTGGAGTTGCACCTCTATGCCGAAGGCGGCCATGCCTTCGGGGTGCGGCCGTCAAAATTCCCCGTCTCCGGCTGGCCCAGGCTGGTCGAGGCGTGGCTTCGCGCGATCCACATGCTGTAAAGCGTGCGGCGCCGGCGGCGTTAGCAGCTGATCGGTAGCGTGAAGGTGAAGGTGGCGCCGCCACCCGGCGTTTCGCTCACCCAGATCTGACCGCCATGGCCTTCCACCAGGCTGTGCGAAATGGCCAGCCCCAGCCCCATGCCGTGATGGGCGCTGGCAAGGCCGGGCTGGAACAGGATTTCGCGCAATTCAGACGCCACGCCGGGACCGTTGTCGGCAACGCTGATCTCTACTTCGCGCTCGCTATGGAGTGCGGTCTTGACCTTGACGCGCGCATGGGGCCGGCCATGCGTGGCCTGGGTGGCGTTGCGCAGCAGATTGGCGAGAACCTGGACGATCTGGATATGATCGAACTGGGCGTGCGTGGCACCGTCGCCGATTTCCACCTGAATATCGGGAAGGCGGATGCCGGATGCCGCGCGCACCAGGCTCACTGCCTCGCCGATTACCGGCGCAAGCTCACGATGTTCCAGCACCACATCGTTTTGGCGCACCATGCGCCGGATGCGGCGGATGATTTCGCCGGCGCGCTGCAATTGCGCCTCCGCAGCAACCGTCAGCTCGCGCGCCCGCCCCCCCGTTTCCGGGCTCAGGCGGATCGCGGCTAGATAATTGACCGCGGCCGATAGCGGCTGGTTGAGTTCGTGTGCGACGGTTGCGGCGATGGCGCCCAGCGCGCTGGCGCGGGTGAGTTCCAGCACCTGCCGCTCCATTTCCACGCGCTCCGCCAGCAGCCTTTCGCGCTCGGCGATGCGCGCGCGCAACTCCTGATCGACACCGATATGATGCTTCGCCAGTGCAACATAGCTGCACAGCGTTCGGAGGAATCCGACTTCCTCTTCCTCGAACTTTTCGGTCTGGCGTCGCCCGAAGCCCAGCGTTCCCAGCAATTCCCCGCCATGGAGCAGCGGCATGCAGACAAAGGCGTTGATGCCCATGCGCCGCACGAAGTCGTCGCGCGGATCGTCCGAATCCTGGATGTTGCGGGCAATGATCGGTTGCCGGCTGGCGGCGACATGGCCGCAAATCGCGTAGCCCAACGGGATATGCGCGCCGGCCTGGGCTTCTTCCGGGCTCAGCCCGCCATGCGCCACCAGCGCAAGTTCGGCGGCGTGGTGATAATCATAGTGAAAGAACACATCGAGGCGAAGCTCGGTCCGAATCATCACGAAAACCCGCTCGAGCGCGTCGGCCATCTCGTGCGCTTCAAGAAGATCAGCAGCGGAAGCAGATAGAAGTTCGAGCAGGCGCGGGTGGCGCACTTCTTCTACCACTGGCGTATAGCCCGAGACGGCCGGTTCGAGAGGTGCGACGCGGTGATCGGGCATCTTGTTCTTTGTGTAAAAGTTGGCGGAGGCTAGTTAGCGCTGATGCGCTGCAACATTACGTATTCCTCCTTAGGATGGTTGCACAAAAACCTGCAAACGCTTTGCATTAACATGCTAACGCAAAGCGTTAGCGCTTTTCCGTTACCTCGGCGAGCGCCGACCAGGCGGGCATTTTTCCTGTAATCCCCACCGTGTGCAGCGGGCTGGACGAGGGGAGCGCGATAATCCGGTATCGCTCGGTCAGCGAACCGAGCTGGCGCATGCCGTGGCGATGTGCCGTCGCGCCATTGAAGGCGATAGCGCGCAAGGCAGGCAGTTGCGCGGCCAGCCCGGCCAGATCGTGCGGTTCAATTTCGCGCAGTGCGGCGTCGGTGCTGCCCGGCCGGGTTGCGCTCGCGACCACGTCCCACAGGCCGATATGCGCGGCTAGCAGCGCGGCCAGGCGCTCCGGATAGGGCAGTGGTACCAGGTCGCGTCCGGCGGCGGGCGAGATCAGCTGCCAGAACTGGTTTTGCGGATGCGCATAATAGCGTTGTGCTGCCAGCGACCGTTCGCCCGGCAGCGAACCCAGCACCAGCAACCGGACCTCTGCATCGATTACGGGCGGAAAGCTGTATTTGCGGGGCTGTGGTTCGGCCATCGCCACGCCAGTAGCGCAGCTTGCGGCGCCGTGTAAGCGATGTATAGTTTTGCCATGGCCCGTACGATCACCCACTATCGGGATTTCTGGCCCTATTATCTTCGCGAGCATGCAAAGCCCGCGACACGGCGCCTGCATTATATCGGAACCGCGCTCACCTTTGCCGCGCTGGCGGCGGGACTGTTGCTCAACAGCTGGTGGTTCGCCGCGATCCCGCTGGCGGGATATGGCTTTGCCTGGGGTGCGCATTTCGGGGTCGAGCGCAACCGCCCGGCGACCTTCACCTATCCGCTGTGGTCGTTGGCCTCGGACTACCGGATGTTCTTCCTGTGGCTGACCGGGCGGCTGGGTCCGCACCTGAAGCAGGCAGGCCTCGCTCCCACTGTCGACCAATAGAACGCTCCGTCGCGAATGAGCGGCGATCGCCTACTATGCTGGAGTTTCGACGATGCCCGAGCTGAATGGCGTTACGCCCTATTTCGAGGTCTTTGACATGATCTCGTCGGTGTCGTTCTATCGGGATCAGCTCGGCTTCAACCTGCTATATGCGTCGCCGGAGGTCGAAACGAACGAAGGCCGTTTTTCGCATTTCGTGCGGCTGGACCGCGGGCGCGTGCAGATCATGCTGAATACGGCATATGACTCCAATGAGCGCCCGGCTGGCCGGCATGAGCCGCGTTGGCAAGGCGCCCGACATACGTGCCTCTACATCGACTGTGACGACGTATCGGCATTGTACGCCGAGATAACGGCACGGGGGGTGAAGGCCGCGCCGCCCGAAATAACCGGGTATGGAATGCTCGCATTTTCCGTGGCTGATCCGGATGGGTACGGGCTCACCTTCCTTCAACCCGTCTAAGCCGAGATGACGAGCGGAGCGGCGGGTTTCCTCGGGGACGGCGCTTCGAGCTACAGGGCAAGGATCGTCCCGGCGCAAACCCGGTCGAGCGCGCGGCGTAGCGGGCTGGCGGGGTAGGGCAATGCCTCCCCGAGCAGGATCAGGTCGGCCGCCCCGTCGTGTTCGGCGGCCAGCGCGCCGATCGGCTCCGCCAGTTCGAACACCAGTTCGGTGCTGGGGTGCTCCAGCATCGCGGCCGCTCGCCGGGCGTGGCGGATCAGGCGCGGTGCGACATCGACACCGCGCCCCTCGATCGACACGAAGCCGAGTTTGCGCGCGTGCCGCAGCGTCTCCATCAACTGCCGGCCGTCACCGCAGGCCAGATCGAGGATACGGATCGACCGATGCCCATGGGTGCGCCAGTCGACCAGCGCCTGCACGATCCGGCTCTGGGGCAGGGAAGTGGCGGGTCGATCGGCGCGTTCGGCGGTACGATGCAACAGCGTGCTGAAATAGTGGCCGGGAATCATGCGGAGCCTCATCATGCCGCGCATCGGCGCGGCTCATGGGCGGGATTTAGGGCGTGACAGCGTTAAGCTTCGAGAGGGGAAACAAGGCCGGCGCATAAAGTTTTCGCAAAGGCGAAGCCGCGCTTTCCCGGCGGCTATCAAGCGTTGCTTGCGCGGGACGGCCCCCAATGCCTATCTGGCGCACATGCATGGTACCAAGGACAGCCTCGCGCTGATCGGCAACACCCCGCTCGTGCGCCTGAAGGGCCCCAGCGAGGCGACCGGTTGCGACATCTTCGCCAAGTGCGAATTCGCCAACCCCGGCGCCTCGGTGAAGGATCGCGCGGCGCTGTATATCGTCAAGGATGCTGAAGAGCAGGGCACGCTAGCGCCCGGCGGCACGATCGTTGAGGGCACGGCGGGCAATACCGGCATCGGTCTCGCGCTGGTCGCCAATGCCAAGGGCTATCGCACGATCATCGTGATGCCGGAGACGCAGTCGCGCGAGAAGATGGATACGCTGCGCGCGCTGGGGGCCGAGCTCGTGCTGGTACCGGCCGCGCCCTACGCCAATCCTGGGCATTTCGTGCACACCAGCCGCCGGATCGCCGAGGAAACGCCGAACGCAATCTGGGCAAACCAGTTCGACAATATCGCCAATCGTCGCGCGCATATCTGCGGTACGGCTGAAGAGATATGGGAGCAGATGGAAGGCCGGATCGACGGTTTTACCTGCGCGGCCGGCACCGGTGGCACCATCGCGGGGGTCGGATTGGGCCTCAAGGCGAAGGACGAAAACGTCACTATCGCGCTCAGCGACCCGCATGGTGCCGCGCTATATGAATATTATGCGTGCGGCGAATTGCGCGCCGAAGGCTCGTCGGTTGCTGAAGGCATCGGCCAGGGCCGCATCACCGGCAATCTGGAGGGGGCGCCGATCGACACCCAGTTCCGCATCAGCGACGAAGAGGGGCTGGAGTGGGTGCGGCGGTTGCTGGCGGAGGAGGGGCTTTGCCTCGGTCTTTCGTCCGGCATCAACGTTGCGGGGGCGGTGCGCCTGGCGCGGATGCTGGGGCCGGGAAAGCGGATCGCGACAATCCTGTGCGACACCGGCTTTCGCTACCTCTCGACGCTCTACAACCCTGCATGGCTCAGGGAAAAGGGGCTCCCCGTTCCCGCCTGGATGGCGCGCGATTGAGCACACCCTCGACAAGCGGGGGCTTGCGCGTTACATTTATGCCACAGTGACCAAAATCGGATCGCATCAGGATCGTGGCCAGGCGATGCAGCGCGTGCAGGTCGGTGTGACCGGCCTGGCGGTTGTCGTGATGGTCATCGGCATCTTCTCGGTTGTCTACTCCTCCGCGAACCGGGAGGAGGCCGTGTCGGCTGTCGGCGCGGCCAACCAGTCGGTCGTCGCCAACCTTTCCGGTGCCGCCAATACCAGCATCGACAAGAGCAAGGACGAACCGCTTGCCGAACTGGGCGTTGCGCCCGGGACGGATGCGACTGCGCCGGCTGCGGCCGGGCAAAATTCGGGAAGCAAAGGCGCCCGTCCACGCTGATCCGCCAGCGCTGCGAAGCGCACCGGAAGCCGCCTAACCAAAGTCGTTAACGCACAGCCGCCGCGGGCCCGCGTGGGCCGCGGCCCCACCGCGTGCGGGCGTCGCCGGGATTTTCGGGGAAAAGCCCCCACCAGCTCAGGAAATGCACCTAAATGCTGCCGCAGCGCCGCTTCGGCCGGAAATCATATATAGAACAAATAGAGATCATATTGAGATTATACGTTGTGTTTGGGGCTAAGTGGGGCAAAATCCCGTTCTATCCCCTAACTTCCCGTTGCTTCCCGGGATCAATTGTGCTTAAAAGAATGCGTTAAAGGGGGGCACACCCTTTCTCTCTGTTTCAGCTTCAAAACTGGCGCGGGTGACCGCGATTCCGGTGGCGGGAGGGGTGTGTCCGGCTCGGGGTTGGGTGTGGCGGACAGGGAGCTCTTCGAAGGATTTGCGCTCCAGGCGGTCGACCAGAAAGGTCGCGTCGCCATACCCTCAGACCTGCGCGCTGCAGTTGAGCGCAATTCCGAAGTGCGTCAGATCGTCGTGGGCCTGCACGGCTTCGATGCATGCCTCTCTGCGCATGACCTTGGCTGGTCCAAGGAGAAGTACGAGCGGATCGACCGGCAGGAGCAGCAGGCAATCGACCGCGGCGATCAGCCCGACGGGCGCGCCAAGCGTCGTGCCTTTGGTCAGGTCGAGCGCGCGCCGTTCGACGATAGCGGCCGCTTCGTGATTCCGCCCTTCTTTCGCGCCAAGGCGAAGATCGGCAAGTTCGCCTTCTTCGTGGGCAATGCCGACACGTTCGACATCTGGGCGCCCGAGGTGCTGCTGGCCGATCCCGAGGCGGATCCGGGCCTGAAGGAAATCTGCGAGTTCCTGATGCAGTCGAAGGGGGTGAAGCTGTGAGCGACGCCCCGCACATTCCCGTGCTGCGCGACGAAGTGATCGATGCGCTCGCCATTGTGCCTGGCGAGCGGCATGTCGACGCGACGTTCGGGGCAGGTGGCTATACGCGCGCCATGCTGGGCAAAGGGGCGGCGGTCGTGGCGTTCGACCGCGATCCTACGGCGATTGCCGGCGGCCAGGCGCTGGTGGCGGAGGCGGCGGGTCGGCTGGAACTGGTCGAGGCGCCGTTCAGCCGGATGGCGCAGGAACTGGAAGCGCGTGCGCTTGCGCCGGTTGATGGCGTGACGATGGATATCGGTGTTTCGTCGATGCAACTCGATCAGGCTGAGCGCGGCTTCTCGTTTCAGCAGGATGGGCCGCTCGACATGCGGATGGCGGCTGACGGGGAGAGCGCGGCGGACTGGTTGAACAGCGCCGACGAAGGCGAGATCGCCGATGTGCTGTTCCACTATGGCGAGGAACCGCGTGCGCGTCGGGTGGCGAAGGCGATCGTCGCGGCGCGCCCGCTGACACGCACCGGCGAGCTGGCGGCGGTGGTTCGCAAGGCGCTGGGCTATCGCCCGCATGACAAGAAGGATCCTGCAACCCGCACCTTCCAGGCGGTGCGCATCCACATCAACCGCGAGCTGGACGAGCTGGCCGAAGGGCTGGCCGCGGCCGAGCGGCTGTTGAAGCCGGGCGGCCGGCTGGCGGTGGTGACGTTCCACAGCCTGGAGGACCGGCTGGTCAAGCGCTTCCTGCGCGAACGCAGCGGTGGCGAGCCTGCCGGTTCGCGCCATCGCCCTGCGGTTGGCCCGCGGGCGGAACCGAGTTTTGAAGCTCCCGCCAAGGCCGTGCGCCCGGGCGAGGAGGAAGTGGCGCGTAACCCGCGCGCCCGGTCTGCGACGCTGCGTGTTGCGCGGCGGACAGCCGCGGCGCCGTGGCCGAGTGAAGGAGTGGCGTGATGGCGGTACATGGCTTCAAGGGACTTGGCTGGTTCATTTGCGGCGTGATCGTGGCGCCGGCCTGCTACATGGTCACCTCGCACGGGGCGGCCGAGCGGGCGCGTCTGAAGGCCGTCGAAACGGCCATCATCCAGGCACGCCGCGATATTCGCGGGCTGGAGACCGAATTCGACACGCGCGCCAACCTCGCCCAGATCGAGCGCTGGAACGGCGATGTTCTGGCGATGAACGCCCCTGCGCCGCAGCAATATCTGGCGAGTGTCAGCGGTCTGGCCGCGCTCGACCATCAGCAGGCAGAGGGCGTAAAGGTCGAAACCGCCGCGCTGGTGATTCCGGCTGGCGCATCTCCGGTGCATGCTGTCGCACCGGTGGTGGCCCAGAATGTCACGAACGGGCAGGGGGCTGCTGCGCCGGCTCGTCATGTTGCTTCGGCGGATGACGGGCAGGGCAAGGAACTCCAGGGGCTGATGCATAAGGTTGCGCGTTCGAAGCTGGCAATGGCCGACCGGCCGGTGCTCAGCGCCTCGACGATCGACGATCTGCGCCGCGTCGCCCAGCGCGAGCAACTGGCCCTGCGTTGACGGTTGTCGTTGCCCCGCCGGCGCGCACCCGCGCCTCGGGCGGTGCCCGGCAGGCGATGGTCGCCGTGGCGCAACTGCGCCTGATGATCCTTGCGCTGCTCTTCGGTGCGGCAACCCTTGGCATCATGCTTAAGCTCGGGTTTCTGGCGCTTTCGGCCGGACCGGCGGCCGCGCGCGACCTGAGTGCCGCGCTGGTTCCCGCGCGCGGCGACATCGTCGATCGCAACGGGACGCCGCTTGCCCGCAGCATCGATGCATGGACGATCGCGATTCATCCCAACCAGGTGATCGGTGACAAGGGCCAGCTTGCCCAGAAGCTCGCCGAACTGATCCCGGAACGCAGCGCCAGCCAATATTATGCGCTGCTCAACTCGGGCAGCAGCTTTGCCTTTCTGAAGCGCCGGGCGCTGCCTGAACTGGTCAACGCCATGAACGCGCTGGGCGAGCCGGCGATCGAGTTCCAGCGCGAGACGGAGCGGCTCTATCCCCAGTCGGAGATGGCAGCGCATGTGCTCGGCTATCTCGACGGCAACGGACACGGCGTGGCGGGCATGGAAAAAGTGCTCGATGCGCAACTGAGCGATCCCGCACGGCGCGGCCAGCCGGTGACGTTGTCAATAGATTCCCGCGTGCAGGCGGCGCTTGAGAGCGAGCTGGGCCATGCGATGGCCGATCTGCAGGCGCGCGGCGCCGCCGGCATCGTGCTGGATGCGCAGACCGGCGAAGTGGTGGCGATGACGTCGCTGCCCAGCTTCAACCCCAATGCGCTCGACGGTCCCCCGCCGCGCAACAACGTGACGCAGAGCGTGTACGAGCTGGGATCGACCTTCAAGCCGATCGCCGTCGCTGCCGCGATCGATTCCGGCACCATCACTTCCATGTCGCGGCGGTTCGACGCGACCGAGCCGATGAAGATCGGCCGGTTCACCATCCATGACGATCCGGGCGACGAGCAGTTTCGCTGGCTCAACATCCCGGAAACGCTGATCTATTCGTCGAACATCGCCACCGCCCGGATCGCCGACGAACTCGGCGCGGCGAAGATTCAGGACATGTTCCGTCGTCTCGGTTTCGACCAGCGGCCGGACATTCAGATCCGCGCAGTGCGGCCGCTCTGGCCGAGCAGCTGGGGGCGCATTACCGTGATGACCACGGCCTATGGCCACGGCATCGCCGTCACGCCGCTGCACCTAGCCAACGCCTATGCTGCACTGGTGAACGGCGGCATCTGGCGCCCGGCGACGCTGATGAAAGTGGACCCGGCGCACCCTCCGGCTGGCAAGCGCGTGATCCAGGAATCGACCAGCTTCCGCATGCGGCAGCTGCTGCGCCTGATCGTGCTCAAGGGTACCGGCCGCAAGGGCGAGGCGCCCGGCTACCGCGTCGCGGGCAAGACCGGCACGGCCGAGGCGGCGAGCGAAGGCGGCTATGACAAGCATCGCAACGTCTCCACCTTCGCGGCGGCTTTCCCGATCGACGCACCGCGCTATGTGGTGGTTGCGATGCTCGACTCACCCAAGGCGAACGCCCATACCCCCCGAACCACTGCCGCGTGGACAGTGGCACCTGTCGTCTCGCGCGTGATTGCGCGCACCGGTGCGATCATGGGGATCGCCCCCGACAATGCCCGCGATATCGACGAGAGCGAACTGCTGCCGCTGCTCGCCGCGTCGCCCGAGCCGGGGGCTGGCACCGAATGAAGCTGGGAACCCTGACCGGCGGTGACGAAGGCGCGATCGTCACCGGCTTTGCCATTGATCACCGCAAGGTCGCGCCGGGTACGATTTTCGGCGCGTTCGAAGGCGCGCGCGTGAACGGCGAGGATTTCATTCCCGCCGCCGTGCAGGCGGGTGCAATTGCCGTCGTCGCGCGGCCCGAAGCAAAGGTGGAAGGCGCGGTGCATATCGCCGATGCCAATCCGCGCGAGCGCTTCGCCCGGCTGGCGGCGCAGTTCTTCGCGCCGTTTCCGCCGGTGACGGCAGCAGTCACCGGTACCAACGGCAAGACCTCGACCGTCGAGATGACACGCCAGCTCTGGCGCATGGCGGGCTTCCATGCGGCATCTATCGGCACGCTGGGCGTTACAACGGCGGACGAGCGCGTTTCGACCGGACTGACCACGCCCGATATCGTAACCTTTCTGTCGAACGTCGCCGGCCTGGCGCGCGAGGGCGTTAGCCATGTCGCGTTCGAGGCCTCTTCGCACGGCCTGTCGCAGTATCGGACGGAGGGGCTGCCGGTACGCGCGGCGGCGTTCACCAATCTCAGCCGCGATCACCTCGATTACCATGGCGACATGGCGGCCTATTTCTGCGCGAAGATGCGGCTCTTCGCCGATGTGCTCGATATGGACGGCACGGCGGTGGTGTGGGCCGATGATCCCTATGCGCCGCAGGTCGAGGAACTCGCGCGGATGCGCGGGAACCGGCTGATCACTGTGGGGGAGCATGGCAAGACGCTGCGGCTTGCTGGGCGCACCCCCTCGCTGCTCGGACAGGCGCTCGAAATCGAGGCCGAGGGCAAAACGCACAAGGTAATGCTCCCGCTGATCGGTGCCTATCAGGCAGCCAATGCGCTGACTGCAGCCGGGCTGGTGATTGCGACCGGCGGCGATGTCGCTGCGACGCTCGCCAATCTGGCGCGGTTGCAGCCGGTGCGCGGGCGGCTGGAACGCGCGGTGATTACGGCGGGGGGCGCGCCGGTCTATGTCGATTATGCCCACACCCCCGACGCGCTGGAGGCGGCGATCGCGGCGCTCAAGCCGCATACCGATGGGCGGCTGATCCTGGTGTTCGGCGCGGGCGGGGATCGCGACGCAGGCAAGCGCGAGCTGATGGGGCAGGTTGCGGCGGCGGGTGCCGATGTGGCGATCGTGACCGACGACAATCCGCGCACCGAGGATCCGGCGGCGATCCGCGCCGAAATCCTGAAGGGGGCGCCCGGCGCCACCGAGATCGGCGACCGCCGCGAAGCGATCCGCGCGGCGGTGCAGATGGCTGGCCCGCAGGACATCGTGCTGGTCGCCGGCAAGGGGCATGAACAAGGACAGATTGTGGGCGAACTGGTGCTGCCGTTCGACGATGTGACCGTGGCACGAGAATGCGCGGCGTGAGGGGGAGCGAATCGAAGTTCCCCTCCCGCTTGCGGGAGGGGCTAGGGGAGGGCATGGCAATGGCGCGTGCCTTTCTCTTGCCATTCCATCCCCTCCCCCGACCCCTCCCGCAAGCGGGAGGGGAGCGATGAGCCGAATTCTCTGGACCGCCGCCGAAATCGCCGCCGCGACGGGCGGCACCGCTTCGGCTGACTTTGCCGTTACCGGGGTCGCCTTCGACTCCCGTGAGGTCGGTCCCGGCGACCTGTTCCTCGCGCTGAAGGGCGAGAGCACCGACGGGCATCGCTTCCTCGATCAGGCCTTTGCACAGGGCGCGGCCGGCGCGGTGGTATCCGAGCCGACGGCGCATCCGCATGTGCTGGTTCCCGACACCATGGCCGCGCTCAACGCGCTCGGCGCGGCATCGCGGGCGCGGTCGGCGGCGAAAATCATCGGCGTCACGGGCTCCGTGGGCAAGACCGGCACCAAAGAGGCACTGTTCGCCGCGCTCGACCGGATCGATCCTGGCTGCGCGCATCGTTCGGTGAAAAGCTACAACAACCATACCGGCGTGCCGCTCAGCCTCGCCCGGATGCCGCGCGCGGCGCGCTTCGGCGTGTTGGAAATGGGTATGAACCATGCGGGCGAGCTGGCGCAGCTGACGCGGCTCGTGCGACCGCATGTCGCCATCGTGACCGCGATCGCGCCGGCGCATCTCGGCTTTTTCGACAGCGTCGAAGGGATCGCCGACGCCAAGGGCGAAATCTTTCAGGGGCTGGAGCCGGGCGGTACCGCGATCGTGCCGTTGGACAGCGCGCATCGCGACCGGTTGCTGGCGGCGGCGCGACCCTATGCGTCCCGGATCGTCACCTTCGGGCTGGGCGAGGGGGCGGACTATCGGGCGATGGACATTGTTCGCGCGCGCAACGGCGGCAATCATGTGCTCGCCCGCTTCGGTGACCGCGAGCTGAGCTTCACCTTGTCCCAGCCGGGTGACCATTGGGTTTCCAATGCGATGGCGATTCTGGCTGCGGTCGACGCGGTCGGCGGCGATCTGGAACTGGCCGGGCTCGCCATGGCCGAAATGGGCGGCCTTGCCGGGCGCGGCGCGCGGCTGACCGTGCCGGTGGGCGACGGCAGCGCGCTGGTGATCGACGAAAGCTATAATGCCAACCCGTCCTCGATGCGCGCCACGTTGGCGGTGCTGGCGCAGGAAACCGGTCGCAAGCTGGCGGTGCTGGGCGAGATGCGCGAACTGGGCGTGCATTCCGACGCGCTCCATGCCGAACTCGCCGATCCGGTGGTGGCGGCGGGCGTCTCGCGTGCCATTCTGGTCGGCGATGCGATGGCGCCGCTTGCACATGCGCTTGAGGGGCGGATCGATTTCGTCCATGTGCGCGATGCCGCATCTGCGAAGGCCGAGCTGGAGTCCATGCTCGCCGCCGGGGACGCGGTGCTCATAAAAGGGTCGAACGGCGTAGGATTGGCGGCCCTGGTCGCGGCGCTGGCGGAAAGGCAAACATGCTCTATCTGATCGCAGAGCAGCTGGGGTTCCCCGGCGTTCTGAATCTCTTCCGGTATCTGTCGTTCCGCACCGGCGGCGCGGTGGCGACGGCGTTGCTGATCGGCCTGCTGATCGGGCCGAAATTCATCGGCTGGCTGCGGCTGCGACAGGGCAAGGGCCAGCCGATCCGCACCGACGGGCCGCAGAGCCACCTCGCCAAGCGCGGCACGCCGACGATGGGCGGGCTGATGATCCTGACCAGCCTGACGCTGTCGCTGCTGATCTGGATGGATCTGCGTAACGCCTTTGTGTGGGCGTGCATGTTCGTGACGCTCGGCTTCGGCATGATCGGTTTCCTTGACGATTACGACAAGGTGCGGAAGCAGAAGACCGCCGGCGTATCGGGCAAGGTGCGGCTGCTGGGCGAGTTCATCATCGCCGGCATTGCCAGTGGCATCATCATCTTCGCGCAGGGCAATACCCAGCTCTACGTGCCCTTCTTCAGCTGGGTGCACCCCAATCTCGGCTATTTCTACATTGCCTTTGCCGCCTTCACGATCGTGGCGTTCGGCAATGCCGTGAACCTGACCGACGGGCTCGACGGTCTGGCGACGATGCCGGTGGTGATCGCAGGCATGGCGTTCATGCTGATCGCCTATCTGGCCGGCAACAAGATCTACGCCACCTATCTGGGCATTCCGCACGTGCCGGGCGCGGGCGACCTCGCCATCTTCTGCGGTGCGATGATCGGGGCGGGACTCGCCTTTCTGTGGTTCAATGCGCCGCCCGCAGCCGTGTTCATGGGCGATACCGGCAGCCTGGCGCTGGGCGGGGCGATCGGCACCATTGCTGTCACCACTCACCATGAGCTGGTGCTGGGCATCATCGGCGGCCTGTTCGTGATGGAGGCGCTGAGCGTCATCATCCAGGTGTTCTTCTACAAGCGCACCGGCAAGCGCGTGTTCAAGATGGCGCCGATCCACCATCATTTCGAACAGCTTGGCTGGTCGGAGCCGACCGTGGTGATCCGCTTCTGGATCATCGCCTTCGTGCTGGCGCTGGCCGGCCTGGCGACGCTCAAGCTGCGGTGATCACCAGCCCCGCCTGGCGCGGCAAACGCTTCGCGGTACTCGGGCTCGCACGCTCGGGCGCCGCTGCCGTGCGCGCGCTGCTGGCGAGCGGGGCGGAAGTGCTGGCGTGGGACGCGAACGAGGCGGCGCGGGAGGCTCTGTCTCCCTCTCCCCGCTTGCGGGGAGAGGGTCGGGGAGAGGGGCCTGTCGACGGCGCTTCCGACATGCCCCTCTCCCCGCCCCTCTCCCCTGAAGGGGGGAGGGAGCTGGTGCTTGCCGATCCCCTCGAATCCGATCTCACCGGCTATGCCGGCATGGTCGTGTCCCCTGGCGTGCCGCTGAACCGGCACCCGATCGCGCCGCATGCCCGCGCGGCCGGCGTGCCGCTGATCGGCGACATCGAGCTGTTCGCGCAGGCGCGCGCCGATCTGCCGGCACACCGCGTGGTCGGCATCACCGGCACCAACGGCAAGTCGACCACCACCGCGCTGATCCACCACATCATCGAAACGGCGGGCATTCCGACGCGGCTCGGCGGCAATATCGGCCTGCCGATCCTGGGGCAGGCGCCGCTGCCCGCGGGCGGCATCTATGTGCTCGAACTGTCGAGCTATCAGATCGACCTGACCCACAGTCTAGACTGCGACGTTGCGGTGCTGCTCAACATCACGCCGGACCATCTCGATCGCTATGATGGCTTCGCAGGCTATGCAGCGTCCAAGGCGCGGCTGTTCGCGATGCAGTCGAAGGGTCATGCGGCGATCATCGGTATCGCCGATGCAGCCTCTGCCAATATCGCGCGCGACGTGGCGCTTTCCGGCCGCAGCGAAGACTTGACCAAAATCGCGCCCGGTGTGTGCATGGACCAGTCGCGCTGGCCGGCGCTGCAGGGGCCGCATAATGCCCAGAATGCGCTTGCCGCGATTGCCGCGTGCGAGGCGCTCGGGATTGGCCGCGCGGCGATCGACAAGGGACTCGAGACCTTCCCCGGTCTGCCGCACCGGATGGAGCGCGTCGGAACCCGAAACGGCGTCACCTTCGTCAACGACAGCAAGGCGACCAACCCGGAATCGACCGCCCCGGCGCTGGCGGCATTTTCGCGCATCCACTGGATTCTGGGCGGCGTCGCCAAGACGGACAATCTGGAGGCGTGCCGTCCCGGTTTCGGCCATGTCGTGCGCGCCTATACGATCGGCGAGGCGGGGCCGCTGTTCGCACGGCTGCTCGAAGGTGAAATGCCGGTCGACCAATCGGGAACCCTGGAAATGGCAGTGCGCGCGGCGGCGGCGCAGGCCGCGCCCGGCGACACGATACTGCTCTCACCGGCTTGTGCCTCGTTCGACCAGTTCCGCGACTTCGAGGCGCGGGGTGATACTTTCCGCGCCGCCGTGGAGGCGCTCGGGTGAGCCGGGCGGCCGAAGACGCGGGTGAGATCAAGGGCGGCCTACCGCGCATTCCCAGCCAATTGAACCGTGCCAGCCGCTCACGCGCGGGCATGTGGTTCTGGGAAGTCGACCGCGTGCTGCTGCTGCTTGCGATGCTGCTGATCGCGATCGGGCTGGTGGCGGTGGCGGCGGCGTCGCCCGCGACCGCGCGCCGTTATTCCGACGCGACGCATATCATGCAGCCGATGTATTATTTCTGGCGCCAGCTGATGTGGGTGTGCGTGTGTGTGCCCGTGCTGATCGTCGTGTCGATGCTGCCGACCACGCTGGCGCGGCGGCTGTCGCTGGCGGGGGCGGTGTTCTTTCTGGTGCTGATGGCGCTGCTGCCCTTTGTCGGGCACGAAGTGAACGGTGCCAAACGTTGGATCAACATGGGCATTTCGGACTTGCAACCGTCCGAATTCCTGAAGCCGCTGTTCATCGTTTCGACGGCCTGGATACTGTCGTTCCGGGCCAAGGATCCGCAATTGCCGGTGATGATCGTCACCGGCGTGCTGACCGCGCTGATCGGCGTGCTCCTGATGCTCCAGCCCGATTTCGGGCAGACGATCGTGTTCGGCGTCGTCTGGGTGATCCTGCTGATGATCTCGGGCATCTCGCCCGGGGCGATCGCCAGCCTGGGCGGGGTCGCGGTGGCCGGGGTGGTGACCGCCTATATCTTCTATGGCACCGCCCGCACCCGCATCGACAATTTCCTGTTCCCGACCAAGGAAGCGGCGCTCGCCGACCGGTATCAGGTGGAAATGGCGCATGACACGCTGACCGCTGGCGGACTGTTCGGCGCGGGGCCGGGCAGCGGCCAGGCCAAGTTCCGGCTGCCGGAAGGGCATACCGACTATATCTTCGCGGTGATCGGCGAGGAATTCGGGCTGATCGCCTGTGCGGTGATCCTGTTGCTCTACCTCGCCATTGTTATCCGTGTGCTGATGAAACTACTGGACGAGGAAGACCCCTTCCGACTGCTGGCGGCAGCGGGGCTGGCGGCGCAGTTCGGTGTGCAGGCGCTGATCAACATGGCGGTGAACACCGGCATCGCGCCTTCCAAGGGTATGACGCTGCCCTTCATCAGCTATGGCGGCTCGTCGATGATCGCGCTTTCGATCGGCTATGGCCTGCTGCTCGCTTTCACGCGGCGAAACCCGTATCTGAAGCGCTCGCCCTATTCAGGCCGCTGGAGCAAAGCATGACCGAACCGCGCAGTTACGTCCTCGCAGCCGGTGGCACCGGCGGGCATATGGTGCCCGCAGCCGCGCTGGCGGCGGAGCTGGCCGCCCGTGGCCATCATGTCGCGCTGGTCAGCGACGATCGCGGCGTGCGCTTCCCCGGCCTGTTCGAGGATGTCGAGACGCACGTGCTTCCCGCCGGCCGTCTGGGCGGCGGTTTGCTCGGCTATGTCAAGGCCGCGCGCAAGATGGTGGCCGGTCGGGCGATGGCGCTGAAGCTCTATCGCGAGATGCTGCCCTCGGCCGTGATCGGCTTTGGCGGCTATCCTGCCTTCCCGGCGCTGGTGGCCGCGTTCCGCGCGGGCATCCCGACGATTATCCACGAACAGAATGCGGTGCTGGGCCGTGTGAACCGGCTGGTGGCAAGCCGCGTCCATGCCATCGCAACTTCCTATGAACAGACCGAGCGGATGAAGCCCGGCTGGGAGGCCAAGACGCATCTCGTCGGCAATCCGGTGCGCGAGGCGGTGCTGGCGCTGCGCAGCCGGCCCTATCCGATCCTGGAGGAAGACGGCATCTTCCGCGTGCTGGTGACCGGCGGCAGCCAGGGCGCCTCGATCCTCAGCCAGGTGGTGCCCGACGGGCTCGCGCTGCTGCCGGTGCATTTCCGCCGCCGGCTGCAGGTGACGCACCAGGCGCGCGTCGAGGATGTCGATGCGGTCCGCGCCAAATATGCGGCGCACGAAATCCCGGCGGAGATCGCCACCTATCTGCCCGACCTGCCCGAGCGGCTGGCCTGGGCGCATCTGGTGATCGCGCGGGCAGGGGCCTCGACCATCTCGGAGCTGACCGCCGCCGGGCGCCCCGCGATCCTGGTGCCGCTGCCCACCGCCACCGACGATCACCAGACCGCCAATGCGCGCGAGATCACCGCCGCCGGTGGCGCGCGGACGATCCCGCAGCGCAGCTTCACCGCGACCGAACTGGCCAAGCAGATGCAGAAGCTGGGCCTTGAGCCGCAGGCGCTGGAAAATGCCGCCGCCCGCGCGCGCGGTTGCGGTCGGCCCAATGCGGCCAGCGACCTCGCCGATCTCGTCGAATCGATCCACGCGCCGCAGGCCCCCGCCGGGCTGCGCCGCACCGTACTCCAGGGAAGGCCAGCTTACGCATGAAGGGCGTCGCCACCGACATCGGGACCATTCACTTCGTCGGCATCGGCGGCATCGGCATGTCGGGCATTGCCGAGGTGATGCACAATCTCGGCTACAAGGTGCAGGGTTCGGACGTCGCGGACAGCTATGTGGTGCAGGGCCTGCGCGACCGCGGCATTCCGGTGGCCATCGGCCATGACGCGGACAATCTGGGCGACGCCGCGGTAGTGGTGGTCTCCACCGCGATCGTGCGGACCAACCCAGAAGTCGAGGCCGCCTATCAGCGCCGCATCCCGGTGGTGCGCCGGGCGGAGATGCTCGCCGAACTGATGCGGTTGAAATCGACGGTGGCGGTGGCCGGCACGCACGGCAAGACTACGACGACCTCGATGGTCGCGGCGCTGCTCGATGCGGGGGGCGTGGACCCCACCGTCATCAACGGCGGCATCATCAACCAATATGGCTCGAACGCCCGGCTGGGCGACAGCGACTGGATGGTCGTGGAAGCGGACGAGAGCGACGGCAGCTTCCTGCGGCTCGACGGCACCTATGCGATCGTCACCAATATCGATCCCGAGCATCTCGATCACTACGGCTCGTTCGAAAAGGTGAAGGCGGCGTTCGTCGAGTTTGTCGAGAATGTGCCCTTCTATGGCGCGGCATTGCTGTGCCTCGACCATCCGGAAGTGCAGGCGATCATCCCGCGCGTGCGCGACCGGCGGATTGTCACCTATGGCTTCGCTGCCAGCGCCGATGTGCGCGGGGTGAACGTGACGCCGCATGCCGGGGGCAATCGCTTCGAGGCGATCATCCGCAACCGCGACGGCACGACCCGCTCGATCGAGAATATCGAGCTGCCGATGCCCGGCCGCCACAATGTGCAGAACGCGCTCGCCGCGATCGGCGTGGCGCTGGAGCTGGGGATTCCCGACGCGACGATCCAGCAGGGCTTTGCGAAGTTCGGCGGCGTCAAGCGGCGCTTCACCAAGGTCGGTGACGTCGCGGGCGCGGCGGTGATCGACGATTATGGTCACCACCCGGTGGAAATCCGCGCGGTGCTGGCGGCGGCGCGCGAAAGCACGCGCGGCCGGGTGATCGCGGTGGTGCAGCCGCATCGCTATACCCGCCTCGGCAATCTGATGGACGAGTTCGCCCAGGCGTTCAACGACGCCGACATGGTCTATGTCGCGCCGGTCTACCCGGCGGGCGAGGCGCCGATCGAGGGCGTGCATGCCGATGCGCTGGTCGAGAATATCTCGCGGCGCGGTCACCGGGCGGTGGCATCGACGGCCGACGCGACGGCGCTGGCACAGTCACTGGCCGGTGTCGTGCGCGAAGGCGACATGGTCGTGTGCCTGGGGGCCGGCGATATAACCAAATGGGCGGCGGGATTGGCGCCTGCCATTGCGGCTGCGCGGGGGGATGCGTGAGCCTGCGCGTCGTTTCTTTTCTTAAGCCCCTCCTCCTGGGAGGAGGGGTTTGGGGGTGGAGGGATTCCAGACCAGAAGTTGGTCTCTGTGAGACACTGCCCCACTCCAACCCCTCCCCTGAAGGGGAGGGGCTATGAACTTGCCTGAAACGCGCGGCAAACTCACCCCCGACGCCCCGCTGGCGCCGCTCGTCTGGTTCAAGAGTGGCGGCGCGGCGGAGTGGCTGTTCGAGCCTGCCGATACCGATGATCTTGCCGCGTTCCTCGCCGCGCTCGATCCCGCCACGCCGGTAATGGGGCTGGGGCTCGGCTCGAACATGATCGTGCGCGACGGCGGAGTGCCGGGCGTGGTGATCCGCCTCGGCAAGGCGTTCGCTGCAGTCGAGCAGGTCGACGAAACCACCCTGCGTTGCGGCGGGGGGGCGTCGGGCATCCTCGTTTCGTCCAGGGCGCGCGACTGGGGCATCGGCGGTGTCGAGTTCCTGCGCTCGATCCCCGGGACCGTGGGCGGCTTCGTGCGGATGAACGGCGGCGCCTATGGCCGCGAGACCTGCGACATACTGGTCGAATGCGAAGTCGTGCTGCGCTCGGGCGAGCGACGGGTGCTGGCCAATGCCGATCTCGGCTACACCTATCGCCACAGCAGCCTGCCCGAGGGCGCGATCGTGGTGAGCGCCACCTTTCGCGGCTTCCCCAAGGCGCCCGAAGACATCCAGGTCGAGATGGACCGCATCGCCGCCGCGCGCGAGGAATCGCAGCCGCTGCGATCGAAGACCGGCGGCTCGACCTTCAAGAATCCGGAGGGCCACAAGGCCTGGGCGCTGGTCGATGCGGCCGGCTGCCGGGGCCTGCGTCGCGGCGATGCGCAGGTGAGCGAGAAGCATTGCAACTTCCTCCTCAATCTGGGGGAAGCCACCAGCGCCGACATCGAGGCGCTGGGCGAGGACGTCCGCGCGCGGGTGAAGGCGCAGTCGGGCGTGGAACTGGAGTGGGAGATTCAGCGCGTGGGAGTGGCGAAGTGATGACGTCTGCAAGGTTCCGCACGCAGCCGTCTGCGTTCCCCTCCCGCTTGCGGGAGGGGCCAGGGGAGGGGCTGTGCCGCCTCCGCGCTCCTTCCACGTCATTCCCTCCCCCGACCCCTCCCGCAAGCGGGAGGGGAGCGCAGGCGCCGAAATGTGTCGGTCTGGAAGGAACCCGGTGGTGACCCCCCTCCACATTGCCGTGCTGATGGGCGGCTGGTCGGCCGAGCGCGAGGTCTCGCTGATGTCGGGCAACGGCGTCGCGGATGCGCTGGAGAGCCTCGGCCACCGCGTCACCCGGATCGACATGGGCCGCGACGTCGCCGCACGCCTCGCCGAGGCGAAGCCGGACGTGGTGTTCAACGCACTCCACGGCACGCCGGGCGAGGATGGCAGCGTGCAGGGCATGCTCGACCTGATGGGCATCCGCTACACCCATAGCGGTATGGTCACCTCGGTCATCGCGATCGACAAGCAACTGACCAAGCAGGCGCTGGTGCCGCACGGCATCCCGATGCCCGGCGGGCGGATGGTGTCGCGCGAGGAGCTGTACCGGCACGATCCGCTGCCGCGCCCCTACGTCCTGAAGCCGGTGAACGAAGGCTCGTCGGTCGGCGTGGCGATCGTCACGGACGAAGGCAATTACGGCAACCCGATCAGCCCGGATGCGCGCGGCCCCTGGCAGGAGTTCGACGAACTGCTCGCCGAGCCGTTCATTCGTGGGCGCGAGCTGACCACCGCCGTGCTCGGCGATCAGGCATTGGGCGTGACCGAGTTGAAGCCCAAGAGCGGCTTCTACGACTATGACGCCAAATATACCGACGGCCTGACCGAGCATGTCTTTCCGGCGCAAATCCCGGACGAGATCGCCGAGGCGTGCAAGCAGATCGCGCTCGATGCCCACCGGCTGCTCGGCTGCAAGGGTGCCTCGCGCGCCGATTTCCGCTGGGATGATACGCAGGGCGTCGACGGCCTGTTCCTGCTCGAGGTGAATACCCAGCCCGGCATGACGCCGCTGAGCCTGGTGCCCGAACAGGCGCGCCATCTGGGCATCGACTATGCTACGCTGGTGCAGCGTATCGTCGAGGAGGCATTGTGAGCCGCAGGCCCGTCCAGCAACAGCGTACGACTAGCCGGCGCGGCGCCAAGCCGAAGCCGCGCGGCGGCAATGCGCGGCGGGCAAAGCGGTCGAGCGTGCTCGATCAGGCAATGGCGGGCCTGCCGTTCAGCCCGGCGACGCTGCACCGTATCGTCACCTGGAGCATCGTCGGTACGGTGGGCGCCGGGGTGCTGGTGCTCGCAACCATGGCCGGCATTCCCCAGATGATCGGCGTCGGCTTTGCCCAGGCGGTGGGCGATGCCGGGCTGAAGGTCGACGAGATCCAGATCGACGGCCTGAAACGGATGGACCGCGCGACCGTCTATGAGCAGGTGCTCGATCAGGATTCGCGGGCGATGCCGCTGGTCAATCTGGCCGATGTGCGCCAGCGGCTGCTGAAATTCCCCTGGGTGCAGGACGCGCGCGTGTCGCGGCGGCTGCCCAATACGCTGCATATCTACATCGTCGAGCGCCAGCCGGCGGCGGTTTGGCAGAACCACGGGCAGTTGATGCTGATCGACCCGACCGGCGTGCCGCTGGAACCGGTCTCGCCGGATGCCATGCCGGACCTTCCGCTGCTGATCGGCGATGGCGCGAACACGCAGGAGCCTGCGCGCAAGCGACTGCTGGAGACGCAGCCGGCGCTGAAGCCGCTCGTCAAGGCGGCGACCTGGGTGGGAAATCGCCGCTGGGACATCGTGTTCAATTCAGGCGAGAAGCTGCAATTGCCCGAAGGCGACGATGAAGCGGCAGCGGCGCTGAAGAAATTCGTGAATATCGACGCGCGTGACCGGTTGCTCGGCAAGGGCTATCTGGGGTTTGACATGCGCGATCCGAGCAAGTTGGTAGTACGGCGTCAGGGCGTGGTGGGAACGCCCGTGCCGGCAGCGTCGCCCGCGCCATCGCCAGTGCCCGAAAGCGGCGCGGCGACGGCAGCGGGAACACAGGGGTAAAGAGGGGCAGGGAAATGGCCAAGGTTGCACCGGAAGGACTGATCACCGCCCTGGATGTTGGATCGTCTAAGGTATCGGCGCTGATCGCGCAGCGCGGCGATGACGGCGAACTCATCGTGCTCGGCACCGGCCAGCGCGAGAGCCGCGGCGTCAAGCGCGGCTATGTCGCCGACATGCACGCCACCGAAATCGCCATCCGTGAGGCCGTGGAACAGGCGGAGCGGATTGCCGGCTTCAACATCGAGGATGTGTGGGTCAGCTTCTCCGCAGGCGGTCTGGTCTCCAGCGTCGTCAAACTGGAAGCTGATCTGGGCGGCCACCGCGTCGAGCAGGCGGACATCGACGAACTGCTCAAGGCGGGGCGCGAAGCGATCGATCCGCAAGGCAAGATGGTGCTCCACGCCCAGCCGACCCGCTACACGGTCGATGGCCTGTCGGGCGTGAAGCGGCCGCTGGGGCTGCATGCCGATCGGCTGGGCGTCGATATCCATGTCGTGTCGACCGACGGGTCGCCGGTGCGCAATCTCGACCTTTGCGTACGCTCGGCGCATCTGGAAGTGCGCTCGATCATCGCGGCACCGGTTGCGACCGGACTTGCCTGTCTGACCGACGAGGAGCGCGAACTGGGGGTGGCGCTGGTCGAAATCGGCGCGGCGGTCACCAACGTGTCGGTGTTCGTGCAGGGCGTGCTGGCTGGGCTGGCGTCGATTTCGATGGGGTCGGCCGACATTACCGATGATATCGCTTCGGCTTTTGGCACGCCGCGCGCCTGGGCGGAGCGGACCAAATGCTTCCACGGCTCGGCGAATCTCAGCCCGCGCGACAATCACGAGATGATCGAAGTCGTGCCGATCGCGCCCGAAGAGGGCACCGACGGTCCGCGCATCACCCGCGCCGCGCTGAACACGGTGATCCGTCAGCGACTGGAGCGGCTGGTCGGCGAAATCCAGAAAGAGCTGAAGAAGCTGGGCTTTCACGAGCCGGTCGGTCGCCAGATTGTGCTGACCGGTGGTGGCGCCGAACTGGCGGGAATCGCGGATTATGCCCAGCAGGCGCTGGGTGCTGCGGTGCGTGTCGGCAAGCCCAAGGGCCTGGTCGCGTTGCCGAATGCGCATAGCGGCCCGGCCTTTTCGACGCTCGCCGGTCTCGCACGCTTCGCTGCCGCAGACCCCATCGACCTGCGCGCGCTGGAGCCGAGTCGTCACCAGATGGTGATGAAGGCCAGCGCCGGCGCGCTGATGCAGCGGTTGATGGCAGCGTTTCGGGCGAATTATTAAAGAAATGCGTCTGCCCGGTTGCTTTTGGCTAGAGTCGTGGCCTTGGTTCGTGCAGATAAGGTTTGAAGAAGGGGGGCGCGTCGCCGCGGTCGCGTCGCCACGGGAGAATTTAGAATGAGTATCGACTTCCTTCCGCCCGACGTGGACGAACTGACGCCCAAGATCACCGTGATCGGCGTTGGCGGCGCAGGCGGCAACGCCATCGCCAACATGATCCGCGCCGAGGTGCAGGGTGTGGAATTTCTGGTCGCGAACACCGACGCGCAGGCGCTGAAGCAATCGAGCGCCCCGCAGCGCATTCAGCTCGGTGCCAAAATCACCCAGGGTCTCGGTGCAGGCTCGCGTCCCGAAATCGGCCGCGCTGCTGCCGAAGAGACGATCGAGCAGGTGCAGAAGGCGCTGGAAGGCGCGCATATGTGCTTCATTGCGGCCGGCATGGGCGGCGGCACCGGCACTGGCGCGGCGCCGGTAATCGCCAAGGCGGCGCGCGACATGGGCATCCTGACCGTGGGCGTGGTGACCAAGCCGTTCGCCTTTGAAGGCAAGCGCCGCTCGCAATCGGCTGAAGCCGGCATCGACGAGCTGCAGAAGTACGTTGATACGCTGATCGTCATCCCGAACCAGAACCTGTTCCTGATCGCCAATGCGAACACGACCTTCAAGGAAGCGTTCGAAATGGCGGACGAGGTGCTGCAGCAGGGCGTGCGCGGCATCACCGACCTGATGGTCATGCCCGGCCTCATCAACCTGGACTTCGCCGACGTGCGTTCGGTGATGCAGGAAATGGGCAAGGCGATGATGGGCACCGGCGAAGCGGAAGGTGACGACCGCGCGCTGATCGCTGCCCAGAAGGCGATCGCCAACCCGCTGCTCGACGGCGTTTCGATGAACGGCGCCAAGGGCGTGATTGTCTCGATCACCGGCGGCGAAGATATGCGCCTGCTCGAAGTTGACGAAGCGGCGAATCACATCCGCGAGCTGGTCGATCCCGATGCCAACATCATCTGGGGTTCGGCGTTCAATCCCGAGCTGGAAGGCCGCATTCGCGTGTCGGTGGTCGCCACCGGCATCGACGCGACCGCAGAGAATCGCGCGACGCCGATCGAACAGCCGCGCGTCTTCTCCTTCGCGACGCCGCGCCGCACGGCGGCCGATCCCGTGGCACCCGCTGCCCCGGCCGCGCCGCTGCCCGAGCCCGAGCCGGTCGCGATCGCGCCGATCGAGGAACCTGTTCTCGCGCCGGAGCCCGAGCCGGTTCTGCATGCACCCGAACCGGAAGCTGATCTGGGCGGTGACGAACTGCTGCTCGGCACCGACACGATCATGCCCGAACCGGCGCCTGCGCCGGCCGCCGCGCCCGCGCCCGAGGCGCCGGCAGGGCGTCGCCGCTGGCTGACGGGTGCCGATGAAGAGCCGGAGTCGCGCCCGCGGGGCCGCACCGGCGGCACGTTGTTCGAACGGATGGCTGCTTCGCGCGGCGCCAAGAGCGGCGACGATGACGACAAGGATCCGCTGGACATCCCGCGGTTCCTGCGCAGCCAGAATAATCAGTAACAGGTTCGTCGACCGGGTGTCTCGCTTTGGCGAACACCCGGCGGCGGTGCATTGGTGGTTCAGCGCCGCAGTGCGCAAAACTGGACCTGCATGACCCCGATTCGATTTTTGGCGCTCGGCGCCGCCGCATCCGCTTTTTCCCTGGCCGCAGGGCCGGCCGTCGCTCAGACGGAAATCGTCCAGCAAATCAACCCCGATGCCGATGCGCTGGCGACGCAGATCCGCGTCCTTGCCGAAAATCCGCGCGACATCGACGCGCTGCTTGCGGCGGGCCAGCTTTCCAACCGGCTGGGGGACACCGCAGGCGCGCTTGCATTTTTCCAGCGCGCTGAGAGTGTCGACCCGTCCAATCCGCGCATTCTGAACGGACGCGCATCGGTGCTGGTGCGCATGGAACGGCCCGGCGAGGCGCTGCGGCTGTTCGGCCAGGCCGAGGCGCGCGGCGTCGATCCCCGCGAATATGCCGCGGATCGCGGCTTCGCCTATGACCTGATCGGCCAACCCTTGCTGGCCCAGCGCGACTATCGGCTCGCGCTGTCGCAGCGGCGCGACGAGGAAGTGATCCGCCGCTATGCGCTGTCACTGGGCATCAGCGGCGATGTCGAGGAATCTGCGCGCCAGCTCGATCCGCTGCTTCGCGCGCAGGACCGCGCGGCATGGCGCGCGCGCGCCTTCGTCCTGGCGATGAATGGCGATCTTGCCGGTGCCGAGAAAATTGCGGCGACGGTGATGCCCGGATCGATGGGCAAGGACATGCTGCCCTTTTTCCGACGGCTGCAGACCTTGTCGCCGGCTGATCGTGCCTTTGCAGTGCATTTCGGCGAATTGTCGCCCACCCAGGCGCGGCTGGCCGACGCGCGGCTGGCGCCTGCCTTGCCGCCCTATGTTCCCGCGCAGCGACCGGTGCAGGTCGCGCAGGCGGCGCCTCACAGCACGGCACCGACGCGCGGCAGCGAGCGCGAGGCCCGCGGGCGGCACCGCGCGGCACCGGTGGCAGCGCCGGCGGTCGCTCCCCCGGCCGCGCGTTCGCCCGCGCCGGAGCCGGTTGCGCCGCGTGCCCCCGCTCTGGTTGCCGCCGCGCCGCCGCCGCCGGAGCGGAATACGGTGGTGCCGGCGGCAACGCAGGTTGTGGCCGCTCCGCTGCCTGTGCCACAGAGCGCGCCGGCCCCCGTGGTGGTGGCGGCAACCGCGCCGGTGGTGCAACCCGCACCCGTCGCCGCTGCGCCTCGCCCGAGCGCGCCGGTCCGCGTCGGCCGCGAAGATGCGCATCTTGCGTCGATCATCGCGGGCATCACCATTCCCGCCAGCGAACTCGACGCAGTCAATCGCCCGAACGAGGAAGTGGTGCCTGCCGCGCAGGTAGCGGTGCCGGTGCATGCGAAGCCAAAGCCGGAGCCGACTGCCGAGGCCGAGGCGAAGAAGCCCGAGCCGCGCAAACCCGAGCCCAAAAAACCCGAGCCGAAAAAGCCGGAACCGAAGAAGCCTGAGCCCAAAAAGCCTGAACCCAAGAAGCCCGATCCGGCCAAGGCCGAGCCCAAGCGCATCTGGGTGCAGGTGGCGGGCGGTGCGAATGAAGAAACGCTGCCGCGCGCGTGGAAGGCGATGGTCGCCAAGGCCCCCGCCTTGTTCAAGGGGCATTTGGGCTGGTGGACGCCGCTGCGCGCCACCAACCGGGTGCTGACCGGCCCGTTCAAGACCACCGAGGCGGCGCAGGCGTTCGTCAACAGCCTCGCCAAGGAAGGCGTGTCCGGGTTCGTCTTCACCAGCGAACCCGGCCAGAAGGTGACCAAACTCGCGCCCTAGGCGGGAATTTCAGCGATCGGGCTTCGACAAGCGGTGGTGAAGCGGATAGAGGCGCGCCCGTGAAACTGCATTCCCCCTGGGCCTGTATGCCAGGCCAGACGCGCGGCCGTCGCCATCCTGAAGCGGGCGGCGGTGCGCGCGGTCCCCGCGATGCGTTCCAGCGCGACCGCGACCGCATCATTCATTCGATCAGCTTCCGCCGCCTGCGCCACAAGACTCAGGTTTTCATGGCGCCGGACGGCGACCATTTTCGCGTGCGTCTGACCCACAGCCTGGAAGTCGCCCAGATTGGCCGCGCCGTCGCACGCGCGCTCGGCCTGAATGAAGACCTTACGGAGGCGCTGTGCCTGGCGCACGACATCGGCCATCCCCCCTTCGGCCATGCCGGTGAGGATGCGCTGGAAACGGCGCTGGCGGGGAAGGGCGGCTTTGATCACAATGGTCATACCCTGCGCACGCTGACGTTTCTGGAACGCCCCTATCCCGGCTGGGACGGGCTGAACCTGACCTGGGACACGCTGGAAGGGCTGGCCAAGCATAACGGACCGATCGCTGAACCCGAATGGGCACTGGCGGAGGCCGACGCCGCATTTCCGCTGGAGCTCGACAGCTGGCCCTCGCTGGAGGCGCAGGTCGCGGCAATCGCCGACGACATCGCCTATGACAATCACGATATCGACGATGGCCTGCGCGCAGGGTTGCTGACGTTCGACCAGCTGATGGAAGTGCCAATGATCGCCGCCGGCTGGCGCGATGTCGAGGCACGCTTTCCAGGCGTCAGCGCCAAGCGCCTGACCGGTGAGCTGATCCGCTCGCAGATCGGCGCCATGGTCAACGACCTGATGGCGGAGACGCGCGCGCGGGTGGCCGATGCGGGTGTCGAGACCGTGGCGGATGTGCGCGCGGCAGGGCGTTGCCTCGCCGGCTTCTCCGATGCGATGCGCGAGGCGGAACGCGGGCTCAAACGCTTCATGTACGCCAATCTCTATCATCACCCCAGCCAGCTTGCCGCCGCCGATTCGGCGCGTACCGTGGTCGCCGGGCTATTCGCCGCCTATGCCGCCGATCCGATGCTGATGCCTCCGGAATGGCGTGACGCGCTGCATGTCGAGGAGCCGGATCGCAGTCGCCACATCGCCGATTTCATCGCCGGCATGACCGATCGTTACGCGATCGCGCGATACCGGGAGATTTGTGGGACGATCGACCTGCCCGACGGTTTTTGACCGCCTTGGTGCGGGACACAATTCGTTACCAATGCGCAAGCGACCTGAAAACTTGCCTCGCTATCTGCGACAGCCATCCACCGTCAAAGAAAATAAGGACTGTCCGTAATGTTGAAGTATCTCGCCCTTGCGCCGGTGCTGTTGGTTTCCGTGCCGTCCAACGCTCAGTCGCTTCACGAAACGCATGAGCGCGTTTGGATGCCTTCGGGAAAGAGCCCGGTCGTTACCTGGCGGATGCGCGATCGTGCACCGCAGCTGGCGCAGTCGCATCATCAGGCGGGGAAAGGCATGATGCCCGCCCGCCCCCAGCAGGTTAGCGCTGACGCACCGCATCAGCCAGGCGCAAAGGCGGCAGCGGGTACCGACTGACCGATACCTTCGCAGAGAAGCAGAAACGGAAAACCCCGCAGCTGCACGGGCAGCTGCGGGGTTTCTTATGCCGGGAAGGCGAAGCTTAGCGCTGAGCCAGTTCGACCTGGCTGGTCTTCGGCACGCGGAACGACACGCGCACGCCGCCGGTGTTGCCATCGACCCAGCCGTTGCGCACGACCAGATGGAACTTCTGGTTGGTCTGCTTCACGACGCCTTCGAGAATCTGGGCGTCGCCCTTGACCGTCGAGGTATAGACATAGGTCATGCCGTCGCGCGTGAAGCTGCGCTCGGCCTGGTCAGCGGCAATGGCGGGTGCGGCAACAAACAGCGAGGCCGCGAGTGCGATAGTGAAACGGGTCACGATCTTTCTCCTTCGAGTTCGAAAAGAGCCAGATCAGCATCCTTCTTGTGTTCTTGGAGCCGCAATGTTGCATCGCAGCATGAGGGGCAATCGCAAAAAACGGACGCAGTAATTGCAGTTTTTGCAACTGTGCGCTCAACAGGCGTTCAGCTGCGGTCAACCGACTCTGTGAAAAATTCCTGCGACAAATGGAAGCTATGCGTTCGTCGCAGCCATGAGGGTCGTAATGACGGAAAAGAGCATCGCGCTGAATCGCTTTGGATATGGAGCAAGACCGGGAGAAGATCCCGGCGCTGATCCCAAGCAATGGCTGCTTCGCCAACTGGACCATTATGTCGCGCAACCGCCGGCCATCGCGGCCTTGCCGGGCTCTTCGGCGACAGTCGTACAATTGCTGGAATATCGCGCGCAGGCAGAGGCGCTGCGCAAGGCTGCTGCCTCGGCGGCTGTTGCTGCCAAACCGGTGCAGCCCGCCCAGCCAGTTGTATCGCCTGGAACTCCGGCATCACCCGCATCTTCAGGGTCGGCGCCGATGGCGACTGCGCCAACCCAGCCCCCACCGCAGCCCGCTAATGGTAGCGAGGCAGCCGAGACACTGCGCAAACAGATCAGCAAGCAGGTAAGCGACGGGCATAGCCAGGCGGTGACCGCCCGCGCCGTTGCCGCCATCGACTCCCCGGCCCCCTTTGCCGAGCGGCTGGTGCATTTCTGGGCCAATCATTTCGCGATCTCGGCCGACAAAATGGAATTGATCGCGCTGGCGGGCACGCTGGAATTCGAAGCGATCCGCCCAAACCTGATGGGCAGTTTCCGTGATATGCTTTTCGCCGTGGAGCGGCATCCGGCGATGCTTCTCTATCTCGACCAGTCGGTGTCGGTGGGGCCGAACAGTCCGCTCGCCTCGCGTCAGCGGCCCAACCAGCGTCGGTCGCTGGGCCTCAATGAAAATCTCGCGCGCGAAATCATGGAGCTCCACACGCTCGGCGTGCGCAGCGGCTATACCCAGGCCGATGTCACCGAGTTCGCCCGCGCAATGACCGGGTGGACGATCGCCGGCTTCGGTCGCGGCCCGCTCGGCAAATGGACGCCGGCGGACGGGGCGCCCGGCCAGTTCGTCTTCGGCGCAGAGATGCACGAGCCAGGCACGCGCACGATTCTCGGCAAGAAATGGCCCCAGCCGGGCGAGACGCAGGCGAGCGCGGTGCTCGCCACGCTCGCCACGCATCCGGCCACGGCGCGGCACATCGCCACCAAACTTGCCCGCCATTTCGCCGGTGACGATCCGCCCCCCAGGCTGGTGGCGCGGCTAGAGTCTTCGTTCCTGAAGACTGGCGGTGACTTGCCCAGCCTGTATCGCACGCTGGTCGCCTCGCCCGAATGCTGGACGCCGGCGCCGGTCAAGTTCAAATCGCCCTGGGAATGGACGGTCTCGGCGTTGCGCGTGCTAGACGCGCAGCAACTGCCGCTCAATTTCGTCCCGGGAATGATGGTGCAACTGGGGCAGCCGGTGTGGAAACCAGGATCGCCTGCGGGTTGGGACGATATTGCCCCGGCCTGGGCGGCGCCGGACGCCGTGCTGCGCCGTGTGGAAGCCGCACAGCGGATTGCGCAGCGGGCGCGCGACGTCGTCGATCCCCGCCAGCGCGCCGAACTGATTTTCCCTGCCTCGCTTAGCCAGAGCACCGAGCAGGCCATCGCCCGTGCCGAAAGCCCGGCGCAGGGTGTGGCGCTGATGCTCGTATCGCCCGAATTTCTGCGGAGATAATCCCATGTATCTCAACCGCCGCAATTTTCTGAGCGTCGGCGCTACCGGCCTGATGCTGTCGCCGCTGGGCGCCCGCATGGCCTTTGCCGCCGCGCCGACGGAGCGCCGCTTCATCTTCATCATCCAGCGTGGGGCGGCCGACGGCCTGCATACTGTCGCGCCGGTGGGCGACCCCGCCTATGCCGGCCAGCGCGGCGATCTCGCCGCAGATTTCGCAACCGCGCCGAAGCTCGATTCGATGTTCGCGCTGCACCCCTCGCTGCAGAATGTCTGGGGCCTGTATCGGGCGAAGCAGGCGTTGTTCGTCCATGCCGTGGCGTCGCCCTATCGCGACCGCTCGCATTTCGACGGCCAGAATGTGCTCGAGACCGGCGGCGTCTCTGCCTATCAGTTGCACGACGGCTGGATGAACCGGCTGTTGCGGCTGTTGCCGGCAGACGACAAGGCGATCGCGATTTCGGCGTCGGTGCCGATGGCGCTGCGCGGGCCGGTGGAAGTGGCGAGCTATGCACCCTCGTCGCTGCCCGGCGCATCGCCCGACCTGATCGCACGGGTTTCGGCAATGTATCAGGGCGACAAGCAGCTCCACCCGCTGTGGCAGGAAGTTATGGCGACGCGCTCGCTCACCGACGAACTCGCCGCCGAGAACGGCAAGAAGGCCGTCGATACCGGCACGCTTGCCGCCAAAATGCTGTCGGCACCGGGCGGCGCGCGGATCGCGATGATCGAGACCAATGGCTGGGACACGCACTCCGGCCAGCGCGGCCGCCTCGGCAACCAGCTCAAGGCGCTCGACGGCATGATCGCGGCGATGAAGGCTGGCCTTGGACCGCTTTGGGACAACACGCTGGTGGTGGTCGCAACGGAGTTTGGCCGCACAGTGAAGGAAAACGGCACCGGCGGAACGGACCACGGCACGGGTTCGGTGGCGATGCTGCTCGGCGGCGCCGTTCGGGGCGGGCGCGTGCAGGCCGACTGGCCGGGGCTGGCTGACGCCGCACTCTATGAGGCGCGCGACCTGAAGCCGACGACGGCGCTGGACACTCTCATCAACAGCGCCGTCGCCCAGCATTTTGCCCTGCCGCCCGAACGCAGCGCCAAGGCGCTGTTCCCGGCGATGGACAAGGTGGCGGTGCTCGATGGGCTGGTGCGGGTGTAGGCTGACGCCGGTCCCGACGGGATCGGGCGCTTCGCCTTCTCGAAGAGCGATCGGCAGGGTTGGAGCAAACGATACATTTTGCTTGACATTGTTCTCTTTTTGTTCTAGTCTGCCGGCATTGCGGACATGGGGGAGTGCGCATGCAGACAGCATCGCAAGAGCGACGGGCATTTTCTACCTGGTTACGTACCGGAAGGCGGGCTTCGCCCACCGACGAAGGTCCCGTTGAAGTAAAATTCAACCCCTGGCACGATCCATCCAACGGTAGATTCACCTTTGCTGGTCAGGGGCAGGGCTCGGCTGCGGGCACAGGTGACGCCAAGCGATCAGCGCAAAAGCGAAAGCCGCAATATGGTGATGATTGGCGGTTAAAGCCGATGGCGTCGCTCGAAGAGGCGAAGGCTTGGCGTGCGCGAGAATTGGCCAAACATCGAGGCGATCCGGAATGGCGGAAAGCTATAGAGGAACGCTATCAAGCCTATCAGAACTACTTCCTCCGCGCTCGGCCGACTGACGCGTTCCGCCCCGGCGGAGGCTCATCCGGTGGTGGAGGGGCGAGTGGTAGTTGGGAGCGGGCTGGCGAAAACATCGGCCGCCGGGCCGATTTCAGGGGAGGTGGCGGCAGTTCTGGAGGTGGTGGTGCTAGCGGGAGTTGGGATCCGCCAACCCGCGATGAGGCTCCCAAAGTCACTGGTGGAGGGGCTTATCAAGCAGACAGGGCGCCGAAGGAGGGCAGCGAGAGCCGTTCGTGGCGACACATTGTACGTAATGGCTATGATTATGAGGTCGACGAGCGCGGACGGACGCGCCGCGTTACCGGGGAACTGGTTCTGGGGACGCAGCCTCGCTCCCGAAGTCTGCAACGTAGTGCAGGCGGTGCCGATCGGTTGCCGAGGGATGATGGCGGACATTATGTGGCGCCCCGGTTCAACGGGCCGACCGAGGCATTCAATCATTTTGCGCAGGATGCGAACGTCAACCGGGGCCGGTATCGCGTCCTTGAGGATCAATGGGCGCGGGAGAAGCGTGCCGGCCACAAGGTTACGGTGAAGATTGTGCCGCATTTTCGAGGAGGCTCCCAGCGTCCTTCGAGTCTTAGCGTCCGCTTTGAAATCAATGGCAGGAAGCAGAGCGTCGAATTGCCCAATGAAAAGAAAGGGGCTTGGCATGGCCAAAGATGAGACGGAGCGCCTGTTACTGCAGATTGGGCAGATGCTGGCGGAAGATGACTCATATCCGCTAGAGCACACGCTTCTCCAAGCGGAGGTCGACCCGGAGATGGTTGGCCCCTCGATCTTCAAGGATGCGGGGGATCATGTCGTCTATCGCAGCCCGGATCTGCAGCGTTGGAGCGACGTGCTGCTCGATCTTTGGTATGCGCAAGAGGGGCCTTCGCATTGGTCGGAGATTGAGTATTTTGTCCGCAACGGACGGTTTGAAGTGCAGTATTTCTATCCCGATGATCCAAGGCGGGAAGAAGGCTTCATCGAGCGACGTGACGGATTGATTCGCCGCTATTACGGAGACAAGCCCGTTATATACCCGCCTTGGGACGATGATGAGTATCCGAGCTACGACTTATAAGACCGGCGTTTCTGGGCGCGTCAGATGTTGATATGACTCAATCCCCGTGCCGGGGCGGGGGCCTGTGAGGATGCCCGCATCCCATGGGGATGACGCAGGCGTCGGCTTCGGCTACAGCGCCGCCTTTCCGTCAACCTCTGGAACGCACATGACGCTCTACGCACGTTTCGCCGCGCATCTGAACCTTGCCCTGGATGCGCTTGTCCTCGCCGGCGATCTGCCCGCGGGGCTGGAGCGACGTGCGATCACCGTCGAGCCGCCGCGTGACGCCAGCCATGGCGATCTCGCCACCAATGCCGCGATGGTGCTCGCCAAGCCCGCCGGCACCAATCCGCGCGCCCTTGCCGAAAAGCTGGTCGCCGAGCTGGAGAAGCTGGACGAGGTCTCGGCCGTTTCGGTCGCCGGCCCCGGCTTCATCAACCTGACACTGACCGAGGATACGTGGCGCGGCGAAGTCGCCGAAATCCTGAAGGCAGGCGCCGATTATGGTCGTTCGACGCTCGGCGAGGGGACGACCGTCAACGTCGAATATGTCTCGGCGAATCCGACGGGCCCGATGCATATGGGCCATTGCCGCGGCGCGGTGGTGGGCGATGCGCTGGCCAGCCTGCTCGAATATGTCGGGCACAAGGTTGTTCGCGAATATTATGTCAACGACGCGGGTGGTCAGGTCGATGTGCTCGCGCGGTCGGCGCATCTGCGCTACCGCGAGGCGCTGGGCGCGACGATCGAGATCCCCGAGGGGCTCTATCCGGGCGACTATCTGAAGCCGGTCGGCCAGCAGCTCGCCGCCGAGTTCGGCGACAAATATGTCGACGCGCCCGAGAGCGAATGGCTGGCGCTGTTCCGCAAGACGGCGGTTGCGGCGATGCTCGTCATGATCAAGGACGATCTGGCGCTGCTCGGCATCCATCACGACCTGTTCTCGTCCGAGGCCGAGCTGCAGGCCGCCGGCAAGCCCGAACAGGCCGAGGCATGGCTGCGCGAGCGCGGGCTCGTCTATGACGGCGTGCTGGAAGCCCCGAAAGGCGAGACGCCCGAGGATTGGGAACCGGTCGAACTGCCGCTGTTCCGCTCGACGCAGTTCGGGGATGACCAGGATCGCCCGATCAAGAAGTCGAACGGGCAATGGACCTATTTCGGCGCCGATCTCGCCTATCACTTCCAGAAGGCGCAGTCGGCCGACCAGCTGATCGACATCTGGGGCGCCGACCATGCCGGTACGGTGAAGCGGATCGTCGCTGCCGTGCAGGCGCTTACCGGCGGCAAAACGCGGTTCGACGTCAAGCTGGTCCAGATGGTCCGCCTGCTCCGCGCCGGCGAGCCGGTGAAGATGTCGAAGCGGGCGGGTAATTTCGTCACGCTCGCCGATGTCGTGCGCGAAGTGGGCAAGGACGTGGTGCGCTTCACCATGCTCACCCGCAAGGCCGATGCGCAGATGGACTTCGACTTCGCCAAGGTGCTCGAGACGTCCAAGGAAAACCCTGTCTTCTACGTGCAATACGCCCATGCCCGCGTCGCGTCGGTGCATCGCCGTGCCGCAGAGGCCGGTATTAGCACGGAAGAAGCAGCCGATCTGTCCCTGCTTGATACACGCGAGCTGGTGGTGGCGAAGCTTGCCGCCCAGTTCCCGCGGGTGGTGGAAGCGGCGGCAAGTGCTCGTGAGCCGCATAGAATCGCCTTTTATCTCTATGACTTGGCCGCGGAGTTCCACGCGCTCTACAATCTCGGCAACGATTCTGCGGAGCGGCGCTTTCTCATCGTGGAACAGCCGGCGCTTACCCGCGCGCGGCTTTTCCTCGGGCGCGCGATCGGGCAGGTTATCCGAAACGGTCTCGCCCTGATGGGCGTGGAGGCCGTCGAGGAGATGTGAGGCGATGGGCAGCGCTGCCGAAGACGGGTACGATCATGACGAGCGTCTCCCCTGGCTGGAGACGGTGGAGGACGAGTATCACGAGCCGCGCCGCGGCCGTATTGCGTTGCTCGTTCTTCTCGCCCTTCTCGTGCTCGCTGCCGTCGCCGGCGCGCTGTATTGGCAGCGCTATCACGGGCTGCAGGGCGGCGATGGCGCGCTGATCAACGCCGAGGAAGGCGATTACAAGGTTCGCCCGGACGACCCCGGCGGCATGAAGGTGGATGGCGAGGGCGATACCGTCTTCCGCACCAGCCAGGGCGCGTCGAGCAACGCCAGCATCAACGTCGCTGCCTTGCCCGAGGCACCGGTCGACGCCAAACATGCGCCCAAGCCCGCCGCGAGCCCGACCAGCGCCAGCAAGGCCGCCACCCTGGCGCTGCCCGCGGCGAGCCCTACGCTCGCGGCAAAGCCGGCTCCCGCGGCCAATAGCAGTGCGCCCGCAGTCGCGGCCAATGGCGGCGCAGGCTCACTGGTCCAGCTGGGGGCCTTCCCCAGCGAAGGCGGCGCGAACGTCGCATGGCTGCGCCTGTCGAAGCGGTTTGCCTATCTCGCCCCCCTCGGCAAGTCGGTCGAGCGGTTCGTCACGCCCGACGGCAAGACCGTCTATCGCCTGCGCGTCAACGCCGGCAGCAACGGGCAGGCGCGCGAGATTTGCGGCAAGCTGAAGGTGGCGGGCGAGAACTGCTTCGTCGCAAGCTGATACGCTTTCGGCGTCGGCGGCTTCCCCGCGCGGGTGGCGTCGGCTAGGCAGGCGGCATGAAGCCCGTCATTTTTGGCGTCTCCGGCCTGCAGCTTACGGCCGAAGAGCGCGATTTCTTCCGCGATGCCGATCCGCTCGGCTATATCCTGTTCAAGCGCAATTGCGACAGCGTGGCCCAGATGCGCGCGCTGACCGACAGCCTGCGCGATCTTTCCGGTCGCGCCGATCTGCCGATCCTGATCGATCAGGAGGGCGGCCGCGTCGCGCGGATGCAGCCGCCCGTCTGGCCGTCCTTTCCGGCAGGGGCGGCGTTCGACGCACTCTACGAAAAGGCACCGATCACCGCGATCGAGGCGGCGCGTGCCAATGGCCAGGCGCTGGGTCTGATGCTCACCGAAGTGGGCGTGAACGTCGATTGCGCGCCGCTGCTCGACGTGCGCCAGCCTGATGTGACGGAGGCGATCGGCGATCGCGCGCTGGGCGGCGAGCCGATGCGCGTCGCCGCGCTGGGACGGGCGATCCTCGACGGCTTGCGGCGCGGCGGCGTGGTCGGCGTGGTGAAGCACATGCCGGGCCATGGCCGGGCGCTGGTCGACAGCCACCTGACCCTGCCGCGCGTGGCTGCCGATGCGGCCGCCCTGGAAAGCGACATCGCGCCGTTCCTCCGGCTCGCGGATGCGCCGATGGGGATGACCGCGCATGTCGTCTATGAGGCCTGGGATGCCGAGCATCCCGCGACGCTGTCGGCCAAGGTGATCGGCGAAGTCATTCGCGGCCGGATCGGCTTTGACGGGCTGTTGTTCAGCGATGATATCGACATGAAGGCGCTGTCCGGAACGCCCGGCGAAAAGGCGCTGGGCGCGCTGGCAGCGGGCTGCGATGTGGTGCTCGATTGCTGGGCGCGCATGCCGGAAATGGTGGAGATCGTCAGCCTGCTGCCCGACGCGGGCGAGGCTTGCCTGCGTCGGCTGGAACGGGCGATGGCCACGATCGCCGGCGGCCCCGAACCCGCCGACCGTGCGGCGCTGATCGCCGAACGGGATGCGTTGCTGGCACTGGCGTGACGCACGGGGGCATGACAGCCGCGCGCGGCTCTGCTTAACTCCCGTCGATGGGCGAGGGGGAAGAGATACTCAAGGTCGAGGTCGAGGGCTGGGAAGGGCCGCTCGACCTGTTGCTCGCGCTTGCCCGCAACCAGAAGGTCGATCTGCGCCAGATTTCGATCCTGCAACTGGTCGAGCAATATCTCGCCTATGTGAACGAGGCGCGGGCGCTGCGGCTGGAACTCGCCGCCGATTATCTGGTGATGGCGGCGTGGCTTGCCTATCTGAAGTCCGCACTCCTTCTGCCGCGCAATCCCGAAGAGACGCCCAGCCCCGAGGAACTGGCGCTGCGGCTGCAATTGCGGCTGGAGCGACTGAACGCGATGCGCGAGGCGGGGGCACGGCTGGTGGCACGCGAC
Organism: Sphingomonas sp. DMC8; assembly: GCF_056314185.1. Lineage (NCBI taxonomy): Bacteria > Pseudomonadati > Pseudomonadota > Alphaproteobacteria > Sphingomonadales > Sphingomonadaceae > Sphingomonas > Sphingomonas sp. DMC8. The sequence goes on along the minus strand of NZ_JBQUYV010000003.1, from coordinate 118,959 downwards.
AGGCTGGGCCGCGACGTGTTCTTTCGCGGCGCGCCTGAAGGGCTGCGTGTCGTCCGGCAGGCCCGGTGGGAAGCCGAAATCTATGACCTGATCGCCGCCTATGGCCGGATCAGCGCGCGCACCCGCCCGGTCATGCATGTCGTCGCCCAGCGCGACGTGATGACGCTGGAAGAGGCGATCGAGCGCGTGTCGGAACTGATCGGCACGACGATCGAGTGGAGCACGATCGAGAGTTTTCTGCCCGAGGGTGCCAGCGGCACCTATCGCAAGTCGGCCCTGGCATCGTCCTTTGTCGCGGCGCTCGAACTGGCGCGGCAGGGGCGGTTGGAGTTGCGGCAGAAATCGCCCTTCGCGCCCCTGTATCTCAAGGCGGCGGAAGTATGAGCGCCATCGCGCCTGACGATCCTGTTCGCGCCGTAGAGGCCGTGCTGTTCGCGGCCGAAGCACCGATGACGGTCGACGAAATCCGCGCCCATGTCGGCCCGGGGCTCGATGTTCGCGCGGCGCTTGCCAGTCTGGAGGAGCATTATGGCGGGCGCGGCGTCGAGCTCGTGCGGCGCGGCGAACGCTGGCATTTCCAGACGGCTGCCGATCTTGCCCATCTGCTGCGTCGCGACCGGGAAGAGAGCCGCAAGCTAAGCCGCGCGGGTATCGAGACGCTCGCGATCATCGCCTATCACGAGCCGGTGACACGCGCCGAGATCGAGGCGATTCGCGGCGTACAGATTTCCAAGGGCACGATCGACGTGCTGATGGAGGCAGGGTGGGTGCGGCCCGCCGGGCGACGCGAAGTGCCGGGGCGGCCGCTGATGTATGCCACGACGCCGGGTTTCCTCAGCCATTTCGGGCTGGCCAGCCGACGCGACCTGCCCGGGATCGACGACCTTAAGGCGGCGGGTCTGCTCGATCCCGTGGATCTCGCGTTCGAGGCGCTGGAGACCGAAGGCAGCGAAGAGCGCGGTGCCGAACCGGAAGGCGAGGAAGAATAAGCGTTTTCATCCGCAGGGTTCGGCCGGAGGCGATCAAACCGTTGCCGTTGATGCCTGCGAAGCCTAGATAGGCCGGGATACAAGGAGAATTCTCATGGGTAGCTTCAGCCTGATGCACTGGCTGGTGTTCGGCGTCATCGCGATCCTGGTGCTTGGTGGCGGCCGCTTCTCGAACATGATGGGCGACGTCGCCAAGGGCATCAAGAATTTCAAGAAGGGCATGGCGGAGGACGACGACAAGCCCGTCCAGCCGACCCGGATCGAAGGCAAGGCAGCACCCGAACCGGGCTATACTGCCGAGCAGGAACGCGCGCACGAAGAGAAGCGCTGAGCGATAACCGGCGCGGACCGCAGGGGTACCGCGCCGCTGCATGAACCGGCCGGGATCGGCCGCTGCGCGCCGGTTAGCCGGCAGCATGGTTGCGAATGGGTACGCCGAAGGAATGTTCGACATTGCGCCGAGCGAGCTTCTGCTCGTGGCCATCGTAGCGCTGGTTTTCATTGGCCCGAAGGATCTTCCGCGGGCGATGCAGTTCGTGGGCAAATGGGTCGGACGGGCAAGGGGCGTTGCGCGTCAGTTCCGTTCGGGCCTCGACGCGGTGGTGCGCGAAGCCGAACTTGCCGAGCTGGAAAAGCAGTGGGCGGCCGAGAATGAGCGCATCATGCGGCAATATCCGCCCCAGCCGCTGCCGGCGCCGGAGGAGCATCCGGTCCTGCCCGCTGCCGATGCCGTTACACATACAGTGCCGCATGACGAGGCCGCACCGGTCATGACGCCCCAGCCCGTGCTGCGCAGCGATCCCGCACCGAATGATCCCGCGCAGCATGATCCTGCGACGCACGATTCGGTGCCGCATTCCACCGAACCCAAGGCCGCGCCGCTGCCGCCGACCGACGAAGCCAAGCCGTGAACGATATTGACGATACCCAGGCGCCCTTGCTCGAGCATCTTATCGAGCTGCGCCGGCGGCTGATCTGGTCGATTCTGGCGCTGCTGGTGGCGTTCGGCGGCTGCCTTTATTTCGCGCGCCATATCCTTGGTTTCCTGGTCGCGCCGCTGAAGGTCGCGGGACAGGCGAAGATTATCAACACCGATGTGTTCGGCGGCTTTCTGGTCGAAGTGAAGGTGGCGTTCTTCGCGGGGCTGATGATCGCCTTTCCGATCATCGCCAACCAGTTGTGGCGGTTCGTCGCGCCCGGCCTCTATCGCCGCGAGAAGCAGGCGCTGCTGCCGTTCCTGCTGGCTACGCCGCTGTTGTTCACCGCAGGCGCGGCAATGGCCTATTTCGTTGCGGTGCCGGTGGCACTGAAATTCCTGCTCGGCTTCCAGGGCGATCTGGGCGGCGTGACGCAGGAAGCACTGCCCGATGTGAACAGCTACCTGAAGTTCATCATGCAGTTCATCTTCGGCTTCGGGATTTCGTTCCTGTTGCCGATTTTGCTGATGCTGCTCGAACATGCCGGCATCGTCACCTATGAACAGCTGAAGGGCGCGTGGCGCTATGCGATTGTCGGTGCCGTGGGCATCGGCGCAATTCTGGCGCCGCCCGATGTCGGCTCGCAGCTGCTGCTCGCAGGCCCGCTGATCGTGCTCTATTTCCTGTCGCTGGTGGCGATCTGGTTCACCCGCCGCCGGCGTGAAAGGGCGGCTCCGGAAGAAGCCGAAGCCGCCTGATTTTCCCTGTGCCTGATCGGGCGTTACTTGGATTCGTTCGCGGCGTTGGCGACGGTATCGCCTGCTGACGCCACGTCCTTGCCGGCGCCTTCAATGGTGTTGCACGCCGCGACCAGGAACATACCCGTCAGCGCTGCACATGCGATGATCTTGCGCATTGGAACTCCTCTATTCTTCGCCCGCTGCGGGGCCGCCGGATCAATGCGCGGCGGCGCAGAAACGTTCCTTGCGCGCTCGCGCAGACGGACCGGTCACGAAGAGAGAAGTTGCTGATTCTGAAAAGATTTAGGCCCGGAAGCGCCACCGGGGGGGGAGGGTTGACGCTTCCGGGCCCATGTCTTGGACAGCGAGAGCGGGGGGGCAAAAGGTCGCTATCCGGGGGTGAAAACGCTGGCCACACGGCGGGGTTCCGCCCGCGGCACGAAAATTTTTCGGAATTACGGGCGACCGCTCACCGCGATCGTCGCCTCATAGACGCCGATCAGAGGATCGTGGTGGAGCTGCGTTCGCAACTGTCGCGCCAGACCGGTCAGAACCCGGCCATAGCGCTTTTCGAGCAGCGCCTCCAGCGCGGGACCGCCGGTCAGGGCCGGGGAAGAGGCGCGCAGAACCGCCCGGCTCGCATCTTCGGATGCCTTGATCGAAATGCGAATCTGCGCACTCTCATTGCAGGTCATCGCCAGTTCAACGAGCTCGGTAAGCAGGAAGGCGACGGCAATCGCCACATCCTGCGTCACCAGCAGCGATTCGATTTCCAGCGTGATGCCCAGCCCTGCGGCACGATCGGGCGCCGTCGCGCGGAGGTTGGCGGCAAGTTCGCCGATCACCGAGCGCAGTTCCAGCCCGCGTGTCTCTTCCATCTCGGCATAATGGTGGCGGTGGACGACTGCGAGGGCGTCTACGCGGCGCTGGATCGAGGCATAGGCGTCGGCAGCTTCGGCGCCCTTCGCCGCGCGGGCGTGGAAGTTGATGAGGCTGGAGATGACCTGCAGATTGTTTTTCACCCGGTGGTGAACTTCGCGCGTCAGCTTGGTCTGGCGCACCAGCCCCTGGGCAAGGTCTGCCTCATGGGCCTGGACGGTGCGGCTGATCTGGCTGAAGGTGTCGCCCAGTTCGCGGATTTCCTGCGCCGGGATCGCGCCGAAGCGGCGCGTGTCGATCACTTCACCCGGCCGGTAATTGGCGACGTTGCTGCGCAGCTGGCGGAGCGGCCGGATCAGCAGGATGTCGACCACGAACCAGCCGATTGCCGCGGCCGCGATCCACATCAGGACCAAGAGGACGGTGGCGATCATCAGCGGGGAGGTGATCGGCGTGCCCGGCATTGCCATTTCCAGCCGCAGCCCGTCGATGCCGAGGGCGTTGACGACCGTTTCGCGCCGCTCCAGTGGGCCACCGTTCGACAGGCTGCGCAGCGTCAGCCGCTCGCTGTCATGCACCAGCGCGGCGCCATAATCGGGCACGAAGCCACTGGGGCGCGCGACGGTGGCGAGCAGGTCACGCGGATAGAGCGCAATTGCGCGCATGCCGCCGATCCCATCGATCCGCAGCAGCAGCGCGTCGCCCGCAAAGGCGACCAGCGTCTGTCCGGGCTTGGCGACGATGCGCGGCTCCGGACGGTCGAAGCGCTGACCGCACAGCGTCTGCCCCCGCGCATTCAGGATGACGAACCGGGCCTGGGGCTGGGTGGCATAGGTGCCCGCCAGCCGCGTGCAGCTGGGGGCATCGTGCGGATCGCGTTCCAGCGCGACCAGCGCCTCGCCCAGTTGCGACAGATGGTTCGCGAGCAGGTTTTCAAGAACGCTGGTGCTTTCGCGCGCGACCACCTGCAGGCGTTCGCGCGCCTCCGAATCGGCGTTACGGGCAGTTTGCAGCGTCGTGAACAGCGCAATCAGGGCAAGCGGAAGCAGGGCACCGACCAGGATGAAGAAAACCTTGGCACCGGTGGGCATGCGAGCCATCGCAACCGACAAACCCCGGCTGCGCGGCGCTGAGTCCGTGCTGTCCATGCAGTGTGGATTAGTCGAGCTTTTTCAGCAGGTCGAGCAAATCGTCGGGCACGACTTCATGAAGCGTTTCGTCATAGGCCTGGCGTAAGGCATCGCCCAGGTTGCGGACGGGGCGACCCGCCTCCGCATCTCCGTTCGACTTCGGCGACTTGCGAGGATCGTCTTTTTCGGAACGCACCAATTCCCCCCTGAAGGCCCGGAGTGTCCGGGGCCCCGGACCATGAACGACACATCAACCGCGTTCGCCGAATACCGACAACCCCGCCGAGCGCAAGCGCCCGGCAATTCCCGCGATTGGACGATGAAACAAAAAAGCCGCTCGATTGTTCCACAGCCGATGCGAAATCCGGGGAGGGGTTCCTTCGGGTGACGGAATCGATTGAAACAAGGCTGCGCGGGGGTGAAACAGGTTCCCGCACTCGATGGAGAAAAAACAGGTCATGTCGCTTGGTCAGCAACTCGCGCCCCATCTTCCACTCCTGCGTCGTTATGCCCGTGCCCTGAACGGCAGCCAGGCAGAAGGCGATCGCTATGTTCGTGCGGCGCTCGAAGCCATCGTCGCGGCGCCCGACCAGTTTCCGCGCGAAGTCGATCCCCGGCTGGGCCTGTACCGCACCTTTCAGGCGATCTGGCAATCCACGCAGGTCGATGAGAATGCGGGCGCCGACGATTCGGTCAATGAAAGCGAAGCCATCGCCCGCAAGCGGCTGGCGCGGCTGACGCCGCTGTCGCGGCAGGCACTGCTGCTGACCACGGTTGAGGGCTTTACCCCCGAAGATACGGCTTATCTGATCGGCGAGGAGACTGGGCGCGTGACCGAACTGGTGGCGGAAGCCGTGAGCGAAATCGAGCGCCAGACGCGCACCCGCGTGATGATCATCGAGGACGAGCCGCTGATCGCGATGGACCTCGAGCAGATCGTCCGCGATCTGGGCCATGACGTCACGGGCGTGGCGGTCACTCGCGACGAGGCAGTGGCGCTGGCGATGGAGGACCGGCCGGGGCTGGTGCTCGCAGACATCCAGCTGGCCGACGACAGTTCGGGCATCGATGCGGTAAAGGACATCCTTGCCGAATTCAGCGTGCCGGTGATCTTCATCACCGCTTTCCCGGAGCGGTTGCTGACCGGCGAACGCCCGGAGCCGACCTTCCTGATCACCAAGCCTTTCCAGCGCGAAACGGTGAAGGCGACGATCAGCCAGGCGCTGTTTTTTGACGAAGCGACAGTCCCCGCCTGAAAAAAGTTCAGGCGGGTTCCACCTGATACGGAGCCAAAACGGTACTCAGCTGTTGTTCATGCATGGCTGAGCAAAACGAACCCGCCCCCATCTCCACGGATCGGGCCCGTGCCGGCACCACGCCGCACGTTGCACGCTATGTGCTGGGGGGCGGTTTGTTGCTCGTGATCGTGGCCTTCGCGATCATCCTGTTGGTTTGATTACATGTATTCGGGGGGACGCTTGGTTGAAAATTTGGCGGCGGCCCCCAGCTCTGATTCACCTCGCGTATCCGTGCGCGCAAAAGAACGGGACCGCATGACTGACTCCAATCCGTCGGAAGAAGAAGGCGTCGCGACCAGCGCGGTGCCGGCGGAGCATGTTTCGCTGTCGGACCCCGAGTTCAAGACGCAGCTTGCCCAGGTCATTCCGCACCTCCGCGCCTTCGGGCGCTCGCTTTCGGGCAGCCGCGATCTCGCGGACGATCTGGTACAGGAAACGCTGCTGAAGGCCTGGGCGGCGCGCAAGCGGTTTCAGGCCGGCACCAACATGCGCGCCTGGACCTTCATCATCCTGCGCAACTTGTATCTCAGCCAGATGCGCCGCGCGCGCTTCAAGGGTGAGTGGGACGATCTGGTGGCCGACCGGCTGCTGGCAGCCCCCGCCAGCCAGGATCGTCATGTCGAGCTCTCCGACATGCAGCGCGCGCTGCTCCATTTGCCGCAGCCGCAGCGCGAGGCGCTGATTCTCGTCGGTGCCGGCGGCTTCGCCTATGAGGAAGCAGCCGAAATCTGCCAGGTGGCGGTGGGCACGATCAAGAGCCGCGTGGCACGCGGGCGCGTCGCGCTGGAGGCGTTGCTATCGGAAGGTCAGTTGCCCTCTCGCCGCGACAGCCATATCAACGAGGACGGCCGCAGCGCGCTCGATACGATCATGGGCGAGGTAGACGATCTGAGCCGCGACCGCTGATCGAACGGTTTCGACCTGTGGCCCTTCGCCGAAAGGCGAGGGGCCATTTTTTTATCGCGATTTCAGTATCGGCGGTCGCTCGCTTGCTCGCCCAGCTGCGCCAGCAACTGCACCATGTCCTCGGGCAGTCTCAATTCGCGCGCATAGGCATCGCGCAAGGCGGAGCCGACCGCGTCGCCCGCGCGTGGTGCTTCGATGCGGAACATCGTCGCAGCTTGTGCCTCGGGGGCGTCGTTTCGCGCAGGGCGTGTCACATCGCTGAAACGGCCCTGCATTGCTTTCGTTGCCCGTTTCGTCGCAATTGTGCCGCGCCCTGAGACTGATGGAAGGTCGTTTGCCCTTGTCTTCCCCTTCGCTGGACGCAGCGCTGGCGCGCGCAGATGCGCATTCGCCCTTCCTCGCGATGGTAATGGCGCGCGAGGCCGCCTTGCTGGGGCGGCTGGATGTCGCCCTTGCCGATCCGATGGCCGCCGCGGCAGCCGATCTGCCGGAGGACATGCCGGTCGGGCAGCGGCTGCGCATCGAACGGCGTCGGCTGGCGCTGTTGGCTGCGCTGGGTGATCTGGCCGGCCTGTACGACTTTGGGCGCGTCACGCGGCTGCTCAGCGACTTTGCCGATGGCGCTGTGGATCGCGCCATTGCTGCAGCCATTGCGGAGCGCACCCCCGGCGCCGAACCGCGCGGGTTTGCCGCCATTGCACTGGGCAAGCAGGGCAGCCGCGAACTCAACTATTCCTCGGACATCGATCCGATTCTTTTGTTCGATCCGGCCACGCTGCCATGCCGGCCCCGCGAGGCGCCGGAGGAAGCGGCGGTGCGGATCGGGCGGCGGGTGGTCGAACTGCTGCAGGCCCGTGACGGCGACGGTTATGTGCTGCGCGTCGACCTGCGGCTGCGGCCCTCACCGGAAGCGACTCCAATCGTGTTGCCGGTCGAGGCGGCGATTTCCTACTATGAGAGTCAGGCGCTGCCCTGGGAGCGGGCAGCTTTCATCCGGGCCCGCGCCTGCGCTGGCGATCTGGCGCTGGGCGAAGGCTTTCTGTCCGCTATCCGCCCGTTCGTGTGGCGCCGCGCGCTCGATTTCGGGGCGATCCGCGAAATACGCGAAATCTCGCGTCGCATTCGCGACCATTACAGCCAGGGCCAGCGCTTCGGCCCGGGCTATGATTTGAAGCGCGGACGTGGAGGCATCCGCGAAGTCGAGTTCTTCGCGCAGGTCCATCAGCTAATCCATGGCGGCCGCGACGCCACGTTGCGCGTCCCCGCAACGCGCGACGCGCTGGCGGCGCTCGCGCAGGCAGAGCGGATCGACCCCGTCGACGCTGCCGCACTCGACCAGGCCTATGTGCAGCTCCGCACGATCGAACATCGCCTGCAGATGGTCGATGATCGCCAGACGCATATGCTCCCGGCCGATCCGGCTGCGCTTGCCAATGTCGCGCAGTTGCACGGGCTGTCGGACGGCGATGCGGTGATTGCGCTGCTCCGGCCGCATGTCGAACGGGTGGGGGCTATTTATGACTCGCTGGCGGGGGAAGGGGAGGGGACTGTTCCCGGCGATCCCGATCGGCTCGCTACATGCCTGGCCGAAGCGGGATTCGCCGATACGGACACGCCGCGCCGGCTGATCGAGAGTTGGCGTGGCGGTGCCTTTCCGGCTTTGCGCAGTCCTGCTTCGCGTGAGGCGCTGGAGGCGGTGTTGCCGGGGCTGGTGGCAGCGTTCGGCAGTGCGCCCGATCCGCAGCACGCCATCACCCGCTTCGATGCGATGCTGTCGCGTCTGCCCAGTGCCATCAACATCTTCCGTCTGCTGGAGGCGCAGCCGCCGCTGGCCCGGCTGTTGAGCGCGATCCTCAGCCACGCGCCGACACTTGCCGAGCAATTGGGGCGGCGCGCAGAACTGCTCGATGGGTTGATCGATGCGACGGCGCTCGCACCGGTTGCCAGCGTCGCGGACCTGGCCGCCGAAATGGGCGTTGCCGAACGGGACGCAGATTATCAGTGGCGGCTGGAGTTTGTCCGGCGGCTGGTAGGCGAGAAGCGCTTCGCACTGGGGGCGCAGATCATTGCCGGGGTTAGCGACCCGCTGGAAGTCTCAACCGGCTATGCCTGCGTTGCAGAGGCGGCGATCGAGGTCTTGGCATCGGCCACCATCGCCGAATTCGCGGAAGCGCATGGGCGTGTTCCTGATAGCGAGATGGTGATTCTGGCGCTCGGCCGGATGGGGGGGCAGGCGCTTACCCATGCCTCGGACCTCGACCTGATCTACCTCTTCACCGGCGAATATGGCGCGGAATCGGACGGGCGGCGACCGCTTGGTGCCGTCACCTATTACAACCGGCTGGCACAGCGGATAACGGCTGCGCTTTCGGTGCCGACGGCGGCAGGGCCGCTGTACGAGGTGGATACGCGGCTGCGGCCTTCGGGCACGCAGGGCCCCTTGTCGGTCTCGCTGGAAGGATTCCGTCGCTATCAGGAGGAGGAGGCCTGGACCTGGGAGCATATGGCGCTCACGCGCGCGCGTCCGGTGTTCGGTTCGCCGGCGGCGCGGGCGGCCGTTTCGCAAGTGGTGGCGGAGGTGCTGCAAGGCGCGCGGCCGGTGCGCGACATTGCCGCCGATGCGGCGCACATGCGGACGGAAATGGCGACGCACAAGCCGCCGGCGGGGCCGCTTGATGCCAAGCTGCTGGACGGCGGTCTGGTCGATCTGGAATTCGCCACCCATGTGCTGCAGCTGGTGCATCGCACCGGCTTCGATCCCCATCTCGGCCGCGCGATCGACGCGCTGATCGGCGCGGGGCTGATGCCGAAGACGATGCGGCCGGCGCATGACTTTCTCAGTCGCCTGCTGGTGACGATGCGGCTGGTCGCACCCGATGCGCAGCCGCCGGGCCCGACCAGCCGGGCCCTCATCGCCCGCGCGGTCGGCCTTCCCGAATGGGAAGCGGTGGTTGCGACGCTCGATCAGACGCGGCAGGAGGTCCGCCAATGCTGGGCCGACATCCAGGCCCGTAGCTGACGGAGGCGAACATGGCACTGGAAGAAGGGGGCAAGCTGCCCAAGGCGGAACTGGTGGCTGCGGACGGCAGCACGATTGCGCTGCCCGAATGGGCGGCGGGCAAGCCGTTCGTGCTCTATTTCTACCCCAAGGACGATACCTCGGGTTGCACGCGCGAGGCGCAGGATTTCTCAGGTTTGATGGGCGACTTCACCGCCGCCGGCGCGCTGGTGCTCGGCGTATCGAAGGACCCGCCCGGCAAGCACCAGAAGTTTACCGCCAAATATGATCTGACCGTGCCGCTCGCCACCGACGAGAGCGGCGCGCTGATGGAGGCGCTTGGCGCCTGGGTCGAAAAGTCGATGTACGGCAAGAAATATATGGGCATCGAGCGCTCTACCTTCCTGTTCGGTGCGGATGGCACGCTGGTGCGCGCCTGGCGCAAGGTGAAGGTGCCGGGCCATGCCGAGGAAGTGCTGGATGCCGTGAAGGGGCTGGCCTGACCGCCATGCGCAGCGTTGCCGAAGCCGCGCGGGACGTGCTCGACGCGGGCGACCCCATCGCCAAGGTGATGGCCGCCCGTGCCGCCGCGCGCGACTGGCGGCTGGGGCGGCTGGCGCATCGCTTCGATGTGGCGATGCCCGATCGGCCGGCGCGGCCGGCCCGGCCGGAGCTGTTGCCGCCCAACCGCATGCCCAAGCGCGGGCGGGGGGGATCAGAGCGGGGGCGGATCGCGCTGATCCATGCGCTGGCCCATATCGAGTTCGTCGCGATTGACCTGGCCTTCGATATGGCGGGGCGTTTCGGTGGCCAGTTCCCGCGCGGCTTTGTCGACGACTGGATGCGCGTCGGGGCGGACGAGGCAATGCATTTTGCGTTGCTAGAACGGCGGCTGCGCGGTCTGGGCAGCCATTATGGCGCTTTGCCTGCGCATGACGGGCTATGGGACGCGGCAGCCGCGACGATGCACGATCCGCTCGCCCGGCTGGCGGTGGTGCCGATGGTTCTGGAGGCGCGGGGCCTCGACGTCACGCCAGCGACCATCGCCCGATTCGATGCCTCCGGCGACGCCGTAACGACCCGCATTCTGCAACGGATTCTGGATGACGAGGTCCGTCATGTGCGGGCGGGGACGCGCTGGTTCGAATCGGCTTGCAAGCAACACAATTTCGCACCCGCAACGACCTGGCAGGAATTGGTGCGAACCTATTTCCGGGGGCTCATTAAGCCGCCGTTCAACGACTCGGCGCGCGACTCAGCCGGTTTGACGCGGGAATATTACCAAGCGCTTGTCGGCGGCTGATAATCGTCCAAAAGGCAAGGAAATGTTCCGGACGCGAAGGGGCTGTCGCTTCGGGACGTCTTCCATCTCGAAGCCAACGCCGGGTCGCACGGTGTAGCTTCATGACTTGCCGGGGACTCATGAGCGAACCGTTCAAGGCCGAAAACGTGAAGCTTGCGCAGAAGTTCCGTTCGTTCTTCACCACGCGCGATTTCATTTTTCACGACGGGCAGGCGCTGCGCCGGTTCAGTGTCGGTGGGCGCAATCAGGCGCTGTTTGCGGGTGTCGCGGCTGTCACCGTGCTGTTCTCGGGTTATGGCGTGTCGCAGGCGATGGCTGGCGCGATCACGTTGGCCGGCGCTGTCGCCAAGCCCGGCTCGCCGGCGGAGCAGGTCGCCCGCATGCGCGCCGAAGTGGCGAAGCTGCAGGCCGATGTCGCCGCCGCCAAGGAAGCCGCAAAGCTCCATGCCGCCAAGGTCGAACAGCGTCAGGCGCTGCTGAACGCGGTCGTGTCCGGCAAGGGCGACCGCTCGCTCATCGAGCGTGACCTTCCCGACGCGGCGCCGCGCACGAGCGCGCTGGGCGAGGAAGTCACCGCACCGCTGCGCCGGGTCGAGGCGCGCCAGCTTGCGCTTGCCTCCAAGGCGATTGCTGCGGGTGAGGCGCGCTATCGTCTGGTTGCCGGTCATCTGAAGCGCCTCGGCATTACGCCGGACCGTTTCGTCCGGACCAAGGTGGCGATGGGCGGTCCCTATGAGCCGGTAAGCGATGACGACAGCTCCACCGCTTCGGCGGCCACTGCCGATGCCGATGCGCAGTTCCGCGCGCTGTTCCTTACCTGGAAGAAGCTCGATTCGCTGGAGCAGACGGTGATTTCGATCCCGTCGATGCAGCCCGTGCAGCATGTTACCTTCACGTCGCTGTTCGGCGTGCGCTCCGATCCTTTCCGTGGAACGGCGGCTATGCATCCGGGCGTCGATATTCCGGGCGCCATGGGCACGCCGATCTATGCTACGGCCGACGGCGTGGTGTCGCATGCAGGTCGGCAGGGCGGCTATGGCAATCTGGTTGAAATCAACCATGGCCGCGGCCTTGAAACGCGCTACGGCCATCTCTCGAAGATCCTCGTTGCTGATAGCACGCGGGTCCATCGCGGCCAGATCATCGGCCTGATGGGGTCGACTGGCCGCTCGACCGGCACGCATCTGCACTATGAAGTGCGGATCGACGGCCGCGCCGTAAACCCGATCCCGTTCCTCCAGACGGGCGAATATGTGGCCCAGAATCAGGTCAATGCGCAGGGTGGTGTTGGCGGTCCGCGCTGACGCATTGCCTGGCGGTGCGGGGCGCACTATCTCCGCACCATGACTGTGGTTAGCGCTTCCGAGATCGGCTTTTCGCCTGCAGCCGCCGCGCGCGTTGCGGCCATCGCTGCCAAACAGGGCAAGCCGGCAATCCTCCGCCTTTCGGTGGAAGGCGGAGGCTGTTCCGGTTTCCAATATCGTTTCGGACTGGCTGAAGCAGTCGATAGCGATGACCAGGTGACGGAAACCGATGGTGTGCGACTGGTTGTCGATTCAGTCACTCTCGATTTTGTGCGCGGCGCTACGGTCGACTTTGTCGACAATCTGGGTGGCGCCCATTTCAGTGTCGCCAATCCGAACGCTGCATCCGGCTGCGGCTGCGGCACAAGCTTCTCGGTCTGAGCGCGCGCCTTGAAAATCGTCACTTACAACGTCAACGGCATCAAGGCCCGTCTCGAGCGCCTGCTCGAATATCTGGACGAGGAGAAGCCGGACATCGTCTGCCTTCAGGAGCTGAAGGGCGCCGACGAGACGCTACCTGTCGCGGCGATCGAAGGCGCCGGCTATGGTGGCGTGTTCCACGGGCAGAAGGGCTTTAATGGCGTCGCCGTGCTCGCGCGCGGGCAGCAGCCCGTAGAACGACAGCGCGGCCTGGCGGGCGATCCTGAGGACGCGCACAGCCGCTATGTCGAAGTCGCAGTGGGCGACCTGATCGTCGCCTCGATCTATCTGCCCAACGGCAATCCTCAACCGGGGCCGAAATTCGACTATAAGTTGCGCTGGATGGAGCGGCTGCAGGACCGCGCCCGCGCGCTGCTCGCTGAAGAGCGGGCGGTGGTGCTCGCCGGTGACTATAATGTCATCCCGAACGATGACGACACCTTCTCGGTCCGTGCCATGGCCGAGGACGCGCTAATGCAGCCGGAATCACGCGAGCGATACCGTGCGCTGCTGGCCCAGGGGTGGACCGATGCGCTGCGCACCCGCTATCCGGCCGGCGGCATCTGGACTTTCTGGGACTATCAGGCGGGCGCCTGGCAACGCGATGCGGGCTTTCGCATCGATCATCTGCTGATGAGTCCGCAAGCAGCCGATCGTTTTACCGGTGCGGGCGTCGACAAGGCATATCGCGGTCGCGAAAAGGCGAGCGACCACGCGCCGACCTGGATCACGCTACGCTGAACCGCGCCGGGGGCGGCGTTGCTTCCCGTATACGATGCCGCGAAGTGGCGCGCTGTGCCACGCCTTGGTGTGTATTGCTGATATAATACGGTATGCTTGAGGTGATACTTCCTGTAACGCGTTGTATGTAAACAAAAAAGATTTTTGGCACGATGGCTGCAATGCCGGAGTTGCCGGCGAAAACGAAGGAGCGTCGGCTTGATCCGCTAACAAGGGAATCCAGCCATGACTGCTATTCGACACAAGTCTCCCCGTCTCACCATCGCTTTTGTTGCCTGTGCGATGACGATTTCGGCACTGGGCGCGGCGCCCGCCAGCGCTGCCGCCTTCGATCCTGACGTTACTCAACCCGCCGCGAAGCCCGTCAAGAAGAATATCGCCACGCTCAGTTTGCCGGAGCGGAAGTTAGTCTGGTGTGTTAGCCGGCGCCCGGTCGGCGAAAAGACCGCATGGAAAACGCGGTGCAAATCCCGCGAAGCCTGGATCAAGGAAGGGCAGGACCCGTTCCGCCAATATTGAGCAGTTGAAGCTCCCGCAGCGCAATGCCGCGGGAGCCTTTCCGGATCAAAGCGCCTTTTGGTAGATCAGATATTCCCGATTGATGCGGCTTTCGATTGCGTCGGCAATCGCGACCATTCCCTGATTGTCTTCGAGGATCCAGCCTATTTCGCCGCGCGAAGCGCCGTAGTGCGCGACCGAGGCGCGACGGATATATTCGATCATCATGAAGGCCAACTGGCTGGCCATCCGCGACGATTGCAGCCGCTTCACCACGCCCATCAGCGGCACGCGCATCGTGCGCGAGCGCGGCTTGCGCAACCACAGCAGCAGCTTGGCCCACCCGAACGGCAGCAGCGATCCCTTGAGCGGCTTCAGCGGTTCGTTGAGGTCGGGCAGGGTGACCATGAAGGCGACCGGCTCACCATCATATTCAGCAATGCGGATCAGGTCGTTGAATACGAGAGGTTTTAGCTTCTTGCCGACATCGTCGACTTCGGGTTGGGTTAGGGGTACGAAACCCCAGTTATCGGACCATGCGTCGTTGAGGATGGCGAGGATGATCGCTGCTTCCTCGGCGAATTTTGCCTTGTTTACCTCGCGGATACGGATCCGCGGGTTCTTTTCGCCGCTTGCGACGATGCGCTGCACGATCGGCGGAAATTCCTTCGTGATGTCGAGTTCATAGGTGACGATCTTCTTCGCCGGGCCATAGCCCTGCGCCTCGATCCAGCCCTGATAGCGTGCCGGGTGATGGCCCATCAGCACGGTCGGCGAATGGTCATGCCCCTTCACCAGCAGGCCGGGTTCTTCCCAGATCGACAGGCTGACCGGGCCGATCGCCCGCGTCATGCCCTTGGCGCGCAGCCAGTCCTCGGCCTGGGCGATGACCGCGGCGCCGACTTCGGCATCCTCCGCCTCGAACATCCCCCAGAAACCGGTGCCGGGGCCAAAGCCCTGCTCGGCCGGCATTTCCAGCGCCAGCCGGTCGATATGCGCTGAGATACGGCCAACCACCCGGCCCGCCCGCTCGGCGAGGAACAGCTGGCCCTCGGCATGGCTAAACCAGCCATTCTTCTTCGGACTGATCGTGCCCGCCACTTCGTCGCGCAGCGGCGCAACCCAGTGGGGATCGTCGCCGTTCAGGCGATAGGCGAGTTCGATGAATGCCTTGGTATCGGCCTTGCCCGAAACCGGGCGGACCGTGAGGTCGGTATTGGCCATGCTGCGGATCCCCAGAAAAACTTGATACGGAGCAATGCAGTCTTGCGTCCGAAGGCGCCTGTCAAGCGACAGGTGTGCACCGCAGCGACTTGCCTCCCATGGGCCCTGTATTGCCACCGTATAGCCACTATCTAAGGCCAATGGCAGAACCTATGACCCAATCGCTAGCCTTCGATCTTCCGGACGCCGACGTCTCGGCGACGATCGCACGCATCCGGCTTTCGGGCGTTCCGGACGACCGCGCGATGTTGCGCGCCGCCGCGGAGCTGACCCGCGATCTGCACACCCCCAAGCAATGGCTCTACTGGACCGACTGCCTGCTTTCCGCGGCTATCGGCTATGCCGGCATGGCGGCGGCGATGTTCGCCGCCTCGCCCTGGGTGGCGGTGATCGGCGGCATCATCGCGGTGCTGGCGCTCTATCGTGCCGAGCTGTTCATTCACGAAATCACCCATGTGAAGCACTCGCTGCTGCCGGGTTTCCGGCTGGGGTGGAACATGGTGGTAGGGGTGCCGCTGCTGCTCCCCTCGTTCATGTATGAAGGCATCCACAGCCTGCATCATGCCCGCACCCGCTATGGCACGGATCTGGATCCGGAATATCTGCCGCTCGCGCGGATGAAGCCGTGGACGCTGCCGCTGTTTCTGCTCGTCTCGGTGCTGATGCCGATCGGCCTGCTGATCCGCTTTGCGGTGCTGGCGCCGCTGTCGCTGCTCTTTCCGAAGCTGCGCCGGCTGGTGGTTGCGCGCTATTCGGGTCTGCAGATCAATCCGTCGTTCGAGCGGCGTATGCCCGAGGGCGCGTTCCGCCGCCAGTGGTTCTGGCAGGAACTGGGTGCCAGCCTGTTTGCGATCACGCTGATCGGCATCACCGTGGCGGGCATCCTGCCGCTGCGCGCTTTCCTTGCCTATATCGCCATCGTGGCTGCGTCGGCCGTGATCAATCAGGTGCGCACGCTGGTTGCCCATCTCTGGGAAAATGAAGGCGAGCCGCTGACCGTCACCGGCCAGTATCTGGATAGCGTCAACGTGCCCGAGCCCGGCTTCCTCCCTTATCTCTGGGCGCCGGTGGGCTTGCGCTATCACGCGCTGCACCATCTGCTTCCGGCCGTGCCCTATCATTCGCTGGGCGAGGCGCATCGGCGGCTGGTCGCGGCGCTTGATCCGGATTCGGCCTATCACAAGGCCAATTATCCCACGCTGTCCGGGCTGGTGGTGAAGCTGGCACAGGGAACGCTGCGCCAGCGCTGATCGCCCCGCAAATGCGGTCGACAAGGGCCGGGGCAGGGATGCTCCGGCCTTTTGTTTGGGTGCGTCGCGTTCCTGCTTTGCGAAAGCCACCCCGGCAGTGCCTGCCCGGCGATTGTCAAAGGCAAGCCCGTCCTGTAGCGATGGCCAGTCGCGAAAACGGCTGCTTGGATGAGCAATCCTCCTCCACAAGCCGCAGCGTACACGCCTTTCCGTGCACTCGCACGGAGGGCCGGCGTCTCCCCCTGCAATTGCCAGCATCGAAGGATGCCGCGAACCAAGGAGCGCTTTCATGCGACCAATCGCCATTATCGGCGCCGGCCTTGGCAGCGATATTTTCCTACCTGCACGAACGGCAAAGTTTAGGAAGTTTAGGCTCGGGCGCGTATGTGCCGGAGGCGAGTGGCTTGATCCGTCAATTCAAAGAGCGGCGCACCTTTTGGGGTGTTGTTGAACATATGGGGAACAAGTGGCGTTTGGCAAGAGGGTGAGAGGATCGGTAGAAAGCTAGCGGTGCAACAGGCCCCGGCTATTCCTCCGTTCGCAGCAACACCGCTTCGCCGATCATCAGGAACAGCAGAAACGGTGCCCAGGCGGCGAGGAAGGGCGGGTAGGCGCCCAGATTGCCCATTGCCAGCGCGAAATTGTCGGCGACGAAATAGAGGAAGCCCAGCGCCATGCCGATAACGATGCGGATGAACAACTTGCCCGACCGGGCAAGGCCGAATGCCGATACGGCCCCCAGCAATGGCATCAGCAGCGCGGAGAGTGGCCCCGACAGTTTGTGCCACAGCGAACCTTCGAGCGCCTTGGTCGGGCGCCCGGCGGCCTTCAGCTCGCCGATCGCTTCGCGGAGCGCGCCGAAGGACATGGTGTCGGCATCGACGTGCGACAGGGTGAACTGGTCCGGCCGTACGCCGCGGCCCATGATTGCCGGCGGCAGCGGGGTAAGCGTGCCAGTGGCGACATCGAAGCGCTGGGCACCATCGACCTGCCAGCCATCGCCGGAGCGCTGGCCATGTTTGGCGGTAAGGATCGAGATCAGCGAGCCGCCCTTGCGCTCATAGACGGTGATGCCGAACAGCTGCGTTGCGGCGCCCTTGCCCTTGATCTGACGCACTTCGGCAAGGTGGGTTCCATCGCGCACCCACACATTGGTGCGGTCGCCCCGATCGATCGGCAGCGGAGCGAAATCGACCTTCTTCCATTGCTCCAGCGTGGCGGTCGCGCGGCTGACGATGCGGTCGTTGAAGCCGAAAGAAAACAGCGCGATGCCGAAGCCGACAACGAGCAGCGGCGCCAGCACCTGATGTGCCGAAAGGCCGCCCGCCTTGAGCGCGATGACTTCGCTGTTCTGGTTGAGCTGCGCCATGGTCAGGATCGCGCCGCCCAGTACCGAATAGGGCAGGAACGTCGCCATGATCTGCGGCGCACGCATGCCGACATAGCGCCATATCTCCGCGCTGCCATTGCCCGGATAGGCAAGGATGTTGGCGGATTCGGTCAGCAGGTCCAGCGACTGCAGCACCAGCACCAGAGCCCCCAGAATCGCAAAGGTGCGAAGCAGGAACATGCGGCCCATATAGACCGACATGGTGGGTGAGGGGAAAAAGGCCGACAAGTTCATTCGGCCGGCTCCGGTTTCGGCCGGCGGCGGCCGGGCAGCAACTTGCCCAGCAGCTTGCCGGCTTTGGCGAACACCCGCTCCAGCGCGCCGATCGGCTGGCCGCCGGGCACATAGGCGACGGTGTGATACATCCAGATCGTCATGCCGGCGAAAATGGCAAAGGGAACCCAAAGTGCGATGATGGGGTCGATCCGTCCCAGGCTGCCGAACCCCTGCGCATATTCGTTCACCTTGTGATAGGTCACGATGATGAAGATGGAGAGGAAGACACCCAGCGCCGAGGTGGAGCGCTTCGGCGGAATCCCCAGCGCCACCGCCAGCATCGGCAGCAGGAACATCGAAGTAACTTCCGCCATGCGGTAATGGAAAGCAGAGCGGCTGGTTTCGCGCTCTTCCTCATTCGAATGCGGATCGTGGCCGGTCACCACCAGCTCGGGCAGGGTGCGCTCGACATTCTTGTCCCCGCGCTTGCGGAACTGCTCATATTTGGGGAGCGGGATCGGCAGGTTGTGGGTGCTGAAGGTGAGCACGCGCGGCACCGGCGAGCTCTTGTCGTAATGGACCAGCGTGCCGTTGGTCAGGTGGAAGATGATCGTGTCCGGATCGTCGGCGCGCAGGAACTGGCCGCGCTCCGCCGTCACCGCCAGCGGCGTGCCGTCCTTGGTCATCATCTGCACGAAAATGCCGCGCAGGTCGCGCCCTTCATTCTGGCTCGATTCGATGCGCATCGTCATCTTCGAGCCGAAATTGGTGAACTCGCCCACCTTGATCGAAGCGCCCAACGCACCCGAGCGCAGCTCGAACCGCAACTGCTCGTAATTGTAGCGCGAGGTGGGCTGGAGGAAGCCGACGATGCCGAAATTGATGACTGCCAGCACGATGGCGTACATGTAGGGCACGCGCAGCAGGCGGGTATAGCCGATGCCCACGGCGCGCAGCACGTCCAGTTCCGATGTCGTGGCCAGCTTGCGGAAGGCGAGCAGCACGCCCAGCATCAGCCCGATCGGAATGCCGAGGCCCAGATATTCGGGCAGCAGGTTGGCGAGCATGCGCCACACCACGCTGACCGGCCCGCCCTCGGTCGCGACGAATTCGAACAGCCGCAGCATGCGGTCGAGCACGAGCAGCATG
This sequence comes from Sphingomonas sp. DMC8, assembly GCF_056314185.1. Taxonomy (NCBI): domain Bacteria; kingdom Pseudomonadati; phylum Pseudomonadota; class Alphaproteobacteria; order Sphingomonadales; family Sphingomonadaceae; genus Sphingomonas; species Sphingomonas sp. DMC8. Next base: position 99,607 of record NZ_JBQUYV010000003.1, on the reverse strand, counting down.
GCCGAAATGATGAGCGTCGAGATCAGCGGAACCGCGATCAGCCGCGCCATATAGCGATCGATCGAATTCATGCGTCCGCCGAAGGCCCTCAATCCTGTCATCGCGCCTTGCCATTCATCGTTACGGCGCGAACGATCGACCGCCTATAGCCGTGCTGAACGCCGATGCCACCCGGAAAGTGGCATGTATTGCGCAACATGCCGCAGTGCAGGGCAACTGGGGGTGACGGAATCGCTGCAACGGTTTATGGGCCCGCGATGCATTTCCTCGATCAAGCCAAGATTTTCGTCCGTTCCGGCACGGGCGGCCCGGGTGCGGTTAGCTTCCGGCGCGAAAAGTACATCGAATATGGTGGCCCCGACGGCGGCGACGGCGGCAAGGGCGGCGACATCATTTTCGAAGCCGTGCCGGGCCTGAACACGCTGATCGATTTCCGCTACACCCAGCATTTCCGGGCACCGCGCGGCACTGGCGGAGCGGGATCGAACCGGACGGGCGCGGGCGGCAAGGATCTGGTGATCCAGGTACCGGTCGGCACGCAGGTGCTGGCCGATGACGAGGAGCGGACGCTGCTGCTCGATCTGACCAAGGAAGGTGAGCGGGTGGTGTTCCTGCGCGGCGGCGACGGCGGTCGCGGCAATGCCAGCTACAAGACCTCCACCAACCGCACGCCGCGCCAGCACGGCACCGGCTGGCCGGGCGATGAGGCATGGGTCTGGCTGCGGCTGAAGCTGCTGGCCGATGCCGGGCTGGTGGGGCTGCCCAATGCCGGCAAGTCCACCTTCATCAATGCCGTAACCAATGCGCAGGCCAAGGTGGGCGAATATGCCTTCACCACCACCCGGCCGCAGCTGGGCGTGGTGCGGCACAAGGGCAGCGAATTTGTCATCGCCGACATTCCCGGCCTGATCGAAGGCGCCGCCGAAGGGGCGGGCATCGGTGACCGTTTCCTGGGGCATATCGAACGCTGCCGGGTGCTGCTCCATCTGGTCGACGCGAATGATGAGGATGTTGCCACCAGCTACCGCATCGTCCGCGACGAGCTGGAGGCCTATGGCGCCGGGCTGATCGACAAGCCGGTGGTTGTCGCGCTCAACAAGATCGACATGCTCGACGACGAACTGATCGCCGCGCTGTCCGCGGAACTGGAAGAAGCGAGCGGGGCGCCGGTAATCCCCATTTCGGGTGCGGCGGGCACGGGCGTCGACTGGGTGCTCGATCAGTTGCTGGAAGCCATTGGCCCTGCCGAACAGCGGGCGCGGGCAGATAGTACCGATGAGGATGAAGAACCCGTGGAATGGTCGCCGCTCTGACGCATTTCTAGGGCAAGGCAGCGCTCCTGATTCGTGATGGGAGAGTGCCATGGGTGCGTTCGGCTGGGTTCGGGGACTGTTCGGGGGCAAGGCTTCGCCCGAGCCGGCGCCGATCCTGCCGGTGGCGGAACCCGGCGTCATCGAGCGTTCCGCGCTGGCACGCGCGCGCTTCTGGGCGGCGCTGGGGCAGGCCGGCGACCGCATCCTCTCCTCGGCGCCTGCGGCATCGATGTGGCCGGGCGGGCACGAGGCCTATCGCCTTGTCCATCGCGACAGCGCCATCCTGCTCGCCACCGACGGGCTTTCCGACCCGCTCGACGAATCGGCGGGCGTCAACGGCTTTGAGATCGAACTGTTCGTCGAAGGCGCGGGCGAGGGCACGCCCTCGCCGGTGGCCGGCGACGGCTGGATGCTGGAGGTCCTGCGCCGCGTCGCCGCGATCGTGGTGGAAGAGGGCGGCATCCTGCGCACGCTCGATCGCCATGGTCCGATTCCGCTTGAGCTGACGAATGTGTCCAGTTCGGCTGCGATTACCGCACGCCTGCCCGAACATTTCATCACTGCCGATGATGTGCTGGGCGTGATGATCGGCGCACCCGAGCCTGATTTCGACACCCGTATCAGCGACATGCCGCTGTCGCCGGTGCGCGTCGTGCCGGTGGTGCTGCTGACGGCCGCAGAGCTGGGCGAGATCCGCGCCGGCGACAGCGAGACGCGCGATGCGGTGGTGGCGCGGCTTGCCCAGTCGGGTTCGGGCCATCGCAGCGACCTGCAGCGGGAATCGCTCGTCTGAGCGCTTGGCATAACCCGACAGCGGCCGCTAAGAGCGCGACCATGTCTGCGCCCGCCCCTGCTGCCGATGCGATCGGCTTTCTGCCCGCGCAATGCGCGCGGCTGGTGGTCAAGGTCGGGTCGTCGCTGCTCGTCGATCCCGAAGGCAGCGTGCGTCGCGACTGGCTGGCGGGGCTGGTCGCTGACCTGGGCGAGCGCGCCCGTGCCGGGCAGCAACTCGTTATCGTATCCTCCGGCGCGATTGCGCTGGGGGCGCGGCGTCTGAAATTGCCCAAGGGCGGCCGCGCCAGTCTGGAGGACGCGCAGGCCGCCGCAGCGACCGGGCAAATCGCACTGTCGAGCATCTGGGCGGAACTGCTCCATGGCGAGGGGCTGACGGCCGCGCAGATGCTGGTGACGCTCGACGATCTGGAGGATCGCCGCCGCTATCTGAACGTGTCTGCCACGCTGGACCGGTTGCTGCGGCTGGGGGTGGTGCCGGTGATCAACGAGAATGACTCGGTCGCCACTGAGGAAATTCGCTTTGGCGATAACGACCGGCTCGCTGCCCGCGTCGCCAGCGCGGCCAATGCCGATGGCGTGGTGCTGCTGTCGGATGTCGACGGGCTGTACACCGCCAATCCCAATAGCAATCCCGACGCGGCGCTGATCCCGCTGGTCCACAATATCGACGACCGCATCGAGAATATGGCCGATCGCGAATCGCGTTCCGGCATGGGATCGGGCGGCATGGTGTCGAAGGTGGAAGCGGCGCGAATCGCGACCAGTGCCGGGGCGCATCTCGCCATCGCCGATGGCCGGGTGGCGAACCCTCTGGCGCGACTGGCGCAGACGCTGCACGGCACCTTGTTCCTGGCGCAGAGGAGCGGGGCGGCGCGCAAGGCGTGGTTGCGCGGCGGGCTGACTGCCAAGGGTACGATCCATATCGATGCCGGTGCGGCGCAGGCACTGCGCGAAGGGCGCAGCCTGCTATCGGCCGGGGCAACCCGCGTCGAAGGGCGCTTCGCCCGCGGCGATCTGGTGGTAATCGTCGCGCCGGACGGCAAGCATCTCGCCCGCGGGCTGGCCGAATATGGCCATGTCGACGCTTCGCGCATCGTCGGCCGGCGCAGCGAGGAACTGGTGGAAATTCTGGGCTATGCGCCGCGCGCGGCCCTGGTCCATCGCAGCCACATGGCGCTGCTGTGAGCGTGCTTGCGATCACCGGCGGCACCGGCTTTGTCGGGTCGCGGCTGATAACGCTGGCGGTGGAGGCGGGCCATCAGGTGCGGGCGCTCGCCCGGCGCGACCAGCCGGCGCGCGAAGGCGTTACCTGGGTGCGCGGCGATCTCGATGCGGCGGATGCGCTGGCGGCACTGTGCGCCGGCGCCGATGCGGTGATTCATGTGGCGGGAGTGGTGAACGCGCCCGACCGCGAAGGCTTCGCGCATGGCAATATCACCGGCACGGCGAACATGCTGGCGGCGGCGAAGCGGGCTGGCATCCGCCGTTTCGTCCATGTCTCTTCGCTTGCCGCGCGGGAGCCGGCGCTGTCGGCCTATGGCTGGTCGAAAGCAGAGGCGGACAAGCTGGTCGAAGCATCCGGGCTCGACTGGACGATCGTATGCCCGCCGGCCATTTACGGCCCCGGCGACAAGGAATTGCTCGAGCTGTTCCGGCTGGCGCAGCGTGGGCTGGCGATAGGCCCCGCCGGCGGGCGTTTCTCGGTTATCGAGGTCGGTGATCTCGGCCGGCTGTTGCTGGCACTTGCCGCGACCGATGCGCTGCCCGGCTATCTCGATCCCGATGATGGCGCTCCCGGCGGCTGGAGCCATGGCGATTTCGGCCGAGCGATCGGCAAGGCCGTGGGCAAGCGCGTCGCCGCGATCGGCCTGCCCAAGGCGGTGCTGATGCTGGTCGCCTGGGGCGACAAGCTGGTGCGCGGCAAGGGCGCCAAGCTGACGCCCGATCGCGTATCCTATTTCTGCCACCCCGACTGGGTCTCCGATCCGGCGCGACGGCCGCCGACCAATTTGTGGGTGCCGGAGGTTGAGACCGGCGAGGGGCTGGCACACACCGCCGCCTGGTATCGCGCGAACGGGCTGCTGTAGCCTCCGCCATCCTACAATAGGGGCATGTGGAACGCCCCGATCAAGCTGATCATCTGGGATCTAGACGACACGCTGTGGCGTGGCACGCTGGCCGATGGCGAGGCGGTAGTGCTGGATGCTGGCCGTGCCGAGCTGATCCGTGCGTTCAACGCGCGTGGTGTGGTGTCGTCGATCTGTTCGAAGAACGATTTCGCCGCCGCCCGGGCGCAGCTCGAGGCGTTCGGTCTGTGGGATGCCTTCGTGTTCCCGCACATTGCCTTCACGCCCAAGCCGGATGCGGTGCGGGCGATCATCGACGACATGCAGTTGCGCCCCGCCAATGTGCTGTTCGTCGACGATAATCCGCAGAACCTCCACGGCGTGCGCCATTCGCTGCCCGACATCCACACGCTCGACGCCGCTGCCCCGGATGCCGACGAGCAGCTCGCCGGGCTGCTCGCGCTGCAGACCGGTCGGCGCAACCGCGTGGAGGAATATCGCATCCTGGAGCGCAAGCGCGCCGATCGCAGCGCGGCGCCGGCCGCTTCTCACCAGGATTTCCTGCGCGCGTCGGAACTGCGAGCCTGTGCGCCGTTCCTGATGGACAATCTGGAATTCGCGCCGCGCATTGCCGAGCTGATCAACCGCGCCAACCAGCTCAACTACACCAGCTCGCGTGTTGAGACCGAAGCGCTGGAGCGGGCGATCATCGACGTGAAGCGGCACGAATGCTGGTCGATCTTCGCCTGGGACAAATATGGCCGATATGGGCTGGTCGGCTTCGTCATGGTCGACCGGCTGGAGAAGCGCTTCGTCCATTTCACCTTTTCCTGCCGGGCGATGCACATGGGGCTGGAGGCCTGGGCGCTCGACAAGGTCCGCGTGCTGCATCCGGAACTGGACGGCAGCGCGTGGGCAGGGCGGTTCGATGCCGGTCCCCCCGACTGGATCACCGATTGCGACTTCCACGATCCCGCAATCCGTGCCGCAGTCCGCGCCGATCTCGCCGTAGAACCGGTCGCCGATCCGGCGATCCGCATCATGTTCGATTGCCAGTCGGGCGGCATCGCCCATTACAGCCGCTTCCGCACCGTTACCGAGTTCGACAACCGGCCCCGCGTGTTCCGGCTGGGGATGATGGAAGACGGCAGCCACGCCGGGCAGCATTTCCCGCCGTTCCTCGTCTATGGCGCGACGGTCGACTATCTCGATGTGCAGTGGCCCGACCGGTGGCACCTGCTCGAACGCGGCGTGTACGAGAAATGCGTGCTGCGGCTGTGCATCCACCTGATCGAGCATGACCTGAAGATGCTGGTGGTGCTGCCGCCCGAGGACGCGCCGGACGCGAAATATCGCCACGGCCTGAACCACACGCCCGAACGTGCCCGGCTGTTCAATGCGCTGTGGCGGCGGATCGCACGCGAGAACCCCCGGCATGTCTGGATACTGGAAGTCGCGCACCTGCTCGACGATCCCGACGAGATGGCCGATGTGACGCATTATCGTCCCGCGCTGCTCCAGAAGATCGCCGATCAGGTGGACCTGTGGGTGCATCAGGTGCTGGCTGAAGCCGATCTTGCCAGCACGGGCTGACCGGGCGGGCCCGCGTCGCCCCGTCTTGGGCCTGTTTCCGCCGCATTCGCTTGGCACTCGGGCGCGATCACTCTATGGACCGCTCGCATGACTGATCGTGCAGAAATCTTCGAAGCCGTCACCGCCCAGATTGCCCCGTTCAACAAAAAGGGCGTCGCGCTGACCGATACCACCACCTTCGCCGGCGACCTGGAGTGGGACAGCCTGACGGTGATGGATTTCGTCGCCGCCATCGAGGACGAATTCGACATCCTCATCACGATGAACATGCAGGCCGAGATCGAAAATGTCGGTCAGCTCGTCGATGCCGTGCAGAAGCTGAAGGGCTGAGCGCGATGACCGACCTGATGAGCAAGTTCGACGGCCTGATCGCCGAGCGGCAGAAGCTGCTCGACAGCGGTGTCACCGATCCGTTCGCGATCGTGATGGATCAGGTCAAGTCGCCGACCGAGGCAGTGATCAAGGGCAAGGACACGATCCTGCTCGGCACTTACAACTATATGGGCATGACGTTCGATCCGGACGTGATCCAGGCCGGCAAGGACGCGCTCGACCAGTTCGGTTCGGGTACCAATGGCAGCCGGATGCTCAACGGCACCTTCCGCGACCATATGGAAGTCGAACAGGCGCTGCGCGACTTCTACGGCGTGTCGGGCGCTATCGTGTTCTCGACCGGCTATATGGCCAATCTGGGCATGATCTCCACGCTTGCCGGCAAGGGCGAGTACATCATCCTCGACGCCGACAGCCACGCCTCGATCTATGACGGCTGCAAGCAGGGCTATGCCGAGATCGTCCGCTTCCGCCACAATGACGTGGCCGATCTCGACAAGCGGCTCGGTCGCCTGCCGGCCGATGCGGGCAAGCTGGTGGTGCTGGAGGGCGTCTATTCGATGCTCGGTGACATCGCCCCGCTGAAGGAAATGGTTGCCGTTGCCAAGAAGCACGGCGCGATGGTGCTGGTCGACGAAGCGCATTCGATGGGCTTTTTCGGCCCCAACGGCCGCGGCGTGTACGAGGATCAGGGCCTGGAGGATCAGGTCGATTTCGTCGTCGGCACCTTCTCCAAGTCGGTCGGCACGGTCGGCGGCTTCTGCATTTCGAACCACCCGAAGTTCGAGGCGATCCGGCTCGCCTGCCGCCCGTACATCTTCACTGCCTCGCTGCCCCCCAGCGTGGTGGCGACCGCCGCAACCTCGATCCGCAAGCTGATGCACGCGCATAACAAGCGCGCGCATCTGTGGGAAAATGCCCGCAAGCTGCATGGCGGCCTGACCGAAATGGGCTTCAAGCTCGGCACCGCCACGCCGGAAAGCGCGATCGTCGCGGTGATCCTGGAGGATCAGGAGCAGGCGGTGGCAATGTGGCAGGCGCTGCTCGACGGCGGCCTGTACGTCAACATGGCCCGTCCGCCGGCAACCCCGGCCGGAACCTTTCTGCTGCGTTGTTCGCTTTGTGCCGAGCACACCGCTGAACAGATCGACCGGGTTCTCGCGATGTTCCGCGCCGCGGGACAGGCCGTGGGCGTGCTCGGCTGAGAGCGCTTTAAAAGCGCGGCGCGGTCGCATAGACTCGCGACCCGATGAGCGAGGCAAACCCAGCCCTGGAGCGGTCAGTTCACCTGAAGAACTGGCGCTTTCTGGTTCTCGGCGCCCTGGCGTTGCTGGGCGTCGTGGTGCTGGGTGCGCTGATCCTGATCCAGCAGCGCACCGACAGCGCGCGCGACCGGGCGCTGGTGCTGCAGCAGCACAGCTTTGAAGTCATTCTGCGCGCCAACCAGCTCTCCGGCGCGATTTCGGCGGCGGAAGCGGCGCTGGGCCGCTATGTCGTCAGCGCCGACCGCAATCTCGGCCAGGAATTTTCCGAACAATGGGGCAAGGCCGGTGAGCAGTTGCAGCGGCTGCGGCAACTCACCGCCGACAATCCCGACCAGCAGCGCCAGATCGAGCGCCTGCAACGCGCCTTTGAAAAGCGCGGCGCCGAACTGAACGAAACGGCGCTCTATTCGACCTACAAGCGCCACCGCGACGCCTGGGGCAGCTATTATCAGGTGCGCCAGAGCGAGGCGCGCAGCCGGGTCGAACGCCTTCTCGACGCGATCGCCGAGCAGGAACGCGGCATCCTGAACACCCGCACCCAGGCGGCGGCGCGGCTGGTCGAAAACTCCAGCTTCGCCTCGCATGTGCTGAGCGGCTTCGGCCTGGTGATTGCGCTGGCCGCCGGCGTGCTGGGCTGGCTGGCGATCGAGGCGCAGGGCGAGCGCGCGGCGGCCGCCGCCGATGCGCTGGCGGAGCGTGAGCGCGCGGCCGAATTGCGCGCGGCGGTGGAAGCGGCGACGGCGCAGCTTCGCCAGGAAGCACGCGAACGCGAAGAGGCCGAGGCCAGGCTCCGCCAGGCGCAGAAGATGGACGCCGTGGGTCAGCTTACCGGCGGCATCGCGCATGATTTCAACAATATGCTGGCGGTAGTGCTGGGCGGTATCGAACTTGCCCGCCGCCAGATCGGCAGCGATGAGGGTGAGGCTGCGCGTCATCTCGACAACGCACTGGAAGGCGCCAACCGTGCGGCGGCGCTGACACGCCAGTTGCTCGCCTTTTCCCGGTCCGAGGCGCTGGAGCCCGAGGCGGTGGAGGCCGGCGCTCTGATCCGTGGCATGCGCGACCTGCTCGACCGCACGCTGGGCGACGGCATCGTCGTCACCGCGCAGGACCAGGGGGCGGGCTGGCGCATCTGGGCGGACCGCCACCAGCTCGAAAACGCGGTGCTCAATCTTGCGGTGAACGCGCGCGATGCGATGAACGGCCGCGGCGCGCTGGTCATCACCACGGGCGCGGCGTCGCTCGCCTCGTGCGAAGTGGGTAGCTGCGCGCCGGGTGAATATGTCACCATCGCGGTCTGTGACGACGGCTGCGGCATGACGCCCGATGTGCTGGAGCGTGTGTTCGAACCCTTTTTCACGACCAAGCCGGTCGGCAAGGGGACGGGGCTGGGGCTCAGCCAGATTTTCGGCTTCGTCCGCCAGTCGGGTGGCGAGATCGCTATCGACACTGTGCCGGACAAGGGCACGACGGTTACGCTGTACTTGCCGCGCCACGCCGAATCGGCCCGGTCCGCGCCTGCGGCGGTCGTGCATGCCGCCGCGCCCGAGCCCGTAACGGGTGGCCAGTACGACATCCTCGTCGTCGAGGACGATCCGCGGGTGCTCACCGCCACGCTCGCCGCGTTGCACGAACTTGGCCACCGCGCCACCGGTTGTGGCGATCCGCTCGCTGCCCCTGCGGCGATTGCCGCCATGCCGTCGCTCGACCTCATCATGACCGACGTGCTGATGCCCGGCCAGACCGGCCCGGAAATGATCGCCGCAGTCGAAGAAAGCATTCGCGGCGTGGGCGTATTGTTCGTCACCGGTTTTGCCGGCGAGGCAAGCGCCGAACTGCTCCGCGACCGCCCGGTACTGCGCAAACCCTTCACCATCGCCGCGCTGGAGCGCGCGGTGCGTGAGGCCGTCGACGAAGAAGGGCGGCGGGTGGCGCAGGCGGCGGAGTAGGGGCGCGCCGGCATACGCGGCCTCCGACGCGGTGTGCGAAGTTTAGGAAGTTTAGGGTATGGCGCGTTTCGCGTGCCGGCGCATGCGGCCCCCCGATGTCGTGTGCGAAGTTTAGGAAGTTTAGGGTGCGGCGCGTTTCGCGTACCGGCGGATGCGGCCTCCGACGCGGCGTGTGAAGTTTTGGAAGTTTAGGGTGGGGGCGCATGGATGCGGACTCATACCAAGCTGCGTTGATGTGGACTCACCCGCGTATCGCAATCCTTTCCACCAGCCGTCGCCCCAGCGAACGCTGGGGTCTCCGGGAGGCTGGGCGACAACGGAACAACGCTACTACAAGAGATACCAGCGTGCGCTGGCATGACGATGGGGGATGGCGCGCCACGCAGCGCAGTATCAGACCGGGGCGCAATGACCCGGACTCATCCCGCTTCCCGTCGTCATCCCGGCGGACGCCGGGATCCATTCGCCTCTCGTTTTCAGCAAGAGCCGATGGCGAAGCCCCAATGGACCCCGGCTTTCGCCGGGGTGACGGCTTGCGGAGCAGCGATGGGTTCTTATCGACGCAGCGCGGTATCAGACCGTCGGCCGCGTTTCGTGTGATGGATCTACATGTTCAAAGAGCACCCCCCTGCGGGAGGACGTCAGGAACATGTAGTGAACAATGCTGTCTGCGCAAGGTGGCGGGAAGCTGACCTCGAAAGCGGCGCGTTTTGGCCACTCGGTGAAAATTACGCGCTGAGTTCGATCCGCGCCTTCAGCATCTGCACGCCCAGCGCGCGCGCCTTGTCGCGCGGCAGGCCGAGCGCGCGGGCCATGGGGGCGCCGAGCAGCGCATCGCCCAGCGCCATCAGCGTCAGTTGCAGCGTTTCCTCGCGCAGCGATTGCTGCTCGTCCTCGCCTTCGCTGATCCGGTCGACCAGCCGGTGGATCGCCTCCAGGATCGGGTCCAGCGCATCCTGATTGCCGGTCAGGATCATCCAGCTGGCCAGCGCGCCGGCGCCGCCGCTGTCAAAGGCGTCGAAGGCCATGTCGACCACTTCGCGCGGATCATGGTCGCCGCTGCGGGCGCGCAGCACCGCCTCGCCGATGCGCGTGGTGACGCCTTCGGCAATGCTGGCCGCCAGCGCCTTTTGCAGCCCCGCCGCCGAGCCGAAATGGTGGAGCAGATTGGCGTGCGTGCGACCAATCCGCGCCGCGACGGCCTTCAGCGTCACGGCCTGCGGGCCGGCTTCGATCAGCAGGGCACGCGCGGCTTCGAGCGCCGCATCGCGCGATTCTTCGGGAGACAGACGCTTGCGCGCCACTTTTGTCGTCAACGGTTCGGCCTTGTTGCTATTCCGTGACGGCTTAGTCGAGCTTCGTCGCGGGGGGAAGCGGGTGCGCGCGTCTGCGCGCTCCCGGGTGGGGGCAGGGCGATCGGATTTGGCTGTTTCACTCCCCTCCCTGAAAGGGAGGGGTAATCGCATTTGATCTTCCATCCCCCTCACCCTTCCCTCTCCCACAGGGGGAGAGGGAGGGAGCCGCGAAGCGGCGGAAGGGTGAGGGGGACTCGGGCTCAAATGCGATAACCCCTCCCTGCGCGCAGGGAGGGGAATAGTTGTCTTCCAGTCGCGTATCGGGAGCAGCGGGTCAGGCCGCCAGGCGCGGCTCCGGACGCGGTCGGCAGTCCACCGCGTCGAGATCGAGCTCGAACCGCGCGCTTGCCACTTCGCAGCCGCGCCCCTTCGACCAGATCGGTTCGACCCGGCCGGTCGGGCGGAAGCCCAGCTTGCGCAGCACCCGGCCCGATGCGGGGTTGTCGACGAAATGCCCCGCCGTCACCCGGCGGATGCCGCGCGCGCGTGCAGCGTGCAGCGCACCGCGCGCGGCTTCGGTGGCATAGCCCTTGCCCCAGGCATCGGGCGTGAACCAGTAGCCCAGCTCATGCGGCTCATCGCGCGCCGCATCGATGCCGACGCAGCCGATCAGCGCGATCCGCGGCCCCTGATGCTCGAACACCAGGAACCGCGTGTCGAGCGGGTTCGACCAGCTCGCCAGAAAGGTCTCGGCCGCCTCGACCGGATAGGGCCAGGGCGCGCGCGACAGGTTGCGCACCACGGCTTCGTGCCCGATCGCCTGGGCAAGGGCAGGGGCGTCCTCCGGCCAGCCGGGACGTAACGTCAATCTTTGGGTCCGCACGAACATGACCACTCTCCTCGGTCCTGCGGCTTTTCTGGCCATGCGCCTATTGCATGGCTGTTTCACCGCGGTGTCAGGGAGCACGAAAAAAGGGAGACCGGGGCGACCCGTCTCCCTTTTGCGTTGGTTCGTTCGCCGAACCCGGGTCGCCCTGGTGGGCAACCCGTACGGTCACCCGATGTTACTCGGCCGCCTCGGCAATCATGTCTACGGAGCAGAACTTGCGACCAAGCTTGCCTTCCTTGAACGACACGCGGCCGTCGGTGAGCGCGAAAAGGGTATGGTCCTTGCCCATGCCCACGTTCACGCCCGGGTAGAATTTGGTGCCGCGCTGACGCACGAGAATGTTGCCGGCGACCACTGCTTCGCCGCCGAACTTCTTCACGCCAAGACGACGGCCAGCAGAGTCGCGACCGTTGCGGGACGAGCCGCCTGCCTTCTTATGTGCCATTGTCTATACTCCTCGTGTCTCGTCAGTCGCTTACTTGGCCGCGCCGATCGCAGTGATCTTCAGGATCGTGTGCTGCTGGCGATGGCCGTTCTTGCGGCGATAGTTGTGACGACGACGCTTCTTGAAGACGATGACCTTCTCGCCCTTCGCCTGCGCGAGGATCTCGGCAGAAACGGTCAGGCCGTCGGTCGGCTTCAGCTCACCGCCTTCGCCGGCCAGCAGGACGTCGCCCAGCGTCACCGTCGAACCGGCTTCGCCGTCGAGCTTCTCGACGACGATCTTGTCTCCTGCGGCAACGCGATACTGCTTGCCGCCCGTGCGCACGATAGCGAACATCGGTCTCTTCTCTGGTTCAAATGCATGTGCCCGCCAGGGTGTACCCCGGCAGGAGGAAGGGCGCAGCTATGCGATACGGGGGCGGATGTCAACTACCGCGAGCGGGTTTCCGGCAGGTAAATTCGGCAGGAAACCTCACCCGGGCCGGTCAGTGCCGATGGGTCGGCTTCAACTGATAGCGGCCGCCGGCGAATCCTTCGAACAGCCCGCTGATTCCGGGATGGTCGACCGGCTCCTCGCTGTCATCTGCCACCAGATTCTGCTGGCTGACATAAGCGATGTAGCTCGATTCGGCATTTTCCGCGAGCAGATGGTAGAAAGGCTGGTCCTTGCGCGGGCGCGCGTCTTCGGGAATCGAATCGTACCATTCGTCGCTATTGGCGAAGACAGGGTCGACATCGAAGATCACGCCGCGGAAATCGAACATCCGGTGGCGAACGACATCGCCGATCGCGAAACGCGCCTGTGCAACGGGAGGCAGCGGCACGCCGGCAGGGAAGGGAAGGGTGACGCCTTTGGCTTCTGACATGCTTCCCAATTTAATGCGGCGCACAAACTGTACAAGGCCGCTTGCAGTCCGCCAAACCTTGGGCTAATGGCCGCGCCTCACATCGACCGGCATGTGGTTCGGGGGCTTCCCCGATGCATGTCGCCCCCCATGCGGAGAGGTGCCGGAGTGGTCGATCGGGGCGGTCTCGAAAACCGTTGTGCGGGTAACCGTACCGAGGGTTCGAATCCCTCCCTCTCCGCCACGGGCCTTTCCGGACACGTCCGCAAAAGTCCGATGGGATCGACTTTTTTCTCCTGAAAACCAACGCTTAGCAGACCGGTTCGGCCTTGGCCGTCCGTACCCGTGCGTGCCTGTCCGAAATGCTCGGCATGGTATTTCACATGGTACGCGCGGTCGAAAAACATGGTATTTTTTTGGAGACCGGTCGATGCTCACCGATGCCAGGATCCGGGCGGCGAAACCCCGCCCCAAGCCGTACAAGCTAACCGACGCCAACTGCCTGTTCCTGCTCGTCACGCCCGCCGGCGGCAAACTCTGGCGGTGGAGCTATGTCTTCGATGGCAAGCAGAAGGGCATGGCGTTTGGGGCATGGCCCAAGGTCTCGCTCGCCGAGGCCCGGCTCTTGCGCGATGAGGCCAGCGCGCTCCTGGAAAACCTTCGCGATCCCGCCGTTGCGAAGAAGCTCAAGAAGGAAGAAGCGCTCGAGGCCAGCCGCCAGACATTCGAACGCGTCGCGCGCGACTGGTTCGCCAACAACAAGTGCAGATGGGCGGTCGTGCATCAAAACGACGTGATCCGCAGCCTTGCTGAAGCCGCTTCGCAAAGGCCGCCAGCCCGCAATCACCGACCTGGTGCCACTCCGAAACATGATCCGGGTTACCGAAGAAGACCCGGCCCGACCCGTTACGCGGCTCGCGCTACGATTGCTCGCCCTCACGGCCGTTCGGCCAAGCGAATTGCGCGGCGCGCGCTGGGATGAGTTCGAGGATCTGAACGGCAAGCTCCCGCTCTGGCGCATTCCCGCCACGCGCATGAAGGACGATCTCGACCGCAAGGAAGAGTTCGGCGGCGATCATCTCGTACCGCTTCCCCCGCAGGCGATCGCGGTCCTGCGTGCGCTTTGGCCGCTCACCGGCGACGGGCCGTTGCTCTTTCCCTGCAACCGCCATTTCCACAAGCCGATGAGCGAGAATGCCATCGGCTATCTCCTTAACCGGGCAGGCTATCATGGCCATCATGTGCCGCACGGCTTCCGCGCCGCATTCTCGACGATCATGAACGAGTGGGCCGAGCGCGAAGGCAAGGAGCATGACCGCAAGGTCATCGATCTGATGCTCGCCCATGTCCCCAGGGAAAAGGTCGAGGGGGTCTATAACCGCGCCGCCTATATGCCGCGGCGGCTATGCCGCGGCGGCGGGAACTGGCCTGCGTCTGGGCAGAGATGCTGTCCGAAGGCCTGCCCGATCCGGTGGTGCTGGTCGGACGTCCGGCCAAGGAAACGGCGCGTTATACGCGCAGGCGCGTGCCGGATCCGGTCGACGCGGACTTCCGGTTCCGGTTCCGCGCGCGACCCATTCGTCCGCTTCTCAGACCCGGGTTGCTTCTCGTTCGCGTCGCGCTAGTCTGGCTCCGCGCCACGAGGGTGGCGCCGAGGCGTGAGAACCTCGCTTGAGCGACGAGACCCGCACCCCTACGGCCGGGTGGCCGATGCGCATGTCCAAGCCGCTTGCGGCCAAAGGCATCGGCGCATGACTCAAGCATGTTCTCAACACCCGGCTTTCGCCCGCAAGCGCTCACCATTGTGGGTCGTACGGGCATGGTCATTGGAGTTGGAGCATCGGTTTATGGGGAGGCGGTCTGTATGGGCCGTCCCTGGCGGCGCGGATGATCGGCGGCTTCCGGCGGCTCGCTGCCTTTCCCCGGCTGCGCGAGGACGACCCGTTGCCGCCGGAGGACCGCGTCGTCCGGGTGTCGGTGGCATTCGACGATCTCTACCGTGCCCATGGCCCGCGTCTACTGCGGTACTTCGCCCGCCGGGCGGACCGTCAGGATGCTGGCGACCTCGTGCAGGAAAGCTTCCTGCGCTTCGCCAACGCCGACGCCTGCCGCGAGGGCACCGTCGAATGCCCGGAAGCCTATCTCAACCAGATCGCCACGAACCTTCTGCGTGATCGCGCGAAATCGGCGTTGCAGCGATCGCTCGCCCATCATGTCCCCGCCGACGAGGTTCCTCTGACAGGAGCCGATCTGACCGCCGCGCTAGAGGCACGCGACAAGCTCAACCGGCTCCAGACGGCGATGATGCGCCTGAAACCGAAAACCCGAGATATTCCTCGCGCACCGCCTCGACGGATTGAGCTACAAGCAGATCGCGGAGCAGACCGGGTTGAGCGTGAAAGGCGTCGAATGGCACATGACGAAGGCGATCGACTATCTTGATCGGGCCCTGAAACGCGCATGAAAGGGCAGGGAGATGGCGTGGGCGCTCCGCCTACGGTGCGCGATCAGGCGATTGCGTGGCTCGTCCGCTTGCGGGGAGAGCCTTCCGAGGGCGACATCACCGACTTCGAAAACTGGTATGCCGCCGATCCCTTGCACGCCGATACCTACGATGCCTTGCTCGATAGCTGGGACGACACGCGTCTGGTGCGCGGGGCACCGGCGGCGCGACCCTCTCGCCTGATGCCGCGAAGGGAATGGCACAAGGCGGCGGCTGTTGCTGCAGCCGTGCTGCTGGTGGTCGCTGGCACATTCGCGCTCACCTTCCACGATGGCAGCGCGGACGCGTCCGT
The DNA here is from genome assembly GCF_056314185.1 of Sphingomonas sp. DMC8. Classification (NCBI taxonomy): domain Bacteria; kingdom Pseudomonadati; phylum Pseudomonadota; class Alphaproteobacteria; order Sphingomonadales; family Sphingomonadaceae; genus Sphingomonas; species Sphingomonas sp. DMC8. The sequence goes on along the minus strand of NZ_JBQUYV010000003.1, from coordinate 84,025 downwards.
TCTGGCGAGCCGCGTCGGCGAGATCCGGACGGTGACGCTTGTCGATGGATCGCGGGTGACGCTCGATACGAACACGACGGTCGAGATACGCTACGCGAAGGACGCGCGCCGTCTGCGGCTCGCGCGCGGGCGGGCGCGGTTCGAGGTCGCCCGTGACGTGCGTCGTCCTTTCGTGGTTGCCGCCGGATCGAGCGAGGTCGTCGCGCATGGAACGGTGTTCGACGTCGATCTGCGTCCCGCGCGCGTTGTTGTCGCGCTGCTCGATGGAGTGGTCCAGGTTCGCCGACCTGCGGCGGGCCCGACACCTGCCTGCACCACCATGCTGAAGGCCGGGCAGCAACTCGTCCTTGCGGATGCGGGCCCGCCCGGCGAGCCGGTTCCGATGCGTCGCTCGGACACGCGTTGGCCCTCGGGTATGCTTGCCTTCGAGGACGCGCCGCTGGGCGATGTTCTGGCCATGGCCAACCGCTATAGCCAGGTCCAGATCATGCTCGGCGAACCTGCCACCGGTACGCTTCGTTTCAGTGGCACGGTCAAGGCCGGTGAGCCGACCCAGCTTGCTGCCCTGCTGGGCGCGATGTTCGGCTTGCGGGTCGAACGGGGCCAGGCAGGCAATCTCATACTCGCGCCCGAAAAATAATTTCCCAGGGTAGGCGCGCAGCCCTCCGTCGAAGCCCCTCAAGCATTGCCGCGATGGCATGCGTGAAGGGGAGATACGAATGCCGAGGGTTTCGAAGGTCGCACTTGCTCTGTCCGTTTCCGCCGTAACGCTGTCTGTGTCGCTGATCCCTGTCGCGCTCGCGCAGGTGCAGCGACAGACTTACGATTTTCCTGCCCAGTCGCTCGCGCAATCGCTGCGCGAGGTGTCTCTCCAATCCGGTCAAAGCATCGCCGCACCTGCGGACCTGCTTCGAGACAGACACGGACCAGCGGTGCATGGTGCCTATACCGTTCGCGAAGTTGTCGACATGCTCCTCGCGGGTTCGGGGCTGGCTGTGCGCCGCGTAGGCGACGGCCTGCTGGTCGAGCGTGCTGTGCCCGGCGCGGGCGCCTCGGTGCATCAGGATGCGCCGTCCGGCGAGATCATCGTTACCGGCACGCGCATTCGCGGGTCTGGTCCGGTGGGTTCGATCGTGACCGTGATCGACCGGCGCGCGATCGAGCGCAGCGGATACGCCACCACACAGGATATCGCCCAGACCATTCCCCAGAATTTCGGCGGATCGCCCAACGAAGGCGCGGGCGCCGGTTCGTTCAACGGCGATTCCGGTTTCAACACCGCTGCCGGTTCGAGCATTAACCTGCGCGGCCTCGGCACCGGCTCGACGCTCGTGCTGCTGAACGGCGACAGGCCGCCGCTCGGCGGCTTTTCGGGTGTGTTCAGCGACATTTCTATGATTCCCGCATCCGCGATCGAGCGGATCGAGATCGTCGCCGATGGTGCCTCGGCCATTTACGGATCGGACGCGGTTGCGGGCGTCGTGAACCTTGTGCCGCGGCTCGATTTCACTGGGGCTGAAACCCGGTTCCGGATCGGCACGGCGGGCGGTGACTCCCAGGATGTCGTCGCTAGCCAGCTTCTCGGGACACGCTGGTCGGGCGGGCAGGCAATGCTCGCCTATGAATATTATCATCGCACCCGATTGGCTGCGGCCGACCGGGCCTATGCCACCGATGACCTGCGCGCCTATGGCGGCACCGACAACCGAACGCCCTACGCGAACCCGGGCACGATCCTCGCCGCAAATGGCCAGAGCTTCGCGATCCCGCGCGGTCAGAATGGCCGCGCTCTCGCGCCGGGTGATCTTGTGGCGGGCACGGTCAATCTCGGCAACGACTGGTCCGAGGCCGACCTGCTCCCTGACCAGCAGCGGCACTCGCTCTTTGCCGCAGCCAGCCAGGAGCTCACGCCCCATGTCCGCCTATATGTCCGTGGCCTCTATTCCTCACGCAGCTTCAGCCAGCGCGACCGGCCGATCAGCAATGCCGCCCGCACCGTGCCGGTCACCAATCCCTTCTATGTCGACCCGATCGGGACCGGGCAGCCGGTGCGGGTAGAGTATAGCTTCGTGCGCGACCTTGGTCCGGAGACGACCAGCGGCCGTGTCGAAGCCTATGGCACCAGCCTTGGCATGGATGCCGATCTGGAGCGCTGGAAGTTCGACCTGCACGGCACTTGGGGGCGGCAGACCGAGCGCACCACCATCTCCAACCGGGTGAACACCGCCCGGCTCAATGCCGCGCTCGCCGACACCGATCCGGCGACTGCCTATAATCTGTTCGGCGATGGCCCCTCGACCAACCCTGCGACGATCGCCAAGGTTCGCGGTTCCACCCGCTCGGGCGACCGCGGGACGGTGTGGTCCGCAGCCCTCCGGGCCGATGGCCCGCTCGTCACGCTTCCCGGCGGCGACATCCGGCTGGCCCTGGGCGGCGAATATCGCGAGGAACGCTATGCGGCTGCCGCGACGATCAGCGACGTAAATACGTTGATACCTGTGACTCTCGCACCGATCGCCTTGCCCGGACCGCGCCGCGTCGGCGCGCTTTATGGTGAAATGCACGTCCCGGTGTTCGGGGAGGCGTTCACGCTGCCGGCAATCCGCCGGCTCGATCTGTCGGCGGCAGTGCGGACCGAGCATTACAGCGACTTCGGAAGCACCACCAATCCCAAATTCGGGTTCGCCTGGGAGCCGGTTGCGGGGCTGACGGTGCGCGGCACCTGGGGCAAGTCGTTCCGTGCGCCCAGCTTCAACAATATGCGCCAGGATCCGGCCAATTCGCTCTACTTCACCTATATTTTGCCCGACCCTGCGTCGCCGACCGGCCAGACCAACGTGCTGGTCCTGCGTGGCAACGATCCGGACCTGCGGCCCGAGCGTGCCACCAGCTGGACGCTGGGTGTCGATGTGCGGCCGCCGTCGATCCCTGGCCTGCACCTCAGTCTCACCTATTATGATATCCGTTACCGCGACCGGATCGCATCGCCAGCGGCGAACCTGTTCAATTTCCTCGTCAATCGCACGACCTATGCCGGCATCATCGATGCCCATCCGTCGCTCGCGACGATCCAGGGCTATTATGCGTCGCCAGTCTTCGTGAATCCGTTCAATCTTGCACCCGGCCAGATTTCGCTGCTGATCGACGCGCGGCTGCAAAACCTCTCGACCGTAAAGCAAAGCGGCCTCGATCTCGATCTCGGCTATGGCTTCGACCTTCTCGGGGGCAAGGCGGATCTTGGTCTGACCGGCGCCTATATCTTCCATATCGACCAGGCGCTTACCGCGACCGCCCCCGCAACCAATGTGGTCGATCAGCTTGGCAACCCGGTCGATCTGCGTCTGCGCGGCCGCGCGGGCTGGTCCGACGATCGCTGGAGCCTTTTCGCGTTCGGCAACTATCTCGACAGCTACACCAACTTGACCAACGCCGTGCCGCAAACGGGATGCTGTCGCCCGTCCAGTTCGAACGGCAGCAGCTTTTGAAGGCGGAAGGCGTCTAGAAAACTAGGGGCTACTCAGTCGGACGGTTGCGGATGCCTGTTGCCGGATCGGCGTCACCGAACAGAGCTACTACCGTTGGCGCAAGGAGTATGGCGGCCTGAAGATGGATCAGGCGCGGCGGATGAAGGAGCTGGAGCGGGAGAACGCCCGGCTTCGACAGGCGGTATCGGACCAGACGCTCGACAAGCTGATCCTGCAGGAGGCCGCCAGGGGAAACTACTGAGCCCCGAGCGCCGACGGCGCTGTATCGATCACACCAGAGGGATAATGCCGAGGCCCATCAGCGGCGGAACCGGGCGATACGTAAGCGTGTTCAGCAGGCCGCCTTGCGGCATCGTCGATAGCCGGGATGCTTGCCGCCTTTGACGAGGGCGGTGGTGGTGCAGGAAGTTTCGAGGTCTACGACCAGTCATACGAGCACTCGTATGACTGGTCGCATGGAGGTCGTGGGCCGTTTGTCTGGCCGGCGGCGATGGTCTGACGCGGAGAAGCTGGAGATTCTCGCCGAGGCGTTCCGGCCTGGCGCCAGGGTCTGCGAGGTCATCGCCCGGCGCGAGGTGTCGAGCAGCCTGATCTACACGTGGCGCAAGCAACTGCGCGAAGGCAGGCTGGCCGGGGCTGCGCCTTCGCTGCCGGTGTTCGCCGAGGTTCGGCTCGCCGAGCCGGCAGTGCCGGCGTCGCCGCCGGTGCCGTGTTCGTCTGGGCGCATCGATATCGAGCTGCCCGGCGGTGTTCGGATCAGTGTCGACGGTGGGGTGGATGCGGGTGCGCTGGCACGGGTGTTATCGGTGCTGCGGTGAACCCGGCGCCGTTGCCGACGCGGGTATATCTGGCGTGCGGCGTGACAGATATGCGCAAGGGCTTCGACGGGCTGGCGGTGCTGGTGCAGCAGGTGTTGGCGGAAAACCCGCATTCGGGCGCGCTGTTCGCATTTCGGGGCAAGCGCGGGCATCTGGTCAAGCTGCTGTGGTTCGACGGGCAAGGCCTGTGCCTGTTTTCGAAGCGGCTCGACCGGGGCCGTTTCGTCTGGCCGGTGACGGCGAGTGGCACGGTGGTGCTGACGCCCGCGCAATTGTCGATGCTGCTGGAGGGCATCGACTGGCGTCGCCCGGAGCGCACCTGCACGCCGACGCTGGCGGGCTGAAACGTGCGGTTTTGCGTCGCTTTTTCTCGCCTGAGCCCCCGCGATCTGCTAGTAAATCCGGGTGTCGGAAGCGCCCGTTTCCCCTGCTGATGCCACCGCGCGGATCGCCGCGCTGGAGGCGTTGCTGGCCCGGGCCAATGCCGCGCTTGCCGCCCGCGATCTGCTCATCGACAGCTTGCGCGGGCAGATCGCCCGGCTGCGGCGGATGCAGTTCGGGGCCTCGTCCGAGAAGCTGGGGCGCGAGATCGAGCAGCTCGAACTGGCGCTGGAAGAGCTGGAAGCCGAGCGCGACGCGGCGCCGGTAGAGGATAGCCCATCGGAGGCGACGGCGCGGCCGGCACCGGTCCGCAGCCTGCCGGCGCACCTGCCGCGCGAAGAGGTCGTCCACGAACCTGCCTCGGGCGCCTGCACCTGCCCGGATTGCGGCGGCGTGCTGCGCCGGCTGGGCATGGATGCGCATGAGATGCTCGACGTGGTGCCGGTGCGTTGGCGGGTGGTGCGCAACGTCCGCCCAAAATATAGCTGCCGGGTCTGCGAAAAGATCGTCCAGGCGCCTGCGCCGGCCAGCGCAATCGCGCGCGGCAAGGCCAGCTTCGCCACGCTCGCGCATGTCGTGGTGTCGAAGTTCGAGCACCATCTGCCGCTGTACCGTCAGGCGGAGATGATGGCAGCGCAGGGGCTCGACATCGATCGCTCGACGCTGGCCGGCTGAGCCGGACAGGCCACTGCGTTGCTCGATCCGGTCGTCGCCCGCATCCGCGACGAAGTCCTGCACGCCGACAAGATCCACGCCGACGACACCCCGGTGCCGGTGCTCGACCCCGGCCGCGGCAAGACCGCAACCGGGCGGCTATGGGTGTACGCGGCCGACGACCAGGCCTCGGGCAGCACGGCGCCGCGCGCGACCTGGTATCGCTTCACGCCGGACCGCACCGCCGCGCACCCGCTGGCGCATCTCGCCGGCTTTCGCGGATTCCTCCAGGCCGATGCCTATGCCGGCTATGACGGGCTTTACCGGCGTGGTGTGACCGAGGTGGCCTGCTGGGCGCATTTCAGGCGCAAGATCTTCGACTTGCACGAACGCACGCCCACGCCGCTGACCATCGACATCCTCGAGCGGATCGGCGCGCTCTATGCCGTGGAGGCGGAAGTGCGCGGCCAGCCACCAGATATCCGGCACCGGGCACGGCAGGAACGCACCAAACCGCTGGTCGGCGCCTTGCACGAAGTGCTCGACACCGCGCTGCGCCGCCTGTCGCCCAAATCCGACATGGCGAAGGCGATTGCGTATGGCACCAAGCGCTGGCCGGCACTGTCGCGCTTCCTCGACGACGGCCGGCTGGAGATCGACAACAACATCGCCGAACGCGCGCTACGCGGCGTCGCCATCGGCCGCCGCAACTGGCTGTTCGCCGGCTCGCGCGTGGGCGGTGAACGCGCCGCCGCCATCTACACCGTCATCCAGACCTGCAAGGCCAACGGTGTCGACCCGCAGGCCTATATCGCCGACGTCATTGCCAGGATCGCCGATGACTGGCCCGCAAGCCGCTGGGATGAACTCCTCCCGTGGAACTGGAATCGGCCAGCTGATCAGCCAACCGCCCAAGCCGCATAACCTGCGGCCTGCAGACCGCGCTTACGGCGATACCACCGGTTCGGAAGCAATTGCGGTCGAAGCCGCTCTCCATTCCCTCTCGGTGGCCGCCTGGCGAGGGTCGCACCGGGCGGGAATGTCGAATGCTCATCTCAGGCGAGCACGGCCGCCACGGATTCGACAAAGAGATCCGCATCCTCATCGGACAGGTTGAGGGGAGGTGTCACGCGGATCGAGCACGGCGCGTGCGCCACGCCCGTCACCAATATGCCGCTTCGGATCAGGTCCACGCATTTGCCGTTGGCGATTTGGGGATCCTGGCCCATCTCCATCGCGAGAAGACACCCTCGCCCATAGACGCGGACCGGGCGTTCCGGGGTTGCGCGCGCGATTCCCTCGATGATTCGTTCACCGATTCTTGTGGCGCGATCGATGAGCCCATCGTCGTTGATCATGTCGAGCATCGTCAGGCCGCAGGTCATGGCAAGGCGATTGCCGGCGAACGTGCTTCCGTGGATTTTGGCATGGCCGGGCCGACCATAGGTGGCGGCGAATACTTCCTCCGACATAAGGACGGCGGATAGCGGCACCGTGCCCCCTGTGAGCGCTTTGGAAACTAACACGATATCAGGTTGGAAACCGGGGCCTCCGGCGTGAAACGCAAACCAGCTGCCCGTTCGTCCCAGCCCCGTCTGCACCTCGTCGATGACGAGCAATGTGCCAAAGGTTCGACAAAGTTCGGCGGCGCGTTTCAGCGCGCCGCGCGACCAGCCATTGCCCGCATCCGAGCCAGGGACGATTTCGAGGACGAGCGCCGCGATCTCTCGGGACTGGAGGTTCGCTTCGAGGCCATCGAGATCCTCGGGCGCGATTTCTGCGGCGCCGACCCAGATGTCAGGGAAAGGTGCGCGCCACCAGTCTGATCCGGCAAGCGACGTCGCGCCAACCGAAAGACCATGGAAACCGCCGCGCACCCGAAGAAATCTGCGGCGCCGGGTTTGAGCGGCTGCCAATTTCAGACCAGTGTCAATCGCCTCGGCACCGGTGCTGCCGAACTGGACTTTTGTGAGATGGCCACCGGCCAGCGCGAGTAACCGCGCGGCCAGCTCGCCCGCTTCGGGGATGACACTGAGCGGCGCGATCATGGGTGTCCCCAGCTCCAAAGCGTCATGAAGCGCGGTGATCAGCCTCGGCGGATTATGACCCAGAGCCGCAGCGCCAAAGCCTGCGACCATGTCGAGCAGGCCCGTGCCGTCATCTCGTTTCAGCCAGCTTCCGTGCGCGCGAAATCCATCGACGGGCAGACCAACTGCTTTCAGAATTTCCGCCCAGCCGGGGTTTGCCACGCGCGCGTGAAGGTCGAGTATCTCTCTCGTGCGGTCGATCACGCCAGTTCGGGCGCGTTGTGTCGGCAAGCGAGTGCGAAATCGAACGCTTGCGGCAGCCGGAGCTCCGTCTGGCTTCCGTAGAAGTCCAACAGTGCCTCCCATGCCCTGAAGTTTAATTCGAAGACTAAGGCCAGCGCATCCAGGGCCTGCTGCTGCTCGGCAACATCGATCGCCGGAATGAGCGCGAGAGCCAATCGGGGAATGCTGGCGTGATTGAGGCCTAGGTTAAGGGTTTCGTGCTGGCGATAGATGGAACGGACTTCTGCATCCTCGGGCATCAGCGCGTCGACGCGCTCGTTTAGCGGAGAGGTCTCCCCGAGCATCCCCTCGGTAATGGCGACAGCGGCTAGGAATCCGATGGGTCCGCGCCGCGAGAGCATCGTGAAGACATCGACAAAGATCAGATGCAGTGGCAGCGGACACGCCGCATCCAGAGACGCTCCCGCGACTCCGAAGGCCGCACAGGTCGCCCGTTCGAAGCTTTCGTGGCCAACTTCCTCCGCGAAATAGCGGTAGATCAGGGCGCGTAAGGGGGCGTCGAGGTCTGCAGCCATCAGCGGCGTGATCATCTCCACGAAACGCCGCGTGACATGATATTCCTCGACGTGGCAGCCAATCGCGAGCGGCGCGTCCGCGGCAGCGAGATTGGACCATGCCTGCGCAAAGGCGCCGCTGCCCAGCGTATCGGCATGGCTGCGCATCGATCGTTCGGTCAGTTTGGCGAAGGCTGTACCCGAGAGTGGCGCTTGTGCGCGCGTCGGCTTGCAGCGACGCATCTCATCAGGCCCGAGGCTGTGCACCAACAGGGTTGCGATTGCGCTCACATGCGCGCGCATTTCGGCGAGCGAGTAGCCAGCGATCCCGTGGGCCGGCGCCGAAACGGCGCGCGGACGCATGCCGGCAAGTTCGCGCAGAACGTTTATCGCGACCTCAAACGCAGCGGGGTGGCTGGTCCGAAGGCGTGCCATGCTCAGACGCGCCACGGCACGATGGAACCTCTCGTCGTGCCAGGCATCGACCGCCTCGTCGCCGTCGCGGTCGATGCGCTCGAGCCAATCCTGCGCCGCCCCTGCGACCGCGGAGTCCCTCCCTCGACCCGTTAGCCGCCGGACATGCGCAATTGCAGCGGTAGCACATTCCACGGCCTCCCCATGCCACCGATGCAGATAGGGGGCCGGGTCGTCGTCGGCATCATCAATAAATGCCCAGGCGTCGAGATGTTCGATGAGCGCTCGCCAGCTGCCTTCGCCTTGCGCGCCCATCCGCGCCCATCGTTCGTCGGCGGGATCCCGCAGCGCTTCGAGATCCGACGCGATCGCGCTCGCAGCAGCGGCGGAGTCAACGCCGATGGTCCTGCATTCATCCGCGCGCAGCAACTCGACGAAGTCGCCCGATGTGCGGACCTCGACATCGGGCGCCAGCCGCGGCCGACGATATCTGGCGGTTTTCCAAGCGTCCATGGGCTAGTCAAACACGCGTGGGGACCGGTTCGACGGCTCCCCATAATAGGTCAGGATCTCGTGCTCCTGCAGGAGCATGGTCTCCGCCAGCACCGAAACGTTGCGCAAGACCACGACGCGCTCTTCTGCCGATACCGCAGGCACCAGCCCGAGGAGCTGCATCGAAATGCTCCCGTGATCGGCATCCTCGTTGACCCCGGAGTGCTGGCGGAGCGGCAGGTAAAAATCCTCCGCCAGGCCGAGGGCGACACATCGCATCTCAAACGCCTCGATGAACGCGGGCTGGGGCTGTTCGAAGAGGAAGAGGGCGGCCTGGAAGCTAAGCGGATGCTGCTGTGCATAGGCACCGAGCGAGGCGCAGATCTGGAAGGTTGTCGGAAGCGGCTGGAGCCCTTCCAGGCTGGCAGCGACGCCAACGGCGCGAAGCGCCTTCAGGAGAAATCGGTCGTGATCGAGTTCAGACACTAAAAACGCCTGCAATGCTGCGCGCATTGCCGGGCTGGTGGCGGTTGCCAGCGAAGGTGCAACGAGCGCCGGGGCCGCGCGGACAAGCCAGTAATATTCGAGTGCGTAGCCGACGAGTTGACGGCGGGTGGCGGTTCCATCGACCAATGCGCTGTGGAATCGCGAGGAGGAAAGTCGCTCGTGTAGCCGGCGGACCATGCGCCGAATGTCCCGGTTCAGCTGCGCACCGGAGATCACGCCTTCGGGCAGGGCGAACGCACTTTCCGTCAACAGATGGAGATTATCGAGCTGCTCGAGCAGCCCGGCAAGTTCGTCGATCTCGTCATGTTCCTCGGAAAGCGCTGATATCGATGCGCCGCCGCGACGAAGATCGCTGATCAAGCGCGCCATGGCGGGACGTCCGTCGACAGGAAACCGCAGCGTGTGGATCCCGGACGCGCCACGGAAGACCGCGTGATCCAGCGCCAGATCGACCTGCACCGACGTCCGCAGGCGGGGGGCTACAAGGGAGACCCTCTCCACGCTAGAGATCCGACACACGCCGGAGAAGCGCGGGCGCACGCGAATAATGGTCCCATACGCCCCGATAGAATGCGTCATAAAGTTCGACGAACAGATGCGTTTGCGCGCGTAGCCGCTGGCGGGTTGCACGGTCTACAAAGCCCAGGCTCGCGAAAATGGTTCGGGTCAGGCTGCCATGATCGGCATCGATGTTGATGTTCGAATGAAGGCGGAGCGGATGCACGAAAGCCGGATCGATCTTCATGCGCTCGCAGGCGTCGATGAAGGAGTCGGTTTTCATTCCCTGACCTTCGAGCAGACCGAGTGTTGTGAAGAAGAATATCGGGTCGGTCAGTGACCAGAACGCCAGCGCATTGCAGAGGCCCAGCGTCTGCGGCAGCGGAATGGAGTCGGCGAGATCTGCTCGGGTCAGGCCAAGCGTCTCAAGCGCGCGAAGCAGTATCTCGTCATGGCCATATTCTTCGGCGAAAAACGCGTTCAGCGCGAGGCGAACCGAGCGATTGGGCACGTACGACAAGACGGGCGCGTCGAAATAGCTCTCGCGGACGAGGAACTGCCAGTTTTCGATCACCATTCCGTGCACGACGTGTAACGGCATGTCGCCCGGACCACGCGCATCAAGGCAGGCCTGCCAGAAGGGATTGTGGTCTATCATCGATGCGCTGAGGTGATCTACGAGCTCTTCAAGCTCGATCAGAAACTCCAGCGCCGGGATAACGTCCGGTGTCGCGCTATCGTCGATCAGGTCGGCGTCGTCGAGCTCGGCAACGATAGCGCCGCAAAGCGAACGGAGCTCTGGCGCGAGACCTGTCTCGAGCTCTTCGATCGAAAGCGTGCCGTCCATCTGGCCGATCAATTCGACCAAACCCGGCGCGCCGATGTCTCCGGCGGCGAACTTGCGTCCGTCGTCATCAACGAGAATCGCGTCGGCTTCGGCAACGATCCGCCCTCGAAACCGAGGGCGGATCATATGGGCCACTTCCGACATCGCTTACAGGTGAAGCGCAATCAGTGTCGGCTTTGCACCCTCGTGCTCGACGCTGACGAGGAAGCGGCGATTACCTGTCAGGCCTGTTTTGACGAAAAGGTCCGCGCGATGGGCGTCCTTGGCCGCCTTTATTGAGTCATCGGAATGAACTTCGACGATTTTTGCGGGTGCTTTGCTTTCCGACATGGTGATCTCCTATGTCTTGGATAGTCAACGTGGATAATGTCTTATAAGAATGGAAATTTTGCAAGGAGGTTGCCGCCAATTCGGTTGAGATTTATTTCGTGATTCTGCCGTTTCTGGGATATTTTGCCTGAGGAGGGGTTCGTTGCACATGTGATTATATGCATTCTTTTGAATTGGCGTTTGTTTGAAGTTCTGTGTGGCAAATGGCTGGCCGCTTCCCACTGGCTTCGTGCTTCCGGAGTCGGCGCGCGGTCCGTTGCTCGCCGTGGCGTCGGACAGGGGCGGTTTCGACGGAGAGGTCGCCGGTCCAGCACATTGTCGTCAACCGCGAGTCGAGCGCGGTTTTTTTCTCCGAAGCCGGTTCGGCGGGGGATGGCGGCTGTACGGTTCAGGCGCAGCGAAAGTTGCAAGCACTCGCACTGTGATCGCGTGCAATATGTCGAGGTTGTGCTGTAATTTTCGTTGAATGTATTATAAATTGTTCGTGAGATTTATTCTTGTTTCGATGAAATTAGATTGTATAATTTGTAGCAATCAGTCGAAAACTAATATTTTATCTGGCGATGAATTTGTTAATTTTCAGTATTATTTAAATTGGTGATGAGAAGTGGTGCTTTCAGGAGTTTTTTCTTCTGGAGATGTTGATATTGCTTGCGGAGGGATAAGCAATGAAACTGGCAGTGGTGAAACACGATTTGGTGGATTGCCGTGCAGCCCATCGACGCGTCTATGCAGTCGAGCGGCTGGATGGGGAGACATGGCGCCCTTTTCAGCAGCTCGTAGTCACCAGTGAGGGCGCGACGCTCGGCGGCGAGTTGATCGACGCGATCGGCTATCAGGGCGCGAGCCACGCGCTCGTGCTACGCGGCCGGCAGAGCGATGGAAGTTTTAGCGCGCGTCTCGATCTCACCGAGTGCGGTCACGGCTTTGTCGGTTCGATGTCGACCGGCACTTCCGACCCGATCTCGATCCGCGGGGCCGCGATCGAATCGGTGTACCACACGCAGCGCCAGCCAGCCGACCAGCCCGCCGCACCCTGGGTCGATTGGGACAATTTTACCATCAAGACCGAGTGGCAGGATGGCGAGCTGCAGGTCCTCTACTTTCTCGGCGCCACCGATGTCAGCGATCGCGTGCGGGTAACCAAGGTTGATCGGCGCAAGGGCGAGACGACGCTCGAAATGCCGCCCGATTTCCTCAACCCGCCCTTCGCGCAGAACCAGTTTCTGATCGTGCTCTCCTCCGGTAGCCATTCGTTCCTCGGCACCTATGCCGATGACGCGGATACGTCGTTCCAATGGCGCGGCTCGCTCGCCCCGGCCCAGCTGGCGGAGCGGACGCCGCTTTTTGCCGCGACGGCAGTGGCGCGACGGGTCATTCGCTCGGCGGTTGCAGCCGAACCGGACCCCACGCGGCTGCAGGAACTGGACAACATCTCCTCGATCGAGATCGTGACCGGCGAGGACGGCAAGCAAATCACCGTCGATTACGCGCAGACGACGTGCGGTGGCTATTTCAGCCGTTGCCTCGCGAACGGTCTTGAGCAGAAGTGGATTGAAGGCATTTACGGCCATGGTTTCTCCGTGCCCGACGGCGTTCAGCGGATCTTCGACGAGAAGAAGCTGTTCTTCTCGTCCAATTCGGTGCTCAGCACCGGACAGATGCTCTATGACAATTTCTCCCGCGATGAACATTACAAGGATTTGATCAAGCGGATTAAGCCCGACGCGCTGAAGACCGCGTGGGAGGAAATGGGCAAGACCACCAAAGAAGGCCCGAGCTACCAGGACGTCAGCAGCGCGCTCTACATCGAGGGATATCGCGACGGTGTCGCGGCGATGCGCCCCTTCCTCAAGGATGATCCCGAGCGGTGGGCCGAGGCCTATTTCAACTGGCTGTGCGCACCCGAACGGATCCAGACCTGGCAAATCCAGGTTGCAAGCAAGATGTTCGACAATGTCCGGCAGCGCATGTACGAATGGTATGTCAAGCTTCAGGTGCTGGCGCCCCATCGCGATTTCGGCGAACGCTTCCTTACCATCGCCTATGCTGCGCTGATCGGGGTCAATTATTCAAAGTCGCAATGGTCTGAGGATTTGCGACCCTTTCTTGAGGCGACGCTGCAAAACGCCCGGGACGGCACGACCGACCCTGCCATCATGGATGAAGCGCAGCGCCACGCCGCCGAGGAGATTCAGGAGCAGATCCGCACGCTTATCCAGACCGCCGATCATATTCAGTCGCTGGTGACCGGCATCGCCGACGCGATCACCATCTGGCAGAACAAGCATGGCACCAGACCGTTGCAGCAGCTGGCCCAGGATGGCGAGTTGCAAAGGCTGGTTGGCGATCAGCTGCAAGGGCAGCAGTACCAGGCCTGGTCAGACCTGTCGCGCAAGGGCAAGGTTGGCGGGATACTCCAGACCATGTTCTATGGGGCCAGCGCCGCCTTCCTGATCTACTCCATCGCCGACAGTGCGGAAAAGCCCTTGACGCCGCGGCAGATTGTCGCGGACGTCAGTATGGGCATTCTCGCGATGGCCTTGCTGGTCAAAGGCGCCCAGAAGATGTTTTCGCTGGGCGTCGGCCGCTTCCTCGAGAATTTCTCGCGCGCTGGTCAGGGTGGCGCCTTTCGAACCTTCGCGGGCGACATTGCAACGTGGTTCAAGCAAGGCGGCAAGATCGTCCCCGAAGGCAAGATGGGCAAGGCCTTCGTCGCGATCTTCGGGGAAAACGCAACCGAGTTCATGGCGAAACGGATCGGACCAGCAATGGCGGTGGTCGGGCTGGTCCTGTCCTCCTTCATGCTGGCGGATGCGATCCGCTCGGGCGTCATCCGCGATATTGTCTTCGAAGCGCTCAACACCTTTTTCGCCCTCGCCGATCTGGTCTTTATCGGGCTGGAGCTGTTCAGCTTCGCCTGGGCCGGCCCGGTCGGGTTGGCGGTGGCCGCCGTCGGCATTATCGTGGTGCTCGTCCAGCTGATCTGGAACTGGATCGATCCGCCGCCACCGCCGCCGGACCCCATTACCGATTTCGTCAACGGTCCGATGGTGCAGAAGGGCTTCGCTCGCGCCTGACGCGGCACCGGCGCCGGACCAGTTCGGCCGGCGCTGGCCTTTCCTGCCCGATCTTCCTGTGGAGGCCGCGACATGCGATTGCTAACTCCCGCCACCCCGCGGGTGGCGCTCCTCGGCAACCCCGATCCGCTGATCGAGGACTTGGTCAACGTGCTGCCGGACTACAGCACAGGCGATCGCTTGCACGGCCTGTTCGTAAACAAGCTTATGGGCCGGTTGCCAGGCAATTACTCGCAGCTGATCGGAACGGGGCCGAGCTTCCTGAGCATCTTCTATCCGGGCTATCAGGCATCGCCGCTGCTGCCACTTCTCGACAGTCTGGGGCTCGACGACAATTGGTGGAGTGACTTTTCGATCGCGGTGCTCTGCCAGGCGATCGCCGACATGGCTTCGTCGATCCGTGGGCAGATGCTTGTCGACAGCATCAATGCCGATATTGCCAGCCGCAACGGCGCAATCCGCACCCGATGCGCGCGCGCCTATGCCGGTATGCTGAACGCGACCTTCTCCCCCGTTTCCGACATCGTGCGCCGGCTCGATCCCGCAACCGCCAAACGTAAGTTCCACGATTCGCTGCTGCAGAACGTACAGAGCCGTCAGCTCTGGTATCAGGCGGGGCAATGGACCAGCCCGGACTGGGAAGTGTTCAATCAATACGCCAAATATATGATCCTCGGCGCTTCGGACGCGGAGGTGGACG
This sequence comes from Sphingomonas sp. DMC8, assembly GCF_056314185.1. Lineage (NCBI taxonomy): Bacteria > Pseudomonadati > Pseudomonadota > Alphaproteobacteria > Sphingomonadales > Sphingomonadaceae > Sphingomonas > Sphingomonas sp. DMC8. The sequence continues at coordinate 68,995 of NZ_JBQUYV010000003.1, read as the reverse complement.
CACTCGCCAACGAGCTGCTCGCCGCCGGTCTGCCTTTGCCGGATGTGGTGAAGGCCAATGCCTGGCGTAGCTATTCCGAGCAGTTGCGCAACAAGCGTTCGGTCGACCAGAACGACATTCGCGACGCTGCTGCGGCAGCGATCCAGAAGACGACCTATCTGCCGAATTTCGGCGGCGGCGTGCCCGCCCAGATGCCCAATGGCAACTGCTACGAGTTCACCGCCAACAGCCAGCCGGGCAATCGTTTTCGCCAGCCGCCGTCCGGTTCCTGCTTCACCGGTGATACCGAAATACTGGCCGGCGACGGCACGCCGATCCGCCTCGCCGATCTGCGCCCGGGGCAGACCGTCGCGACGCGCAGCGGCGTCGCGACGGTCGGCTATATTCCGCGCCCGCCGCGGGCGGGGCGGACGCTTTACCGGCTGAACGATGGTGGCCCCGTTTTCACCGCAACGCATCCGTTCGTGAACGGCGTCGCCGAGAATGCCGGTGAGGCCAGACCGGCAGTGCTGGCCATCGATCCCGTTTGGCTGGGCTGGCAGCTGCCCAGCCTGGCGCCGGAAGGCATCGGCACGCTTGCGGAGGGGGCGACCGTGCTCGGTCGGATCGGCGGCGGTGCTGCGAGCGCGGTCAAGGTGGCGGGCGCCGCCGCCTTGCCACCGGACGCAGACGATACGCCGCTGTACGATGTCAACCTCAGTCCCGGAGGAGCCCAGGAATTCTGGGCCGGAAAGGATGGGGTCTTCTATCTGGTTGCGCCTGAATTCCCCGTCTTCGGCGCGGACGACGCCTGGGCCGTCGCCGCGGTCGCACTGTTCGAGGGGATGCTCGCTGGCGGCGCGCCCCTGATTACGGAGCGTGCGGAAGACGTCGTCGCCACGATCCAGCAGTTCGGGGCGGGACTCTATACGCGCGCACTCGATGCCGCGCTCGCTGCTACGCCTGCGTTTCCCAGTCCGGCGCCGCCATCCTCGCCGGTTGCGACGCGGATCGAAAGGATCTTCGCTGCCCTTTCGGCGCTTCCGCCCGGCCCGGCGAGTGCGGTCGCGACATTGTTCGATTCGGCAATGGCGACGATCGGCGCGCGGCTCGCCGCCTCAGTCGCGCTCGGCTGGCGCGACTGTCAGACCCTGGGCGGCAGTGTCTTGTCGATCACCATCTTCGATCTCGCCTTGACGCCGTCCACGCCGATCCCGGCGGACACGCTGGTCCGTCTGGAGCTCCGTGCGAGCGGCGGGGAAGCGACGCTCGACACCCGAATGTGGGATCGGCGCGGCCGGACCAACACGCGTTTCCACCACTATTTCGATCAGGTCGTGCACGTCGCGATGCGCCCGGATCAAGCGCTCGAGCAGCTCGCCTTCGCTGTCGCAATCGACGACGCGCCCGTCGCCACGCTGGTCGGCCAGGTCCCGATCGGTGCGCCCGACGCGAGACATGTTTTCCAGTCGGCGCCGATGACCGACGCCTTCGGCAACGCAATCGGCAACGTGATGTTCGACTGGCGGATCATCAGCGAGGATGTGGCGACCCGCGAACTCGGCAATAGCGGACTATGGACGCCGACAGCGGCTGCCGCCTATGCCGACGCGCTCGGATCGGGAATGGTGCAACCGGTTCTTACGGGACTAGAGGCGCTGCTGCCGAAACGCTGAGCGCCCGCATCCGCTCTTGAAATTGCCCTTGCCAGGCGCGTCGCGCAGGCCGTTCACGAGAGAGGTTTCGCGCGGCCGATGCCGTGCGGGTCGGCATCAACGTCAGTTGCGGGGCGGGGCACTCAGGCGGGTGATGAGAATGGCGGCGCGTTTGGCCTGGCGGCGGATGCTGGCAAGGTCGACCGTCTCGCCCGGGGCATGGTCGCCGGTGCTGTAAGTGCCGAGCCCTGCCAGGCTGTCGACATCATGTGCCACGAACGAAATGTCGCCGGCTCCGCGCTTCAGCGGATCGAGCGCGGGCATTTCTGCAAGACCGAGATCGCGATTGACGCCGTTCAGTGCCGCCAGCAGCGCCCTGTTGCCCGCGGTCGGCGCCATGGCGGGATAGCCTTCACCGAACTCGATCTTCGCATCGGTGCCGGGCGCATGGGCGGCAACGATCGCTTCCATCTTCGCCCGTACCCGCGCGGTCTGCTCGACGCTGAGCGTTCGGAAGTCACCGGCGGCGATCGCCGTTGCCGGAATGATGTTCGTCTTGCCTGCGGCCGTCGCCACGCCGCTATCGTCGATCTGCGCACGCGCGCCGCCGGCGACGATGCCCGCATTGAAGGTGAGATTGGGCTCGGGCAGCTCCTCGCGGAAGCGCGCCAGGATTCGTACCAGCTCGTTGGTCGCGCCATCGCCGAACTCGGGCGTGAAAATTAGCGAACTATGGCCGGTTTTTCCGGTCGCTGTGATTCGCCAGTCGGTGACCGAGCGGCGCGCGATCGATCCCATGTCGCGGCCATCCTCGATCACCAGCCCCTCGAAATCGAGTGCCACATCCGCGCGTCTGCCCGCCGCGATCAGGTCGGCGCGGGACAGCGTTTGCGGGGTGCCGGCATCTTCCTCGTCGCCTGTCAGCACGATCTCGATATTCGCGTTCTTGAGCGTGCCGGCGGCCTGCATCGCGCGCAGTGCGGCAACGATCACCACCATGCCGCCCTTGTCGTCGCCGGCCCCGGGGCCTTGCGCCTTGTCGCCGGTACGCACGAATTTCTGGAAGGGCGAGCTCGGCTCGAAGACGGTATCAAGATGGCCGATCAACAGGATGCGCTTGCCGCCCGGGCTGCCCCGATGCTCGGCAATCAGATGGCCGGCGCGGTGCACTTCCGCCATCGGCTTCCAGGTAACCGTGAAGCCGAGGGGCTCCAGCTCGGCGCGCATCATCGCGCCTATCCTGGTCACGCCTTCGAGGTTGAGCGTGCCACTGTTCTGATCCACCAGCCGCTGGAGCAGCGATACCGAGCGTTCATATTCGGCATCGACCGTACGGGCGATCACCGCCTCAGAGGTGGAAAGCTGCTGCGCTTTCACCGGCATCGCCGCGAGCGCCAGTGCGGCGACCAGCAGACCCCGCCCGATCACAGCCGCGCCCCGCCGAGCTTGTAGGTGAGTTGCACGTAGAAGCTGCGTCCGACCCCGTCGAACCACGAGATGTCATAATAGGGGTAGGAGCCGTAGGTGCGGTCCTTGATCGGGGCCTGATCGAACAGGTTGTTGATCGTCCCCGACAACCGGATGCGATCGGTGAGGCTATACTGTGCGGAAAGATTGAACAGATAGCTCGCCTTGATCCGTCCCGTCTGGGCGTAGTTGGGCAGTTCGCCCAGCCGCTGGCCGGTAAGAGTGGTCGAGAATTTGCCCAGATCCCAGGTGAGGCTCGCGGTGCCCTTGTCGCGGGGGATGTCGTAGCCGCTGTCATAGGCCAGCTTGCTGATCACCGGATCGCCCGGATACTGGCGGATACGGTGCGTGAACACATAAGTGTAGCTGGTGCTCAGCGCGAAGCTGCCTAGCGCCGCGGTCGGCACCCGGACATGCGCAGCGATGTCGATGCCGTCGGTCGTTTCCTCGGCGACGTTGATCGGGTTGATCGCGACGCTTTGCAATTGTCCGTCGAGCGCGCCGCCGACGTAACGCTGGACGCGGGCGAGCGCATCGACGCAGGTGGGCGAGGTGATGTCGACCGAAGTGCCCGCCACCGTCTTGCCGATCCGGCAATCGGCCTCGTCGCGCAGCAGCGTGTCGATGTTCATGTCGAGCACCTGGTTCTTCATTGCGACGCGGAAATAATCGGCCGAGACGTCGAAATGGCGCGAGGGCTGCCACACCACCCCGGCGTTGACCGAGGTGGAGGTTTCCGGGCGGAGCTTGCGGTTGCCGGTGCGACGCGAGACGATGCCTTCGTCGGCATAGCTGCAATCGGTGATGTCGCTCGGCTGGCCGGGATCGGTGCGGCAGAGATAATAGTCCGTGGCCGAAGGATGGGTGTTCCCGGGGCCGCGGAACACATAGTTGAGGTCGGGCGCGCGGAAGCCGGTGCCATAGGCGGCGCGCAGCATCAGCTTGCTGGTCGGCCGCACGATTGCGCCGAGATTATAGGTGAAGCGGCCGAACCCATTGCCGGCAAAGGCATAATGATCGTAGCGGCCGGCAGCGTCGATTTCGAGGAACGACAAGGCAGGCAGGCGCAGTTCGCCGCCCAGACCCCAGTGGCGGCGGGTTCCCTTGCCGTCCGAATCGATCAGGCCGACATAATATTGGGTCAGCGCCAGCGGATCCGGCTGCAGGTCATAGCCCTGGTTGCCTGCCTCGGCCGCGATCGCGAGGCCCGCCGTGCCGCCGGGCAGCCGGAACAGATCGGTGGTGCTCACCGTCGCGGCGACATTGTTGACCCAGCTTTTCGGGTGATAGACCGAGGTCGCGGTAATCGAGCGATATTCCGCCGGGGTCAGCGGCTTGTACAGTCGGGCGGGATCGGCATCGAACTCAGGATAGCCCGAGGACGGGTCAACGCCCACCTGCGGCCCGAGGAAGAAGTCGTTCGCCTTGGAAATGACGACGTGCGGGAAAGCGACGCGCGCGCTGTATTCGGCGTGATTGACGTTGACCTCGTAGCTCCAGCTATCCCCGAACCGGCCCTTGATGCCCGGCGTGACATCGTAGCTGGTCGACCGGTTGCGCGTCAGCCCCTGGTCCAGTCCGCCCATTTCCTCGGGGGTGAACTGGCGGGTCCAGTTGTCGAGCTGGGCGCCGCTGTCGGTCTGGCCGGGTGACAGATATTTGGGGTTGTAGAAGGTGCCCTCTTCATTGCCGTTCGGCGCGATATAGTTCCAGCTCAGCACGTCGCGGAACAGCTTGAGGTTCGATCGGCTCACCTGCACGTCGAGGAACAGCTCGGCATGGTCGCTGATTGTGTAGCCGAGCGCGCCATAGCCGCTGATTGACTGACGCTCCGAAATCATCGTGCCATAGGCAACCGAGGTGTTGCTGCCGCAGAAATGGCCGTCGCCGCTGATCGTGTCGCGGCGGGGGCGCGAGGCATAATAGGTCGAACCACCGTTGAGCGAGGATAGCGCGTCGCAGGTCGCCTTGCCGGGGTCGATATAGTAGAGATATTCGTCGGCGCGCAGAAAGGTGCGCCGGGCGAGCGCCGGGCCGGTAGGATCGTCGGTGGTCGAATCCTGATTGCGCCGCTGGTATTGCCAGAGCGGCCGCTGATCGAGCAGTTCGACGCCGACCACGCCGTGAAAGCCGCCCGTCTCCCAGCCGGTGGTGACGCTCAGCCGGTGCGATGATCCGCCGCCATGTTCGGTATCACCGAAGCGATAGTCGATCCGGGTGCCGTCCGGCTTCGACTTGAGCTGGAAATTGACGACGCCCGAAATCGCATCCGAGCCATAGATGGCCGAGGCGCTGCCGCTCAGCACCTCGATCCGCTCGATCAGGCCTACGGGAATATTCGAGATGTCGGTGAAGTTGCTGTTGCCGTTGAAGGGCAGGGGGAAGTCGGCGATCCGGCGACCGTTCACCAGCACCAGCGTGTGATTGGGCCCCAGCCCGCGCAGATCGACCTGCTGGGCGCCGGGGGTGAAGTCGGCGCCGGCGAAGCTCTGCTGGCTCTGCGTCTCGCCGCCATTCTGGGTGATCGCGCGCAGTACATCGGGCACGCTCTGATAGCCGTTGCGCAGGATGTCGTCGGCGGTGATCGTCGTCACCGGTGCCGGACCTTCCTTCTGAATGCGCGGGATGCGCGAGCCGAGTACGACGACCTCGGGGTCGCTCGCATCGCTTTGCGGTGCTGATGGCACCGTCTGCGCAAACGCCGCCGCAGGAAGCACCCAAAGGCTGCATCCCGCCAGAAATATCGCTGCCCGCCGCTGTTGCATGAACTCGACCCCCCCGAGAGAATGTGACATATTGATACTGGAAATCGTCAAAGTGGAATAACAAAAATGCAATATGATGGCTTGTGGGGCACGATTTGCACAGGGTGATGGCAAGGAAGCCACTGGTCGCCTGTGCCTTGGCGCTGCTCTCGCTGCTCACGCTCGGGGAGCGCGCGCTTTCGCGTCCCGGGCCTGCCTATAGCTATTATGTCGTCGGCGACACGCAGGCTAAGCGCCCGGCGCCCACCGCGCCGGCGCTGATGCTGGTGGGCGGCGGCGACTGGGACTATTCCGCGTTTCGCTGGTTCGCCGCGCATGCCGGACATGGCCATATCGTCGTGCTGCGCGCGTCGGGAGAGGGCCAGGCGGGCGAAGAGATCTACCACCAGGTCGGCGGCGTGGCCTCGGTCGAGACCATCGTCTTCCATGACCGCAGCGCGTCGAGCGATCCGCGCGTCTTGGCCATTCTGCGCGAAGCCGACGGTATCTTCCTGGCCGGCGGCGACCAGGCCAATTATGTCCGCTACTGGAAGGACAGTCCCGTGGCCGACGCGCTCGACGCGCATGTCCGCTCGGGGCGCCCGCTCGGCGGGACCAGCGCCGGGCTCGCAATTCTGGGCGGCACCGCCTATGGTGCAATGGATGGCGGCAGCATCGAAAGCCCTGTGGCGCTCGCCGATCCGGCCGGGCCTGCGGTGACACTGGTCACCGGCTTCCTGCATCTGCCGCGCATGGCGCATATCGTTACCGACACCCATTTCACGGTGCGCGACCGGCTGGGGCGGCTGATCGCCTTCGTCGCCAAGGCCAGGCAGACGGATCCGCAGGCGATCGGCCTCGGCATCGACGAGGGCGCGGCCCTGTGTGTCGAGGCGGACGGGACGGCGCGGCTGCACACTCCGCCGGGCGGTCATGCCTGGCTGGTGCAGCCGGAAGGCCCGGCGTCGCTCAGCCCGGGGACGCCGCTGGACTGGAGCGGGGTACGGATCACCGGCATCGGCCCGGAGGGGCGGATCGATCTCAACACCTTGCGGGTTACCCGCCCGGCGTTCACGGGCGTCGCCCGGGTCGTCGCGGGCAGGCTCATCGACGCGCCGAAGCCGGGATGACGGCGCGGGCAGAGGAGTTCGACCAGCAGTTGCTGGCGCTGCTGCGCGACGATGCGCGCCGCAACGTTTCCGAACTAGCCCATCTGCTCGGGGTATCGCGCACTGCGGTGTACAGCAGCATCGAACGCCTCGAGCGTCAGGGTACCATCGCCGGCTATACCGTTCGGCTGGGCGACAGCTATGACCGCAGCCTGATCCGCGCCCATGTGATGATCAAGGTCTATCCCAAGGCTACGCAAGCGACGCAGGACAAGCTGGCAACGATGCCGCCGGTGGCGGCACTCCACGCGATCTCGGGTGAATATGACCTGATCGCGATGCTGGAGGCCCAGTCCGTAGGCCAGTTGAACGACCTGCTCGATGCCATCGGCGCTTTGGAAGGCGTCGAGCGGACAACTTCATCGGTCATTCTCGCGACCAAGTTACAGCGCTAAGGGCGCCGCATTATCGCGTGGCAGACGACGCGGTCGTCACCACAAAAATCGAGAATATTGCCGCTGCAAGCCGCGCAACGTGCAACGGCAGATACTTCTTGTCGCGTTCGAGCTTCTGGAGGGCATCGAAAAGGTGCCGCAGGCTGGGCGTAACTACGCGTACTTGTCCAGCAAAATCCGCTCGCGTCTGCGCAAAGAGGCGTGTGCGTGTCATGCAGTGGCGGTGATGATCTCCACACGCGCCGGCATCCAGACCGTGCCATCGCGCACATTCGCGGCGCAGATTGCCGCCAGTCGCGCGCGTGCCCTGGCCTGTTCGGAGGCGCCGGCGTCGGCCAGCGGCGCGGCTGCCGACGAGGCTGCGAGCAGGAATTCGGCTGCCGCGTCTGGCGCCATACCCCCGCCGATTTGCAGATCGCCGCGCCAGGTCCGGGCCGCGCCATTGCGGAACCCAGCTGCTTGTAGCAACCCGAGCAGGCGGGATGGATCGCCATATCGACAGGGCCCGGGCGCATCGGGATCGGGCTGCGGCAGATCGATCACCGCGCCCACTGCCTCTCGTACGCTGGCCATGAAAGCAACATCCTTGCCCGGCCCCCAGACCGCGAAGGCCAACGACCCGCCGGGGCGTAGCCATTGGTGCAAATTGGCGAAGGCAGCTTCCGGATCTTCGAAAAACATCACCCCGAAGCGCGAGGCAAGGCGATCAAATCGTTCTGCCGGGCGGAAATCAGCGACATTGGCAAGGGTGAAGCCTGCGAGCCTCCCTACGCGAGCCTTGGCAGCCGCGATCAGCGCAGGCGAGATGTCGAACCCCTCGATCGTGCACGCTGGCGCGGCAGCTGCAATCGCGCGCGTCGTGGGGCCGCCGCCGGCGCCGATTTCCGCGATCCGCAAGCGACCGGAGAGGTTCAGCGCGGCGATCAGCGGGGCATCGACCGGTGACAGCATCGCCTCCATCGGGTCGAGCTGATCGCGCCATTGGGCCCCGCGGGACTCGGCCCAAGTTTGGCTCGATGGGGATTGGGTGTTGGCCATCGCATAAACTCCTCGGCGTTGGTGCCTGATATTTCCCGCGCCGCGCCCCGTCCATGCCGGTGATCGTTCGTCCCGGGCCAATCGCCGAAACGAGGAAGTCGTTTTCCTCGAACGAGCTGGCGATCAGCCACTCAGCTGGAGGCGTTGTCGCCTTCGCATACCGCGGTTCCCGTGCTCGGGTTGCTTCTGCTCGGCTTGGGTTTAACCTGTTGCTGCGCCACGAGGGTGGCGCCCAGGCGTGAGAACCTCGCTTGAGCGATGAAGCCCGCACCCTTTCGGCCGGGTGGCCGGTGCGCATGTCCAAGCCGCTTGCGGCCAAAGGCCTCGGCGCCGGGAAATAGGCCTGGATGCCGACCAGCGTCTGCCCGCGGGCCATGTCGATCTGCGGGGTTTTTGACCATGTCCGGCAAATGCTTGGCGAGCACCGCGGGCAGCAGGGTCGTCGAGCATCGTGCGCAGTGGAGTGGTAAGGCTGTTTACTTGCCCGAAGCGAGCGCCGCCTTGGTCCGCGCCTGGAGATCGTCGATCTCCGCTCCACAGGGGTCGCGCGACGCCACCGCCTTGCCGTCAGCAGAGAAGTCGAGGATCTCGTCGCCCGCTGCGGTGAAGCGCGGCCATGCCGGCAGGCCGCCGCCATTGGGATCCCCGGTCTTGGCGAAGTTTACCAGATAGGCGCTGATCGTCGCCGGTGTGATATGGGCCGGATCAGGTCCGCAGGCTCCAGCCCGTATCGCCCTTGTTACGGCAGGTGGGGCGCGAAAATGTCGAGGAGCTGCTGGTAGAGCGCGCGCTTGAAGGGCACGATCAGCTCGGGGAGTTCCGCCGGCTCGGCCCAGCGCCAGGCGCGGAATTCGGGTTCGGCGGTGACGATGTTGACCTGCTCGTCCTCGCCCAGAAAGCGGAACAGGAACCAGCGCTGCCGCTGGCCGCGCCATTTGCCCTTCCAGATCTTGCCGATCAGATCGTCGGGCAGGTCGTAGAATAGTTCGTCGGGTGCCTCCGCGACCAGTTCCACCAGATCGCGCACCACGCCGGTTTCTTCCCACAGCTCGCGAAAGGCGGCTTCCAGCGGGTCTTCGCCCGGATCGATCCCACCCTGCGGCATCTGCCAGGCCTCGACCACCGAATCGAGCCGCTGGCCGACAAACACGCGGCCGTGGCGGTTGAGCAGCATCACGCCGGCACAGGGGCGATAGGGAAGTGAAGCGATGTCGGTCATGGCCGCTCCTCTATCCGGCTTCGCGGGGCGGCGGAAGAGTGCGGCCGCAGGGGCAGCTTTATCGCGGACGTGGACCGCCCTAGCTTGGGGACGTGATCCCCGTCGTCCACCACCCCAGCTATGTCGCCCCGGCGCCCGCGCGCAGCACCTATCAGTGGAACAAGAACGGCCTGGTCCGCGACCTGCTCCGCGAACAGGCGGACGCCCTCGTCTGGCACGAACCCGATCCGATGCCCCGGCACTGGATCGAGGCGGTGCACGACCCCGATTATGTCGCCGAAGTGGTCGAGGCGCGGGTGCCGCCGGAAAAGACGCGGCGGATCGGTTTTCCGGTGACGCCGGAAGTGGCGCTGCGGGCCAGCTATGTGCCCGGCGGCACCTGGCTGGCGGCGCAACTGGCGCTACGGCATGGCTATGCGGCGAACAGCGCGGGCGGCAGCCACCATGCGCTGGCCGATACCGGCGCCGGCTATTGCGTGTTCAACGATCTGGCGATCACGGCAGTGCGACTGGTGGAGGAAGGCGATGTATCGCGCGTGCTGATCGTCGATTGCGATGTGCATCAGGGGGATGGGACGGCAGCGCTCACCGCCGGCTGGCCGGAGATCGCGACCTATTCGATCCATGCCGAGAAGAACTTCCCGGTCCGCAAGGCGCGCTCGACGCTGGACGTCGGCCTGCCGGACGGCACGGGCGATGCGGCATATCTCGCCGCGCTGGAGGAAAGTCTGGTGCCGTTGCTCGACCAATTCGCACCCGATCTGGTGCTATATCAGGCTGGCGTCGATCCGTTCGGCGGCGACCGGCTGGGGCGGCTGGCGCTGAGCGGGGAGGGGCTGGAGGCGCGTGACCGCTGGATCGCCCGCACGCTGCGCAGCCGGGGCATTCCCTTCGCCAGTGCGCTGGGCGGCGGCTATGGCGAAGATGCGATGGAAGTATCGCGCCGCCACCTCACCTCGATTCTGGCGCTGGGGCGCGAGGCGGCGCGCTTTTCATCGCCCGCCTGACCTGTCCCAGCGTACAGGTGGCGGCGTGGGTCGCCGATGCGTTTCTGATCGCATGGCTGCACCCGTCCTGCTCTGGTTTCGTCGCGATTTGCGCCTGGCCGACCAGCAGGCCCTGATCGCGGCAGCGGCGGAAGGGCCGGTGATCCCGGTCTATGTTCTCGACGACGAAACGGCGAAGCACCGGGCAATGGGCGCCGCTTCGCGCTGGTGGCTGCACCACAGTCTGGAGGCGCTGGACGACCGGCTGCGCGAAAAGGGCTCACGGCTGGTGCTGCGGCGGGGGTCTTCGGATGTCGCACTTGCCGCGCTGGCGGAGGAAACGGGGGCGACCCGCGTGCATTGCCTCCGCCATTACGAGCCCTGGTGGCGCAATGCCGAGCGGGCCGTGGCGAAGCGGCTGGATCTGGTCGCCCATGACGGCAATTACCTGATGCCGCCGGGCAGTGTGCGATCGGGCAGCGGGACGCCCTACCGGGTCTTCACCCCCTTCTGGAAGGCGTTGCGCGGTTCCTTGCCACCGGCGGCACCGGCCCCCGCGCCGCGCATCATCCCACCGCCCGCGCACTGGCCGAAGAGCGATGCGCTGGAGGATTGGGGGCTGCTGCCCCGTTCGCCCGACTGGGCGGGCGGCCTGCGCGCGGAATGGGAGCCCGGGGAAGAGGGGGCGCAGGCCCGGCTCGACGCCTTTCGCCGCCAGGCCGCGCGCTATGACGACACGCGCAACCTTCCGTCGATCGACGGAAGTTCGCGCCTGTCGCCGCACCTCCATTTCGGCGAGCTGTCGCCGGCGCAGGTGTGGCATGGCGTCGCGGGAGCCGGCGGGCAGGTGGAGGAATTTCTGCGCGAGTTGGGCTGGCGCGATTTCGCCCAGAACCTGATCTGCCAGTTCCCCGATTATGGCACCCGCAACGGCCGCGATGCCTGGGACGGTATGGCGTGGCGGGGTGGACCGGAGGCGAGGGACGATCTGCGCGCCTGGCAGCGGGGAGAGACCGGCTACCCGATTGTCGACGCCGGGATGCGTCAGCTCTGGGCGAGCGGCTGGATGCACAATCGGGTGCGGATGATCGCGGCGAGCTTTCTGGTGAAGCACCTGCTGATCGACTGGCGCGAAGGGGAGCGCTGGTTCTGGGACACGCTGGTCGATGCCGATTATGGCAACAATGCCGTCAACTGGCAGTGGGTGTCCGGCACCGGTGTCGATGCGAGCCAGTGGAGCCGGGTGATGGCGCCGCTGGTGCAGTCCGAGAAGTTCGACGCCGCCGGCTATATACGCCGCTGGGTGCCGGAACTCGCGCATCTGCCCGATGCGGCGATCCACGATCCGGAGGCGGCCGGGTGCCGCCCGTCTGGCTATCCGCCCAAGCGGATCGGCCACCGCGAAGGCCGCGAGCGGGCGCTGGCTGCCGGGCGCGTGCTGGCCTGAGGGGTTGCCCGATCCGGGATTGCGTGCATTTAGCCGGGGTATGAACGCTCCCGCCCAGGATGGCGCACGAGTCGCCTACCCCGCCGGCAAGGGCCTGCTCGGCCTGTTCGGCGGCTTCTTTCATCGCCAGCTCGATGGGCTGGACCGAGGGATCGCCGAAGGGCAGCTGGAAGTGCGGACCCCGGATGGCAGCACCCGCCTGCTCGGCGGGCGGGCGCCGGGGCATGCCGCAGTGGTCGATCTGCAGAGCTGGCGCGCGTTGGTGCGGCTGGCGACGGGCGGCTCGGCCGGCTGGTACGAGGCGTGGGAGAAAGGCGAGTGGGCCAGCCCCGATCCGGTGCAGCTTTTCGCGCTGTTCGGTCGCAACCGTGCCGGGCTGGCGGCGCAAGCGCGTTCGCGGGGGCTGGCGCTTGCGGCGAAGCGGCTGCTGCACTGGATGCGGCGCAACCATCGCAGCGGATCGCGCAAGAACATCGCCTTCCACTATGATCTGGGGAACGACTTCTACGCACCCTGGCTCGATCCCTCGATGAGCTATTCCAGTGCCCTGTTTCGCGACCCGGCCGAGACGCTGGAGGCGGCGCAGGCGAACAAGTTGCAGGCGATCCTAGACCGGACAGCGACCGGGCCGGGCGACACCATTCTCGAGATCGGTTGCGGCTGGGGCTCCTTCGCCGAAATCGCTCTGCGCGGCGGGCGGCGGGTGCACGGCATAACGCTTTCGACCGAACAAAAGGCCTGGGCAGAGCGGCGTACCGCAGGCATGGATGGGGCGGCGTTCTCGCTCACAGACTATCGCGACGTGACCGGCACCTATGATGCGGTCGCCAGCATAGAGATGGCCGAGGCGGTGGGGCGCGAATATTGGCCCGCCTATGCCGCCGCCATCGCCCGCGCGCTGAAACCGGGCGGCCGGGCCGCGCTTCAGATCATCACCTTCGACGATGCGCTGTTCGACGGCTATGCGAGCAATGTCGACTTCATCCAGACCTATATCTTCCCGGGCGGCATGTTGCTGCGCGAAAGCGAGTTCCGCGCGCTGACGGCGCGCGAGGGGCTGCGCTGGCAGGACCAGGTCCATTTCGGCCTGGATTATGCCGAAACGCTGCGGCTGTGGCGCGAACGGTTCGACGCCGCGGCTGCTGCCGGGCTGCTGCCCTCCCAATTCGATGAACGTTTCCTTCGCCTTTGGCGCTATTATCTGATGTACTGCGAAGGCGGATTTCGCGGTGGCGGCATAGACGTCATACAAATGACGCTGGTCAAAGAGGGGAAGTGATGTCGAAATTCTGGTGCCTTGCGCTCGCCTTGCTTGCGAGCCCCCCTGCGGCTGCGCAGGCTGTTGTTTCACCTGACGTGCCGCTGGCCGCGAATGACACGGGGGGACTACGCAAGATCGGCGCCGAGGTGCTGTTCTGGAGCCAGGCCCAGCGCGACGCCAACTTCCCGCACATGGAAAAGCTGTTCCCGGGACATGTCGTGAAGGCTGGTGGTGCAGTCCGCCCGTTACCGGCGGGCAAGCCGTTGCCGGTGCCGGCGGCAGAGGTCGATTCTTATATCGCGGCGAACAATGTCGCGGGGCTGATCGTGGTGCAGGACGGCAAGATTCGTCTGGAGCGCTATGCCCGCGGCTATTCCGCCGACGGGCGCTGGACGAGTTTTTCGGTCGCCAAGTCCTTCACCTCGACGCTGGTCGGCGCAGCGATCCGCGACGGCTATATCAAGTCCGTCGAGGAGCCGGTGACCAAATACATCCCCGATCTGGCCGGCAGCGGCTATGACGGGGTGACGATCCGCCAGCTGCTCACCATGACTTCGGGCGTGCGCTGGAACGAGGATTATACCGATCCCAAGTCCGACGTGGCGCGGATGTTTCTGGAGCCGGTCCCGGCGGGACAGGATCCGGCCGTCTGGTACATGAAGAACCTGCCGCGAGAGAGCCCGCCGGGTACGAAATGGGTGTACAAGACCGGTGAGACCAATCTGATCGGCGTGCTGGTGCAGCGCGCGACCGGCAAGCCGCTCGCGACCTATCTCAGCGAAAAGGTGTGGCAGCCATGGGGCATGGAGCGGGATGCGTTCTGGATGGTCGATCCGGCGGGGCACGAGGTAAGCGGCTGCTGCCTGTCCGTCAGCCTGCGCGACTATGCGCGAATGGGGATGTTCGCGCTGGCCGGCGGCAAGGGCGTGGTGCCCGATGGTTGGTTCGCCGAGGCTACCCGCGCGCAGGCCGAAATCGGACGGCCCGGCTATGGCTATGGCTTTCAATGGTGGACCTACCCGCAGGGGCGGTTCGGGGCTGTCGGCATTTTCGGGCAGGCGATCCGGGTGGACCCGAAGACCCGCACCGTGATCGCCATTTCCAGCGCCTGGCCGAAGGCGACCGACCCGGAACTGGGCAAGGCGCGGGAAGAGTTTCTTGACCGGTTGCTCGCGGCAGCCGCGGCGAAATAACTCAGCCGACCCGTTCGAAATGGCCGGGGGCGAAGCCTTCGGCCATCAGCGCGGTTATCCGTGCGGCGACGACTTCCGGGGCCTTCACGCTGGCAGGGTCTTCGCCAGGAAAGGCGCGGGCGCGCATCTTGGTGCGGGTGGCGCCGGGATCGAGAATGCCGACGCAGACGCGGCTGATATTCTCGACTTCCTCGCCATAGGTCAGCACCAGATTTTCGAACGCGGCCTTGGACGCACCATAGACGCCCCAATAGGCGCGCGGTGTCCGCGCCACGCTGGAACTGACCCCCAGCACCCGTGCCGCCGGTGCGTGCCGGAGCAGCGGATCGAAGGCCGCGAGCAATGCCGCTTGCGCCGTGACGTTGAGCGTCAGCACCTTGGCGAATTCCTGAAAGTCGATCGCGCTAACGGCGCTCAACGTACCCAGCGATGCGGCGTTGAGCACCAGCATGTCGAGCGCCGGCCAGCGCTCGCCGATCGCCCCGGCCAGTCGGGCTATGGCGTCATTCTCGGCGAGGTCCAGCGGCGCGATCGTCGCGCTGCCGCCGGCTTCGAAGATCGCCTCTTCGACTTCCTCCAGCCCGCCTGCAGTGCGGGCGGTGAGGATGACATGCGCGCCCGCCGCGCCCAGGGCGGCGGCGGTCGCCGCGCCGATGCCGCGGCTGGCGCCGGTGACAAGGGCAGTCTGGCCGGAAAGCGGGCGCTCCGTCATGCAGTCTCCGTAATTGCAGTCGTGAAAGGCTCAGCCGACCTTTTCGGCCAGAAGGGCAAGCTGGTCAGGCGGCGGCGCCAGCTCGTCCTGGTCGGTGAGTGTCGTCGGATAGTCGCCGGTAAAGCAGGCGTCGCAATATTTCGGATGGATGTCCGCACGCTGCGCCTCGCCAAGAGCCTTGTACAGGCCGTCGATGGATACAAAGGCCAGACTGTCGGCGTGGATGAAATCGGTCATCCCGCCCACGTCCATCTTGGCTGCGAGTAGCTTCGCGCGCTCCGGCGTGTCGACGCCGTAGAAGCAGCTGTGTCGCGTTGGCGGGGAGGCGATGCGCATATGCACCTCCTTGGCGCCCGCCTCGTGCATCATCTGCACGATCTTCAGGCTCGTGGTGCCACGCACGATCGAATCGTCGATCAGCACGATGCGCTTGCCGGCGATCAGGTCGCGATTGGCATTGTGCTTCAGCTTCACGCCGAGGTGGCGGACCTTGTCGCCCGGCTGGATGAAGGTGCGGCCGACATAGTGCGAGCGGATGATGCCCAGCTCGAACGGAATGCCCGACTGCTGGGCATAGCCGATCGCCGCCGGCACGCCCGAATCGGGCACTGGCACGACGAGATCGGCCTCGACCGGGGATTCGATCGCCAGCTGCGCGCCGATCGCCTTGCGCACCGAATAGACCGAGCGACCGTCGCTGATCGAATCAGGGCGCGAGAAATAGACATATTCGAAGATGCAGGGGCGGGCCGCCTGCGGTGCGAACGGCTTGTGGCTCGAAAGCTCGCCATTGGCCTTCACGATCACCAGTTCGCCCGGTTCGACATCGCGGACATAATCGGCTCCGACCACGTCGAGCGCGACGGTTTCCGAGGCGAAGATGAACGAGTCGCCCAGCTTGCCCATCACCAGCGGGCGGATGCCGAGCGGATCGCGGCAGGCGATCATCCCCTCCGGCGTCATCACGATCAGCGAATAGGCGCCCTCGACCTGCTTCAGCGCGTCGATGAACCGGTCGATCAGCGTCCGGTATTGCGAGGTTGCAACGAGGTGGATGATCACCTCGGTGTCCGAGGTCGACTGGAAGATCGCGCCACGCCGGACAAGGTCACGCCGCAGCCGCATCGCGTTCGAGATATTGCCGTTATGCGCCACGGCAAAGCCGCCGCTAGCCAGCTCTGCATAGAGCGGCTGGACATTGCGGATCGCCGTCTCGCCGGTGGTCGAATAGCGGACATGGCCGCAGGCGGTGAGGCCGGGGAGGGCGCGGATCACATCGTCGCGGTCGAAATTGCCCGCAACATGACCCATCGCGCGATGGGTGTGGAACTGATGGCCGTCCCAACTGGTGATACCGGCGGCTTCCTGGCCACGGTGCTGCAGCGCGTGCAGCCCAAGGGCGACGAGCGCAGCAGCGCCTTCGCCATTGGAAACACCGAAAATGCCGCACTCTTCGCGCAGCTTGTCGTCATCGAACGGGTGTGTGGTAAGCATTTGCCCTCGGGGGGATCAGCGACTGTTGCGGGCCATATAGGCGCTTCGTCTCGCTTTGTCTCCGGTCTGTCACACGGAAAAGGAGCGTTTACCGATTTCCTCTGTTGATAGCGGGGAAAGGAGACGGTGCATGGCGCGCGATCATGGTTCCCAGATCAAGGATGACAGCCTCTATGAGAAGCTGCGCAGCGAGGGCAATTCCAAGGAAAAGGCGGCGCGGATCGCCAATGCCCAGGCCAATGGCAGCCTTGATTCGGGCGGCGGGCGGCTGGAGGATCGCAGCAAGGCCGATCTCTATGCCGAGGCGAAGGAGATCGGGATCGAGGGGCGGTCGAAGATGACCAAGGACGAACTGGTGAAGGCGATCCGCGAGCATTGAAGGGCTGTCCGCGGGAGGCGACCCATGAGCCTGTTTTGCAAGGCTTCGGGAGCGAATGGGCCGGGCGAAGTTTAGGAAGTTTAGGGTCTCGCGCGGTTGCGAAGTTTAGGAAGTTTAGGCTTTCGCGCGGCGCGAGATTTGTGAAGTTTACAGCCTGACGCATGCGCAGCGGCGCGAGGCGCAGCGCGCAGCGGTCTTGGGTCGCGTTCACGGTGCAAAGAGCGGCGCCTTGTGGGAGGGGCGACGCTAAAACATATAGTGAACATATTCCGTTCTGCCAGCACCGGTGTGGGACCGCGCCATCCGTTGCTGGCTTCCGTCTATGGGAGAGGCGATAAGGCGCCCGCCTAGTCAATCGTCATGGTTAGTTCCCTATTGGCGGGGCCGGTGATTACAACATTTGCGCCGGCATTTGTCGTGTAATTGCTTTCATCTGGATAATAATATGTTGCCTGGTACGTCACAGACTGAAGGCTTAAATTGCACCCTGTGAGCGTTTTGCCTGAATCCAGGCTGGTGGACGTGTTGTTTGAGAATGTGATTGTGATGGGGTTGGCGGTGGAGTTGGTAATGTTGGCGTTTGTCATTTTTACTTTGTAGGCATTGTTGGTCTGTATGAGGTGGATTATTCTAGGCATGTTCGGTCCTATCTATTGAAATTTATTTGGGTATTTCTGGTATAATATTCATGGGACGGCAATGCGTATCGGAGCCGAAGCTGACTATGTTTCCGTTGGATAGGTCCGGATTGGATGCAGCGTTGGGCGCTTTGTCCGATCGGCGCTCCGGTGGGTGGTCAACACTGTCCGTGACGCCCGGCCTTCCCTGCGCTAAACCATCCCCGTGACCGACAACCGCGAAACGGGCGCCACGCTCGACCCCAAATATGATGCAAACGGCCTGATCACCGCCGTTGCCACCCACGCCGCCACCGGCGAGGTGCTGATGCTCGCCCATATGAATGCCGAGGCGCTGGCGGTGACGCTGGAGACCGGCAAGGCGACTTTCTGGTCGCGCAGCCGGGGGCGGTTGTGGACCAAGGGCGAGACATCGGGCCATTTCCTGAAGCTGGTCGAGGCGCGGATCGACTGCGATCAGGATGCCGTGTGGTTGCGCGTCGAGCCGGAAGGGCCCGCCTGCCACACTGGCGCGCCGAGCTGCTTTTATCGCCGCATCGAGGACGGAAAGCTGGTGCGCGACGCGTGAGGTGGGTGCTGGCCGCAGGGCTGCTTGCGACGTTGGCTGCCTGTGGTGGCGGCGGAGCGCCCGCGCCTTCGTCTGCACCCTCCGCTGATCTGGAGCAGGCGGCGAAGGCACGGGGGCTCCTCCACGACCCCGCCGACCGAGCGATTGCCGGCGTGTTCGCGCGTGACACCGACCGCGCCTGTCTTGTGCCTGGCGAGGCCGGACACAGGATCGGAGTCGCGATCGACTATGGCGACGGTATCGCGTGCAGCGCCACGGGTACGGCAACGCGCGCCGGGGAGGCGCTGCACCTTCGTTTGGGCAGCGGGGAGGCGTGCACCTTCGATGCCCGTTATGACGGCGAGCATATCGTGTTTCCCGGTGCGCTTCCCGCAGGTTGTGCGCGCTTCTGCAGCGGACGGGCGTCGCTGGCTGGCGCGCAACTGGTTCGGCTGAGTGACTCGGTCGCCGAGGCGAGGGCGATGCGCGATTCGCGCGGCCGGCGGCTCTGCGGCGATTGAGCGGAAGCATCAGGCGCATCCTGCTGCCCCGGCAGATCGGCCCGATGCAGTGTAGCTTCAGTGGTCGTGGTTCATTCGTCTGCGAAGGCGGCGAGCAGTTCGTCCCGCCGCCTGTCCCAATCCGGCAGCCGCCAGTTGGCGGGCGCTTCGAGCCCGAGGATGGGATCGTCCCGAACGCTGATCCGCTGGGGCGGCAGTTCGCGTTGATTGTCGCCGCACAGGAACACGCAGACGTCCGGCGTGAAAGGGTCATCGGTCGGCGCGTTGAGCACGACTGCCAGGCGGTTGCTCTGCAGGCGGACCAGCGATCCGATCGGAAAGGCGCCCAGCATGCCGCGAAAGGCGTGCAGCACGCGGCGGTCGAAATGGCCCTGGGTGTTCCCCATCCATTCGATCGCCTGACCCGGCGACCAGCGCTTCTTGTACGAACGGGTCGAGGTGACGGCGTCATAAACGTCGCAGACCGCACCCATCCGCGCGAAGATGCTCATCGTTTCGGCTGAAATGCCGGTGGGATAGCCGGTGCCGTCGATCTTTTCATGGTGGTGCAGGCACACATCCAGTGCGATGTCCGAACCGATGTTCGATGCGCGTAGCAATTCGTAGCCACGGGTCGTGTGCTCCTGCACCAGCGCATATTCGTCGAGATCCAGCGGCCCCGGCTTGTCGAGCAGTTCGACGGGAATGGCCGCCTTGCCGACATCGTGCAGAAGACCGGCCAGCCCGATCTCGCTGGTCAGCTTCGGTTCCAGTTCAAGCTCCTGTGCCAGCCCGATCATCAAGCCGCATACAGAAACCGAATGGAGATACGTGTATTCGTGCTGTTCCTTGATGCGCGTTACGCTGGGCAGCGCGAGTGGATTACGTTCCACCGAAGCGGCGATGGCCGAAACGATGGGTTTCAGCGAAATGGTGCGAAGCCGTCGTCCGAAACGGATGTCCGAAAACGCTTCTTCTACTGCATCCCGTGCCAGCGCAACGACTTGCCGTGCGCGCTCGCACTCCTCGCCGAACGAACCTTTGGGGCTGTTCAGGAAGAAGCCGTCGTTCGCTTTGCCGGCTCGTTTCGTTGCTGGCTGTCGCACCGGTGCGGGAGAGCTTGGGCCTCGCCAGTCATCGGCGTTCAGAACACCACTTTGTTCGCGGGGTGGTTCGGCGATTCGCTGCGACATCCATTCCTCTTTTGTGGGGCTAGGTAAATCTACCTAGGCGCCTAAATTGATGTATGTTAAAAATATGTGTCCATGAAGGGCTTGATCCCTGAAGTTGAGAAGGTGCGCGCTAGCTGCGTGGGCCTCGTATGCATGCAAAAGTGATGCGACTGAGGTGCGTGCACGTGCTTGACGTTCACGTAAGGGGAAAGTAAATTTGCAGCATGACCGCTGCTGCCTTTCCGCTTGAGGCCCTTGCGCCGATCGAACCGCGACCGGATCGCGACTCCTTCTCGATTTCAGACCTTTGCGCCGAATTCGGCGTCACGCCCCGCGCGCTGCGCTTCTATGAAGACGAGGGGCTGATCGGTCCCGAACGGCGCGGCACGCAGCGCATCTATTCGCATCGCGACCGCGCCCGGCTGGCCTGGATCCTGCGCGGCAAGCGCGTCGGCTTCAGCCTGGCCGAGATCAAGGAAATGATCGACCTCTATGATCTCGGCGACGGCCGGCGGGTGCAGCGGCAGGTTACGCTGGAACGTTGCCTGGACCGCATCCGCCATCTGGAGGCCCAGAAGCGCGACATCGATGCGCATATCGCCGAGCTCGCCCAGTTCGTCGACCTGATCAAAAGCAAAGAAAACGAGCACTGAGGAACCCTGAAATGCCGCACTATACGCCGCCGTCGCGCGATACGCGCTTCATCCTCGATCGGGTCATCGGGCTCGATCGCTATACCAACCTCCCGCATTTCCAGGCCGCCACCGCCGATGTGGTCGATGCGGTGCTGGACGAGGGCGGCAAGTTCGTCGCCGAGGTGCTGTTCCCGATCAATCATAGCGGCGACCGGCAGGGCTGTACCCGCCATGCCGATGGCAGCGTGACGACGCCCGAGGGCTTCAAGGAAGCGTACAAGCAGTTCGTTGAAAGCGGCTGGGGTACGCTCAGCGCGCCGGAGGAATTTGGCGGGCAGGGGATGCCGCATGTCGTGGCGACGGCGTTCGAGGAGTTCATGATCTCCTCGAACATGGCATTCGCCATGTATCCGGGCCTGACGCACGGCGCGATTGCTGCCCTGCTGGTCAAGGGATCGGACGAGCAGAAGGCCAAGTACGTGCCGAAGATGGTCTCCGGCGAATGGGGGGGCACGATGAACCTGACCGAGCCGCAGTGCGGCACGGACCTGGGCCTCATCAAAACCCGCGCCGAACCGAATGCCGACGGATCGTACAGCATCACCGGCACCAAGATCTTCATCTCGTCGGGCGAGCACGACCTGACCAGCAACATCATCCATCTGGTGCTGGCCAAGACGCCGGGTGCGCCGGACAGCACCAAGGGCATTTCGCTGTTCGTGGTGCCGAAGTTCCTGGTGAACGACGACGGCTCGCTGGGCGCGCGCAACGCGGTGTCGTGCGGCTCGATCGAGCACAAGATGGGCATCCACGCCAATTCGACCTGCGTGATGAACTATGACGGCGCCAAGGGCTGGCTGGTCGGCGAGGAAATGAAGGGCCTCGCCGCGATGTTCATCATGATGAACGCCGCACGCCTCGGCGTGGGCCTGCAGGGGCTGGGCATTGCCGAAGTGGCGATGCAGAACGCCGTGCAATATGCCGGCGACCGTCGCCAGGGCCGCGCGCTGACCGGTCCGCAGGAGCCGGCCGAGAATGCTGACACGCTGTTCGTCCACCCCGATGTCCGCCGCATGCTGATGGAGGCAAAGGCGCAGATCGAGGGCATGCGCGCCTTGTGCCTGTGGGGCGCGCTGCAGGTCGATCTGGAACATGCCGCGCCGACCGAGGAGGAGCGCCAGTTGGCCGGCGACCTGATCGGGCTGCTGACCCCGGTGATCAAGGGCGTGGGCACCGATATCGGCTACAAGGTCGCGACCGATTGCCAGCAGGTCTATGGCGGCCATGGCTACATCGCCGAATGGGGCATGGAGCAATATGTCCGCGATGCCCGGATCGCGATGATCTATGAAGGCACCAACGGCGTGCAGGCGATGGACCTGGTCGGCCGCAAGCTGGCGCTGAACGGCGGCCGGGCGATCCAGGCCTTCTTCCGCGTGGTGACCGAGGAAGTCGGCGCGGCCAAGGGGCACGAGAAGCTGAAGGACTTTGCCGAGGCGCTGGAAAAGGCGCTGGGGCATCTGCAGGGCGCGACGATGTGGCTGGCGGCGAACGGGTTCAAGAACCCCAACGATGTCGGCGCGGGCGCCTATCCCTATATGCAACTGACCGGCACGGTGGCGCTGGGCCTGATGTGGCTGCGCATGGCGAAAGCGGCCACCGACGCGCTGGAAGGCGGGGCCCAGGACGTGAAGTTCCTCGAAGCCAAGCTGGTGACGGCACGCTTCTATGCCGAACGTTTCCTGCCCGACGCGAGCGGCCTGCGCCGCAAGATCGAGGCGGGCAGCGCCGCGGTTATGGCGCTCGACCCGGAGATGTTCCGGGCGGCGTAAGGGGGCAGTCAACTTGTCCCCTCCCTGGCAGGGAGGGGATTAAGGGGCGGGCGTAGCGCTGGCCACCGGCGCGGGCATATCCGACTTGCGCCGTACGCCCCCGAGCAATGCCGGTCCCGGCTGCGACGTGGGCGAAGGGGACGGCGTGGCGACGGGTGTCGGCGTTGCGGCGGGTTGCGGATAATATTGGCGACGCATGCACTGCGCCGGGCTCGGGCGGCGATACTGGTCGCAGTTCCACAGCGCCTTGGCATAGCCCGCGCCGGCGTCTCGCAGATAGCTGAACGACATCGCCCCCGCCTGGTCACCGGTCGGTGGCAAGCGGGCGGGTTTCTTCGTGGCATCCTCCCACGCCATGAACTTGCAATAGCGCCGCTCGCCGCAGGTTTTGATCGCCAGCGCGGGGTAGAGGTCCGGGATCATGTCCGGATCGAGGGTGGCCAGAAACACGTTCGGGTCGCCGGCGGCCGGCTGCGGCACGGCACTGGCGGGAATGCTCGCTACCGCCGCGTTCATGTCGACGATCAAATCGCGCCCGGTGGCGGGCGCCGCCGCGTTGCCATCGCCCTGGTGCGCGGACGACAGGCGCGCCAGCAGGGGTATGTTGGGCTCGTCGGCGATATAGTCGCGGTTGAAGGCGGGTGGCGTGCCCCACCAGCCGGCCCAGCGGAAGAACAGGTGTGTGTGAACCGCCACGATCTTGTCGAGGCTCGCGCTCCAATAGGGCACCACCCAGTCGGTATGGTAATGCGTCGCGTGGCCGACCGGGCGATAGACGGTGCCGGACAGTGCGGCCCGGGCGATCTCTCTCGCGCGCGCCCAGGCTGCGGGTGTCGGCGAATAGCGCAGCAGCGCGCCGTCGCAGGTGAAGGTGAACTGGCAGCCGGTGCTGCGCTCCGATCCCTGAAAGACGACGCCGCAGATCGTTTTGGGGAAGGCAGGGTGGCGGGTGCGGTTGACGACCACCTGCGCGACGGCGCGCTCGCCCACCGCATCGTCTCCGGCTTCGTAATAGGCAGCGGCGGCAAGGCAGTCGATCGCGCGCGCCTGGCTCAGTGCCGCGCCATAGAGGTGAAAGGGCCGTGCCGCCGGATTGGGCGCCGTGGAGAAGGGGATCGATTCGTTGAACGCGCGCGCGTCGTCCGGCGACAGGTCGGCGATGGCGACGGGCTCTACGGAGGGCAGTTCTTCCTTCGGCACCACCCGATTGGGCAGCGCGACCGGAGGACGGCGATGTTTCGGCACAACCCGGGGCGCGTTGATCACCATCAGCGCAGGTACGACAATCGCGGCGAGCGCAATCACGCCCAGCACGATGCGCAGCCATGCGGGAACAGGAGGGTTCGGGGTAGCGGGTGTCACGGGCGGTTGCGGGGTCTCGATCTCGGCTGGCCGGCCATATCCGAAGCCTGAAGCGGTGAAAACCGCTGTGAGCGGGAAGGTTTCACGCAAGACATGCGCAGCCGGCGCACGCCTGAGGGATGGCAGGGCGGCCCGGGGGGACCGCCCTGCATGCAGATCAGCTTTCCGGCAGGAAATCGGGCACGCTCAGATAGCGCTCGCCGGTGTCATAGTTGAAGCCGAGCACGCGCGTGCCGTCGGGCAGGTCGGGCAGCTTCTGCAGGATCGCCGCCAGCGTCGCGCCCGAGGAAATGCCGACCAGCAGCCCCTCTTCGCGCGCCGAACGGCGCGCCATGTCCTTGGCGACCGCAGCATCGACCTTGATGACACCGTCGATCGCATCCGTGTGCAGATTCTTCGGCACGAATCCCGCGCCGATGCCCTGGATGGGGTGCGGTGCCGGCTGGCCGCCGGAAATGACCGGTGAGGCTTCCGGCTCAACCGCGAACACCTTCAGGTTCGGCCACGCCTTCTTCAGCGCCTCGGCCACACCGGTGATATGGCCGCCGGTGCCGACGCCGGTGATGATCACGTCGATCGGCGAGTCGCGGAAGTCATTCAGGATTTCCTGTGCGGTCGTGCGGACATGCACGTCGATGTTCGCCGGGTTTTCGAACTGTTGCGGCATCCAGGCGCCGGGCGTCGTCTCAACGATTTCCAGCGCGCGTTCGATCGCGCCCTTCATGCCCTTTTCGCGCGGCGTCAGGTCGAAGCTGGCGCCATAAGCGAGCATCAGCCGTCGGCGTTCGACCGACATGCTCTCCGGCATCACCAGGATCAGCTTGTAGCCCTTGACCGCCGCCACCATGGCCAGGCCGACGCCGGTATTGCCGCTGGTCGGCTCGACGATGGTGCCGCCGGGCTTCAGGCTGCCATCGGCTTCCGCCGCCTCGATCATCGCCAGCGCGATACGGTCCTTGATCGAGCCGCCGGGGTTCGCGCGTTCGGACTTTATCCAGACTTCGGCGCCGGGAAACAGCTTGTTGATGCGGATGTGCGGTGTGTTGCCGATCGTCTCGAGGATCGTGTTGGCCTTCATGACTGCATCTCCTTGGGAGGGATTTCGAGTGTGGCCGGAGGATCGAAGGTACGAGCCCGCTTGAGTTCGGGAAATAGCTTGGCCCACAGCGCCGTGACAAGGACCGCGCCGATACCCCCGCCGATCACGGCGGCAACCGGGCCGATCAGCGCGGCGAGGAAGCCTGATTCGGCCTCGCCCAGTTCGTTCGATCCGGAAATGAAGAGAGTCGATACCGCACCCACACGGCCGCGCATGGCATCGGGCGTATAGAGCTGAATCAGCGACTGGCGGACATAGACCGAAACCATGTCTGCCGCCCCCAGCACGAACAGTGCGGCAAGCGAGATCAGCACGGCAGGGGCGAAATCGCTGCCGACGGCGCGTGAACCCAATAGCGGCACCAGCAGAGGAGCGGCGGCGCCGAAGACGATGGTGGCGACGCCGAAAGCGGCGACCGCCAGCAGCATCTTCACGCCGACCTGCGTCTTGAGCGGGCGCCATGAGAAGAACAGCGCGGTCATCACTGCACCCAACGCGGGAGCGGCG
Organism: Sphingomonas sp. DMC8; assembly: GCF_056314185.1. Lineage (NCBI taxonomy): Bacteria > Pseudomonadati > Pseudomonadota > Alphaproteobacteria > Sphingomonadales > Sphingomonadaceae > Sphingomonas > Sphingomonas sp. DMC8. Next base: position 43,565 of record NZ_JBQUYV010000003.1, on the reverse strand, counting down.
CGCAAATGTCCCAGCCCGGCCGATCCGACCTGCAATATGTCGCGCGCATAGACCGGCAGCATCGCCGTCGCGCCGCCCAGCAGCACCGCGAACAGGTCGAGCGAAATCGCGCCGAGCACCAGCCGGTTGCGACGGACATAATGGAGTCCGTCGACCATCTGGGCCCAGGGGCTGCCGGTGAACTTCATCGCGTCGCGCGGAATAGGGCCGATGAGGAACAGCATCAGCAGCGACAGCAGGAACAGCCCGCCCGACACGGCATAGGCCAGCCACGAGGCTGCGGCGTAGAGATAACCGCCCAGCGCCGGCCCGATTACGGTGCCGGTCTGCCAGGCGAGCGAACTGAGCGCGATCGCGGTCGGCAGGATCGCCTTGGGCACAAGATTGGGGGCGAGGGCGCCCAGTGCCGGGCTCGCAAAGGCGCGTGCGACGCCCAGCAATGCGGCGATGCCGAACAGATGGGGCAGGGTGATGGTGTGCCGCCAGGTCAGCCAGGCGAGGCTCAGTGCGCAGAAGGCCTCCAGCGCCACCGCCCCCCGGGCGATCCAGCGCCGGTCGACGCGGTCTGCGGCCCAGCCGGCGAAAAGCGACAGGAAAAGCAGCGGCAGGAACTGCGCCACCCCGATCATGCCGAGCTGGAACGAAGCGGCACGGATGCTCATCGAATGGCGAGCGAGGTCATACACCTGCCAGCCGATCACGATGACCATCGCCATCTGCCCCAACGTCGCGGCAAGGCGGGCAATGAAATAGGCGCGGAAATGCGGGACGGCGAGCGGATGGGGTGCCATGGCCTGCCTCTTGGCGCGTCCCGCTTTGCGCCGCAACGATCGTTTCGCTTGGGGCGACTAAAGCATCAGCGCACGTCGGCGGGCTGTGCGGCGCGCGATTCACCCCGTGCCGGGTTGCGGATCGAGGGGCGCAGCCGCGCGAGGCTGCACACACCAGCCACGGCGGCGAGCCCTGCCGCGACCAGCGGCGGCACGGCGCCGCTGCCGATGCCCAGCGCGAGCAGCGCTGCCGCCAGCGTCGCGCCGGTGGTTTGCCCCAGCATCCGGGTGGAGGCGATCAGCCCGCCCGCTGCAGCGGCCCGCTCGACCGGCGCCGAGCCGATGATCAGCCGCGCATTGGGCGAGAGGAACATGCCGAACCCCGCCCCGGTGAGTGACATGCGCCAGGCGACGTCAAACCAGTCGGGATGCGCGGGCAGCAGACCAAGCAGGACGAGGCCGACAATGGCGATGCCCATGCCCATGCCGCCCAATATGCCCGCCGGATAGCGGTCCGAAAGCGCACCGGCGAGCGGCGCCACGATCATCGTGGTGAGCGGCCAGGGAGCCATGACCGCGCCGACTTCCGAGGGGGAGAAGCCATAGCTATGCTCCAGCCGGAACGGCAGCGACAGCAGCAGCGTCATCGACGCGAGGAAGGCCGTGAACGCGCCGAGCACCGAGAGGGCGAGTACGGGGCGCGCGAGCAGGTCAATCGGCAGGATCGGTTCGGGTTCGTCCTTCTCACGACGCACGAACACCACGCCGATCGCAATGCCCGCGATGACGATTGCCGCCGAGACAATCGGGCTGTCGCCATGGACGCCACTTTCCAGCCCGCCGATTACCAGCCCGAACATGCCCGCGCAGAGCAGGGCGCCGATGACGTCGAACGGCGCGTTCGAGCGCGGGCTGTCCGGCAGTGCGCGGCCCAGCAGCAGGCTGGCGATCGCGAAGGGCACGGCAGAGGCGAACACCCAGGGCCAGGGGCCGAGCCCCAGCACCAGCCCGCCCAGCGTGGGCGCAAGCGCGGCGGAGCTCGACACCACAACCGAATTGACGCCGAGACCACGGCCCAGCTGGGTTCGCGGGTAGATCTGACGAAGCAGCGCCGACGAAACGCTGAGCGCCGCTGCCGCTCCCGCTGCCTGGGCTGCGCGCACGATCAGCAGGAAGGGCAGGCTCTTGGCGAAGAAGCAAAGCACGGTGGCGATGGTGAAGACCAGCTGACCGCCTTGGTAGAGGCGTTTGAGCCCGATCCGGCTGCCCAGTCCCGCAAAGGGCAGCAACAGCATGACCAGCACGAGCTGGTACACCGTCACCACCGCGACTGCTGCCGAGGGGGCGACGTGCAGGTCGCGGGCGATGGTGGGAAGCGCGACGGTGGCGATGGCGCCGTCGATCACCACCAGGGCGGTGCCGAAGGAAATAGCGGCGATGGCGTAGATGCGGCGCGGGAGCGGCAGACCGTTGGGAATCATGCTGCCGTTAGTGCACCAGCTTCGCCTCTGTTCCCAGCCGGAACCGTAACAGTGTCTGCCGGGTTCTTCCGGATGCGAAATCGATTCGCGGGAGAGAGCCGATGGGTAAGGGTATCTTGTTGTGGTTGCTGGGGATTCCGATCCCCGTGATTCTGCTGATCCTGTTGTTCTGGCATTGAGCGCCTGACCTGCGGCGTAGCCTTCTTGCTAAGCTAATTGCATTTGCAGTCCGCGCTCCCCTCCCTGCAAAGCAGGGAGGGGCAGGGGGTGGGTCCGCCGCCAACAGGCGGCGGGGCGCGAGGTAAGCGGGGGGCGGAGTCTTTGTAGCGCGCAGACGCGCGTACCCACCCCAGCCCCTCCCTTTCAGGGAGGGGGCGCAAGGAGACTGAGTCAGGGACCGGACCGTCAGTGCGCCGACCGGGCCAGCGCGAGCCGCGCTGCCGGTTCAGGCATATGCTGGTAGAGCCGATCCTTCACCGCCAGCTTGTGTCTCTTGAGCTGCATGACGCGAAAGGCGTCGGGCAGGCGGCGTGCGCATTCGGCGCGCAACTCCCGCTCCAGCTTGCGGTGGGTGGCGATCAGTCGTTCGACAAGCGTTTTCATAGGCCTCTTCCTATCGATGGTTGCATCGATCGAGTGGCCCGGCGGTGGAGGGTGGTTTGGGACAGCCACCGAACCTGCACCGAGCGCACTCGATGCGGTCCGACATCACGGGGCTTCAGGTGAAGCCGCCGCCAGAGGGGCCCGGTCCCGCAGTCTTCAATCTAGGGCAGGAAAAGCGGTGTGCAAGGGGTGCCCGCGTGATTTTCGCACGGGCACCCGGTACCGGGATCAGCGGCAGCGCACGTCCTGATTGTTCATCTGATTGTTCCGGTCCACCGAAGCACCGATCGCACCGCCGGCAATGGCGCCCAGCAGCGTGCCGACCGTGCTCGAATGACGGCTGGAGATAACGTTGCCGAACAGGCCGCCGGCCGCAGCGCCGACGATCAGGCCGGTCGTGCCGTCGGGGCGCTTGCAATAATAGCGACCGTCCTGGCCGCGATAGACGCGATCGTTCGGGCTGAGCACGCGCTCGCTGTCGCCCGGGCGATAATAGCGGGCGGGATCATAATCGCCTTCGTCGCGGCTGTCGAAACGCGGCGGCGGGGGCGGGGCGTGCGCCAGCCAGTCGCTATACTGGGCGTAGCGCTCGGACGCCTGCTGGAACAGGCGATATTCGCGGTCGAACCGATCGCGTGCCGCTTCGAAGCGGGCGCGCTCCTGATCCGGCGTCGAGAAATTCTGCGCCGATGCCGGCGCGGCGACCGACAGCCCGGCCGCAGCGAAGGCGGCGAGGGCGAGGAAATGTTTCATGCGGTTCTCCTTTGCGAACGACGGCGATGGCTATCGCCGGAAACGGATGCTTCTTCCAGTCTTGCGCGTGAAGCGTGCCTGAACGAAGCTGGCAGTGTAACGATCGAGGTAGGAAAACGGCACAATGGTGCTTGCGCTTTGTGGTTGCTGCGATGCAACATTGGCATCATATTGGTCGGATGAACGCTCGTGTCGCCGTGGCTGAAGAACCTGTGAATAACACGCCCGCCGTGCTGGAAGGGATCGTTCGGCAGCTTTGCCTGTCGATCACCTATAACCGCACGCGCATGATCGTCGCGCCGCACATTCTCTATACGCGCAACGAATCGCTCTACACCGATGCGGCGATCGTCTCCCGGGAAGGCATGCTGCCGCGCGAGCCGAAGATTGCGACGTTCAAGGTCGACGGGCTGAGGGACGTGACGGTGCTGGAGCGCCCGTTCGACATCAGCGAGCTGTTCGATCCGGAGCTGGACAAATATGCCGGTGTCACGTTGATGCAGGTGGAATCGGGCGCGCAGGGCTGAGAGGGACTCAGCCCAGGCTGACGAAACTGTCCATCACGCGCTTGCGGCCGGCCTGTTCGAAGTCGATTTCCAGCTTGTTGCCTTCGATCTCGGCAATCGTGCCATAGCCGAACTTCTGGTGGAACACGCGCATGCCGATCGCGAGGTCGGCGCGGGGCTTGGCGCCGAAGCTGACCGCCGAAGCGCGGCTTTCCAACACCCGCGCCGGCTCGCGACTGAAGGTCCGTGCCGCGAAACTGCCGCCGGGATTCTTGGGATCGACACCGGCGGCGCGTTGCCAGCCGGGGCCGCGCCCAGTGCCGCGGGACGTGTCGGCAAAGGGATCGCTGCGCTCGCTCCAGTTGGCGCGCCACAGGCTTTCGCCGCCGCTCATGCTGTTTTCCGATTCGACATGCTCGGGCGGCAGCTCGGCGATGAAGCGGCTCGGCAGGCTGGAAGTCCACTGGCCGTAGATGCGGCGATTGGCCGCGTGAAGGATCGTCGCCTGCCGCCGCGCGCGGGTAATCGCGACATAGGCCAGGCGCCGCTCTTCCTCCAGGCTGGCGAGCCCGCCTTCGTCGAGTGCGCGCTGCGAGGGGAAAATGCCTTCTTCCCAGCCGGCGAGAAACACCGTGTCGAACTCCAGCCCCTTGGCGGCGTGGATGGTCATGATGGTGACCTTGGGTTCCTCCGCACTCGCCTCATTGTCCATGACCAGGCTGACATGTTCGAGGAAGGCCGACAGGCTTTCATATTCCTCCATCGCCCGGACGAGTTCGTTCAGGTTTTCGAGCCGGCCGGCGGCCTCGGCGGTGCGGTCGGCCTGCCACATCGCGGTATAGCCGCTCTCGTCGAGGATGATGCGGGCGAGATCGGGGTGCTGCAGGTCGTTCCCCATGCTCCGCCAGCGCGCCATGTCGCCGACCAGATTGCCGAGCGCGCGGCGTGCCTGCGGGGTCAGTTCGTCGGTATCGAGAATGCGCGCGGCGGCGGTGGTGAGCGGAATATCCTGTGCGCGGGCGAACTGATGGACCTTGGCCAGCGCCTTGTCGCCGAGGCCGCGCTTGGGGACATTGACGATACGCTCGAACGCCAGATCGTCGGCCGGCTGCGCGACGACGCGCAGATAGGCGAGCGCATCGCGGATTTCCTGCCGCTCATAGAAGCGGAAGCCGCCGATGATGCGGTAGGGCAGGCCGATCGCGATGAAGCGGTCTTCGAACTCGCGGGTCTGGTGCTGGGCGCGGACGAGGATCGCGGTGGCATCGAGGCTAAGGCCGCCGCGTTGCAGCGCCTCGATCTCGTCGCCCACGCGGCGGGCCTCCTCGGGTCCGTCCCAGACGCCGAGCACCTTCACCTTTTCGCCGACATCCTTTTCGGTCCACAGCGTTTTGCCGAGCCGTCCGCCATTGTTGGCGATCACGCCGGAGGCCGCGCCCAGAATGTGCGGGGTGGAGCGATAATTCTGTTCCAGCCGGATCACCCGCGCGCCGGGGAAGTCCTTCTCGAACTTCAGGATATTTTCCACCTGCGCGCCGCGCCAGCTATAGATCGACTGGTCGTCGTCGCCCACGCAGCAGATGTTCTTGCGCTCCTGGGCGAGCAGCCGCAGCCACAGATACTGGACGGCGTTGGTATCCTGATACTCGTCGACCATGATGTACCGGAAACGCTGCTGATACTGCGCCAGCACCTCGCGATCGGTCTTGAGGATGGTCAGCATGTGGAGCAGCAGGTCGCCAAAGTCACAGGCGTTCAGCAGCCGCAACCGTTCCTGATATTGCGCGTAGAGCGATTGGCCGCGTCCGTTTGCATACGCCTCGGATTCGCCGGCATCGAGATCGGCGGGGGTGAGTCCGCGATTCTTCCAGCCGTCGATCAGCCCGGCGAGCTGGCGCGCAGGCCAGCGTTTCTCGTCCAGCTCGTTGGCGACGATCAGTTGCTTCAGCAGCCGCAACTGGTCGTCAGTGTCGAGGATGGTGAAGTTGCTCTGCAGCCCGACCAGTTCGGCATGGCGACGCAGCATCTTCGCGCCGATCGCGTGAAAAGTGCCCAGCCACGGCATGCCCTCCACCGCCTCGCCGACCAGGCGGCCGACGCGCTCCTTCATTTCCCGCGCAGCCCGGTTGGTGAAGGTTACGGCCAGGATTTCAGAGGGATAGGCGCGCCGCGTCCACAGCAGATGCGCCAGCCGCGCAGTCAGCGCTGCCGTCTTGCCCGTTCCCGCGCCGGCCAACACCAGCACCGGCCCGTCGGTGGTGAGCACGGCTTCGCGCTGGGGGTCGTTCAGGCCCGAAAGATAGGGGGCGTCCGGCAAGGGCGTGGGATGCGACATTCGCGAACAACTAGGGAACGAAGCGGCGCCCCGCAAGCGCCAGCGCGCTGCGACGAGCGGCCCAAGTCCTCGATTGCGCGACCCGCCCTCGATCGGTATGAGGCGCCGCAGGAAATCCCGATGGCAACTCCGAAACTATCTCGCCGGCTCAAGGTGCGGCTCGCGGCGGTGCTTACGCTCGCCATCGTCGCAGCCTTTGTTGCGTGGCGGGAGGGGGACCATGCGCGGGCGCCGGCCTGTCAGGCAGGCCGGCATGAGGAGAAGGATGCCAGCGGAAAGGTCGTGCAAATTACGCACACCGAATGCCTTCGCTGACATCTATGTATCCCGCGTCACCAAACCGTCATCATCCTGTCACAAGCTACAGCCAGAGGCGCTAACATCATGGCGACGCTCGCAATGGAACAAGGTTCGCAGGCGGAATCGCCGCGAAGTCCCCGATTCTCTGAGAAAACGCATCCCGTTGCACGGTTGCTGTTTGGCCTCCTTCTGGTCGGCGGTCTGGCCTTTGCCGGCTGGAGCATTTTCGTCGACACGCGCGAGGCGGGCGAACAGCTTGCGCTGGGCGTTTTCGCGTTTCTGGGGCTCGCGCTGATCATCGCGCTTGGCTTCGAGTTCGTAAACGGCTTCCACGACACGGCCAACGCCGTTGCGACGGTGATCTACACCAATTCGATGCCGGCCCAGCTGGCGGTGGTGTGGTCCGGTTTCTTCAATTTCCTGGGCGTGATGGTGTCGAGCGGCGCCGTTGCCTATTCGATCATCACCCTGCTGCCGGTCGATCTGATTCTGAACGTCGGCTCCTCCGCCGGCTTTGCGATGATCTTCTCGCTGCTGCTGGCGGCGGTGCTATGGAACCTGGCAACCTGGTATGTCGGGCTCCCCAATTCTTCCAGCCACGCGCTGATCGGTTCGGTACTCGGCGTCGGTTTTGCCAACCAGATCATCCTCAGTGGATCGCGCGGCGGCACCGCCGGCGTCGACTGGAGCCAGGCGATGAAGGTCTTCTCGGCGCTGTTCTGGAGCCCGCTGATGGGCTTTGCGGGCGCGCTGCTGCTGATCCTGTTGATGCGCGTGCTGTTCATGAAGCGGCCGCAGCTCTTTCAGGCGCCCGCCGGCAATGCGCCGCCGCCGCGCGGCATTCGCGCGCTGCTGATCGGCACCTGCACCGCCGTTTCGTTCTTCCACGGCTCGAATGACGGTCAGAAGGGCATGGGGCTCATCATGCTGATCCTGATCGGCTGCGCCCCTACCGCCTATGCGCTCAACCGCACGCTGCCCGCCAGTGCGACCGCCGCATTCGTGCAGACTTCGGAGGCAGCAACTGCCGTGTTCGACGCGCGCAGCGGTGGGCTCACCATGACTCCGGTCGATGCACGCGCGACGCTGACGGACGCGCTGCAGCACCGCAAGGCCGAAGGCCCCAAGGTCTATGCCGCGCTGGAAACGCTGTCGAAGAACCTTGTTGAGCGCGTCTCCGGTTACGGGTCGCTGAGCAAGGTGCCGGCGCGCGCGACCTCGAACGTCCGCAACGACATGTATCTGGTGCTCGACACCACCAAGCTCGCGACCAAGAAGCCCGACGGTTTCAAGCCCGAGGAGCTGAAGGTCGTGAAAGCATATCAGGACGGGCTGGAAACCGGCACGCGCTTCATTCCGCTGTGGGTGAAGATCGTCGTCGCGATCGCGCTAGGCCTCGGGACGATGATTGGCTGGAAGCGCATCGTCGTCACCGTCGGCGAGAAGATCGGCAAGCAGCACATGACCTATGGCATGGGCGCCGCCGCCGAAATCGTCGCCGCTGCGACGATCATGGGCGCGGACCATCTTGGCGTGCCGGTATCGACGACGCACATCCTGTCTTCGGGTGTGGCGGGTGCTTCGGTGGGCAGCGGTGCGGGACTGCAGGCGCGGACGATCCGCAATATGGCGCTGGCATGGCTGATGACGTTGCCGGCGGCGATGCTGCTGTCGGGCAGTCTTTACTGGCTGATGCTCACCGCGGTCCGCACCTTCGGGCTGCACTGAGCGACGCGGCGGGGCCGCCGGCCCCGCCTTCCAGCCTACAGGCTGACACTTTCGCGTTGCAGGTCGTGCACGGCAAGGTGGAGGCTTTGCCCCACGCCCTGCGTATCGGCGCGCAGATTGGCTTTCAAATGGTCCATCGGGTTGTAGCAAGCAACCAGCAGGCCCGCCGAAGCGGCGAACAGGGTTGCGTAGACCAGACGCTTCACAGGCGATTCGCGCATTATCCGTCTCCCTAAATCCGGTGCAGCGAGTGCAGGTGTTCGCTACCGAAACAAAGGTGACCGCTCGCTGAACGAGATGGCGTGACGTTCCGGCGAACCCCGCAAAAGCGCGTGCTTGACCCGCGCGCGCGCTGCGCCGAGTTAAGGGGCGGGGAGGAAGACGCATGAACTCAGCACCCGCCGCATCGCACCGGCGCATCCTGTTCGCGAGCCTGGTTGGCACCTCGGTCGAATTCTACGACTTCTATATTTACGCCACCGCGACGGCGCTGGTGTTCGGACCACTCTTCTTTCCTGCGCAGGAACCCTGGCTGCAGCAGGTTGCGGCCTATGCCAGCTTCAGCGTCGCGTTCTTCGCACGACCGCTCGGCGGGCTGGTGTTCGGCCATTTCGGCGACCGGCTGGGGCGCAAGTCCACGCTCGTCGCGTCGCTGATGCTGATGGGGCTCTCGACCGTGCTGATCGGCTGTCTGCCGACGCATGCGCTGATCGGGTGGGTGGCGCCGCTGCTGCTGTGCCTGTTGCGGTTCGGACAGGGCTTCGGCCTGGGCGGCGAATGGGGCGGGGCGAGCCTGCTCGCCGTGGAATATGCGCCCAAGGGCTGGGCCTATCGCTATGGCAGCTTTCCCCCGCTCGGCGCGCCGGTTGGGTTCATCGCCGCCAATGGCCTGTTCCTGATCCTCGGCACGTTCCTCGATGATGCCGCATTTCGCGACTGGGGATGGCGGCTGCCCTTCATCGCCAGCGCGGTGCTGGTGGGCCTGGGCCTGTGGGTGCGACTGCGCATTGCCGAGACCCCGGCCTTCAAGGAAGTGGTCGAACACGGCCACCCGCCGCAGGTGCCGCTGGGCGAACTCGTCCGCCGCCATCTGGGGCCGACGATTGCCGGCACGCTGGGTACGATCGCCTGCTTCGCGCTCTTCTATGTCGCTACGCTGTTCGCGATCGGCTTCGGTACCAAGAGCCTGCACTATCCGCGCGAGGCGTTTCTGGGCGTCGAACTGGCGGCGATCCTGTTCATGGCGCTCGGCATCGGGCTGGCCGGCTGGCTGGCTGATCGGCGGGGGCCGGGGCTGGCGCTGACACTTGGCTGTGTCGCGATGATCCCGCTGGGCGTCGCGATGCCCTGGCTGCTGGTGCCGGGCGCGCTGGGCACCGTGTTCGTGTGGCTTGCCGCAGGGCTGTTCGTGATGGGTTTCGTCTACGGCCCGCTTGGGGGCTGGCTGCCGAGCCTGTTCCCGGCGCGCGTGCGCTATACCGGCGTGTCGGTCACCTTCAATCTTGGCGGCATATTGGGCGGCGGGCTGACGCCGCTGATCGCCGAAACGCTGGTGCAGCGGGGCGGAATCGGCATGGTCGGCTGGTATCTGGCGGGCGCGGCACTGCTCAGCCTCGCCGGGCTGGCGCTGGTGCGGCGGGTTTATTCGGCGGAGATAGAGGCAGTGGTGTAATATCCGGGCGCAGGGAGGTTGCCCCAGCCCAACACTGTCATCCCAGCGAATCCTGGGATCTCGAGCGGTAGCGGTCCAACGGCACAACTAAGGCTCCGAGAGACCCCAGCGTTCGCTGGGGTGACGGCGAGCAAGCCGCTGGTGGCAGCCGGTAGCCTAAGGCGCGACGTCCAGCATCCCGGTCATCCCGCCCGCAGCAGTGTCAGCCGTGCCTTGCCGTGGATGCGGTCGGCATCGACCACGAAGCCTTCCACCGCCACGGCCTCGTCGCGCGCGGTTTCAATGCTGATCCAGGTGCCGGGGCTGGTCCAGCCTAGCCGCGCCAGCTTGTCGAGCGCGACGGCGCCCGCGCCGGTGCCATAGGGCGGGTCCATCAGGATCAGGTCCAGCGGTGCGCGGGCCGGGCCGAGCGCGAGGACCGATCCGGGGCGCACATCCGCGCCCTTGGCTCCCAGCTTGGCGATATTGGCCTTCAGTATATCGAGCGCGGCGCGGTCCTGTTCGACGAACAGGCACGAAGCGGCGCCGCGCGACAGTGCCTCCAGCCCGAGTGCCCCCGATCCGGCGAAGAAGTCGCCCACGGCCAGCCCCTCGAAACTACCGAGGCGCGAGGCGAGCATCGAGAACAGCGCCTCGCGGGTACGGTCGGCGGTCGGGCGAGTCGTGTCCCCCTTGGGTGCGGCAAGCGGGCGGCCGCGCCATTCCCCGGCGATGATCCGCATCAGCTACGCCCCCGCGGCGGGCGGGGCGAGGCGCCGGGGCGACCGGGTCTGCCACCGCCACTCGAACGCGGCGGACGCGGACCACGCGGCCGCTCGTCGCCATTGCCGGCGGAACGGGGCGGGCGGCCGCGTTCGATGCCGTGTTCCCCACCGCGGGGCGAGCGGGCGCGTTCTCCGGACTGTTCGCCGCGGGCGTCGCGGCGGCCGCGCGGCCGATCGACCAGATCGCCGGGGCGCGGATCTTGCGCATCGCGAAATGCCTTGGCGCGGGCAGCACGCGCGGGTTTGGCTACGCCGCCTTCCAATGCGCGCGCGGAGAGTTTTCCGGCGGTCCGGGCGCGCTCCTCGCCGGCTACGGGCTTTGCCTTGGCCTTCGGGGTGGTTCGGGCGGTGAAGGTTGGCCCCTTGGGCGCCGCGGGCGCTGGGCGCGCGATGCGACGGCGCCCTTCCGGTTCCACTTTAGCCGCGGGCTTTTCGGCCGGCTCCACCACGCGCTGGCGCACCGCAAATTGCAGGTTCGACGCCGCTTTTCCGCCGCCGGGCTTGGACAGCACGGTGCGGAAGGTGATGAGGTCGGCCTGGCGGATCTCGTCCACATCGCCCGCCGGAAGGTCGCCCAGGTAGAAGGGGCCGTAGCGGGTGCGGATCAGCCGGCTGACCTGCAGGCCGAGATATTCGAGCACGCGGCGCACTTCGCGGTTCTTGCCCTCGGTCAGGGTCATTTCGATCCACAGATTGGCGCCGGTCCGCCGCTCGATATTGGCGTTGATCGGGCCGTAGCGGACGCCTTCGATCTCGACTCCGAGCATCAGATCTTCAAGCTGTTCCTGACTCACCTGGCCATAGGCGCGGGCGCGATAGGTCCGCTCCACCCCGCTCGACGGCAGTTCGAGCTGGCGTTTCAGCTCGCCGTCCGTGGTCAGCAGCAGCAGTCCCTCGGTATTGAGGTCGAGCCGGCCGACCGGCATCACGCGCGGCAGCCCCTCCGGCATCCGGTCGTAAATGGTCGGGCGGCCGGTAAAATCGCGTTCTGCGGTAAGTAGTCCGGCGGCTTTGTGATAACGGAACAGGCGTGCGGGTGCCGGCTGGGCGACCGGCTTCCCATCAACAGTGACGCCGTGCAGCGAGGTAAGGATGGTTGCTGGCGTATCGAGGACGGCGCCATTCAGGGCGATCCGCCCCTCGGCAATCATCCGTTCGATCTCGCGACGCGAGGCGATGCCGGCGCGGGCGAGCAGCTTGGCGATACGCTGCGGCGTACCGCCCGATTTGGGAGGCTTGGTTTCAGACACTGCGGCGATATAGCGATTATGACTGCGCGGGCAAAAATTTATACGGCGCAGAGACGCTTTTCGCGCGTTAGGCGCCTGGAAAGCAGCAGAATATGGATGCGAAACGAATGCGGTTCGGCAGGAAGAAGCGGCGTATCGAACAGCTTCTCGTCGTGGAGGACGAGCCGCTGGTGGCGTTTGATACCGAACATTTCCTGCGCGAGTCGGGCTTTCGCATTGTGGCCACGGTCGATTCGGTCAGCGATGCGACTCGCGTGATCGGCGGCGGGGGCGGGCTCGATCTCGTCCTGGCCGACATCAATCTGGCCGATGGCAGCGGGGTGGAGGTGGCGCAGGCGGCGCAGGAGCGCGGCGTACCGGTACTGTTCGTGACGGGAAGCTGCCCGGCGGACGCGCGGGCGCTGGCAGCGGGGTGTCTCGCCAAGCCCTATGCCCAGCGCGATCTGCTTGCGGCGATCGAAGCCATCGAAGCGGCGCTGACGGGCAGCGCGCTGCCGCGGCGCCTGCCACCCAGCTTCAGCCTGTTTTTCGGCCAGAGCGAGGATCAGCGGCCGGGCTAAAAACCTTTCGCGATCAATGCCAGAAAAGCGCCACGACGACACCTGCCCAACTGAACACCGACGCCAATACCGCCAGTTTTGCCACGATCGCGGCGGGCGAGGCCGGCTGGGGGCGAGCGATGCTGCGGGCAGTGGGACGCGACGGGGAGCGCGGCATTGGCGGTTCTCCTGTTATCTACTTCCTACGTTATAGATGCGCTTCCTGAACGGCAGCCTGAACAAAGGGGGTTAGCAACAGGTTTTTTTGCATGCGGGCGCAGTCCGGCGGCTGCACGGCGCGGTGGAGGCTATTCTCCCCCGAAAATTCGGCTAGTTTCCGCCGCGAATGTCGAACCAAACCACTCCGCAATCCGCGCCTTCCGCTTCGCGCGGCGCCGATCTCCTCGCCCTTGCTGCGCTGATCGCTGCCCTGGGGGCGCTTGCGTTGCCCTGGATCACCATCGCGTTGCCGGGCGCAGCGCCGGTGCCGGTGCGCGGGCTTGCCTTCGTTACCGGCTGGCAGGGGACGGGCAAGGCGGTGCTTGCCCCGTCGATGACGTTCCTGCTGGGGCTGATCGCGCTTGCCGCCACGCTGGTGCTGGGCGTGTTGTGGCGGCGTCGCGGCGGCGCGAGCCTGATCGTCGGCGGCAGTCTGGTGAGCGCCGTGCTGATCGCGCTGGCGGTGCTGTTTACGCTGTTCTCGCCGCCCAAGGGGCTCGCGGGGGCGGCGCTGGCGCCCGCGCTGGGCTTCCCACTCGCGCTGGCGGCTTTGGTCATCGCATTCTTCGCCGCGCGTGCCGGGGCGCCGGCGGACTGGCGGGCAGACCTGCCTGAAGGTGTGCGGCCCTATTTCGAGCGCGGGCCGCTTGCGTCCTTCGCGCTGGGGCTGTCGTCGGGCTTTCCCTTCGCGATGATCGGGGCGACGCTGACCAGCCGGCTTGCGCAGGGCGGCATCGACAAGTCGACGGTGACGGCGTTCACGCTTGCCATCCTCGTCTATAACCTGAAGCCTTTCTGGGCCTGGATCGTCGACGGCGTGCCGATCCCGCTGCTGGGGCGGCTGGGGCAGCGGGTTTCCTGGCTGATCCTCGCCGGCGCGCTGGTGGTGGCGGCGACGGCGAACCTTGCACTGGTGCATCCCGACCCGGTCAATATCTGGTCCACCGTCTATGCCGCCATCCTGATGGGCGTGGCGGGCGCGACGTTCGACATCGTGATCGATGGCTATCGCATCGAAATCCTGAAGCCGAGCGAGTTGGGTTATGGTTCGGGCATGGGCCAATATGGCTGGCGCATCGGTTCAGCCGGCGCCGGCGCGCTGGCGCTGGTGATCGCCGGCCGCGCAGGGTGGAGCGCGGGCTATCTCTTCTGCGCCCTGTTCGCCGTGCCGGCAGTCGTGACCGGCCTGCTGATCGGCGAGCCGGAGCGCCACCGCCCGCCGGCCGAGCGCCGCAGCGTCGAAACCGTCGTCCGCGCCATCTGGGGGCCGTTCGTGCAGTTCTTCGCGCGGGAAGGCGCATGGATCGTCCTGGCCTTCATCCTGGTCCACAAGATCGGCGACACGCTGGCGAACCTGACCTTCCGGCTGTTGTTCAACGATCTTGGCTTCAGCAACGACGAGATTGCGTTCTACGACGTATCGCTCGGCTTTCTCGCCTTCATGATCGGCGTGTTTCTGGGCGGCGTGATGTATGCGCGGATGGGCATGAAGCGATCGGTGATGCTCAGCCTGATCCTGATGGCGGTTTCCAACCTCAGCTTCGCCATTCTCGCCGCGATGGGCCATTCCAACATCGTCATGGCGGGGGCGATCGGGTTCGAGAATATCTCCAGCGGGATTGGCGGCGTGGTGGTGATCGCCTATTTCTCGGCGCTGACCGACCTGCGCTTCACGGCCGCGCAATATGCGCTGATTTCGGCGGGCGCCAGCATCCTGGGTCGTTTCATCACCGGCACGACTGCGGGTGCGCTGATCAAGGCGATGGGCTATATCGACTTCTACATCTTCACCACGATCATCGCGCTGCCCGGCGTGGCGATCTACTGGTGGATGATGCGGACCGGCCTGGTCGATCGATCGATCGGCAGTGCGGGGACGACGGGGGAGCACTGACCGAACATGCCGTATCTGGTGATACTGGGAATCCAGGTGCTGTGCATTGTCCACCTGATGCGGCACAGCCGGAACCCGATGTGGTTCGGCGCGCTGATTTTCCTGCCGATGGTCAGCGCCATTGCCTATCTGATCGTCGAGATACTGCCCGGCATGGGCACCAACCGCCACGTTCGCACCGTCCGCGCCCGAGCCGTTGCGGCGCTGGACCCCGAGCGCGAGTTGCGCGCCGCCCGTGAAGCGCTGGAACTCGCCGATACCGCCGCCAACCGGCTGCGGATGGCCGATGCGCTGGTGGCGCTGGGGCGCTGGAGCGAGGCGGTGCCGCTATACCGCCACGCGTTGGCGCTGCTGCACGGCAGCGGCGATCCGCGCATCGAAGCGAAGCTTGCGGCGGCGCTGCACGAGACAGGGCAGAGCGAAGAGGCGCTGCTGATACTCGACGCGCTGCCCGACCCGGGCGGCCAGAGCGAGCGCGACCGGCTGGGTCTGCTCCGCGCCAAGATCTACGAACATCTCGGGCGCACGGGCGACGCGCTAGCGCTCTATGCCGATGTGTCGACCCGCTACACCGGGGAAGAGGCGCGGTGCCGCTATGCGGCGCTGCTGATCGAGACCGGCGACACGGTAACGGCACGCGCGGTGCTCGAAGAAGTCGAGTTCCGCATGAAGCGGATGGATCGCCAGCAGCGCGCCGCCGAGGCCGACATGTATCGCTGGGCGAGCGACACGCTGGCGCGGCTGCGGCGGGGTTAGGCGTCCAGCGGCAGCGCCAGGTCCGCAAAACTCTCGGCCAGGGCGTGGGCGGTAGGGATCAGCCCGCGCGCATCGCGGATGCCGAGCAGGTCGCCCAGCAATAATGCCGTCGCTTGCGGGTTGGTCTGCACCTTGGCCAGTGCCGCCAGCAGCGCCGCTTCGCTGGCCGTCATCCGCGGGCAGCACCAGGGCGCGATCTGCACCGGCCCCGCGGCCGCCGCGGACATTTCCTGCATCAGCGCGCGCAGCAGCACCAGCGGACGGCGGAACTGTTTGCCAAAGGCAACCATGAAGGCGTGCGCCGCGCTTGCATCCTGCAAGCCGTGTGCGCCGGTCTGGCGGATGCCGAACAGCAACAGCCGCGCGCCCGGATCCTCCGGCTGGAACTGGGGCAGGGCAGTGGCAAGGCTCTGGACGGACACGGGCATGGGACTCTCCGGCTGGCTACCGGAAGCATCATGCAAATTCGCTATTGATAGTCAATCGCAATAACTGCGGGTTGCGCGCTGCGTCAGTCCGGCAGTTCGCCATTGGCCTCCAGCACGGTCCCCGCGAGATAGAGCGAGCCCAGAATCAGCACGGCGGGCGATGCTTGTTGCGAGTGTTGCACAATAAGCGACAGCGCCTCGGCGACATCGTTCGCCGTTGCGGTCGTCGGAATCGAAAGGTCGTGGCCGAGGGCTGCAAGCGTCTCAGGTGCGTGATGGGCATGGCCCGGCACGGGGACGGCCGTAATGCTGGCAAGGCGGTGCGCGATCGGGCCAAGCAGCCCCAGCGGATCCTTGTTCGCGAGCATGCCCAGAACGAGGTGGCAGGGGCGTCCCGGCGCCACCAGTGTCGCCACGCTGCCGGCAATCGCCTCGCCGGCAGCGGCATTATGCCCGCCGTCGAGCCAGCAATCGCTGCCCGGCGGTAGCAGCGCCGTCAGCGGACCGGCACCGAGCTTTTGCATGCGTGCAGGCCAGCGCGCGCCCGTGGCGGCAGCGGCAAGGGCGGTATCGGGAATGCCGAGCGCGGTCTGGTGGCGCAGCACGGCAAGGGCCAGCGCGAGGTTACCCGGCTGGTGCGGGCCGGCCAGCTGCGGCAGCGGCGTTTCTACCGTACCGCGGGAATCGCGATAGATCAGGCGGTCGCTTGCGACCGTGAAGTCCCACGCCGTGCCCTGCGCCAGCACCGGCGCGCCGGCTGCGGCAATCACAGCAGCAATCTCGGGATCGTAGCGCATCGTCACCAGCGGCACGCCGGGCTTGGCGATGCCAGCCTTTTCGCGGGCGATTTGCGGCAGCGTGTCGCCCAGAAACGCCTGATGGTCGATGCCGAGCTGGGCAATGGCCGTAGCGGCGGGGCGGGGCACGACGTTGGTCGCATCAAGCCGCCCGCCGAGCCCCACTTCCAGCACGCACGCATCTGCCGGTGTGCGGGAAAAGGCGAGAAAGGCGGCGGCCGTCGTCACTTCGAAGAAGCTCGCGCCGATGTCGCCGCCGGCATCGAGCACTTCCTCCAGCAGCGGCGCGAGGGTGTCGTCCTCGATCAGCCGACCGGCGAGGCGGATCCGCTCGTTGAAGCGGACGAGATGCGGGCTGGAATAGACATGCACGCGCAGTCCTGCCGCTTCCAGCGCCGCGCGTAGAAAGGCGCAGGTTGAGCCCTTGCCGTTGGTGCCGGCGACGTGGAGGACCGGCGGCAGGTGCAGATGCGGATTGCCGACACGTTCGAGCAGCCGGGTGATGCGCTCCAGGCCGAGAATGTCGGCGCCGGGGGAGAGCGCAGTCAGGCGATCGAGCTGGTGCTGGACGGATGGATCGGCGGAAATAGCGAAGTCAGGCATCGTTCCCCTCCCGCTTGCGGGAGGGGCTAGGGGAGGGGCCGACCTCGAAAGGGTAATCCGAAGCCAAGACCATTCCCTCCCCCGACCCCTCCCGCAAGCGGGAGGGGAGCGCATACGTCCAGCGCGTCGCTTGCATTACGCCGCGGCCTTGGCCTCGCACAGCAGGCCGATCAACCGGCCCAGCGTGTCGCGCAGTTCTTTGCGGTGCGTGACCATGTCGACCAGGCCGTGGTCGCGATAATATTCGCTGGTCTGGAAATCGTCGGGCAGTTTTTCGCGGATCGTGTTCTCGATCACGCGGCGGCCGGTGAAGGCGAGCGTGGCGCCCGGCTCGGCGATCTGGACGTCGCCCAGCATCGCATAGGCCGCCATCACGCCGCCCGAGGTCGGATCGGTCAGCACGACGATATAGGGAAGCCCCGCATCGTGCAGCATCTCGATCGCGACCGTGGTGCGCGGCATCTGCATCAGGCTGAGAATGCCTTCCTGCATCCGCGCGCCGCCCGAGGCGGTGAAGACGATGTACGGCGCGCGAGCGGCAATCGCGGCTTCGACACCGGCGATGAACGCCTCGCCCACTGCCTGGCCCATCGATCCGCCCATGAAGGCGAAATCCTGCACGCCGATCACGGCCTTGTGGCCCAGGATCGTGCCGCTGGCGTTCTGGAACGCATCCTGCTCGCCGGTGCTGGCGCGGGCGGCCTTCAGGCGTGCCGGATAGGGCTTGGAATCGCGGAACTTCAGCGGGTCTTCGCCCACCTTGGGGCTGGGCAGCAGCTTGAAACTGCCCTGGTCGAACAGGTGCTCGAACCGCTTTGCTGCGCCGATCCGGTCATGGTGCTGGCAGTGCGGGCAAACGTTCAGGTTCGCCTCGAACTCCTTCATGAAGACCATCTGCCCGCATCCCTTGCACTTGTGCCAGAGATTGTCGGGGCTCTCGGACCCGCGGGTGGTGACATAGGCGAGCGCGTTACGGACGCGCGAAATCCAGCTCATGCGACTTCCTTGCGTGCGGCGACCAGCGCCGTCTTCAATGTTTCGATATAGGTACGGACCGGTTCCGCCGCATCGGCGCCGTGACGGCCGACCAGCTCGACAATCGCCGACCCGACAACCACCCCGTCGGCAACGCGGCCGATCGCTGCCGCCTGTTCCGGGGTGCGGACGCCGAAACCGACTGCAATCGGCAAATCCGTGGCGGCCTTGAGCCGCGCAACCGCCGTCTCGATCGAACCCTGCGCCGCCTGTTGCAGGCCGGTGATGCCCGCGACCGAGACATAATAGAGGAAGCCCGAGGCACCTTCGAGCACCGCCGGCAGGCGGGCGGCGTCGGTGGTCGGCGTGGCAAGGCGGATATTGGCGATGCCGGCGGCGCGGAGTGCCTCGCCCAGGCTGTCGTCTTCCTCGGCGGGAATGTCGACGCAGATCACGCCGTCGGCACCGGCATCGCGCGCGGCGCTCGCGAACCATTCGGGGCCGCGCCGCGTCATCGGGTTGGCATAGCCCATCAGCACCAGCGGCACCTCCGGATGGCGCGCGCGGAATGCGGTGGCGATGGCGAGCACGTCGGCGGTGGTGGTGCCGGCGGCAAGGCTGCGCAGGTTCGCGGCCTGGATCGCCGGACCGTCGGCCATCGGATCGGTGAACGGCATGCCCAGCTCGATCACATCCGCGCCGCCCGCGACGAGCGCGTCGAGGATCGCGGCGGTGGCGCCCGGCGCGGGATCGCCGGCGGTGACGAAGGTGACCAGCGCGGCGCGGCCCTGATCGGCGGCACGGGCAAAGGCGTTGGCGAGGCGGGTCATTGCTCCCCTCCCGCTTGCGGGAGGGGCTGGGGGAGGGGATGGCAATTCGAGGTGAGGTCGGTCAGGCCCTCCCCCGACCCCTCCCGCAAGCGGAAGGGGAGCGCAGGCTGATAGCGCTTCATCATCACATCTTTACTCCCAGCGCTTCCGCGACGGTGAAGATGTCCTTGTCGCCGCGACCGCAGAGGTTGGCGAGGATCACCTTGTCGCGCGGCATGGTGCGGGCGACCTTGGCCACCGCCGCGATCGCATGGCTGGGCTCGAGCGCCGGAATGATGCCCTCGGTGCGGCAGAGCAGCTGGAAGGCGTCGAGTGCCTCGGTGTCGGTTACCGCCGTGTATTCCACGCGGCCGATGTCGCGCAGCCAGGCATGCTCGGGGCCGATGCCCGGATAGTCGAGCCCCGCCGAGATCGAGTGCGCCTCGGTGATCTGGCCGTCCTCGTCCTGCAACAGATAGGTACGGTTGCCGTGGAGGATGCCCGGCGCGCCGCCGGCGAGGCTGGCGGCATGGCGCTTGTCGAGCCCTTCGCCCGCCGCCTCGACACCCAGCATCTTCACGCTCGCATCGTCGAGGAACGGGTGGAACAGGCCGATCGCGTTGGAGCCGCCGCCGATCGCGGCGACCAGCAGGTCGGGCAGCTTGCCGGTGCGCTTCAGCATCTGTTCGCGCGCCTCGCGGCCGATCACCGACTGGAAATCGCGGACCAGCTCCGGATAGGGGTGCGGGCCGGCGGCGGTGCCGATGATGTAGAAGGTGTCGTGGACGTTCGCGACCCAGTCGCGCAGGCCCTCGTTCATCGCATCCTTCAGGGTCGCCGCGCCGCTGGTGACCGGCACCACTTCGGCGCCGAGCAGCTTCATGCGGAACACATTGGGCTGCTGCCGCGCCACGTCGGTCGCGCCCATATAGATGACGCAGGGCAGGCCGAAGCGGGCGCAGACCGTCGCGGTCGCCACGCCGTGCTGGCCGGCGCCGGTTTCGGCGATGATCCGCGTCTTGCCCATGCGCCGGGCAAGCAGGATCTGGCCGATGCAGTTGTTGATCTTGTGCGCGCCGGTGTGGTTGAGCTCGTCGCGCTTGAACCACACCTCTGCGCCCATGCCCTCGGGCGCACCTTCGCGCAGCGCCTCGGTCAGCCGCTCGGCATAATAAAGCGGGCTGGGGCGGCCGACATAATGTTCGAGTAGATCGTCGAATTCGGCCTGGAAAGCGGGATCGGCCTTGGCGGCTTCATACTCGCGCTCCAGGTCGAGGATCAGCGGCATCAGCGTTTCGGCGACGAAGCGTCCGCCGAACTGGCCGAAATGCCCGCGTTCGTCGGGCTGGGCGCGGAAGGAGTTAGGTGTGCTCATGATCGGGCCACGGCTTTAAGGAAAGCGGCGATCTTGTCCACATCCTTGACGCCCGGAGCGGCCTCTATGCCCGAAGAGACATCCACCAGCCGGGCACCGGTGGTGGCGATCGCCTCGCGGACATTGCCGGCATCGAGCCCGCCGGACAGGATCCAGGGCAGGGGATGGGCAAAGCCGTCGAGCAGCTTCCAGTCGAAGCGCAGCCCGGTGCCGCCGGGCACCTTGGCGCCTTCCGGGGCCTTGGCGTCGTAGAGCAGCCGGTCGGCGGCGCCGCGGAATGCGGCGGCCGGGATCAGGTCGGCGCGGGTCTTCACTGCCAGCGCCGCCCAGGTCTCGCGGCCGGTGCGGGCCTTTACCGCTGCTGCGCGCTCCGGCGTGACCTTGTGGAGCTGGATCACATCCAGCCGGCCGGCGGCGATGGCGGCGTCGAGCAGCGCATCGTCGGGATCGACGAACACGCCGACGCGCGCGACATGGGCGGGTACCTGCGCCGCCAGCCCGGCTGCCCGGTCGAAGCCGATATGGCGGGGGCTGGGGGGGAAGAAGACGAAACCGATATGGCTCGCCCCGCCGGCAATCGCGGCGGCAAGCGTCTCGGGCGTGGACAGGCCACAGATTTTGGCAGTCGCGGGCATGGCGATGCCCTTAGGCGCTAGACGAGCGGCTTGGCCAGCACTTGCATGAACAGCGGTGGATCGAGCGCGATCGGAAAGTCGCGCCGCTCGCCGGTGCGGGCATAGCCACGCCGTTCGTAATAGGCGATCAGTTTGAGGCGCTTCTCGATCACCGTCATCTCAATGCGGGTGCATCCAAAGGCGGTGCGGGCATGGTCTTCCGCCGCAGCAATCAACTGGCGCCCGAACCCGCCCGCCTGGCGCAGCGGTTCGATGCAAAGCAGCCCCAGATAGGCGAGCCGGTTGCCACGATCGGCGACATTGACGCAGCCGATGATTGTGGTTCCCTCCAGTCCAACCAGCAGCACCTGCGCCGGGTCGGCGATGATCGCTTCCAGCGTGGCGCGATCGGTGCGTTGGCCGGAAAGCAGATCGGCCTCGTGCGTCCAGCCGAGCCGTGCGGTCTCCCCCCGATACGCGCGCTCGATCACCGGATGGAGTGCGGCGAGATCGGCCAGGGCAGCAGGGCGAATGGAAAAGGGCATGATGGACCGGGAAACTGTCGGGCGTCTTTACGACCATTCCGCGGCCAGGGCCAGCCCGCGCCACTATGGGCGAACCTTTGGTGGGGCGTGGTGGTGGGCGGGCGCCGGCCTTCCTGCATAGAAGCCGATCGACGAGGCTGCGGATCAAGCAAGAAGCGCGATCGATGCAAGCCCAGGTGTGCCGCATTCGTTTCGAAGGTGAAAAGAAGAGTCTTCGAAATTTTGCGCTTGTGTCGTGGTTGTGGTTTGCGGTGTGTTCTGCGTGCTAAATAAAACAGCCATTTTGGCTGGTTTTTTACTAAGGGTATGTCCGGCTACGCAAATACCCGTATTTTTCATCATTAATGTCGTGGCTTGTCACATATATCCTAAAATAGGTAGTGTATTAACTACATGAAGTTCACCTGCGGCACCTTTATGGGGTTGGCGCGGGTGCTGTTGGGGCAATCACCCTATGTACTCACCGCCACATTAGTTTCGCTACCGAATTGACGTGAAATGAATGTCTCGGGTGTCGTGGAAGCGTGACTGGCTTCCGCGAGCGATCGGCCTTTGCTTTTCGGATCGGGGCGTTCCCGACGACTCTGTCCTCTCGATTTCTAATCCACTCCCTCCCCGGGGACGGCAAGTCGTTTCCTGGACCATCTGAAGCGAGACTGTCATGCGACTTACCATCAAGCTAAAGCTGGCCGCGGCCTTCGGCACGCTGCTCGTTATACTAAGCGGCGTCATTGCATTCGGGGTGGCCCGGCTCGGCTCCCTCAATGACGATTTCAACCGCGTGATCGACGGTCCCGCCGCTCAGCTGGACCGCGCGCGAGCGGTCGATAGTGCGATCAGCATGGTCCTCCGGGCCGAAAAGAATCTTGTCCTTGCCGAAGACTCCGAAGCGCGTCAGCAGTTTCTGACCATGCATTCGACGTGGAAAGACAAAATCGATGCGTTGCTGGATGCTGGTGTTGCGCACGCTACCGAGCGCGGTCGCCCGAACTGGCGCAAGCTGGCGGGGCAGTGGACCGACTTCCGTACGGTCACCGACCGGGTCGTGGCGATGAGCGATCACGACAAGGCGGGCGCGGCGGCACTTACCATGGGCGAGAGTCGCATGAAGGGCACGGCGATGTCGGGGACGGCCGAAGAGCTTACCAAGATCAACGAAGCGTTGCTCAAGGAGGCCCAGGCGCAGTCCGCTGCCAATTATATGAGTGCGCGCAATACCCTTTTCTCGATCGGCGGCATCGCGCTCGCCATGACGCTGGCAGCTGCGGTCTGGCTCGCCTGGACGATCAACAAGGGGCTCGCCGCTGCCGGCCATGCCATGCGACAAGTGGCCGAGGGCGATCTGACGGCCAATGTCGCGGTGCACGGCAATGACGAGATCGCCGAGCTGCTGGGCCACGCCAACCGAATGATCGAGCGCCTGCGCGGCGTGGTGGGCGACGCGACCACCGCCTCCCAGAACGTGGCCTCGGGCAGCCAGGAACTCTCGGCGAGCTCCGAGCAGGTATCGCAGGGCGCGACGCAACAGGCCGCTGCCGCCGAAGAGGCTTCGGCATCCATGGAGCAGATGGCGGCCAACATCCGGCAGAATGCCGACAACGCCGCACAGACCGAAAAGATTGCTCGTCAGTCTTCCAAGGACGCCGAAGCGAGCGGTCTTGCTGTAGCGCGGGCAGTAGAAGCGATGCGCACGATCGCCGAGAAGATCAATATCGTGCAGGAGATCGCCCGCCAGACCGATCTGCTCGCGCTGAACGCGGCAGTCGAGGCGGCACGCGCCGGCGAATATGGTCGCGGCTTTGCAGTCGTCGCATCCGAGGTGCGCAAGCTCGCCGAACGCAGCCAGACGGCAGCGGCCGAGATCGGTGCCGTTTCTTCGGATACCGTCCGTGCGGCTGCCGAGGCGGGGGACATGCTCACCAAGCTGGTGCCGGACATCCGCCGCACGGCAGAACTGGTTTCGGAGATCAGCTCCGCATGTCGCGAACAGGACATCGGCGCGTCGCAGATCAACGAGGCACTCCAGCAACTTGACCAGGTCATCCAGCAGAATGCCGGCGCATCGGAAGCCATGTCGACGACTTCCGAACAACTCGCCGCGCAAGCCGAGGAGCTGCAATCGAGCATTGCCTTCTTCCGCGTCTCGGAAATGGCGGCGAGCCGCAAGCCGGCGGCCGTCGCGGGACCGGCGCGCAAGCCCGCGTCGCGTACCTCGGGGCGTTCCAAGCCCAAACGCGGTCCGAGCGCCGATCGCTTTGCACAATCGAACGGCTTTGCCCTGGATCTCCATACCGGCGGCAGCGATGTGGAAGACCGCAATTTCGGACAAGCGGCATGAGCGCCGATACCCGCATGCAGGTGGTGACCTTCGGGCTTGGCGCTGAGGTTTTCGCCGTGCCGGTCGATCAGGTTCGCGAGATTCTCGATTATCGCGAACAGTTCAAGATCCCGAAGGGGCCGGAGTATCTGATCGGCCTGACGGATCTGCGGGGCGACGGGGTCACGACTGTCGATTTCCGCCGCCGACTGGGGCTTTCGCCCGTCGAGCCGGGGCCCGGCACGCGGATACTGGTAGTAGAAGTGCCGCTAACCGACCGGGTGCTGACACTGGGCCTGGTGGTTGATCGGGTACTGGACGTCTGGAGCTTCGACAGTGCCGACATCGGCGGCGCGCCCGACATCGGCATCGCCTGGTCGTCCGACTATATTCAGGGCGTAGTCCGCTGCGGGCAAGGGTTCGTCGTCCTGGTGGACCTTGCGCACATCTTCGCGGAAGATGCGGTGGTCGCTCTTAGCGAGGCATGTGCCTGACGAATGGGATAGGGTGAACCCGGGGGGCGTGCGCGTCCCCCTTTTTTAGTTATGCGTCCTTCGCCGCGTGCCGATCACCGGTCCCGACGGCGGCTGCTAGTGCCTTGAATAGAGACCTTTACCCGGACATTCCGGTTCGCGGGCGCAACTTCCTCGTCGCGGGTCATATCCAGTATCGGCCGGCCGTCTGCCGCCCAATGGACTCGTCGAATGCGGGCGTCCCGGCCGTTGCCACCCACGCCGTCACCCCAGCTGTGATAGACGTAGAGAAGGTTCCCGTCGTCGTCGCTGGTGAAGGCGCCGTGGCCGGGGCCTTGCTCATAGCGCAGATAGTCGGTGACTTCCGCGGGCATCGGCACGCTGTGCTGGAGCGGTCGCCCCCATTTGTGCCAGCTCGCAATCGACAGGAGATCGGAGTCGAGCGCGGCCTGGGCCCCGCCGACGATGTAGCTCGGGCTCACGCCGGAGCTGGAATAGAGCAGGGTAGCGGTCTGACCGCGCACCACGACGAACCCGCCTTCGGCCAGGCCTTCTTCGAAGGAGCGTTCGGGTGCGATGATGGGCACGGGCGCAGAGGTCAGGCGCGTCGGGCGGGATGGATCGACCTTGGCGATCCAGGTGAGTGGATCGCCGAGCGGGCCGTCCGTTTCCTTTGTCGGCAGATAGCGCTGGGACCAGATATAATAAGCCTGACCAGCGGCTTCGAAATAGGACATGTCCAGGCTGATGTTCTGTGCCCGGTCCGCACGCCCGAGCGGCGCGCCGTCGGCCTGGAGAATGGCTGCCGGCGCAGACCAGTCGGCCGGGTTGGCAGGATCGCCACCCAGGCGCAGTTGCATGATGTGCGCTTGGACCGTCGTCCACGAACCGCCCTGGTTCGCGCGCGGATCATCGGGATTGAAGCAGGGCGCGAACAGGATCGACAGACGACCGCCAATCTCGTGCAGTTCCGGCGCCCAGTAACAGCCGGCAATCACCCGGCCATCGGCGGTACGGTCCGCGCGCGTGCGACGGTTGAGCAGGTCAACCTCGCGTTTGCGCCCTCCATTTGCGTCGGCCAGCCCGGCAATCGTGTCGGCCACCCGGATCGGCAGGTGCACCGATCCGACATTGTCGTTGTTGCTGTCATCAGTCGCAACGAATAGATAGCGGACATGGCCGCCCTGTTCGTAGCGGTAGATCATCGGATCGGCGCGATTATAGGCCATGATCTGCGGATAGATCGGCTGGCGGACGATCCCGCGAACCCAGAGGCTTCCGCCGCGTGCACTGGCAAGCCGCCGGAGGTCGGCGGGGTTCCAGTCCACGGCGCGTGTGGCGCGCGAGCCATCCGAATAGGCCAGTTGTACCTTTGCCCGGGAAAGCGAAGCGATGTCGCCCGGTGCGATCTTCTGTGGCGCAATCCAGACGCGGGTGTTCACCACCCGGCTGAGGCTGGTGATCAGCCTCGCGGCCATTCGGGTATCGACGGGGACCGTGGTGGCATCCGGCGCGCCGAGCGAACCGGGGGCATCGGAGGCACCGGCATCGGTCGCGATGGTGGCGATGTCGCCGGCGTGCGGCGTCCCGACATTGCGGGCAGAGGCGATCTCTCGCTGGCCGGCCGGATTGGGGGACAGCGGGGCAGGCTTCGCCACCTTGCGCGCGAGATCGTCGACGCTGTTCCACCATGGCTTGCCCGTGCGATCCTTCCACCAGACGATGTAGCGGTGGGCGGCGGAGTCCCACACGGCGCAAGGGCGCACTACACCCTGCGTCGTCGCCAGATCGACGATGCCGAGTTCGTCAAACTCACCGGGCTTTGCGGGGTCAGCCTTGAACACCAGCGCGCCGGATGTCGCGGACGCATCGGGCTCGCCTGCCAGCGTCACGCGCGTCGCGATGGCGCCCAGGCTGCCATCTGCAAAATAGAAGAGGCAGGGATCGGCCAGCCCGCGCCGCCCGACGCGATCGACGTCGACATAGTCGCCCGTGGCAAAGGCGACGCCGGCATTGCCGTTCAGCGCGCGGGGCGATTGGCCCGGGCCACCCAGCGCGAGATGCAGGCTGCGCGCGACCGCGGGCGGGTTCGCGTCGTGCGGCCCGGTGGGCGTCCGCGCATAGCCGAATACACGGCCGGCATCCTTGCCGAGCAGCCGGACCGTGAAGCGCTTCTCGACAATGGCCTCGCCAACGCCCCCGATCCTCCCGGTAAGCGCAATCACCAGATCCCGGTTGCCATCGTTGAACAAGCGGCCGCCGAGCAGCCTTCCGCCACCTTCGACCGTCCAATGCACCTGCGCGCCCGCCGGTGCGGGCAATATAGTGCCCGAGGCCAGCACGGGCGGCACGACCCAGCTGTCGCCCGGCGTCGTAACGGCGGCAGCTGCGCTCGGGGGCGTGGGTCCGCGGGCGGGGATAGGGGAAGCGCCCCATCGTGCGACTAGCGCGTCGCGTTCGGCGGCGGTGATCGAAAGCACCGATCCGTGGCGGGGCGATGCAGGAAGGCGAAAGTCCGCCGGATAGGTCCAGTGGATGGGCGCCGCCAAGGAATTGGTCGCGAGCGGGATGTAGCCCGTGCGCTCGAAATTATCGACCCATAGGAAGTAGCGGAAGCCGGTCACGTCTCCGGGATTGGCGGCGAAGCCGCTCGGCCCCTCTACTTCGGGTGTGCCGGCCTTGCGCCCGATGCAGCGATCCAGCACCTGCCACGCACCCGAACCCACCGTCGCGCGCAAGCTGGTCGAGCGGTCGAGCATGATGTCGGGCGAGGGGCATCCCTCGGCCTGCGTTACCTTGGTGAAGCGGTAATAATAAGGGCCATCCCGCATTACGGTCGTATCGATCATGCCCTTGGACCGGACGAGTTCAGGACGGTCGGACGTCCGGAACCAGGGCTGGGGCGGCGTGAAGCTGCGAAAGTCGCGGGTGATCGATGTAAGGATCTGTGGGCCTTCACCGTCCTGGTGGCGGTGCGCCGGATCCGTGTAGCGCGTGGACGTCCAGTAGACGAGATAGGCGTCGATCGTCGGATCGTACATTGCCTCGGGCGCCCAGGTCATACCGGCATCCGGGGTGTTGACCTTCACATGTCGCTGCGCGCTCCAATGGACCAGATCGGTCGATTCCCAGATTTCGAGGTGGAGGCTGCCATGCTCGGTACTGCCTTGCCAGCCAGTGCGGGCGGTCGACAGATCGGTGGCGAGTAGAAAGAAGCGGTCCCCTTCCGCCGAACGCAGGATGAAAGGATCGCGAAGCCCCCGCGTGCCGAACGACGACTCCAGGACCGGCTGCGCTGCGTTGAGATTCTTCCAATGCAGGGCATCGTTTCCGTCCGAGATAGCGAAACGCAGCTTCTCCCCCTCGATCGAATCGCCGGTGAAATAGACGAAGAGATAGGCTTCCCGTGGCGGCTGGATACGCGCGGGCCGCGGCAGAATGGTGGTTTCGATCGGAACGGTGACGGGTGCCGCACCGGATACGGTGATGGTCGCGGTGAGCCGTACCGCCGCCGGCTTCGCGCCTCGGACGATTGCGCCGCTGCGAATTCTGTTTCCACTTATGACCCGGTCGCGGTCGGAGAGTATCGACGGGTTCGAGGATCGCCATCGAATGCGTGCCGCCGCCGCATCTGACCGCTCCGCAAGCGAGGGGATTTCGGCGCCGTTAGCGGGCAGCGTCACGCTGCCGCGAAGCGGGGCGTGCAGGACCGCATCGTTTTCGAGCGCGCGCGCCACGGCTTGCGCGAGCGCCGCTGGGGAGTGCGAGGCGCCGGGCGCAGGCGCCGATTTCTGGGCCTGGGACGGGGCGGCTGTACACAGTGCCGCCAAAGTCAGCGCCGCTGCGTGGAGCCGCAGCGACGCCATGCCATGACGCAACCATATAAGCGGGAGCCTGCCGGCTCGGGTCATCCGTATTCCTATCCAGTCTGCGTGCACCGCGGCGGAGTGGCCGTAGCGGTAGACAGCCAGAGTGCCGCGAGGTTTCGGATCGGACAAGGAATTTGTATGAGTATTTGTTGGTGGAGACGTCAGAACTACCCTTGTCCGCCGAACCGGAAAGGTGCGCAAAGGCTCAACGCCCGAAACCGCCGCCCAGCGCCTGATATAGCGTGACTTGGTTCTGGAGCTGCGCAAGCTGGTTCGATGATAGGGCCAGGTCTGCGGCGCGACGGCGTTCCTGCGCATCGAGCCAGGCACGAAGCGCCACCGCCCCGGCGCGGTAGCGGACTTCGTACAGGCGCTCTGCATCGGCGGCAGCGTCACGGGCGCGGCGCAGGGCCACGCCCTGGGTCGCCAGCTCGCTGCGGGCGGAGAGCGTCGTCTCCACCTCCGCCAACGCGGTGTACAGCGACTTGCGGAACTGGATCACCGCTTCCTCGTAGCGGGTGCGGGCGATCTGTGTTTCGAAGCGCATGCCACGCAGGTTCAGGAACGGCAGCGTGAGACCCGCTCCGAGCGTTGCAACGGGGTTGGCCAGCAGATTGAGCAGGCCGCTGCTCGACGTCCCGAGGCCGCCGGTCAGGGTCAGTGCAGGGTAAAAGCTGGCCTTGGTTGCATCGGCGCTCGCTAGAACGCTCCGCAGCCGCAGCTCGGCGGCGCGCAGATCGGGGCGGCGCCCTAGCAGATCGGCGGGCAAGCCGGCCGCAACCACCGGCAGCGGGGCCATCTTCAACGCCTGCGGCTCTGCGCCGGGTGCGGGCGCGCCGTCGAGCAGCACCATCAGCGCCTCGCGCGCGCGGACGCGGGCCTGTCGGATTTCGGTCAGTGCGGCTTCTTGCGCGGTGACACTTTGCTCGACCTCTCGGCGCTCGAGCGCCGAGACCGCGCCGGCCCCGAATTGCGCTTCCACCAGCGTCTGTGTTTGGCGCGCATAGGCCAGGCTTTGCTCACCCAGCGCGATCCGCTCGTTCGCCAGCGCGATCTGCCAGTAGAGCGACGCCGTTGTGCCGACCAGCGTCAGGAACACGCCGTCGCGATCCTCGGCGGTCGCTTCCGCCTCCAGTCGCGCCGCGTCCCGGCGTGCGCCAAGGCGACCGAACAGATCGGCCTCCCAGGCGAGCCCAACCGATCCCGCGGCGCTTTCGCTTGATTGGCGTGCGTTGCCGGACAGCGGGCGGGACAGGCCACTGCTGAGCGACCCGTTCGGAATCGGCGCCAGCGCATTCCCGGCGAGCCGCGCTTCGAGCTGGGCGCGACGCACCCGAACTGCTGCCGCGGCAAGGTCCGGATTGCGCGCCACCGCAAGGTCCACCAGCGCATCCAGCGCCGGGTCGCCGAAGCTCCGCCACCACGTGTCGGTGCGCGGGCTTTGCTGCGCGGCGCCGGACTGGTGGAGGAACGCGCCAGGCAAGGGCGCGGCCGGGCGCACATAGGGGGTGCGGGTAGCGCAGCCGGCCAGCAGCGCGCCGGTGACGATCAGGGTAAGGACAGGTTTCATCATCAATCTCGTGCCAGTGCCTCGACCGGATCGAGCCGGGCGGCGTTACGGGCGGGAAGGAAGCCGAACAGGATGCCGATCGCCGTAGAGCAGGCGAAGGCGAGCAGGATCGACGACAGCGAGAAGACCATCGTAAAGCCGCTGCCGCTGAGGCTGACGAGAAGGCCGAGCAACAGGGCAAGCAGCACGCCCACCGCGCCGCCGATCAGGCATACCAGCACCGCTTCTATCAGGAACTGCTGCAGGATATCGCTCTGCCGTGCGCCGACGGCCATGCGCACGCCGATTTCCCGCGTGCGTTCGGTCACCGAGACGAGCATGATGTTCATCACGCCAATCCCCCCGACAACCAGTGCGATGACCGCGATCGACGAAATCAGCAGGGCCATCGTCTGGCTGGTCTGGGTGATCGCCTTGCGGATCTGATCGGAGTTGAAGATGAAGAAGTCCTTGGTGCCGTGCCGCCGGGTGAGCAGTGCCGTCACCGCCTGCTGGGCGGCGTTGCTCGTCACCCGGTCGGCGACACGCACGGTGATGCTCTCCAGCTTGGTCCGCCCGGTCATGCGCGCCGCGGCTGTGCGGTAAGGGATGTAGACATTCGCGCTCGATCCGCCGCCGCCGGCCTGCGACGGGCGCAGCACGCCGATCACCCGCACCGGCACTTGGCCGAGCAGCACCGTCGCGCCGATCGGGTTCGCACCGTGCGGGAACAGGCTGGTGCGTGCCTTGGTGTCGATCACCGCCACCTGCGCGGCGTGCGCCACGTCCGCCTGCTTGAACAGCGCGCCCTGGGCCACCTTCAATCCCCGGACCCGGAAATAGCCTGCCCCGACTCCGTTGATTTGGGCGGTGGCGGCGATGTTATCGCGCCGCGCGGTGACGCTGGTGGAGATGTTGGGCGACACGCTGTCGACATAGCTCTGGTTGCCCAGAACGCGCGCGTCGCTCTCGCTCAGCGTCTGGATCGAAGCGGCGCGCAGGTCGCCGAAATCCTTGCCGGGGAAGATGTCGATCGTATTGGTGCCGAGATCGCTGATCTGCGCCATCACCTTCGATTGCGCGCCGTTGCCCAGCGCCACGACCGACACGACCGACGCGATGCCGATGATGATGCCGAGCATGGTCAGGAAGGTCCGTACCCGATGCGCGGCCATGGCCAGCAGCGCCATGCGGAAGGCTTCGCTGAACCGGTCGGCAGCCGCCCGCCACCGCCCTGCCGAGGATTGCGCCGCCGGGGCAAGGGCTTGCCGCGGGGCAGGTTCGCGATTGCAGCGGTCGGCGACGATCATGCCGTCACTGATTTCGATGACGCGGTCGGCATGGGCCGCGACGGCCATGTCGTGGGTCACGAGGATGATCGTGTGCCCCTCCGCATTCAGCTCTTTCAGGATGCGCATCACCTCTTCGCCGCTCGCCTTGTCGAGAGCGCCGGTGGGTTCGTCGGCGAGGATGATCGCGCCGCCGTTCATCAGAGCTCGGGCGATGGAAACGCGCTGCTGCTGTCCGCCGGAAAGCTGGCTGGGCAGGTGGCGGGTGCGATCGCCCAGACCGAGGCGGGCCAGCAGGGCCGTCGCCCGCGCGCGCCGCGCGCCGGATTCGTGCCCGGCAT
Organism: Sphingomonas sp. DMC8; assembly: GCF_056314185.1. Taxonomy (NCBI): domain Bacteria; kingdom Pseudomonadati; phylum Pseudomonadota; class Alphaproteobacteria; order Sphingomonadales; family Sphingomonadaceae; genus Sphingomonas; species Sphingomonas sp. DMC8. Next base: position 12,011 of record NZ_JBQUYV010000003.1, on the reverse strand, counting down.
ATACCGATGGCACCTCGACATTTCCCACGGCCGACAGGTCCGAGAGCAGATGATAGCGCTGGAAGATGAAGCCGAAATGCTCCCGGCGCAGCGCAGCAAGCTCGTCGGGTGCCAGCGTGCCGGTATCGCGGCCCTGCACGCGATAGGCTCCGGCGGTGGGGCGATCGAGGCAACCCAGGATGTTCATCAGGGTCGACTTGCCCGACCCGGACGCGCCGACGATCGCCACCAGTTCTCCGGCATGGATCGTCAGGTCTACGTCCTTGAGGACGGCTATGGTGCCTTCCCCCGCCGGGAATTCGCGGCGCAGCCCCTTGGTTTCGATGATCGGCGGCGTGGCCATCAGAACCCGATCCCCATGCCGCCATCGGTCGTGGGCTCGGCGCTTTCCTGCGCGATGACCACCTTTTCCCCGGGCTTGAGGCCGGAAAGCACGACGGCATTGCTGTCGTCGGCGATGCCGGTGCGGACCTGCCGCGTCTCGATCCCGCCCTTGGCGTTGACGACGCGCACCTGATAGCGGCCATCGGCGCCGCGCTCGCCAAGTGCTGCCAGCGGAACCAGCACCGCGTGACGGGCGCTCGCGAGGAGGACGGACACCTGCGCGGTCATCGACGGGCGCAGCCGGCCTTCGGGATTGGGCACGTCAAACAGGGCATTGTAATAGATTGCCGTGGTGCCGGCCGAAGCGCCGCTTGCGCTTGTCGCGCTGGCCGTGCCTTCGGTCGCGATCGATTCCGGCGCGGGTTCGATCCGGTCGATCCGGGCCTGGTAGCGGCGGTCGGGCGCGCCCAGCGTCGTAAAGCGCACCGTCTGGCCGACCCGAACCTTTTGCACATCGGCTTCCGAGATTTCGGCGCGCACGGTCATCACGTCGAGTCGGGCGAGCATGACTATGGTCGGCGCCGACTGGAACGAGTTCACTGTCTGGCCCTGCTTCGTGACGATAGAGACAATGGTGCCGTCCATAGGCGCCACGATGCGGGTAAAGCCCAGGTTCAACCGCGCCGTCTCTACCTGGGTACGCGCTTGGACGATCTGGGCGTCGAGCGAGCGAAGTTCGCCACGCAGTGTGGTCAGGGAAGCTTGGGCAGCCTCATAGTCGGCGCGCGCTGTAGCCTGGGCAGCCAGCATGGTCTTTTGACGAAGATAGGCGAGCTCTGCCTGCACCAGCGCACCCTGCCGCGACGCCTTTTGTGCGATCAGCGCTCCGACCGCGGCCTCAGCGTTGCGCAGTGCCAGCCGTTGCGGGGCCGCGTCGATATCCGCGATCGGATCCCCGGCGCGGACGCGCTGCCCGAGCTGCACGTACAACTTCTTGACCTGACCCGAGACCTGGGCGCCGACGCTCACCAGTTCCTTTGGTCGAAGCTTGCCCGTCGCCAGCACATTCTGTTCGATGTCGCCCAAGGCAACCTCGGCCGTCGCAAGCCCGTCTGTGGGCGACGGGCGCATGGCGAACCACCAGGCAAGCGTGGCAAGGACAAAAGCGGCGGGAAGGCCAACGAAAAGAAGGATGCGGCGTTTTGACATGCCGGCGCTTATGCCAAGCACCGGCGTCCCCTTGGGTAAGACCATCGCAAGCGAAGCGAAAAGATTGCGTAAAGAAGGGCTGACATCGCGCGCCCGACACCCCAGCATCCTGCGCAACAGAGGACGAGATGTGACCAACCTGCTGCTGATCGACGACGATGCCGAGCTGAGCGCCATGCTGCGCGAGTATCTGGCCGAAGAGGGCTTCGTGCTCACCGTTGCCGGCAGCGGCGAAGAGGGCGTGCAGCAGGCATTGACCGGCCGGTTCGAGGCCGTGATCCTGGACATCATGCTGCCGCGGATGAACGGCATCGAAGTGCTGCGCCGCATCCGCGAGACGAGCACGCTGCCGGTCGTGATGCTCACGGCGCGGGGCGACGATGTCGATCGGGTGATCGGCCTGGAACTTGGTGCCGACGATTATGTCGCCAAGCCCTATTATCCGCGGGAACTGCTTGCGCGGCTGCGCGCGGTCCTGCGGCGGACCAGCGGCACCGGCCCAGCCGGCCCCTTGGCGACGGGGTTGCTGACGCTCGATCCCGCCCGGCGCGATGCCCGCTGGGACGGTCGCCTGATCGAATTGACCGCCACCGAATTCAGCCTGCTGGAAGCGCTGATGCGGGCGGGCGACATCGTCTCCACCAAGGATGATCTCTCGCTTGCAGCCCTGCGACGCCAGCGGCTGCGATATGACCGCAGCATCGACGTGCATGTCAGCAACCTGCGCCAGAAGCTGCGCCAGGCAAGCGCGGACGCAGCGGAGATCGAGACCATTCGCGGTGTCGGCTATCGCCTGCGGGTAGCGCCGTGAAGCGGCGCCTGTTCTGGAAGATCTGGCTGGGTTTCTGGGCGGCCTATCTGGTGCTGGCCACCGGCCTCTGGTCCTATTGGTCGCTCCAGCCTGCCCCGTCGCGACCGGACTGGGACCCGGCCTATGCCACCGGCACGGTGCTGGTCGAGACGGCGGCGACGGCGCTGGAGCGTGGCGGCCCGCAGGGGCTGGCGCAGCAGATCGTGAACTGGCCGGCAGTGCAGCGCACCCGCCTGACGCTGGCGCCACTGGCGCAGGACGCCTGTGCGCGGCCGGCGGCCCCCCGGGCGATCGCGCGCCGGGCGGGCGGCCATTGCCTGCGCTATGCCACGCCGCCGTTGTCCCATGCCGGCGAGGACTGGGTCTCCACCGTCATCCCGCCCGACGAGCTGATCGCCATCGCGCTCGCCGGCCTTGCGTTCAGCGCCATGCTGGCCGCCTATCTTTCTTCGCCGATCCACCGCCTCCAGCTGGGATTCGGCCGGCTGGCGCAGGGCGACCTGAGCGTGCGGCTCGGGCCTACCATGGGGCGCCGCAAGGACGAGGTCGCCGATCTCGCGCGCGATTTCGACGCCATGGCGGAACGGCTTCAGGAACTGGTCGCCGCCCGCGACCGGCTGCTCCACGACGTTTCGCACGAGCTACGATCGCCGCTCGCGCGAATGCGGCTCGCGGCCGACCTGCTACGCCGCGACCCGGCCCGGCTCGAAGCCTCGCTCGACCGGATCGATCGCGAGGCGGAGAATCTCGACGTGCTGGTCGGCGAATTGCTGACGCTGGCGCGGCTGGAGAGCGATGCCGGTTCGAGCGAGGAATATTTCGATCTGCACGAGGTGCTGCAGCTCGTCGCCGACAATGCGCGGTTCGAGGCCGAGGCGCAGGGGGTGATCCTGGCCGTCGACCTGCCGGCGGACAGTGGCGAGGACGACTGGTTGATCCTGGGCAGCGGCCAGCTGGTTCATCGTGCCTTTGAGAACATCCTGCGCAACGCCCTTCGCTTCTCGCCCTCAGGCGCGGTCGTGAGCCTATTGCTGGCGCGGAACGGCATGTCGCACTGCATCGTCACCATCGACGATGAAGGGCCGGGCATCGCCGAGGGCGAGGCGACCCGGCTCCTCGAGCCATTTGTGCAAGGAGCGAACCAGAGCGGTGCGGGCTTTGGTCTCGGGCTCGGAATCGCCCGCCGCGCCATCGCGGCCAGCGGCGGATCGGTCGCGTTGGCGAACCGGCGAACGGGCGGTCTCAGCGTCAGCGTCGTATTGCCGCTGGCGTGCGGCAGCTGGATCAGACGAGTACCGAAGAGCGCTAGCGCGACGACGTGGACCGCCACACGTGGCGGCGGCGCATTCTTGCTAGTTGGAAGAGTGGAAGAGTGAAAGCGTGATGTCAGACGACCAACCCCAGACCGATTGGGAGGAAGAGGAAGGCGAGGGCGTTCAAGTCTCGCTGCGGCGCGTGCTTGCACTCTTCGGCCCCTATCGCGGCCGGATTGCCCTCGTCGGGCTGTTGATCATTCTGGGTGCAGCGGTGGGCCTCACCACGCCGTTCCTGCTGCGCGCGATCATCGACCAGGCGCTGCCGCGGGTCGACATGCGCCTGTTGACTCTGCTGGTGGTGGCGCTGATCGGCGCCGGTGCGCTGGCGTCCGCGATCAACGCCGCCCATGCCATCCTGTCGGCGCGGATCGGCCAGTCGATCCTGCACGACCTGCGCGTCCGCGTATACGGGCACCTCCAGTCGCTTTCGCTCGGCTTCTTCACCAAGACGCGGACCGGCGAGATCCAGTCGCGCATTGCCAACGACATTGGCGGGCTGCAATCGCTCGTCACCAACACCGCGCACGAGCTGGCCCGCAATGTCAGCCTCGTTCTGATGACGGCGATCGCGATGCTGCTGCTCGACTGGCGGCTTGCGCTCTTTTCGATGATCATCATTCCGGCGGTCGTGTATCTCAGCGACCGCGTTGGAGAAAAGCGCGAGGCCTATACCGATCGCCAGCAGGCGCGTATGGCTGACCTGTCGTCGGCCGTGCAGGAAACGCTGTCGATTTCCGGCATCATCCTTGCCAGGACCATGGGGCGCAACGCGCATCTCGTCCGCCGTTTCGCGCGCACCTCGGCCGATGTAAGCGCGCTGGAAGTGCGCTCCAGCACTGCGGGCGAATGGCAGTGGCAGCTGATCCATCTGCTGCTCGATGCGCTGCCGGCGCTGACGCTGTTTCTCGGCGGCTGGCTGATCAGCCGGGACGTGTCGATCTCCATCGGCACGCTGGTGGCGATGATCGCGCTGCAGGAGCAACTGCTCTGGCCGCTGCAGGAGCTGCTGCGCACCGGGCTGGAGATACGGACGACCCGCGCCCTGTTCGCCCGCGTGTTCGACTATCTCGATCGACCGGTGGAAATCGTGGAGCGCCCCGATGCCGTCACCGTGGCGCCCGCCGACATGCGCGGTGCCGTCAGCATCGACAAAGTGAGCTTCGCTTATGAAAAGGGCGGCGAACCGACGTTACGCAACGTCTCGATCGACATTCCCGCAGGCGCGCATGTCGCCATCGTCGGGTCGACCGGTTCGGGCAAGACGACGCTCGGCTATCTGCTGGCGCGGCTGTACGATGTCGATGAAGGCGCGATACGCTTCGACGGTATCGATATCCGCGACCTGACCTTTGCGTCGCTCACCGACATGCTCGGCGTGGTTACGCAGGAACCCTATCTGCTTCATGCGAGCATCGCCGATAATCTGCGCTTCGCGCGGCCCGATGCCACCGATGCGGAGCTGGCGGCTGCCGCCCGTGCGGCGCAGATTGCCGATTATATCGAGGCACTGCCGGAAGGATACGACACCATTGTCGGTGAGCGCGGCTATCGATTCTCCGGCGGCGAGAAGCAGCGCCTGGCACTTGCCCGCACCATCTTGCGCGATCCGCCGATCCTGCTGCTCGACGAGGCGACCAGCGCCCTCGACACACGCACCGAGCAGGCGATGAGCGAGGCTCTGGCGGATCTCTCCAAGAACCGGACGACAATCACCATCGCGCATCGGCTGTCGACTGTGCGTTCGGCGGACCTGATCGTCGTGATGCAACAGGGTGCTGTGGTGGAATCGGGCACCCATGACGCGCTGATTGCCAGGGGCGGCGCGTATGCGGCCCTGCTGGAACCTGATCGCGCCTGAGGCCGCACGCCGGGGCTGGGAAGGGAGGCGAGATGGCGGCTCGCCCCCGCGGCACCGCTATTTGGTATTGACCGAATAGCCGCCGCCAAGCGCCTGAAACAGGGCAACGGTATCGGCGAGGCGCATGGACCGGGCGGCGATCAGCTCGGTTTGCGCTTCGGTGCTGGCGGTAGCGGCGTTCATCACTTCCAGCGTACCGGACGCACCGAGGCGCACCTGCTGGGATATTAGCGCCAGCGTATTTTCTGCCGCTTCGTGGGCGGTGAGTGCGGCGCGGACCGCCTCACCATCCTCGCGCACCGCAAGAAGGGCATCGGACACGTCGGCTAGCGCAGCGAGGACGACCCCACGATACTGCGCCTTGGTTGCGTCGAACGCGGCCTGGGCATCCTCCTGCTGGCGCCGTAGCGCTCCGCCGCGGAAGATTGGCTGGGTCAGTCCGCCGATGATCGTCCAGAAGGGATTGCCGCCGGCAAACATCCGGTCAAACGCGATCGCGCGTCCGCCGACATTGCCGCTGAGCGTGATGGCGGGCAGTCTCGCAGCGATGGCAACACCGACATCGGCGCTGGCCGCGTGAAGCTGGGCCTGTGCGGCCAGAACATCGGGGCGCTGCCGGACGATCTCGGCTGGCAAGGTGAGCGGCAGGTCCTGCGGCAGGTGCAGAGCGTTGATCGCGATCGTCGGTAAGGGAACAGCACCGGGCTCCCTGCCGAGCAGAATGTCGATCGTCGCCCGCTCGTGCGCTTCGGCCTTGCGCAGGGGCGGCAACGCGCTTTCCGCGCGGGCCAGCGCGGTCCGCTGGGCCTCGATCTCCGCGGTACCCACCTCGCCAAGCGCCTGGCGGCGGCGGAACAGGTCGAGCAGCTGCCGACGCAGGCCGATCGAGCGGCCGAGCGCCTCGATGCGGTTCTGGATGGATGCCAGACGGATGACCGCCAGCGCAGTGTTGGTTGCTACCGTCAGGCGCGCAGCCGCCAGCCGGTGCGCCTGGACCTCCGCCGTCGCCCGCGCGGATTCGCCACGCCGCTTGAGCCCGCCAAACAGATCGAGCGGATAGTTGACTGAAAGTTGCGTCGTGCTGAGCGAGTAGAGGTAGCGCTTGTCGTCAGCGAGGACGCCGGACAGCGCGCGCGAGGTGTGGGTCTTTTCGCCCTGGAGGCTGAGATCGATCGCGGGCAGGCGCGCACCCTCGGCGACGGCGGCCTGGGCTCGCGCTTGCCGGAGCCTTGCCTCAGCGGTCGCGACATCCGGGTTGGCGCGCAGCGCTTCCTCGACCAAGCCGTCGAGTGCGGGGTTGCCGAACAAGGTCCACCAGCGTTGCGGTACCGCGGTCCCCACCACGAAGCGCTGCCCGTCCGCGGGAGTTCCCTCTGTCTTGGCAAGTGGATAGCCTTGGCTGGCCGGCGGGGAGGGTACACGGAAATCGGTGCCGGCGGTGGCGCAAGCGGCGAGGGGGAGGGCGAGCAGCGAGAGAAACGACAAGCGCATCATGGCAGGACGACTTCCGACGGGGAGTACGGGCCCGCGCGGCGGCCGCGCGGGGAGACGAGGTCGATTAGAACCGGCAGGACGAGCAGGATCAGGATGGGTGCGAGCATCATCCCGCCGACCACGACCAGCGCGAGCGGCTTCTGCACCTGACTGCCGATTCCGCTCGACATGGCGGCCGGTAGCAGCCCGATCGCGGCGACGATGCAGGTCATCATCACCGGCCGCAGGCTGGTCTCGCAGGCCTCTGCGAGGGCAGCGGCGCGTTCCATCCCCTCGTCCACGGCCTGGTTGAACGCCGTCAGCACGATGATCCCGTCCATCGCCGAAATCCCGAGCAGCGCGACGAAGCCGATCGCGGCCGAGATGCTGAACGGCGTGCCGGTCAGGGTCAGTGTCAGCACGCCGCCGATCAGCGCCATGGGCATGACGGAGGCCGCCAGCAGCATGTCGATCGCCGAGCCGAAATTGACGAACAGCAGCAGCAGGATGAGCGCGAGGCTGACCGGAACGACGACTTTTAGCCGGGCGACGGCGCTGTCGAGATTGCCCATCTCGCCGGCCCATTCGATATGGTAGCCCGGCGGCAGCGCCACTTCGGCGGCGACGCGGCGCTGGGCCTCCGCCACCGTGCTGCCCAGGTCGCGGCCGCGCACCGCGAACTTGACCGGAATGTACCGCTCCTGGTGCTGGCGATAGATGAACGAGGCGCCGGAGGTCAGGCGGACGTCGGCGATTTCGGACAACGGCACCTGGCGCAAGCCGCCGCCCGGCGCTGGCGCGCCGATGGTGATCCGGCGGATGGTTTCCAGGCAGTCGCGCTGCTCGGGCTTGAGGCGCACGACGATCGGGAAATTTCGGTCCGTGGTGCGTTCGTAGAGGCGGCCGGCTTCCTGCCCGCCGATTGCGGCACGAACGACGTCGTTCACGTCGTCGGTATCCAGACCATAGCGGGCTGCGCGATCGCGATCGACCTCGACCTTGACGGTGGGCTGGCCGAGTAGCGGGAACGCGCCCAGATCCGCGATGCCGTCCACCTTCGCCAGCACGTCGCGTACGCGGTTGCCCAGCCGCTGGAGCGTTTCCAGATCGGGCCCGAACAGCTTGACCGCGTTCGCGCCCTTTACGCCGGAGGCGGACTCGCTGACATTGTCCTCGATATATTGGGAGAAGGAGAACTCGACGCCGGGGAAGCGGTCGTTCAGCGCCTTAGTCATCCGCTTGGTCAGTTCCTCCTTGCTGATATGCTGTGGCCAGTCGGCGGCCGGCTTGAGCGGCGCGAAATATTCTACGTTGGAGAAGCCCGAGGGATCGGTGCCGTCATCGGGGCGGCCCTGATGCGACACGACCGTCTCCACCGCCCCAAAGGCCTGGATGGTACGTCGGATGTCGTTCACCACATGCTGTCCTTCCTCGATCGAGATCGAGGAGGGCAGGCTTGCGCGGATCCACATATTGCCTTCTTCGAGATGCGGCAGGAACTCGACCCCTAGCGATCGCACGCCCAGTCCGGCCGCGACGAAGAGCAGCGCGGCCATGCCGAGCGTGAGCACCCGGTTGGCGAGCGCGAAGCCGACCGCCGGTCGATAGAGGCGGCGCAGCAGCTGCACCACGCGGGTCTCAACCTCAGAGAGATGCTCCGGCAGCAGGATGGCCGAGAGTACGGGCGAGACCGTGAAGGTCGCGATCAGGCCGCCGATGATGGCATAGGCATAGGTCTTGGCCATCGGCCCGAAGATGTGGCCTTCGACCCCCGACAGGGTGAACAGCGGGATGAAGCTGGCGATGATGATCGCGGCGGCGAAAAAGATGCCGCGATTTACTTCGCCTGCCGCAGCCTGGATTGTGCCCAGTCGAGCGCTTGGCATGGCTCTGGCCTGGGCTTTCCCGGCGAGGTGCGAGCGCTCGGCCAGCCGGCGATAGATGTTCTCGACCATGATGACGGTCGCGTCGACGATTAGCCCGAAATCGAGCGCCCCGACCGACAGCAAATTGGCACTTTCGCCGTTCGCAATCAGGATCAATACCGCAAAGGACAAGGCGAAGGGGATCGTCATCGCCACGATCACGGCAGATCTGAGATTGCCGAGGAACAGCCACTGGATCACGAAGATCAGCAGCATGCCCTCAACCATATTGTGCACCACGGTTCGCGTCGTCAGCGCGATCAGGCCGGCGCGATCATAGATGCGCTCCAGCGTCACGCCCGGCGGCAGGGCGCCAGACGCATTGATCTCGTCGACCTTCGCCTTCACCGCAGCAATCGTCGGGGTGGATTGCGCCCCACGGTGCATCAGTACGATGCCCTGGACGATGTCGTCGTCGCCGTCCTGGCCCGAAATGCCTGTGCGCGCGACATGGCCGACCTGTATGTTGGCTACGTCGCGTACCATCACTGGTGCGCCATTCCGGGTTCCGACCAGCACGGCGCCGATCTGTTCGGGAGAGTGGATCAGGCCGATGCCGCGTACGATAGCAGACTGGGGACCGAAATTGATCGTCTGTGCGCCGACATTGGCATTGCTTTTGCCCAATGCGGCAAGCACCTGCTGTACTGTCATGCCGTGGGCGACCAGCCGATTGTTGTCGATGACAACCTCGTAATTGCGGGTCTTGCCGCCCCAGCTGATCACGTCGATGACGCCGGGGACAGACTTCATCCGCCGTTCGACAACCCAATCCTGCAGGGTCTTCAGGTCCATCGTCGAATAGCCGGGCGGCCCCTTGACCCGGTACCGGAAGACATCGCCGATCGGCGAGGTGGGGGAGATGGCTGGCTTGGCACCATAGGGCAGCGCCGCCATCTGCGACAGGCGGTTGATGATCCGCTGCTGCGCTTCGTCATAGCTGAAGTCGTAGCTGAACTGGACCCGGATGTCCGACAGGCCGAACAGCGTCGATGCGCGAACGGCCGTAACGTGCGGTATGCCTGCGAGCTGTACCTCGATCGGAATCGTGATGTTCCGCTCGATTTCTTCCGCCGATAGACCCGGGGCCTGCGTGACGATCTCGACCATCGGCGGGACCGGGTCGGGATAGGCTTCGATGTTCAGCTTGCTGAATGCGACCCCGCCGGCGCCGAGCAGCGCGATCAGCAGGATGACGATAAGGGTGCGCTGATGCAACGCGAAGGCGACAATGCGGTTCATGGAGCTTTCGCTGAAAGGAGGCCGGCGGGAGGGATCGGGGGCTGGCGAGCGCTCAGCCTTGGGTCCCCGCTTCGTTCACGAACAGGGCGCCGCCGGTCACGATGCGCTCGCCCGGGCGTAGCCCGCTGGTGATGTGGACTTTGCCGTTTGCGCGTTCGCCGGTCGTGACGACGCGGGGGACCAGCGCCCCGTCGGGGCGTGCGATCCACACCCGCGACTCTTCACCTTCGCGGATTAGCGCGCTGGCCGGAATCACCAAGGCGGAAGCGGCGGTGCGGGCGCCCCCAGGGGCGCCTGGTTGAATGGAGAAGCTGGCGAACATGTCCGGTTTCAGCGCGCCGTCGGGGTTCGCGATCGTTGCGCGCACCGGCAGCCGGTGCGATTCCGGGTCCAGGCCGGCGCCAACCTGCTCGACGCGGGCAGTGAACCGCCGGCCCGGCCAGGCAGGAGTCGTTACCGTCACCGCATCGCCGACGCTGACCTGCGCGGCATCGCTCTCCGCAATCTGCGCGATCAGCCACACGGTGGAAGGGTCGGTGATGACGAACGCGGCCGCTCCCTTGCCGTCGATGAACTGGCCCGCAGCCACATCCCGGCGCGCGATCACGCCGGCGATGGGAGCACGGACGACCGCCTGGGTGGCGGAGGCGGCACGGCCTGCTGTCAGTGTCTGCATCGTCGGCGTCGCCATGCCATAGACCGCCAGCTTGCCGCGCGCTGCGGAGACGCTCGCCTGTGCAGTCTGCACGGCACCCTGGGCGGCGGCGACGGCGCTCAACGCTTGCTGGTAATCCTTCAGCGCGCCGCCTGCGGTTCGGTAAAGCGCCTCATAGCGGTCGGCGTTTTGTTGGGCGAGCCGCAACTGGGCTGTGGCGGCGCGATACTGCGCACTTGCCGAGACCAGCGCATCGCGCGCCTCGACATATTCCACCGACTCGATCAGCATCAGCGGCTGCCCCTTGGCCACTCGCTGGCCTGGTTCAACGAGTAGCCGCGTGACCAGCCCGCTAAAGGGGGGCGATACCGGCGTGCTGCGATTGCCGTCCACGGCGATCGTGCCGGTCGCTTCGATGGCCGACCCGGAAAGCGCAGAGCGGCCCACCGTTTCGAAAGTGAGTGACTTCCTTTGTTGGGGTGTCGGGTAAAATCCTGCGCGCCGGGCGGTCGCTGGAGCGGCAACCTTGGCGGCGCGCAGACTGGATATTGCAGAGGCGCCTGTGCCGGTGGCCAGCAGCCCCGCGGCGACGGCAAGCACCACAATCTGGGTGCGGGGAGACAGGCTTCGGGTGATGCCGGACTGAATTTTCTGCATGAGATGAATTCTGACCATGAACGAAGGGGTTGTGCCCGACCACGGTGCCAGCTCCGACTTCCCTGAGCTTGCCGATGGGGGCGTGGGTAAGGGTGGAAGGGGCGCGATCACCGTGACGGAGCCGGTTGCCAGCGCCAGCTTTCACACGCGCGAGCGCGTATCGGCGATCGTGGCGCGGGGGGGGGGCTTTGACATCGAGGGTGATCCGGATTGAAGTTCTGCGTGGACCGAATGTCCACCGAACCATCGACGTAGCCAGGCTGAGCGCACCTCAAGCTAAAATGTCGTGGTCCGCTGATGAAATAGCGACGGCGCCAGAGTCAGCGTTTCGGTCGGCCGGATTTCCACTGCCAGGCGGGCGGTGAGAGACTGTTTGGGATCCGGCGGGCAGCAATGTGCCTTCGACTGCGTCGATCCAGCCACCCGTCGAGGACAAACTCGCCTTCAGCCTGCGCACCGGCGGCGAGCATCTTCGTGCTACCTTCCGACGGCGTGCAGTCTCGCGGGCGGGGAACAGGAAAGTCGATCAAAGCATCTCCAA